>DAOOQQ010000005.1:0-108109 GCA_035388825.1 Candidatus Ozemibacteraceae bacterium
ATGCGCAATAAATTGGTAATACTACATTACGATTTCAACATACCAGGCACGGAGATCATTTCGCCACGAAGACACGAAGTCACAAAAAATTAACAACCGATATAATTCGTAGGGGCGGTTCGTGAACCGCCCAAGGCAACGCACCACCGAGCCGCAGAGGCACGAAGATAATTTCACCACGAAGACACGAAGTCACAGAAGATAACAACCAATATATATCTGTGGGGGCGGGTTTCAAACCCGCCCTCCGCACCCCGAGGATATGCAGATGCCGATAAAGGGCATAGCTGGGCCCCATGGCCTCCTGCCCTCAGCTTTTGGCGGGGGCGCGCTTCGATCGCGATGAGGCAAGGCAGGCGCGGCACAGACCGCGGAACTCGACCGTGGCGGACTCGACCTCGCCCAGGGCCGCGAGCGTTTCAGGCCGCGGAAGCCGGTCGAGGGCCGGGGCGGAAACATCAGTCACCGTGCCGCAGTTCCGGCAGACGAAGTGGTGGTGCTGCTCGAATCGCACTTCGAACCGGTGCCGTCCGTGAGAAGGGTTGAGAACGCCGGCGACGCCCATCTCAACGAAAAGCCAGAGGTTGCGATAGACGGTATCGAGCGAGATGCGCGGCACCAGTCGCACCACGTCGCGATGAAGCATTTCCGCATCGGGGTGCGCTTGTGAGCGGGCGAGGCAGGTGAACACCGTCAACCGCTGAGCCGTCAGCCTGACGCCCCTTCTGATGCAGGCTTCCTCGAACAGTTCGAGACGGTTGCTCAGTTCAATCGCGGAAACCCGCCGCATGCCCGCTCCTTTGACCGTCTCCATCGAACCTTCGCGAGGATACCGCATCGGGCACCAGAAAACC
The DNA here is from genome assembly GCA_035388825.1 of Candidatus Ozemibacteraceae bacterium. GTDB lineage: Bacteria > Muiribacteriota > Ozemobacteria > Ozemobacterales > Ozemobacteraceae > MWAR01. The sequence continues at coordinate 855 of DAOOQQ010000005.1, forward strand.
TCTGAAGATTGGGCGGCAGGCGATGCCGGTTCCTTCGGAATGGTGCTGCCAATGGTTCAGTTCGGCAGGGAGCCGAGCAGTTCGTCGATTTCAGTTTTCAGCGGCGCAAGAGCCTTTTGCAACCGGATGCACGCCTGTTTCCAATACAGCGTGTCGGTTTCGCGGGATTCCCAACTGCCGGCGACGGCTGCTTTGGTGGCAGCCTTGAAATATTTCACGGCGAATTTCAACCGCCATGCCGGAAACTGGAAACCGCCGACCCGGGCCGCGGTCATTCCCGCTTCCGAGCCGGCTTGAACGGTTTTCGCGGCCAGTTTTTTCCACGTTGTCCTGGCATCGGCTTCGGCGATGGCTTCCGGGAACTCCGGCAGCAGCGATTTGACCCGGTCGAGACCTTCCCGGATCGGCTTGGCCCAGGCGATGTCGCCTGACCAGATAGGCTCGGGGTTGGCCCAGAGACCCATCTCTTTCAGCCCTTCACTGCAGGCGCCGGCGAACGTGCGGCATTGAAACTCGTGAACCCGGTCGGTTTCGGTCTTGTGCGGGTAGATGAGCGTGCCGAGGACGAACCGTTTCCGGAAATACATCGCGCCCAGCCGGAGCCGTATGGGGAGATTGAATTTCTCGACCAGTTCGAGCATGATTTTTGCACACTGCGAGCAGTTCTGCGCAAGACGCACGCGGATCTCCTGCCAGGATTTCCCCTGCAGGTCAGGAGGAAGGGTTCCGGGGAAACCAGCTTCGGAGCTGAATGGTCCGATGATACGCCGGCAGGCTTCGACCGCTTTATCCATCTGCTGCTGGTGGATCATCGACCAGGGAATGTCGATTTCGGTCATGATTTCCTGGGAAGCGGCCGATGTGCCCGAGCTCAGTTGCGTTTCGCGATCATCGATCAGTTCCAGGGCGAGATCGGATGCCTTCCGGTAGGCGGTGGCCTCTTCGCCGCCGCGCCGTGCCCAACCATTGGCGGATTTTCTGGCCTTGGAAATCTCGATCTTCGTGGCGATCGCGGAAACGAGGCTTCGGAGCTGTGCTTCCGCCTTCTCGAAGCCTGCTCGCGCCTCGTCCCCTGTCATGCCTGCCGAATCAGTGTTTTCAAGCATGTTGAGATACCTGGTGCAGTCGGCCAGGCAGTTTTCGAACGAGAGCTGCCGGAACCCTGCCTGCGAGGGCAGGACACTGGCAAGAAGGAACCCTACCGCGAGTAGGAAAAAGAAGACGGGTCGTTTCACGGCAATCCTCCAGCAAAGATGTTGTCAGAGATATATTGATGGCATTCTACCATGAGCCGGAACAGCGCTCGATAGGAATAATCGTCCGACCGGTTCGGAACCGAATGCGGCCGAGAAGATCCCACCGGCGTGCAACGACAAGTTTGAGGTGGCGACCTGTGCGATCACTCCGGGGTGAAGAATACGACCGTTCGATCGACAGTGACAACTCCGGCTACTGGTTTCTGAACTGTGAAGGGGTGTGGGAACACGGCCAGTGGCAGTCGGCTGGTACGTCCGATCAGGACAGCAGGTAGATCCCGAACGCGGCGGCCAGCGCGAAATGGAACAGCAGAAGGTCGATGAAATACTCCCTGCCTTCGACCTCCAGCCTGAACTGACTGCCCACGAAGGCGAACATGCCGCCCATGGCCCGGAGAAAATCCTCGATCCGGCCGATCAACGCGCGCTCGAGTTCCCGCTCCGAATGCTTTTCTCCGAGCTCGAGAAAGTCGAACGTGTATTCGTCTCTGACGGCTAGTTTGGCCTGGGCGCGCAAACGGGGGGTGAGTGCCTTGTCGAAATTGGTTAGCCCCAGAAGACTTTTCTCGTAACTCTGGTTTTCTATCTGATGGATGAGAACGTTTTTCGACCAGCCGTATTTGCGGGCCATGCGGAGATAAAACCCTCGTTCCAGGGAGTCCTTGCACCGGGATATGATGATCAGGTTGTGGCTCCAGGCAATTTCTCCAACCAGCGGTTGGAGTTTTGGCAACGCATGATATTCTTGGAAAAACTGTCGCATATACCAGAGATTCTGGACGGAAAACCCGCCGACGCCGGGAAATTCCCTCTGCAAGTCGCCTGCCAGGGTCTCAACGACGGCCTTTCCCCAGCCTTCGGCGTTCTGACGCTCGACGATGATCCGGCCGATATCCCAATACAGCCCAACCAGCTGCTTGTTGACCGAGCGCAGAGCGGCGTGCTGGGCTGTCCGGACGCGCTCCTTGATCTCGGCGAAAGCCGAGGCGTGGTTCCAGGACGCTTGTCATCACCAGTGTGGAGCTGGAACGGCTGGTGGAGTGTGGCTTTTCTTGCGCTCATATTCTCAGACCCTCGAAAATCTTCTTGATCGTCGCAACGTGTTTGAGACCTCGGAGTTCATGACGTCCGGCAAAAGTGCCAAATCAATCACTTGCTATATAATCCAGGCGGAGATGAAAGTCAAAATCGCTGCGGATGGCGCAATTATACCGTTTCCGGCGGTTTCCGAGAAAAATCGTATCTGAGAAGCCGTGCTTCTTCAGGGCGCCGTTTGTGGTTCCGGAGAGAAGGGCCGCGTGTTCATGCCGGGGTGGCGATGGCGAGAAAACCGGTTTCGGGGGTGTCCGACAGATAGCTGACGTGCCAGCCGGTGGCGGTGAGCAGGTCGCGCATGCGCGGGGGCGGGGGAAGCCGGTCGTCACGGACGGCCTCTCCGGCATCGGCGTGGATGCCGTTGAGGGTTGCGCTGTCTTCCAGGTGGGCGAGAACCAGCCTGCCGTTTGCAGGCCGAACGAGGTTGCGAGCCCGTTCGAGGAAGCTGCGCCGGTCGCTGAGATGCGGGAAAAATCTGAACGCCAGCACCATGTCGATCGGCTCATGCGGAAATGCATCGGGCTCTTCGGCATCTGCCAGATACGTTGTCACGTGTTGGAAGCGCGCGAGCCGATTTTTTGCGGCCTCGATCATCTGTTTACTGGTATCGCAGGAGTGAATGTGGCCGGCCGGCCCGACACGGGGCGCCAGCCGTTCGGTGAAATGGCCGGCGCCACAGCCCGGCTCGAACACCCGGCTTCCGTCGAGAGGCCCGAGCCTTTCCCAGAGATGGGCGAGAATGGGTTCCTGGTCGGGGCGCATGGCGAAACACTCGGTGTCTTTGCCGGCCAGCCGTTCGAAAAAACGCTGCCTGGGTTCGTTCATGAGACATTCTCCTTGCGATGTTTCAGGGACAGGGACGGCAGCATCGGAAGAGCCGCCGAACAGATCACGATGCAGGCTCCGGGAGGCCAATCCTGCCACAGCGACAGCAGGAGTCCCCCGACCGAGGCGGCCGCGGCGTATGCCAGCGTCAGGCAAAGGGTTTGCGCCAGACCGGCTGCCCTGCGGCCCGCCGCGAGGAGCGGGTTCGAGACGAGGCTATACAGCATCAGGCCGCCGATGAGATGCAGGGAAAGCGTGATCAATATCGCGCTGAACAATATCAATAGATATCTCAAAGGCCGTGCCGGGAGGCCGTTCAGCCACGCGGTCGCCGGGTCGAGCAGCAGGAGCGGCCAGAGGCGTCTGCCGGCAATGAGCAGGAACAGAACGGTGCCGACGCCGATCCAGAGCAGGGCGGTTTCGGTCCACGAGACGAGCAGGAGGCTGCCCCAGAGCAGGGCGAATGCTTCGGCCGGCGCTCCCTCGGTGCGGGCCAGGCCGAGGAACGCGACGCCGAGCGAGACCGTGAACAGCATCGTCGCGAGCTGTTGATCCTCGGCCTCGAGCCAGTCGGCGAGCGGGCCCAGGACCACGGCAGACGCGATCGCCGCTGCAGCCGCGCTCCAGACCGGCGACCAGCCGAATCGGGTTCCCCAGACGGCGCCTGCGAGAGCCGCATGGGCGAGGGTGACGCCGAGAAAGGGCATGCGCAGGGCCCCGAGCAGGAAACCGGCGAGGCCGCAGCCCAACCCGCCCCCGACCGCCGCGGTGAACCAGAGGGTCAGCATGGTTGGTCCGCCTGGACCGGTCTCAGTGTCCCGCCGCCGAGGTGCCAGAGGTGGGTGAGACCGTCGGGGAACTCCTCGGGATGATGGCTGGCGGTCAGCACGGTTCGGGAACCCCCTCCCACTTTCCACCACTCCGCGACGATGCGGCCGGCCAGGGCGCGTCCCTCGCGGTCGAGGAAGCTGTCAGCCTCGTCGAGGAGGAGCAGTTCGGGGCTCTGGGTCAGGGTGAGAGCGAGCAGAACCCGCCGCTTTTCACCGCCCGAAAGCGTGTGAAAACAGCGTTGGCCGACATCGGGAAGACCGAGCCGTTCCAGCCATTCCAGCCCTCTTCCCGGGTCTATAGATAGTGAGTCGAATATGTCGTTGACCGAGAGGGGGAACACGACCGCCGGCGGAAGCTGGGGGACGAACCCGATGCGGGCGCCCCAGAGCGGCTTCCACCAGCGTCGCCAGGGGCTTCCTGGCCGGCCCCGCCACGCGAGGCGGCCCGTGGTGGGCGACTCGAGCCCGGCGATGAGCCTCAGCAGTCTCGTTTTCCCGGCACCGTTCGGGCCGAGCAGGCCGATGAACGCGCCTTCCGGAATCTCCGCGGAAATACCGCCGAAAATCGTCCTGCCGCTGCGGGCCAGCGAGATCCCGTCGAGGCGGAGCATCAGCGGCTGCCCTCCTGCGTGGAGAGGGTATCGGCTTTTTTCACGCCTTCGAAATTCCGTCGAAGCAGCTCGAAATATCCCTCCTCGTCGGCCGTGCGCGGAAAATTGCTCAGCATGACCGGCTTCAGCGCGAGGGCGCTGCTCAGATTCTCCAGGAAACGGGCACCCCACTGCAGATTGCCGATACAGACGGAAGCGGTGTGCCCCCTGCAGCATTCGCGCATAGCCGATAAGTCGTCTGGCGTCAGGCCTTCGAGGGGTTGCCACGTGGCAACGGGATCGAGGCCGGCCCAGGCACAGAACTCGTGCTGCATCTCGGCGGCGAGAACCGGTGTTCCCGATACTCCGGCTGCCTCGAGCCGCAGGGAAGCCGTTTCGGATGCCAGTCGCTCACGGAAGGGGTGAAGTCGTCGGCGTGCCTCGTTTTCCGAAAGGTTCAGACGGGCGATTGCGAGGGGGGCGAGTTCCTCCACGAGCCGGGCGAACCGCTCCGGTATCGTGAGGGCTCCCGAGGCGGAACAGCAGACGACGGTCGTGTCTGCCAGACCGGCGCGTTTCCAATTCTCTGCGAGCGAACGCTGGAATTCGTGATGAAGGACCAGGCCGCCCCTCGACGTTTGCGATGCCGATGCAAGGGGGAATCGAATTTGTTCTTGACATTATGAGCTTATGCTCATATCCTTTGTCTTGATCAACAACATTGTTGAACGCAACGGCTATGACGAAGAACGCTGATAATGTCATCCCCCTTTCACCCGGGCACTGTTCTGACAACGGGCTGATCGTCTCGGTCTGTCTTTCCGAGAAAGTGGGCACGGCGAAGGCGCCGGTTCCTGAAGCCCGTTTCGTTACGGGGCTCGGCATCGAAAACGATGGTCATGCCGGCACAGGGCGGCAGGTGAGCTTGCTCCAGGTCGAGCATGTCGAGGCGTTCAACGCGGTTCACGGCTTTCTGGCCGGCCCCGGCGACTTCGCCGAGAACATCCTGACCCGCGGCATCGACCTGAGCCGTCGGACGTCAGGCGACCGTCTGCGCATCGGCGATACGGCAGTGCTCGAGGTCGTGCAGATCGGGAAGGAAGTCCTGCCACACCACTACTCGTTCCACGGCTTCCGGTTGCTGCCGACGCTGGGCCTCTTCTGCAGGGTGGTCGAGGGCGGCCTGGTTGCTGCCGGAGCGGCGATCTCGAATCTGCCGAAGGCCCAGTGATGAGCGAACCGGGAAGAAGTGCGACCGAGACATTCGAGGTGGCTCGGGCGCGATGCCTCGCCGCAGAGGCAAGCGGCTCGCTCGGAAAACCCTTTGCCGAGCCCTGGTTCGACCCGGCCCTCTGGCGGATCGACGAGGGAGGGGAGTTATACGGCATCCTGCCCGGGGGGCTTTCCCCCGAGGGATATCGCCATATCGTGCATGGTGGCGCCATCGCGGCCCTGCTCGACGCGGCCATGACCCACTGCCTGTTCGGCCGCGGCGTGATGGGGTTGACGGCCGAAATCCAGATCAGATTCCGGCGACCGTTGCCGGTCGGGCGAGAGACGCAGGTACGCGCATCGCTCGAAACTTCGGTTGGGAACCAGGTCTACCGGCTCGTTGCAACCGTATCGGCCGAGGGCGAGGTGAAGGCCGAGGCCCGTGGAACGTTCTTCCGCCCCCCCCGCCGGCCTGGTGCCCGAAAAGACGCATCCTGCACCGGTGGAGGGGCGGGTTTCAAACCTGCCTGTTGGCAAAATTCATTTATAGGAGGCTATATATGCCATATGGTGATGGAACTGGACCGAATGGAGCTGGACCCATGACCGGTCGGGGAATGGGGCCTTGCGGTGGGAACGCAGGACGCGGCTCCCAGGGGCGTAGTCGTGGGATGGGCCCGTGCGGCGGCGGCTTTGGCCGCGGACGGGGCCAGGGGCGCGGGCGGGGCTTCCGGGGTATGGCTGCCCAGATCGCCGCAGCGGGAGGTTCCGAACAGGCGCAACCGGATGCTCCGATCGAGGCACGGCTCGATATCCTCCAGCGTCAGCTCGAGGCCGTGTCAGGCCAGATCGAAGCGCTGAGGACCACACTGCGCCACCAGAACCTCCCGGTGGAGCAGCCGAAGCAGGATCCGGAAACGAAGTGATCCGATCGAAATATCCATGTTGAGATACTCGCAGAAGGTTCTCGACCATTTTTATGCCCCGCGTCATGTCGGCCGGCTCGATTCTTATGACGGCATTGGCCGGCTCGGCGACCCTGATTGCGGCGATTTCCTCGAAGTGACGGTGCGTCTTAGCGACGACCAGCAGAAAATCGCCGCGATCGGGTATCTCGTCAAGGGCTGCCCGGCCGCGATCGCCACATCGAGCATCACGGCCGAACTGGCTTGCGGCAAGGAGATCGAAGACGCTGCCATGCTGACTGACGCCGCGATCATCGATGCGCTCGACGGCTTGCCCCCGGGCAAGGAGCACTGCTCCGTTCTCGCGGTGAAGGGGCTCCAGCTTGCACTCCAGAATGCCGTTCTCCGGCATCTTTTCAAACGCGCCGGGATCGTCGACTCGGACGAGGAGTTCGACCGTCTCGTCGAGAGTGGCGGTCTCGAACAATACATCCACACCTGCGACGGCTCGTGCGAGGGATCGCCGGAGTCGTGCAGTCAGACGACGGAAGGGGAAAAACCATGTTGATCGCTATTTCCGCCCGTGGCGACACGATGGATGCCGCCATGGACCCTCGCCTCGGCCGGGCCGAGAAGTTCATCCTGATCGAGAGCGATTCCGAAAAGACCTCGATTCTCGAAACCGCCGCCACCCAGGCGACGCACGGAGCCGGCATCCAGACGGCTCAGGCCCTCCTTAAGGCCGGTGCGAAAGCCGTCATTTCGGGAGATTGTGGCCCGAAGGCGTTCCAGGTGTTCCAGACGGCCGGCGTGCCCGTGTATGCCGCAACCGGCGGGACCGTTCATGACGTGTTCGCCGCCTGGCGCCGGAACGAGCTTCCGGTGATCGGCCAACCCGGCGCCGCCAAACATGCCTGATGAATAGCACGAACGATACGACTTCCGGGGAGACCGGGGGCTTCGGCCGTCCGGCCCCCTGGATCGCCGTCGCGAGCGGGAAGGGTGGCACGGGAAAGACGAGCGTGGCGGTCAGCCTTGCCAGGGCCGCCCTCCGGGCCGGCCGCCGCGTCCAGCTTGTCGATGCCGATGTCGAGGGGCCGAACGCCCATCATTTTCTCGGTCTCGGCGAGCCCGAGACGTTTCCGGTCGAGGCGATGCTGCCGCGCATCGACCCGGCCCGCTGTACCCTGTGCGGCGAGTGTGCCTCGTTCTGCAACTACCAGGCTTTGGCCGTCCTCGGCGACCGCGTGATGGTGTTTCCGGACATGTGCCATGGCTGTGAAGGTTGCCGCGTGTTGTGCCCGGTGCAGGCGATCGAGAACGGTTCGCAGGAGATCGGCCGCATCATGCACTGGCGAGGCGATGGCTTCGAGGCCTGGCAGGGCCGGCTGCACGTCGGCCAGGTGCTCAGCCCGACCCTGATCCGCGAACTGCACCGGCGCGCGCGCGAGTCGGCCCCCGGCTACGACCTGACCATCGTCGATTCCCCGCCCGGAACGTCGTGCCCCATGATGGCGGCCGTGCGCGGCGCGAACCGGCTGGTGCTGGTGACCGAACCGACGCCGTTCGGCCTGCACGACCTCGAACTGGCGATGGCGGCCGTGCGCCGCATGAAGCTGCCGGTCGAGGTGATCGTCAACCGCTCGATCGGAGACGACGCGGCGATCGACGACCTCTGCCGCGCCCGCGCCGTTCCCGTCATCGCCCGGTTCCCCGAAGATCGCGCGGTGGCTGCGGCATACGCCGAGGGCCGGCCGATGATCGAGGGCGGCGCAGAATGGGCGAAGCAGTACGACGACCTGCGTCGCCACCTGGAGGTACAATGCTGACCGAATGGGTGATCATCAGCGGAAAAGGCGGAACAGGCAAGACCAGCGTCACGGCAGCGCTCGCGGCCTGGTGCGGCACGTCCGTCCTCACCGATACCGACGTCGACGGCGCCAATCTCGAACTCGTTCTCCAGGCGCGCCAGGCGACCGAACAACGGTTTGAAGGTCGGCGGAAAGCCGTCATCAAGCCGTCGTTGTGCCGCGCATGCGGAAAATGCGCCGACGAGTGCCGCTTCGACGCCGTGCATCCGGCCGCCATGCGGCCCGACCGGGGCGTCATCATGACGATCGATGCCGATGCATGCGAGGGGTGTGGCCTGTGCAAGCGCATCTGCCCGGCCGATGCCATCGTCATGAAAAAGACCGTGGGTGGCACCTGGCGCGAGAGCGATACTCCGTGGGGCCGTCTGTTCCATGCCCGGCTCGAACCGGGCGGCGAAAACTCGGGCAAACTCGTGGCCTTGCTGCGCAAGAAAGCGCGCGAGTATGCCGAGGCACACGGCATACCGCTTCTGCTGACCGACGGTCCGCCCGGCTCGGGCTGTCCCGTCATCGCCACCCTGACCGGGGCCCACAAGGTGCTGATCGTCACCGAGCCGACCCCGTCGGGACGATCCGATGCCGAGCGGGTGCTCGACCTGTGCCGGCACTTCCGGCGTCCGGTGTGGCTGGCCGTCAACAAGTATGACCTGCATACGGGGATGGCACAGCAGATCGAGGAGTGGGCGCGCGCCCGCGATCTGCCGATCGTCGGCCGGTTGCCCTATGACCCCGCCGTTCCCACGGCGATCCGGCGCGGCGTTCCGGTGCCCTCACTGCCGCCCTCGCCTTGGAGCCAGGCCCTGGCCCGCATGGCGATGGAAACCGGTCTTTCGTCAAAAAATAGTAAATAATGTATATCAAGGAGAAGAAAAGAAATCCTCTCACCCGCAGATGTTCGATACCGCCTGTATCCATGCAGGCCAGCATCCCGACGAGCTGTTCGGCGGCGTCAGCGTGCCGATCTATCAGTCCTCCACGTTCGCATTCGAGAGCGCTGAGGTCGGCGCCGCGCGCTTTTCGGGCCAGAGCGACGGATACAAATACACGCGGCTCGGCAACCCGACGACGGCGGCCCTCGAAGCCTGCATCGCCGAACTCGAGGGCGGCGGCATCGGCCTCGCCACGGCTTCCGGCATGGCGGCCGTCAGCACCGCCTACCTGGCGCTCCTGGGAAACGGCTGCCACATGGTCTCGACCGACTCCGTGTACGGACCGTCGCGGACCCTTGCCGAACGCGAGCTTACCCGGTTCGGCATCGAAACCACGTATGTCGACACGTCGAAGCTCGACCAGCTCAAGGCGGCGATGCGCCCGAACACGAAGCTCGTGTATCTGGAAACGCCCGCCAATCCGACGCTTTCCGTCACCGACATTGCCGAGGCCGCGAAGATTGCCCATGCAGCCGGCGCCGTGGTCGTCGTCGACAACACGTTCTGCAGTCCGATGCTCCAGCGGCCGCTCGACCTGGGCGCCGATATCGTGCTGCATAGCATGACGAAGTTCATCAACGGCCACAGCGATGTCGTGGCAGGCATCCTGATTACCCGCAGCCCCGAACTCGCGGCCCGCCTGAAGAGTGTTCTCGTGCAGATGGGCGGTACCATCGACCCGCACCAGGCTTGGCTCGTCCTGCGAGGCGTGAAGACCCTGCCGATGCGCATGCGGATCGCCCAGGAGAACGCGCAGCGCTTGGCCGATGAATTGTCGCGTCACCCGCTGATCGCTTCCGTCGCGTATCCCGGCCTGAAGTCCCATCCGCAGCATGATCTGGCGGCGAAACAGATGAAGGGGCCGGGCTCGATGATCTCGTTCGAGCTGGCCGGCGGCGTCGAAGCCGGCCGCATCCTGATGAACAGCGTCTCCCTCTCGACGCTGGCCGTCTCGCTCGGCGGCATCGAAACGCTCATCCAGCACCCCGCCTGCATGACGCACGCCTCGGTGCCGCGTGAAACCCGGCTTTCTGCCGGCATCACCGACGGCCTGGTCCGGCTCTCGGTCGGTTGCGAGGCCTACGACGACCTGCATCAAGACCTCTTTTCCGCTCTCGATGAAGTGAAACGGCAGTGTTCCGGTGAGGAACAGCAGGCCCGCTTCAAGGCGAACGTATAAATATAAGGAGATATATCATGAAAATCGCCATTCCCGTTGCCGAAGGCGTGTTGTCCGAACATTTTGGCCATTGTGAAGAGTTCGCGTTTTTCGACGTCGACGACGCCACCCGCGCCGTGTCGAAGGAAGCCCGACTCCAGCCGCCACCCCACGAGCCCGGCGTACTGCCGCGCTGGCTGGTTTCGAACAAAGCGACCGTCGCGATCGTCGGCGGCATGGGCATGCGCGCCCGCCAGCTGCTCGAAGAGGGCGGTATGAAAGTCGTGATGGGCGCTCCCAGCCTGCCTCCGGCCGAAATCGTGCGCCAGTATCTCGCCGGCACTCTCGTCGGCGGCGACAACACGTGCAGCCACGGCCCCGATCATGTCTGCACCGACGCGCACGGCCACGGACATGCCCACGGCCACACCTACCAGCACGGCCATGCCCATGGCCCTGCCTCGCGCAAGACAGAGCGGTGACCACGCGTCATGAGGAACATTCAGAAATGACATCTTCGAACTGTAGCAATTGCTCCGACACCTCGTGTTCTTCGAAAACACGGCAACCGGAAGAGTCGGCCGAGGATTTCCTTCGGCGGCAGCGGCTCCAGGGAAACCTGTGCCGGATCAAGCACGTGTTCTTCGTGCTCTCCGGAAAGGGCGGGGTGGGCAAGAGCACCGTCGCCGCAAATTTCGCGATCTCACTGGGCATGAACGGCTACCACGCCGGTCTGCTCGACATCGACTTGCACGGTCCGTCGATTCCGACGATGCTCGGCCTTGCTGACGCCCGTGCCGAATCGGCGGGAGATGGGCTGATCAAGCCGGTCGAGCTGACATCGTCCGTCAAGGTCATGTCGGTTGCCTTTCTCTTGCAGGGAAACGATGATGCCGTCATCTGGCGCGGCCCGATGAAGGCCGGCGTCATCGAGCAACTGGTGGCAGACGTCGACTGGGGCCCGCTCGACGCGCTCGTCGTCGACTGCCCGCCCGGCACCGGAGATGAGCCGCTCAGCATCGTGCAGACCGTCGGAAAGGCCGATGGAGCGATCATCGTCACGACCCCACAGCAGGTTGCCACCGCAGATGTGCGGCGCTCGATCAGCTTTTGCCACCGCCTCGACCTGCCCGTGCTGGGCGTGATCGAGAACATGTCCGGCTTCGTCTGCCCGCATTGCAAAGAAACGACCGCGATCTTCAGCAAAGGCGGCGGAGAGGCAATGGCGGCCGACATGGGCGTTCCGTTCCTCGGCCGGATCCCGATCGATCCCGAGCTGATGGGGGCTGGCGATGGCGGCGTTCCGTATGTGCAGAAGTATGCGAAACGTCCCGCCGCCCAGGCCTTTTCCGAGGCGATACAGCCGCTGATGAGCCGGATGGGCGATGCCCTCGCGGGCCGGAAAGAAGCGTGACATGTCGAGCGGAATCGTCGTCGTCGATCTTCTCGGCTTTTTGGTGCTGATTTTGGTGACCATCACCGGTGGTATCATCAAATGGCATCTTCCACCCGGCTCCGGGCACGGTGGTCACGGCCCGGGGCCGGGCCACGGCCTGGGCCAGGGGTTCGGTCATGGATTCGGCCATGGATTCGGCCATGGCCATAATATCGGCCTCGACGACGGTTCCGGCCCGAAACTGCTCTGGGGAATGGATCGGCACACATGGGGCGACATCCACTTCTGGCTTTCCATTACGTTTCTCATCGTGATGGCGTTTCACCTGTATCAGCATCGCCATTGGCTGAGGGCCTGCCTGAGCCGGAGCGGCGCCTGTGCGACCGGGGAGAGCGTCTGATGTCTCGCCCTCTTTGGAAGCGACAATGCAATCACCGGATGAAAGGAATCAGAGAATGACCGTGAAATCAGAAACCCTGAAAACCGCATGGGAAAAGCGAGACGGCCCGCTCGTGCTGGCGACCGTCGATTCCAATGGCACGCCGAATGCGGTCTACGTCATGTCCGTGAAACTCCTTTCGGATGGCCGCATCGCCATTGCCGACAACAAATTCCACAAGACCCGGGGCAACATCAAAAACGGCAGCAGGGGGGCGCTCCTCTTCATGGCGAAAGATCATACGGCGTATCAGGCCAAAGGCACGATCGAATACGTTACATCTGGCAAAATATATGATGACATGCTGACATGGGTCGATGCCCGGTATGCCCGCGTGGCGGTCGCCGTCCTGCACATCGAACATCTCTATTCGGGAGCCGAGGAGTTGGCCTGATAACGCCTGTGTGAGTGAAATAACGATGAATACAATATCATCAAGACTCAAGGATGCACTGAAGCAGGTTGCCTGCACGAAAACCATCGGGGATGTCCGCATGGGGTTGGGATATTCGGCGGTGCGCCTGTCGAGCGGTGAGACCGGATTGTGCTGGACACCCAAAGGGGGAAACCGCTGTTGCCAGCAGTTCTCCGCGGCCGGAACGCTCTCCGGATGGCCGGCAACCGACCTGCTCGAGGGAATCACTCATCCGGATTCCGCCCTGAAGCGCATGCTGGGGGTGGCGACGGCGAACGCCCTCGGCATGGCCTTGACCCAGGCACCCTCGCTTGGCGGAGAGCTCCTTCCCATCCTGAATCTGGGACCTGGCGACCATCTGGTCATGGTTGGGCACTTCGCCCCGCTGATTCCCGGGATCCGTCGAACGGGCTGTCGGTTGAGTATTGTCGAAGCGAACCCATTGGAGGGAGAGCTGGATCGTGAACAGGGTCTGGCGGCGCTGAAACAGTGTACCGTGGCGATCATCACGGCGACGACGCTGGTAACCGGCGGCCTCGAGGAGTATCTTGCCGCGCTGGGCTCGGTGCGGGCCGCCGTGCTGCTCGGCCCCTCGGTGCCTTTGTTCCCGGATGTTTTCCGGGGAACGGGCCTGACGCACCTGGCGGGGTCGCGGGTGCTCGATGGCGAACGCGCTCTGAGAATCGTCTCGGAAGGCGGAGGGACACCGATGTTGAAGCCCTGTCTCGAAGCCCTCGTCGTTCCGGTTCCGCAGGCGTGATCATCGGCGGGAATGGGGAAACAAATGGATATGGACAGACTTGACGAAGAAGTGATCGAGAACCGGCGGCGGTATGAGACCCGACGGGAACTCTACCGAAGCTTCGGCTATGACATCGAACGGGAGCGGGAGTTCATTCTCGGCATCGTCCGCCCCGTGACGGGACCGGTCCTCGAGATCGGCACCGGCAAAGGCTACATGACGGTTGCCCTGGCCCGGGCGGGAGCCCGGCTGACCTCCGTCGATCTCTCTGCCGAGGTTCAGCGCATGGCTTTGCTGAACCTGCGCCATGACGGCTGTGCCGAACGGGCGAGGCTCGAAATCGCCAATGCCGAGCAACTGCCGTATGCAGCGGCATCGTTCGACCTGGTGATCACCGTGAATGTCCTTCATCACCTCGCCCGGCCCCGGGCCGTGTATGAAGAGATGACCAGGGTTGTGTCATCCGCAGGGCGTATCGTCGTAAGTGATTTCAGCACTTACGGCCTGGAAGTGATGGACCGGATTCTGCAAAGTGAAGGGCGCCGTCATGACGTGGGTTCCGGCAGTCTGATGGAGATGCGGGAGTGGCTGCTTGCCGACGGGTTCAAGGTCGGCCTCCACCGGACCAGCATCCAGGACACGATTGTCGGGGTGCGATGAATATGCTGCCATATCTGAAGATCACGATTCTCGTCGATGACAAGGCCCCCCAGAAGCTGACGGCCGAACACGGCCTGGCGTTCTGGATCGAGTTCGGGAATGCGAAGCTGCTGTTCGACACCGGCCAGGGGCCGGCACTGGAGGCCAATGCCCGGACACTCGGCATCGACCTTTCCACGGCCGACATGGTGGCCTTGAGCCATGGCCACTACGACCACACGGGCGGATTGCCGCTCGCCTTGGAGCAGGCACCCGGGGCGCGGCTTCATTGCCATCCTTCGGTGGCCAGGCTCCGCTACAGCATCAAAAACGCTACGGCGAAAGATGTCGGCATGCCTGAACCCGCCCGAAGGGCTGTCGGACGATTGCCTGGAAAACAGCTGGCTTACGAGGCCAGGCCGGTCTTGTGGTCTTCGGATGTCGGACTGACGGGGCCGGTTCCAAGACGGACAGCCTTTGAAACCACCGGAGGTCCCTTCTTCCTCGATCCGCAGGGTGTGCAGCCCGATGCCATCGAAGACGACCAGGCATTCTGGGCCCGTACCCGCGAGGGCATCGTCGTCGTGACCGGCTGCTGCCATTCCGGCCTGATCAACACCCTCACCCGCGTGCGCGAGCTGGCGGGAGACGAGCCCATCCTCGCCGTTATCGGCGGTTTTCACCTGCTGAACGCAGATGCCGACAGACTCGAACGGACGATCGGAGAACTGCGCGAATTCCGGCCGGGGCAGCTGATTCCCACGCATTGCACGGGGGACGGCGCCGTCGCGGCTCTGGGCGCGGCCTCCGGCGTCACGGTCGTTCCCGGCAAGGCCGGGGATACGTTTCAGTGGTGACGGGCGGTCGTGTGGTTGCGCCGATGGTGCCGCTCAGCAGACACAGTGTGTCAGGACAGCAGATAGATCCCGAACGCGGCGGCCAGCACGAAGCGATACCAGGCGAACGGCGTCAGACGGGTGGTGTTCAGGAAACGCATGAAACCGACCACGGCGAGCCAGGCCACCACGAACGAGACGAAGAAACCGATCGCGAAGACGCCGGCGTCGCTCATCGACAGCAGCTCCCGGCTCGACCAGAGATCTTTGCCCGTGGCGGCGACCATCATCGGAATGGCGAGCAGGAACGAAAATTCCGCTGCCGGCACATGTGCCACGCCGAACAACAGGCCGCCGGCGATCGTCGCGCCGGCTCTGGAAAAGCCCGGCCACAGGGCAAGGCACTGGCAGACGCCGATTCCCAGCGCCTGCTTCCAGGTCATCTCGTCGACCGTCGTGGCCCGAACCTTGGGCTGATACCTCTCGGCGAGAATCAGATACACGCCGCCGACGACGAGTCCGAGCAGCACGGTTTTCGGCGAGAAGAGATACAGCTTGATCTTCTTGTGAAAGAGAAGTCCGAGAACGACGGCGGGAACCATCGCCAGCGCGATGTGCCACAGGGTCAGCCGCTGGCTTTTCCACGGCAGGTCGCGCCAGCGCCGCAGCATGTCGAGAATGCGTGCCCGGTAGAGAATCGCCACGGCGAGGATCGCGCCGAGCTGGATGAACACCTCGAAGGTGTCGGCCTTCTCGCCCGTGAAGCCCAGCAGATGCCCCGAGAGAATGAGATGTCCGGTCGAACTGACCGGCAAAAACTCGGTCAGCCCTTCGACGATTCCCTGAATGACGGCGACAAGATGGATGTTCATGCGGCTACCTCCATGGATGCGACAGGACGAGAGTGCCGATCACCTTACACGAAATTCCGGCGAAGGAAAATCCCTCGGACATCTGACACCTGCAAGCCGCCTCGAGCCGGTGCGCTGCGTGCGGCTTTTCTGAATGGTGAAGCTGCTGCTCACTTCAACCAGGACCCTTCCGAGGAACGGTTTCGATTTGACCGACTTGTTTGACGGCGGTATAATTTGCGAAGTGGACAAATGCTCAAAACAACGGGTTGTGGGGTCGCTTCCGGCGTCGTGAGTCAATGGTAATACCCATGAAATTTAGATGGTGGAAAACGGTAGCGGTTCTCTGCCTGACTCTTCAGGTCGGGTTCCTGGCTGCTGGGTTGTTGCATTTCGTCCACAGCGAGCGGCAGGAACACCATCATGATCGTTGCGAACATTCCAGCTCCAACTTCCCGCATCTGCACATGGTATCCCCTGAAGGGGGACGAGACGAACACGATGCGTTTCCGTCCCGATATCGTGGCATCACGGCAGCCCCCGCCCAATCAAGTGGGCTTTTCCGCTGGGCCATGTCTGGGAACATCGTTCCCTGTCCGTCCGAACACTGTCTTCTCTGTTCGTTGTCAGAACTGGTGCGTTCGAGCGATGTTTCGCCGGCGGGGGAACCGCTGGTGCCCATCAGCTTTGCCCGTCGCCCTGCGGGCGCTCCTGCGTTTCACCATCTTCAGGGCGCCCTTCGGCCATGTCTGCCGCGTGGCCCTCCCGTCGTGAGCTGATCCCCCGGTTTCGGAACCACCGCAGACCGCCGGCATCCTGCCGGCGATTCAGCCCATGACGGGAGAATAGTGTGAAATATATAACTGTTGTTTTTTGTTTGCTCTTTTTTGCTTTTGCGCCCTGCCGACCTGGCGCATTCGCGGCGGAAGCCGCCTCGAACGCCGACATTGCGACGCTGCGTGACGAAATAGCCTGCTTGCGGTCAGAGATGTCGGCAATGCGTGAAAAATACGAAACGACCATCGCCCGCCTCGAGGAACAGGTGAACAGGCTTGGCTCCGGCACCTGCGAACCTGCCGCGCCGATGCTGCAACCAGCGCAAGCCGCATTATCGCCCGTCGATGAGCGGGAGCGGCTCCGGATCGCGGCCGCCGGCGCCCTTGGCGCGGCTGGCCTGGAACCGGTGACGGTGGCCACGCCGTCTGCGCAGACTGTCACGTTCAAGGCCGGCGAGCTGGGGCAGCAGGCGCTGAATCCCGAGATCAGCATGACCGGTGACGTCATCGCCCAGTTCCGCTCGCAAGAAGACGTGCGCGAACAGGCGCGCGGCACGTTCCGCTCGCTCGGCATTCACGGAGAATGCTATCTCGATCCGGATACCCGGTTCAAAGCTTCGTTCCCCATCCAGGAGGAAGGAACGGAAATCTGCGAAGCCTACATCTCTCGCGTTGGTTTCTCGAAAGATCTCAATCTGACGCTGGGCAAGTTCCATCAACAGTTCGGTGTCGTGGGCCGGTGGCATCAACACGCTCTCGACCAGGTGGATTTCCCGCTCGCTCTTCGGCGTCTTTTCGGCGGCCCGCTGGAGCAGATCGGCGTTTCGTTCGACTGGCAGTTGCCGGCAGAGAAGGGAATGGGACGCGAGTTCACCTTGCAGCTCACCCATGCGAACAATGATGCGCTGTTCGCCGAGAACACCCGGGGTGTTCCCTGCCTCCTGGCTCACTACAAGCAGTTCAAGGATCTGGATGCCTCGACCTATCTCGAATGGGGCGTCACCGGCCTGGCGGGCACCAACGACCGCTGGAACGTGGGCGCGGCGCCGGCGATCTCCATCCATGACGAGTCGCGGCCGACCTACGCCCTGGGATTCGACCTGACACGCCTGTGGGAACCCACGGACCGGATGCGGTATCGCAACTTCTGCTGGCGCACCGAGGGGTATTATCTTGCCCGCGATATCATTACAACGGCGGGAGATCGCGATACGGCTCACGCCTGGGGGGCATACACCAACCTCCACTGGAAGCTGAACCGGATTCTCGAGTCCGGTATCCGCCTCGACTACTACCGGCCCGACTCGAAGCCGTATGCCGCCGCCCTCACGCCGACGGAGCTGTATCCGAATGCCCTGCACATGGTGTCGGGGCATGATCCCTGCGAGTTCCAGGTCAGTCCCTACTGGACGTGGAGCCAGAGTCCCTGGGTGCATTACAGACTCGAATTCGATTATCGCAAGGGTCACAACATGGAGCCGGACGACCGGCGCATTACGCTGCAGTGCATCTGGGCCGGCGGCCCTCATCTGCATGATCGTTACTGAAACAGGTGAAATATGAATAAAAATATCATGATAGTTGCGATGATCATCGTCTCTCTGTGGGTGCGGTGCGCACCTCTCTGCGCTGCCAATGGCTCGGAAAACGGGGAGCGGCCGCTACGCGTCGTCACGACGATTCCCGATTATGCGGATTTCGCACGCCGGCTGGGCGGGGAACATGTCATCGTGTCGCATATCGTCCAGGGCGACCAGGATGCCCATTTCATCCGGCCGAAGCCTTCGTTCGTCCAGATGCTGCGCGAAGCCGATCTGCTCATCGCGACGGGCCTCGATCTCGAAATGTGGCTGCCCACTGCCGTCGACAAGTCGGGCAACCCCCGCATCCGGAGCGAGGCGGTCGGCTACGTGGCGGCCGCGCAGGGGGTGCGGATGAAGGATATTCCGACCGTCCTGTCGCGAAGCGAAGGGGGACTCCATATCTATGGAAACCCGCACATCACGGTGAGCCCCATCAACATGCTTCGGGTCATCGAGAATATCGAGATCGGCCTCGAGAAAAATGCCCCGGCGCATGCACAGGAGTTCCGGACCCGCCTCGCTCAGCTCAAAGGTGAATTTTATAATAGGCTATATGGAAGCGAACTGGTCGAGGTCCTCGGCGGGGAAACGCTGGTGAAGCTTCATCAGGAAGGCAAACTGCACGACTTCCTGAAACAGAATACCTTCGAAGGCAAGCCTCTGTCCGAGATGCTGGGCGGCTGGACAGGAAGGATGCTCCCTCTGCGCGGCCTTCCCATCGTGACCTATCACAAAAACTGGATCTACTTCTGCGACGATTTCGGCCTCGTCCAGGTCGATACCATCGAGCCCAAACCCGGCATTCCGCCTTCCCCGAAGCACACCAGGGAACTCGAAGAGCGGATGCGCCGCGATGGCGTCAAGATCATGCTGTCGGTCAACTACTTCGACGAGCAGACCGTCAAATCCATTGCCGAAGCCACCGGGGCGAAGTATCGCATGGTGCCATACTATGTCGGCGGCTCAACCGGCGTGGGAGACTACTTCTGCCTCGTCGATCACTGGATCGACGCCCTCGTGAAGATGGCCGGTGAGGCCGGGGTGAAAGGGGAATCACGATGACGGGAAAGACGGCCGAGGTCCCCGGTGCTTCGCCTCCTCTCATCCGTTGCCGCGATGTCTGCGTCGGCTATGACCAGGAGCTGGTTCTGGATGGCGTCGATCTGGAGGTGCCACGCGGGGCGTTCGTCCCCTTCGTCGGCCCGAATGGCGCGGGCAAGACCACGCTTCTGCGCGCCATCCTGGGCCTCCTGCCTCTGCGGGCCGGCACGATCGAGACGCCGTTCGACACCGTCCCGGCGGGGTTCGTTCCCCAGCATCAGAGCATCGACCTGTTGTTTCCCGTTGTCACGCGGGATATCGTCATGATGGGCCTGTATCCGCGCCTGGGCTGGTGGGGACGGCCGTTACCAGCCGACCGCGAACTCGTCGATCATCTGCTGGTACGATTCAACCTGTCCGCGCACTCGATGAAGGCCTTTCACGAGCTGTCCGGTGGAATGCGCCAGAAGGTGCTGATCGCCCGGGCCCTGGTGACGGGGGCCGACGTGCTGGTGATGGACGAGCCGACGGCCTCGCTCGATGCCGATTCCGAAGGCGAAGTCATTCACCTCCTGCACGAGTTGGCGGTCAGGGATGGAAAAACCGTTTTGTTTGCCCAGCACGGGCTCGACCTTATCCGGCATCTGACCGACGAGGTGTGCCGCGTCCATCATGGAAAGGCGCGCATCATGCCCTGGAGGGAACTGCATCTCGACGAGCCGGAGGTGCGTGCCCATGCATGAATCCCTTGCGATGATGGTCTCAACCGTCTTGGAAATCTACGGCACGGCCCTGCCGGTCGGTCTGTTGATCGCAGCCACAGGTGCCCTGTTCGGGGTGTTCGTCGTCCTCAAACGCGTCGTGTTCATCGGGGTGACCCTTTCGGAGGCTGCGGCCTGTGGCATCGCGCTTGGCCTGCTTCTGGGCTGGCCCACCTTCGTCGGCGCCCTGCTGACGGCGATGCTGGTGGTGCTGCTGCTCGGTCTGCCGTTCGAGCGGTGGTTGAATCTGCCCCGTGACACCTTCCTCGGCGTGCTGTTCGTGGCGTTCTCGGCCGGCAGTGTCGTGCTCGTCGCGAAAAGCGGCTTCGGTCTCGAAAAGGTGAAGAACCTGCTGTTCGGAAGTCTGTTATTCGCCTCCCCCCACGACCTGTGGCTCATCATGGGTGTGTTGCTGCCGTGTGCCGCCTGGCTTCTCGTGAGTATCAGGCCGACCGTTTATGCCTTCCTCGACCCCGACGCGGCGCAGGTGTTGGGAATACGGGTGCGGGCGATGGAGTTCGCATTCTTCATCGCCCTCGGTGCCGTCGTGGCGGCCGCCTCGAAGATCGCCGGCGTGTTGCTGATCTTCTGCTACCTCGTCGTTGCCCCGGGAACGGCGCTCATCCTGTATCACCGGCTCGCAGGAGTCCTCGCGCTGTCTGTCGTCGTTGCCTGTTCCGTGACATTCGGCGGCATCCTCATCTCCTACAGATTCGATCTGCCACCGAACCAGACGATCGGTCTCGCACACTGCCTCGTCTTCCTTCTGGCGATGTTCACCCGCACGGGGCTGCCGGGAATCCGCTGGCGAAACGGTGTTCCCTTCACGGGCCTGGCCGCCGCAGCCTGCCTTCTTGGGCTGTTGGCCGTGCCGGTGGATGGACAACACCCCGAGGAATCGCCCCAGATGCCTTCTCTCGAACGGGGAAGCTCTGGAAACACGGTGCCGGCCGCTCCTTCGCAGGAACTGTCTCAGAGCGGATGGCCGGAGCTTGTCGAGCGGCTCGGTTCCGCGTTTCGCACGCGCGGCCGGCAGGCCGTTCCCGATGCGGTGGCCTTTCTCCGGAAGGACCCGCCCCTGTTGTTCCGGGCGCAGATCGTCGCCGAGATCGAGCATGCGATCGCTGCCTCGTCCGGCTGGCAGATCCGCCGGCCGGCTTCCGACCCGGTGAACGGAGCTGCAGCCGAGGCTTGCCTCGCGCGCGCGCAACAGGGGAGCGGAGGAAAGCCATGATCCGGGAACGTCCCGGGGAATCTTTCCGGGATGATGTATTTTTATTGATATAATATAGCTGTGCGTGTCTTGGCGGCGAATCCTGAAGGTGAGACAGGCGGTCAGCGATGTTCCGGTGACCGCTCGTCCCGCCTGCAGGAACAAGCTGCCGGATTGCATGCAGGGTTGGAAGGGGTTGAACATGACCGAACTTGTCGCTGCGGAAGAAATCACGAAACGTGTGGGCTGGTGGAAACCGGAAACGATCGTCGACCGGGTCTCTCTTTCCCTTTGCGAAGGGGAAATCATGGGAATGCTCGGGCCCAACGGTGCGGGAAAGACCACCACGATGAAAATGCTGCTTGGCTTGACCTCCATCACCTCGGGCGTCGCGAGAATGTTCGGGGCCCCCGTGCCGTCGGCATCATCCCGTGTCGGCGTGGGTTTCCTTCCCGAATCGATCCAGCATCCGGGCCACCTGACCGTGTATGAATACATCCGGTTCCATGCCCTGCTGAGCGAGCTGAAAGTCCCGGGCGAGCTGGTCGGGGAGCAGTTGCGGCGCGTCGAGCTGTGGGAGCATCGCGACCGTCTGCTGATCGAATGCTCGAAAGGCATGCGTCAGCGCGCCGATATCGCTCGGCTGCTGATGAAGCGGGCGAGGTTGATCCTCCTCGACGAACCGTTCAGCGGACTCGATCCCTGCGGTCAGGTGATGCTCCGAGAGCTGCTTCTCTCGCTGAAGCAGGAGGGGATCGCGATCCTTGTGAATTCCCATGCTTCAGGCATCCTGGAAGATGTCTGCGATCGTGTCTGCCTGATGAACCGGGGGCGTGTGGTTCTTGGCGGCTCCCTTGCGGAACTCCTCCGGACGAGTCAGACCCGGGTCGTGGCTTCATTTCCTGAATCGGGAACGGCGCTCGAGACTTTCGTTGCGGCCCATTCCGCGATTCCGCATCGCCGCCTCGATCGGGGTGAGATCGAGTTTCTCGCCGGTGAGGCTGCCATCGTGAACGATCTGCTTCGGGACATCCTCCGCGGGGGGGGGATGGTCACGCTGGTGGCACCGGTCACACTGACACTCGAGCAGTTGTTCCTGCGGGAGCTTTCTGAGCGCGGCGACGCCGCGAACGAGAGGAGAGGGTGAGATGTTTCCGAGAATACGCCTGATAGCCTGGGACACCTTTCTCGATGTGGCCCGCCACAAAATGCTGACGGTGCATCTGGTGTTTGTCGGAATTTCCCTGGGGCTGTTCAACCTCTTCGGCCACTTTGCCACGACACCGACACTGGAATACCGGATGATCCAGGATGTGGGGCTGTCGATCATCTCGTTGTTCGGCTTTCTGATCTCGCTGTTCATCGGCTCGACAACTCTTCGGGACGAGATTCTGCATAAAACCGCCTATACCATCCTCACCCTTCCGATGGGGCGCTGGGAACTGTATGCCGGCAAGTTCCTCGGCACTCTTCTGGCGGCCATCGTGAATGTTTTCCTCATGCTTGGGCTCCTGGCCGGTCTGCTGTATCTGAAGTTCGGCGTGCTCTGGACGGGGTTCCACTGGGTCGTCCTGTTCATGCTTTTCGAGTTCGCGATCATGTCGGGAATGGTTCTTCTGTTCTCTCTTTCCGACTCCCTGATCGTCTGTTTCTCTCTCTCGGTCTTCTGCGTCCTCCTCGGAAACATGATGGACCACGTGCGGCATCTTGCTGCGGAGGCCGGAATTCCCCTCCTCATCTGGCTTACAGACCTGCTTGGCTGGATCCTCCCGAATTTCGGCCTGCTCAACATCAAACACAAGATTCTCACCGATCTGGCCATTTCGCCGGGTCTGGCCTTGTCGGCGGGATTCTATGTCGCAAGCTACTTATTCTTTCTCCTCGTTGCAGGTTCCTGGATTCTGGGGAAAAAGGACCTGTGATGATGAACAGACACGGAATCCTCCTCTTGGTCGCCATCGGACTGGTCGTGTCATCGCAGCAGATGTATACGGCAAAATATCATGTCGAGATTCGCCAGCCGACGCTGGCCGAAGGCATACTGACCGCCCAGCGGGACGTCGGCGAACCTGTTGCTGACCTTCATGAGCCATATGAGTCAGACGGAGGAAAAACCGCCGCCTCTGATACGGTTTCCGCCCCCGGGGGCCGGGAACACGAGCATTCTCACGAGGCCGATGTGGAGAGCGGTATTGGCTTCCATCATCATGGGCCTCACGACCACGGCGAGGAACATGATCACGAACAAGCGGGGGAGGGTGGGGGCCGTTCCGGGAAGCACGACCCGCACGAAGCAGAACGTGGGCCGGCGGAGCCTGGATGCTGCAGTCCAGCTGGCCCCGCCGTTTCACCCGGCTTGGCTCTCGTCCTGCGCCAACTGGGCTTTGCCGAGCTGGCGGCAAATCTCCTCTGGATCCAGATGGATGCAGACTCCCACCGAGGGCTCTGGCATCGGGTGGATTTCGCCCTTGCCCTGATTCCGGCCCTCGATCCCTCCTTCATCGATGCGTATCTCCTGCGGGCCTTCCTACTCGACGAGTATCAGGGCCGGCACGACGAAGCCCTCGCAATCCTCGAGCAGGCGGTGAAGCGGGTTCCCGGCCGCATCGAACTGTGGGAGCAGATCGGCCTGGTCTGCTTCAACCATGATGGCAGACACGGCCCCCGTCGACGTCTGGAGCAGGCGTTGGAGGCATTCCTGCATGCTGCCGACATGCCGGGGGCTCCGTCGCATCTCGTTCGAATGGCCGCTGTGACGCTGGCGGCGATGGGGCGCCGGGAGGAAGCTGTCAGGCTCCTGACCATGGTGGAAAAGGAGGCGGGAAGACCCGCCGAGCAACGGGCACGAGACCGGGAGATGATCGGACGCATACGGTCGGGGGAGGCATTTTAAGCGGCTGAAGGAACCAGGGGCACCGGTATCCGGAATTAGGATGAACCCCGGGGATGTTTGGTTCGTCATCAAAGAGGAACCCTCATCGGCAGAAAAGGATCTCTGGAAGCGAAAATCGATCTTGACCTAGTGAGCTTATGCTCATATCCTTAGGGTGAGGGTACCTCGTGGTTCCCTCCATCGAGGAAGGGTTTTTCCCCAACATGGGAGAAAACTCGGGAATGAAAAGGAGAAGATCATGCGAACTCTGATCGTGACGATGTCTGTATTGTGTGCGCTATCGTTTCTGCCTTGTGCGGCCGTTGCCGCGGAATCGACCGATGCAGCTGCCCAGGCTGCTGAGGCTCAGAAAATCCAGAATCCCGAAATGAATCTTCAGTTCGACAATGCGCTTCCTGCGAATTTCCGGGGTGGCGATCCGGATTCCGGCGTCGTCCATGTCCTCGAGGATCAGCCCTACAAGCGTCAGGAACACACCCTACTCTACGAAGATTCGCCACAGGCTATGGGTGCCGCCAGCGGTGCCACCTTCGCCGGCCCGCCTACGATCAACTGGACGACGGATCAGGTCAAGGCCGATGGTTCGGTTCAGACGATCGCCAATGACAATAACAACAAGGCCACGAGCGAAAGCGAGTTTCCCGAGCCGGGGGAATACCGGGTCGGCAACAGTGGCGCCCGCCAGGTGAGTCAGAGCGGCGGTGGCGCTTCCTCAACAACCCCCGGCCAGAGCGGCGAATCCGCGGCCGCCGGAGGTCAGACCGGCAACGCAACCACGGGGGAAGGTGTTGATGCTGCTTCGGGCCAGCGTGTCACCTCGACCCAGACGACCGGTGTCGTGTGCCATGATGTGACAAGCCCCAACGTGTGGGCCGTGTTCCAGGAAGCCGCCGGCGCAACGCAGAAGACGCTCGACGAGACCGAGCTCAAGAAGAAGCTTGGCGAGCAGGTGCTGGCAGGCAACGGCCTCTTCGATCCCGAGATGGCTGTTTCCGAAGCCTTGAAGGGAACAAGTATGCTCGCAGTTTCCGAGTTTCCCGTGAACCGGAAGCCTGCCGAAAAGACCGCGGCTGTGGGCGTGAAAGGCCCTCTGTTCAGCGAGATCGGGAAGGATGAAGCAAAAGTGGCGGGGACGGTCGGCATGAAGGTGCTTGATCCTCAGGTTCAGACGCGGCTTACCGATGTCGGAACCACCGACACACTCAAGGGGGTTTTCGTGCGCCGCAATGTGCCGTTCATCGTCACGGCTCTTGCGACCGACAACGGAGACAAGTGCTCGACTACGGCCGAAGCCGTCTGCCGGATCGAAACGAAGGATGGAACCGAAGTCGAAAAGTCCGAGAGCGGGTATCTGTTCCGCGTTCCCAACTATCCGCGTTCGGAGTATGCTGATCAGCCAGAATATCAATTCGTGATGGAGGGGGCTGACAAGGACGGCAACAAGACCGTCGTCCGGCTGCCGCTCTTCGTTGTGAACACCCAGATGGCCGTCGAAGGCGGCCGGAACGAATGACGGAAGGAGTCACGCCCACGATGCGTTCCGTATCTCTCGTCTGTGCGTTTGTCGCCCTCCTTTGGGGGATGCCGTCGGGTGCGGCGGCCCAGGAGCCAACTCCTGAGGCGGCCGCCCCCGTGATCGACACGTCGAAGACTCCCTGGCTCGAGGGGGTCTCGATTCCGAACAAGCCCCTCGTGCCTAGCCCGGTCGTGGCGGCCGACATCATGGGGCCGGACGGCAATCCGTTCCCGGCCACCTTGACCGAGGATCTGCCGGTTCTTCTCTCTGCTACGTCCGAAATTTTCGCCGACAAGCCGCCGGCTGCCTGGAACGGCACCGATCTGAAAGACGCGGAATGGACGGGAAAACCTTCCGTGCGCTGGTTCTTCGAGGATATCCGGAAGAATCGCAGCACCCTCGCCTCGGCTTCAGAGGAACTGCTGGAAAACCAGATGAAGGTCACCCCGCTTGACCCGACCCGCGCAGGGGCCGTTACGATCACGATCGCCCGGCCGATGAAATACCGGACCGGCCCCGACAGTTTCCGGGGCACCTTCGTGAATGCGAGCAAAAGCCTGAAAACCGTCGTGACGGATGCCACCCCTCCGGTTTGCGGTCTCGAGATCGCTGTCGGAGCCGATTCGGGAACGGTCTACCCGGTCGAGAATCCGCCCCATAAGCCGACGTTGCCAAAACTGGCCGACCTTATCTGCCGAGGGGCGTTGTTCGGAGCCGGCGGAGCCGAGGAATCGATCACCGTCGGGGGTGTCGAACTGGGCAAACGCATGATCCTGCCTGCCGAACGTGCAGCTTTACACCTCGCGAAGAATGCGATTCTCACGCTGAAACCCCTCCTCGGGGACAACCAACAGGTCGATGAAACGTCGGTCAAATTCGGGATCAGCAACGGTGCCGGTGATGCCCCAGCTGCTATCGGTCTGGTCAATCCCGGCGAAATCCGGCTTGGGGAGATCGCCCTTCCCGAACAACCGTTTCTGTTCATCGAAGCCGCCGATATTTCGGGGAACGTGCAGATCCTTTATATTCCTATCAAAATAAAATGATGACGGGGGTTCTACATCGCAGCAGGTGACTTCTGTGCTGCCTATTGCGGTAGAAAGCCATGACGACGGTGAGACTGTACGACCGGCCTTTTCGTGCCTTCGGGGACGGAAAGGCCGGTTTCACCTTCGTCGAAATCATGATTGCCGTACTCATTCTCGCTGCGCTGCTGGCCCCGGTCTACCAGCTCATGAACTCGGCCGTTCGTGAAACCGAACGGTTCTACGTCGAAGCCGTGGCGATCTCCCAGGCGAAGTTTGCCATGGACACGCTCATGTTCCAGATTCCCTGGCGGGCGATCAGGGCCGGGAATCCTGCGAGATTCGAAGACCCCAAGGCCGTTCCGGCCGTTCGCACCCTCCTCGAGTCGGCGCTTCCCCGGATGTTCGGATCCGGCATCGACACGCCGACGGCGGGTGTGTGGCGCGGAGACGGTTTGCTCACCGATGCGAAGGGCTTCATCTACCGCGTTCGCCTCGCTTGTCTCGATCTCGATGACGTTGAACTCGCCGTCGACGTGCCCGGAAAAGGGCTCAGGTCCTTCCTGCCGAATGACCTGACACCCAAGGATGCCGATGGGAACCACACGGTCATGAAAAAGCTCATTCTCGAGATTCGCTGGTCTCTCCTGAAGGGGGTCGATCCGCTGCAAGACCCGCATGTGAAGACCCTGCACCTAGTCGGGATCAAATCCCATCTGGATGGTTGACGATGAACGAACGCCGGGGAGTTGCCATCGTGGTCGTGCTGCTGTTTGCCGTATCGATCGCGCTGTTCATGTTCATCCTGATCGGCTCCAACACGAATCTCGCGTTGCAGAACCGCAAGACACTCGGTCAGCTTCAGGCCTACTTCCTGGCCCAGTCCGCCCTCCAGCATGCGATCCTCAAACTCCGTCTCCTGCCGAAGGAAACATACGATGCGTTCCAGGCCGGTGCGACGAAGCCGTATCCCGACGTCGAGAGTGATCTCCATCCCCGTCTTCGGCTCACCCGGCCGGCGTCGGACGATTGGTCTCTCTATACACCCGGCGTTTCTCTCGAGGTGGGGCCGATCGAGGGGAAATACAGCCTGAAGGAGATCCGCCTCGAAAGCTCCCTCGACGGCATGAGCCTGGTTCAGGATGGATACCGCCTCGAAGTCGAGGCAACGGTGCGAGGAACCGGCAACATGACCTTTTCAGACGGCGTTGCCGAGCAGATCATCATTTCGCGGTTCACGGGAGGGATCGGGCCGTGAACCGAATGCATCTACCTCGCCGGAGGCGCGTAGGACTGACGCTGATCGAACTGTTGGTCACCGTCCTGCTGGTCGCGCTGGTTTTCGGCATTGCCTATCGCATCATGAGTCGGGCACGCAGTGAATCCCGCAAGGGCTTCTGGCTGCAGAAGGCGATCACCGAACTCCGAAACGGAACCCGGGCGATCGCGATGCGCCTGAAAAAGACGAGTTACCCCACGACCATCGCGAAAACGGGTTCCCGTCAGGTCGTCATCTCCTACAAGGAAAAGCGGACATTCGACGAATCTGGCCGCCTGAGGAACCTTGTCGTCAAGCCTTCGACGGGCATGAACCTCTCGTCCCGCGCGGGCGTCATTCCCACGTCATCGACCCCCCGGCGCTTATTGCTGTTTCCGATGTGTGTTCCCGAAATGGATATCGATGCATATACACCAGGACTCATCACCTGGGTCGAGGTGCTGCTCGAACCCGATACGGTGTTTGCGATCAACGGCCTCTCACGCATCGTCGTCCGGGAACGGGACGAGATCTACGACACCCGGAGTCTGCCGGACCGGGCCTTTGGTCTCGAAGGAAGCTTCGATTCGACTCTGACCATCGCGAATCGGAAAACTCTCGTGCATGATGTCGGCCGGGTGCGCCTGGACGTCTTTGCAACGGACGAACTGTCGGGGATTCACGTTTCAAAAACCGGCTCGGTTGGAACGACAATGAAAAAGAAGTATCTCGTCTCCCTGCGCATCGAGTGCGTGAACCCCGTCGACAAAACCATGGTCATCGGCGATCAGTGTTCCGTGACGATTCATACCGATGTGAATATCATCCCCTGACGGCGCCGGCGGGGCGGCGCCAGTCTTTGAAAAAGGTGTAGTTGCGCTTGTGGTCGGCCCGGAGCTGCCAGATCGAGCATTCGCGGGGTTGGAGGGCGAAGGGGACGAGGCCGGCATTCGATACTCCGCGCTTGTGGGTGGACACCTCTTCGAGGACGAGTTCGGAAAACAGCCAGCCCCAGGGAATCGTCAGGGTGATGGTGCGCGCCTCGTCCAGCAGGTTCCAGACGACGACTGTCAGACGGTCGGGAGCCTCGGGAAGAGCCCGGAAAAACGCGACCAGGCCGTCCCGCCCGGCGACGCAGAGGGGCTCCCAGAGGCCATGCTGCAGTTCGGGGGAGGCGGAACGGAGCGCCGCGAGCCGCCGGATCTCCTGGGATATTGGGTTTTTCAGGCGGGAAGCGGAGGTTTCCCAGGGGATCGTCGCCCGGTTTTTGGGGTCGCGGCCGCCCTCGAGGCCGAACTCCTCACCGTAATACAACATCGGGATGCCCGGAAGCGTGAATTGGAGCCGCCTCGCAGCGATATGGAACGCTTCGTCCTTTGCGAACTCGGTGTGGGCGCGGGGGATGTCATGCGAGGAAAGCATCTGGAACTGGCGGAGTGCGCCGCCGCCGTAGGCCAGCCGCAGGTTTTCCTGGAACTGGCCGGCCGTGATGCCGCCGTGCTGCAGAGCCTTCAGCGAGGTCGTGAAGAAGTAACTCTGTGCTGCGTCGAGCCCTTTCAGCCAGGGGACGGCGTAGTTCGCCACTTCGCCGATCACCGCGGCATCGGGAAATCTCGATTTTATCGTATACGATATCAATGCGCAGGTCTGGAGGCTGAGGTCGTTGGCGCAGTCGAGCCGCACCCCGTCAAATCCTTTTTTGAGCCAGAAGGCGAGAACGCTGTCCTCGCCCGTGATCAGCTCCTCGACCAGGCGGGGATCGTCGAGCCGGAGCTCGGGCAGGCCCGCATGGCCCCACCAGCACCGGTACGAACCATCCTCGTGGAAGGTGAACCAGGAGCGCTCAGGGGCGGCCGGATCCCGGCGGGCACGCTCGAACCAGGGATGGTGCTGCGACACATGGTTCAGGGCCGTGTCGAAGACGATCCGCATGCCCCGGGCGTGAACGGCCGAGATCAGCTCGGCAAGATCGTCCCAGGTGCCGAGGAGCGGGTCGAGCTGCCGGTGGTCGGTCGTGTCATACCGGTGATACGAGGGGGCCGCGTTGACCGGCGTCAGCAGGATCGCATTCGCCCCCAGCTCCCGGATATGGTCGAGCCGCTCCGTGATACCCCGGAGATTGCCTCCGAAATACTCCCTGCCTCCG
Organism: Candidatus Ozemibacteraceae bacterium; assembly: GCA_035388825.1. Lineage (GTDB taxonomy): Bacteria > Muiribacteriota > Ozemobacteria > Ozemobacterales > Ozemobacteraceae > MWAR01. Next base: position 31,057 of record DAOOQQ010000005.1, read on the forward strand.
TTCCTGCTCGACCCCGGTGCAGCATCCCAGGCCATCAGGTCCATCGAGCTGCTTCCCGCAGGGGAGCCGCGCCGGAACCGGTCAGGCATGATCTGGTAGAAAATCGCTTCCTTCAGCCACGCCGGCGCTTGCATGGTTCCGATGCTCCTTTCCCGCCGCTTAGCGGCATCGGAGGGTGTCGTAGAACGAGGCCCCCTTGTCGTCGACGAGCAGGAAGGCGGGCATGTCCCGAACCACGATCTCGAACATGGCTTCCATGCCGAGATCCTCGAAGGCTGCCACGCGGCTGCTGACGATATGTTCCTTCGCGATCAGGGCGGCGGCGCCCCCGATCGTGCCGAGGTAGAAACCGCCGTGGGTGCGGCAGGCCGCCGTGACGGCAGGGGAGCGGTTGCCCTTCGCCAGCATCACGAGCGAGGCGCCACGCGCCATGAACGCGTCGACGTACGAGTCCATTCGCTGAGCCGTCGTGGGGCCGAAGCTGCCGATCACATGGCCGTCGGGTGTTTTCGCGGGGCCGGCATAGTAGACCGGATATTTCGAGAAGATTTCGGGAAGGGGCTTCCCGTCGTCGAGCATCTGCTTGAGGCGGGCGTGGGCGATATCTCGCGCCACGACGAGGGGACCCGAGAGCAACACCAGGCTGCCGACGCGCAGCCCCCCGAGGGCGGCCTGGTTCTCGGCCATGGGCCGGTTCAGGTCGACCGGCACGGCTGCCGCGGCCGCGACCCGCTGGATCTTCGGAAGCAGCCGGGCGGGGTTGTGGTCCAACTCCTCGAGAAAGACGCCGTCGGCGGTGATGCGTCCCAGCACGTTCCGGTCGGCGCTGCATGACACCCCGACCGAGACGGGACACGAGCCCGCGTGGCGCGGAAGCCGGATGACGCGGGCCTCGAGCGCCAGCCAGCGGCCCCCGAACTGGGCTCCCAGGCCGGAGCTGCGCGCGATCCGCATGACACGCTCTTCCCACTGTCGGTCTCGGTAGGGGGTTCCGTCGGCGGTTCCTGCGGGGGGCAGCTGGTCGAGGGCCCCCGCCGAGGCGAGCTTCAGCATCTTGAGGTTGAACTCCGGGGAGGTGCCGCCGATCACGGCCACCAGACGGTAGGGAGGGCAGGCGGCCACGCCCAGCGCCTCGATCTTCTCGCGCAGGAACGCCTCGAGCCGCTCATCGTTCAACAGGGCCTTCGACTCCTGGAACAGGCTGGTCTTGTTGGCCGAGCCGCCCCCCTTGGCCATGAACAGAAACTGGTACTCGTTGCCGGGGGCCCAGGCGATGTCGATCTGAGGCGGAAGGTTCGAGCGGGTGTTCACCTCGTCGAACATCGACAGGGGGGCGATCTGGGAATACCGCAGCGCATCGCGCCGGTAGGTCTCGGCGATCCCCGTCGTCAGGGCCTCGGCATCGTCCCCGTCGACGACCACGTTCCCGCCCCGTTTCGCGATCACGGTGGCGGTGCCGGTATCCTGACAAATGGGAAGCGCGCCGGCCGCGGCGATCACGGCGTTGCGGATCAACGAGGCCGCGACATACCGGTCGTTCTCCGACGCCTCCGGATCGTCCAGGATCGTGGCGAGCATGTCCAGATGCCGGGCACGGAGATGGAACGAGACGTCGTGGAAGGCCTCGGCCGCGAGGATCCGCAAGGCCTCGGGGGAGACGACCAACTGCTCCCGGCCCTGCCAGGCCTCGACCCGGATGGCGCCGGCCGGCACCTCCAGTTTCCGCATCGGTGTGTCCTTCGCGATCATCTTGTTCATATAATATCTCCTGAATTATATGCGGTTCCCGGGGCTACTCGCTGCTGTGGTCGGGGCCCTTGGGGGCCGGCGGCAGGGTCGGCGCGGTGAAGCCCGCCGAATCGTCGCCAAAGTAGCTCAGCTCCTCGATGCCCGCGATCTCCCGCCGTCCCACGATGCCGATCAGCATCCAGTCCTTGCTGAGCGGATTGAACTTGTACTCCTGTACGAGCCGGAAGTTCTCGATCAGGCCGGTGGATTTGACGTGCGTTCGGGTGCCGGTGCAGAACAGGTCGGTCCTGCCGATCCGGATGCGGTTCTCCCCCGCCGCCGCAACCGGCACGTCGTTCGCGATCACCTCGAGCACCTTCTGCTCGAGTTCGTGGATGTCGACCGAGGGTTTTTCCGGAAACTTGATCACGAACCCGTGCTTGACGTCGGAGTGGAGGACCGGCCGCCGGTAATTGTAGTCCCGCTCCATGATCGAGGTCGTGATGTCCTCGGCCGTGTGCGCCATGAGCCGGAACCGGAGGGTCCGGTCGACCACCGACTTGATCGCCGCCGGAAACGGGCCGAACACCGACGGCCGCGCGATGATCACTTCCTCGCCGATGCCGAAAATGATGTGGGCGTTCATGTTCAGCGCATCGTAGATCAGGTCGAAATGCTCGACCACGACCCGACGGCCGTAGGCCAGCGCCTCCCGGATCGCCTCGGCGATCTCGAACGTCTGGTGGAATGCCAGCTCATACCGGATGTCGAGATGGTAGGTGTGCGGGGCGAAAAAGTTGTCGGGGGTGAAGTCGTAGATCGGCGTCGGACGCAGGTTGACGCCCTCGTCGTCGTTCGTCAGCTCCAGGCCGGGGAAGAGGCCGCGGATGAGCGTCGACTTCCCCGAGCCCTCGGAGCCGATGATGCCCACCAGCAGATCCGTCGGGAACAGATACCGCTGCCCGAGTTCGGCCCCAAGCATGTAGAGCCGCTGACGGCCACGCGGTGCATAGTAGGTCGAATAGATCAGCGTATCGAACGTGTGGGCATTGAACGTGAACGGGACACTCATGCGTCGAACTCGATCCCCAGAAGCGGCGCATGCTGCTGGGCGCCGTAGATGTCCGTCTCGCCCGGATCGCCCGAGGCGATCCAGCGTTTGATGGTGATCTTGACCGCGTGGGCGGGCTCGAACCAGATGATGCCGAGGATATCCGATGCGGGGATGCGGTACAGCTTCGAAATCAGCGCCGGGTTCACGACGTTTTTCGTGCGGCACAGCTCATACTCCTCGCGGGAGCGGAAGATGATATCCAGGGTCAGCTCGTAGGGCCCCGAGTTCTTCGACCGGATGACGCGTGCCACATCGGTGATGCGCCGCTTCGCCGGCTGACCGGCAACGGGAACCCGCTTCTTCGTCGTCTTGCTCATTTCCGCACCTCCCCGTTGATATACTCTTCGATATTGATTGGGAACATGCAGGGATCATCGACTTCCATCAGATGATACAGCGAAAAGGTGTAGGTCGCCCCCATCGGCACATCCGATGGCGAGAAGGGGAAGGCGAGGTTGCCGGCCGTCGCGATGCGCCCCTCGTATCCGTAGTGGAGCAGGGTCGAGCGGGTGACCGAGCAGAGCGTGTCGGCCGCCTCCTGCGTTGCGCACAGGGCCTCGATGATGATGCACAGCTCGTGGGAGACCGCATCCGTCAGCGGCTCCATCACGCCCATCACGCCGTTCTTGCCGTAGACGTGGAAGATCAGCCGGTCGGATGGCGAGGGGTTTTTCATCATGCTCCGCACCTGGGCCTCGACCTGCGGCAGGATCTCATCGATCTTCGAGATCATGATCGGGTCACGGGTGCCGGCGATGCTGACGGTGCGATACCCGATCGTGCGGACCCCCTCGAGCTTGAGGAAGTAGCGTTCCGTCTTCTCATACCGGCTTCCCTTCACCTCGACGCGGCCGCCCGGCAGCTCGGTGAACGAGGTGGCGGTCAGGTTGATCGCGCCTCCCGGGCCGGGCAGGTGGTAGGGATCCGACTTTTCATACAGCGTGTGGGCGGCGGAGGACATCGGGGTGAAGACCCGTTTGTCGCTCAGCGTCTCGAGGATGAAAGAATCCGCGGTCAGCGTGCCGAGCACGCAGTCGGCGCCCGATCCCGGCGTCGCGGCAATCGCCCCGCACTCGAGAATCTTGCCCATGTGCATCGCCAGGCCCTTGTCATAGCCCTGGCTGATCGGCACGGCCGCGAAACAGGCAGGATCGTAGCACCGACCGGCCAGCACGACCTGGGCGCCCATGCCCAGCGCCTTGATGATCGGCTCGCAGCCCATCTGGGCGACGATGTGCACCGACTCCTCGACATCCTTCGCCGTCGCCTCGGGAACGAACGAGAGCGGCTGGATGCGGCCGTTCGCGAGCGCCTCCAGCACCGTCTTCTTTGCGATGTCCGCCGGGATGACGGCCATCCGGAACGTCAGGCCGTTCTCCTTCGCGATCTCGCGGATGATCTCGTGACACCAGTCGAGATGCGGCTTCGCCCCCGATCCGCCCGCAGAGCCGATCACGACAGGGATTCCCGCGGCGACGCCAGCGGTGATCATGTAGGTGAGGTCGCGCTTCACGAACGCGCGGTTGGTGAAGGACTTGCCGGCGCCGAGGTAATACGGACCCGGATCCGTGGAACCGGCGTCGACGCCGATCAGATGGGGCTTGCGCTCCATCCCGCGCTTGAACGAAGCCTCGGGAAACCCGTAGCCCAGGATCGCCGTCGGCGACAACACCCTGAATTCCTTGCTCATCTCTTCTTCATTCCCTTCCTGTTCCGAACGCCAGAAAAACCGGCGTCTGTTTCACCACGAAGGCACAAAGAAACGACAGGAACACGAACCACGGAGACACAGAGGCACAGAGTAGAGATTCCCGGTGCCAAAGGGAACCAGCAACGCCTGTTGTTCTTCATTATGTCTTCCATCGTTTTTCGTGCCTTCGTGTCTTTGTGGTGAGGCAGTCTCTGTGTCTCTGTGACTCTGTGGTGCGTTCCCTTTTGTGTCTTCGTGCCTTTGTGGTGAGTCTCTGCCCTGAATTCTACCTGCGGCTGCGGAGGATCGCGAGGGTGCGCTCCATTTCATTGTTGACGATATTGAATCCCTCGTCGAAACCCATGCCGGGTTTGGCCAGCATCCTATCCGCACGGGCGGCAACGGCCAGGTGGACGCAACACCGTGCCGAGACGTCCGTCTCGTTGCAGGTGCCGCCCTGATAGGCCTCGACGCCCTTCTTCTTGCAATACAGCACGCTCTCGACGATATCCTGAACCCCGCCCAGGTCGGGGGTCTTGATCTGGAGCATGTGACCGGCCCCGGCATCGGCGAAGTCGCGCACGTCCTCGAAGGTGTTGCACCATTCGTCGGCCACGACGCGCACCTTCGAGCCCTTCGCCTTCAGCTTCGTGCAGATCGCGGCGAGAGCCTCGATCTGGCGCTCGCGGTGCTCGACGTCGACGGGGCCCTCGATGTAGAGGGGCAGGCCGCCGGCATCCGGCTCGAGCGTGGCGAGGTAGTCCGTGACCTTCGTCAGGTCGCCGCCGAACGCCTGGCCGATTGTTCCATATACATCGATATGCAATGCCGGGGCGTATGTCGGGTCGACCCGGAGTGCGTGAATGCGTTTCACGAGCCATCGGATGTATTCGCGCAGCTTCGAGCCGTCGCGGCCGAGCTTTTCGTCGATGTTGTTGATCAGGCCGTGGGGCAGGGCCTCGACGCGCTTGAGGATCATCTTGTCGGCATTTTCATACCGGTTGTCGCCGGTCTGGGCAAACACCGGCACGCGCTCGGCGATGACGGGCAGGCCATACTCGTCGCAGACGACTTCGGCCATCAGCCGGTGGGTCGCCTTCGCGCGCGCATCGAGCAGCGCCTGGGAAAGCCCGTATCGGAGGGCGGTGTGGAGCCTCTTCCCCTCGAACTCGAGGGTCATGAACCGGCCGACCAGGTCCCGGAACTTCCCGACCTCGAGGCCCTCGAGCAGCGGCCGCACGTTCTTCTCCAGAAACGGCAGGTAGGTTTCGGCAAGAAACAGCGGGTCGCGGCCGCCCGCGCCGGAATACTGGACCGCGCAGCAGTCGCCGACGGCGATCTGGCCGTCCTCGAGCTCGAGAAGAACCGAGACGGCCTCGCCTGCGACGCGGATGCTGCGGAAGCCCGGCGTCACCGGCTCGCCCTTGTATACGAAGCCGTCATGCGGCACGCCCTTCTTGATTGCCCGCTGGTCATCGAAGAAAAACGCCGAAACACCCTTGGCGAACATCGCCCGCTTGATTTTCATCGTTGTTGTGGTCTCCTGTCTGGAAGCATCACCGGCAGATGGCCCGGGCCATCAGGAACCCATCCGCAGATGGCGCAGATGACGCTGATTTGATTTGAAATATTTCAATATATATTCATAGATCGGATGTGGCCGGATGCACCGTCACCGCGGCCGGCCGACGAGCCGGCCCTTGCTGACAGCGTAGATGTCGTCGGTGACCATCTGGAAGCAGGGCGCCCGCTTTTCTGCCGTCGCCCGCTGCTGGAGGCGTTCCTGGTGGAATGCCCAGACGTCATCGGCCATCGGCACGTTCCCGCGCTGGAAGAGACGGATGCAGCCCTCGTTGTCGCGGATCGGGAGGATCTTGCCATGGTTGCAGACAGCGGGGGCGAACGGCACGTCCAGCACGCCTGCGGCGAACGCTGCTACGGTGCCGGCCTCGATGTCGCCGTTGCCGAGCTTTTCGATCGCCTCCATCACGGTGTGCACCTCCCGCTTGATGATCTCGATCTCCTCCTGCAGGCGCGGGCTCATGACGGCGCGCTGGTCGGCGAGCATGTTCACGACCTGGCGAGTCGCCTTCAGGCCGGCCGCGTTCGCCTCCTTGGTCGGAATCCCCCGCGCCTCGTGCGGCGTCTTGACGATCACTTTCGTCGCGCCCGACAGGGCCGCGACGGTCGAACCCCAGCAGATGACCGAAAAGGCCTTCGACTCGTCCTCCGGGAAGCCACCCATCCACTGGTGGAAAACGGTCGTCAGGTCGTAGCCGTCGAAGCCGGCCTTCCGGAAATACTCGTCGGCGAGCTCCCGCAACGAGATCATCGCCGCGACATCCTGGATGAAGTTGCCGCCCTGACCGTATCCGAGGGTCAGCGACCGCACGCCCTGGCCGAGCGCCAGCAGACCCTCGATGATCGCGACGGTGTGGCTGACGAACGGCGGAACCAGTGTTCCCGTCAGGGGGCCGAACGGCTCGCGATTGATGCTGATCCCGTTTTCCTCATACCAGCCGACCAGCCGGTCGACGTATTTCCAGTCGGCGATGCTCTTCTGGAGCGGAACCTTTTTTGCATAGGGAATATTATAGGAAATCCCGCCGCCTTCGAAGCTGGTGAAGCCGGCGGCCAGGGTGATCTCGGCGAGCAGACGCGCATCGGGGGTTCCGTGACGCACCTGGACGGGGGATCTGAGCGCCTCGACGACCTGGCGGCAGCCGGCGACGCCGTGGTTCACGGCGGGGAACCCGTTCAGCAGCGACGTGCCGGCCTGGAGGGACTTCTCGATCCCGTTGGCGGCTTCCTGATACCGGTTCTGGCGGGTGTAGGCATCGATCGTGGTCGGCAGCAGGTCGGCCTCACCCTCGGTCTCGAGATACTGGAGCAGCTTGATGTGCTCGTTGACGAGCGCCACGCCGGCGCGCGGCTGGAGCAGGGTGCGCCCCTCCCCGCCGGCCTTTTTCATTGCGAGCGCGAAGTTACGGGCGGGCGGAAGGGCCTTCTGGTAGGCCAGTGCCTCGTCGAGACTCAGCCCTTTGCCCGTGGGCCAGGTGTCGAGGATGGTGTCGCGGATGGAAAGAAACTCGTTCCAGGGGATGCTGTTCATGCGGGCTCAGGCTCCTTCGGAAGTCTGTTGATGGTTCGAACGTGGCGCCAGTTCCGTCAGACCGGCGCGGGCGAGGTGCGAGGCAAGTGCAGGATACGGCGAGGCGAGGTTGCCGAGCAAGGGGAGAAGTCCTTCGGAATCCCTCAGCAGGCGGGGGCTGCTCGGCAGCAGCGCGAGCCGCCCGTCGGTTGACGGAGCCGCGGCGGCTTCGAGGGCGTCCCGGTAGAGGGTGGTGTCCGGCGTGGCGGCCAGGTAGCCGCCCGAGCCGATGATGGTGCGGATTCGCCGCAGGTCCTTACCGCGCTGGAGAAACACCTTGCCGCCGGGAGTCCAGCTTTCTTCGATGGTGCCGGCATGCCGGCCGACGGAAAGGGCCACGCAGGCCGTCGCGAGCAGCCTGTCGAGGAGCTCTTCCCGGGAATCGGCCGGCAGCCGGCCAGGCTGTTCCGTCAGGAGGGCGGTGTGTCGCTCGAGTTCGCCGGCCGCGACTCCGGCGGTATCGCGCAGCCTCTCGAGCAGCGTTCCGCCCGATGCGAGAACCGAGCGTGAGCTGACGCGCATGCCCAGATCCCCCTCGACGGTCCGCTTCACGGCCGGCTCGGGGATGCCGCGCAGGATGACACCGTCACCTGCGGCAACGGCCGGACTGTTGGAGTAGACATCCGTCGTGGCGCCCCCCATATCGATCAGAAGCGTGTCCTCCCATTCAGGAGAGGTCGCGGCGAGCCGCTCGACCAGCTCCAGCACGGCGCGGGGTGTCGGCTTCGGCTCGCCACCGAACACCTCGACCACCCGGCTCAGGCCCTTGCCCTCGATCAGGCGGCGCAGAAAGAGGTTCCGGATTTCCCGGCGGGCCGGCTCGATGTTCAACTGGCCGAACTCGGGCATGACGTTCTCGGTGACGATCAGACGGCCATCGGGGAACAGGGCCGGCAGTTCCGGTGCCACGGCCCGGTTGCCGGCGAACACGACGGTCGCCGGCAGCGAAGCCTCGGCCAGGCGCCGGGCGTTCTTCCTGGCGTAGACAGCGTTTCCGCCATCGGTGCCGCCCGCGAGGAGGATGATGTCGGGGTTGTCCCGGCGGATGGTTTCGATGTCGTCGGGGGTGAGCTCGAAGGCATACGCTCCGGAAATCTTTCCGCCCGCCGAGCAGACCACCTGCCTGGCGACACTCAGGGTCAGCTCGGGGACGAGGCCGACGGCGGTGACCTTCAGTCCGCCCTTGGCAGAGCAGGACAGGTGGGCCGGCAGATCGAGCCGCACGCCGTCCAAATCAGCATTTCCTGCCGGGATGCGATCGGGAAACAGCGCGTGAAGAACCGTCGCGACCCCGCGGGGGAGGTGGTCCACCGTCGTGGGTGTCGCGAAACGCGCGATGATGCGGTGCGCGGCGGCGTCGACGAGGGCTCCTTTCGTGTAGGTGGAGCCGATGTCGAGCGTCAGGATTCCCGAGTTCGCGTGAGGCATGGGGTGGTGCGGAAGCCGGCCGTCGGCTCAGCCGGCGGCTTCGACATCTTCGCGGATGAGCTTCGTGGCCTGGTCGAGATCGACATCGGGCGGGAAGACGCGGTCGTAGCCCATGGCGATGAACTTCTTCTCGACGGTGTCGAACGGGACCTTGCCGACGACGAGGTTGCCCCCGACGTATAACTTGATGTGGTCCAGTCCTTTTTCGATACATTTTTCACGTAAGCCGGCGCAGTCGATCTCGCCGTGGCCATACAGAGAGCTGACCAGGATCGCCTTCGCATCCGTCTCGATGGCGGCGCTGATGAACTCTTCCTGGCTGACCATGACGCCGAGATTGGTGACCTTGAAGCCGGCCTGTGTGAAGAACGCGTCGAGGATCTTGTTGCCGACGGAGTGGCAGTCGAAGCCGATGACGCCGAGAACGACCGGAATGGGCTGCATGAGGAACCTCCTTGCGTTAGGCGGGGGGGCGTTGGAGCATTGCTGCGACGCGTTCCTCGATGTGGAGGATCGAGCCGCGTTCGATCTGATACTCGAATCTGATGAGGGCTCCGCCGCGGCTCCGGAACTCGCTCAGGGCTTCCGAGGCGCGACGGCTGAGGGAGAAGGCATGGCCCGGCGGAATGATGATGGCCTCAGCCTTCTGGAGAAGCTTCGGGAGGGCGCCGGGCTGGATGTCGATGCCGGCGGTGACCCGTTCCGGGGCGATGCCCAGGCGTTTGAGATGGATGCGGATGATTTCATGGAACCGCTCACTGCGGCACAGCACGGCGATACGGCCGGCGCCGGCGAGCCCGGCGAGAGCCAGGACCGTTTCGGGGCTGGGGGCGACGGCGACCGGAAGAAGGCGGTCGGCGATGCCGGGCGCGAGGTCGAGCATCTCCGCCTGGTGTGTCGGGGTCGTGATGATCAGCGCGAACGGGGCGAGCCGGCCGGCGGCATCGATTTCCTGGCGCAGTTCGTCGAGGAGGATGGTGTGAAGCTTCAGATGGGCGAACCGGCCGAGCTGCTGTTCGAAGATGGCGAGCGCCTCGGGGTTGCAGTCGACGGCCGCGATGGGGAAGGCTGCCCGCCGCTTCGTCCGGCGGTCGAGCTCGGCGGTGAGGAGCCGCTCGATCTCCTCCGGCGGATAGCGCAGGGACTCGAGCTCGTCGACGAGGTTCTGGACCAGTTGCTGGGCCTTGCTCTGCCGGGGCGGTGCCGGATCGACCTGGGCGGCCACGAACGTGCCGCTGCCCTGGGTGATCGTCAGGGCGCGTTCCCGGGAAAGCTCCTCGTAGGCTTTCTTCACGGTCCCGCGGGCGAGGCCGAGATGCCGGGCGAGTTCGCGCTCGGGCGGTAACCTGTCGCCCGCCAGCAGTTTCCTTTCCCTGATGAGCTGCCTGATCTTGTCGATCAACTGGCGGTATGCCGGCAGACCCCGGCCCTTCTCTATCGCGAACTCGCCGAACACCTGGGACCTCGATTGGTATAGACCAAATTACCGTGGAGTATACCTTTTCTATCGGCGTGCGTCAACGTCACCCCGAGAAGAATTTTCGGGAACGGCCGCATCACCGGGTGAAGCGGGTGGCGAGGCGACGGGCCAGCGTGCGAAGCCGTCGCCGGTAGGCGACGGGATCGGGAAGCGGGGCGCGGGCGATCCCGCTCTCCATGGCCGCTGCCGCGACGGCGGAGGCGACGGTTTCCAGCAGGCGGGGGTCGAAAGGACGCGGCAGAAGATACTCCCGGCCAAACGACAGCCGCCGCAAGCCATAGGCCTTCAATACGGCGGCGGGAACCGGCCGGCGGGCCAGGTCGGCGAGGGCGTGGCTGGCGGCCAGTTTCATCGCGTCGTCGATCGTCGCGGCCCGCACGTCGAGAGCGCCCCGGAACAGAAACGGGAAGCCCAGCAGGTTGTTCACCTGGTTCGGAACGTCGCTGCGGCCGGTCGCAATGATCGCGTCAGGCCTTGCCGCGCGCGCCGTGAGGGGATCGATCTCGGGGACCGGGTTCGCCAGGGCCAGCACGACCGGATCGGGAGCCATGCCCGCGAGCATGGCCGTTGTGACGATTCCGGCAGCCGAGACACCGATGAACACGTCAGCACCGCGCATCGCCTCCCCGAGGGTGCGTGCGCGGCCCGTCGTCGCGAACGGGGCCAGCCACCGGTTCATCCCCTCGGCCCGGCCTTTGTAAACGACACCATGTATGTCGCATAGAATAATATTTCGTTTTGCGCAACCCGCCTGCGTCAGCAGGTGCGCAATCGCCAGCCCGGCGGCTCCTGCGCCGCTGATCACGATCCTCGCCTCGGCGGCGACCCGGCGGGTCAGATGGAAGGCGTTGATCAGGGCCGCGGCCACGACCACGGCCGTCCCATGCTGATCGTCGTGGAACACCGGGATCTTCATCCGTGCCCGGAGCCGTTCCTCGATCTCGAAACACTCGGGAGCCCGGATATCCTCGAGGTTGATGCCGCCGAAGCTCGGCTCCATGAGCGAAACGGCGTCGCAGAGCCGGTCCGCATCCGTCGTGTCCAGTTCCAGGTCGATGGCGTCGATCCCGGCGAAGCGCTTGAACAGCATGGCCTTCCCTTCCATCACCGGCTTTCCCGCGAGCGCCCCGATGCTGCCGAGGCCGAGAACGGCCGTGCCGTTGGTGATCACCGCCACGAGGTTCCCCCGGTTCGTCAGGCGCCAGGCGGCTTCGGCATCGTCCCGAATCGCCAGGCAGGGCGTGGCCACGCCCGGGGTATACGAAAGGCTGAGATCTTCCGCCGTCGAACAGGGTTTCGTCGGAAGGATCTCGATCTTCCCGGCTGGAACGGCAGCATGCAGGTGCAAGGCCTTGCGGGCAAGGGAGGGGCTGCTCATGCGGCCTCCTTCGGGGTTTCACGGATGCGGCCGAGAACGGCCTGGACGTCGGCCATGGTGAAGGGTTTGCGCAGCGAACCGCAGAAGCCGTGAGAGGCGTGGTCGGCCAGGATCGGATCATTCGAGTAGCCGGAGGCGACGACGAATTTCAGATTCGGATCGAGTTCGTGAAGCCTCTTTCGGGCCTCGTTGCCGCCCATGCCGCCCCGGATCGTCAGGTCGAGGATCGCCAGGCGGTAGGGGCGGTTCGCCTCGATGGCCTGCCGGCATGCCTCGATGGCCGCCTCGCCGTTGGGGACGCCGGTGCTTTCGAAGCCGAGATGCGAAAGGATGCCCTGCATGACGGAGAGAATCGCCTGCTCGTCATCCATCACCAGAATGGTGCCAACTCCGCCGGCCGGGAGTGGCGCGGCCTCCTCCTGAGGCAGAGGCTGCCGGGCCGTTGCCGGAAGGTAGATGTGGAACGTGGAGCCCTCGCCCGGCCGGGATTCGACGGTGATGTGGCCCCCGTGCCGTTCGATGATCGAGTAGACGGTCGAGAGGCCCAGGCCGTGGCCCGTCGACTTGGTCGTGAAGAAGGGGTCGAACAGGTGGGGCAGATTTTCGGGAAGGATGCCGCAGCCTTCGTCGACGACGCTGAGTCGGACATACGAGCCGGGCTCGAGCAGTTGCCCGGGGCGCATGACGGACTGGCCTTCCGGCGCCGTGCCGTCCTGGGCGACCGTCACGTTGTGGGCCGAAACGCGGATCGTTCCGCCGGACGGCATGGCCTGGCGGGCGTTGATCACCAGATTCTGGATGGCCTGGCCGAACTGGCCCTCGTCCACCTCGAGCATGTGCAGATCCGGGGCGATGTCGAGAAGGAGCCGGATGCTGGAGCCGGCCATCACCAGCTTTGCCGCATCCTCGATCAGATGCGTGACGGCCTGGGCGCGCTTGTGTGGAAGCCCGCCCCGGGCGAACGTCAGGAGCTGGCGGGTCAGGCCTCGCGCCGTCGAGATCGAGCTCTCGGCCTCGGCCAGGAAACGGAAGGCATCCGTTCCGCTCGGGAGAAGGGCTTTGGCAAGCGATACGTTGCCAAGAATACCAGTCAGAATATTATTAAAATCGTGGGCGATCCCGCCGGCCAGGATGCCGAGGGATTCCAGCTTCTGCGCCCGCTGCAGTTCCCGCTCGATCTCCTCCTGGACCGTGATGTCCTGGAAGACGATCACGGTGCCGATCTGGGAGCCGCCCGCGTCGGTGATCGGTGCCATGGCGCTGCTGATCCGCAGCCTGCGGCCCCGGCGGTCGGTCATCTCGGAACGCTGGCGATGGCCGGATGTCCCGGTGCGGATCGGAAACACCTCGGAAAGCACTTTCCCGGCAGCCTCCTCGGGCTTCCACCCCGTCAGATCCGCGGCGGTGGCGTTCATGATGAGAATCCGGCCGGAAAGGTCGGTGGAAATCACACCTTCGCCGATGCAGGCGAGGGTGACGGCAAGCCGTTCCTTCTGGTCCAGTAGCGCTTTTTCCGCTTCGCGCCGGGCCGAGAGTTCGACCGTCAGCTCGTCGGTGCGGATCGCGACCAGGCTATGCAGCGTCCGGTTCCAGATGACGAACCCCGTCATGATCGCCGTCAGCACCATCGCCACATAGCCGAACCAGCGCCAGAACTCCTCGCTGAACCCCGACGGATTTTCCAGGGAGATCCAGCGTTTGTAGAGGACGGACTTCTCCTCTGCCGAAAGGGAGGCGAGCCCCTTTTCCAGGATCGCATGGAGGAGCGGCTGGTCGTTGCGGCAGGCGATGGCGAGGACGTTTGTCTTGCCCGAATCCCCGGCCACCCGAAGCCGTGCGATGCCGTGTTTGTCAATCAGCCAGGACGCGATGGCGAAGTTGACGACCGCGGTGTCGGCGTGGTTGAACGAGACGGCCTGCAGACAGGCAAGATCGTCATCCTGGGGAACGAGCCGCAGGCCGGGAAAGCGTTCCCGGATATGCTCATGCAGCGCGTTTCCCCGTGTGACGGCGATGCTCATCCCTTCCATCCTGCCGAAATCCAGCGTGCCCGGGATATCCGCGCGGGTGATGATCACGTTGGGAATGTCGACCAGGGGCCGGGTGAAGGCCAGGTAAGTCAGGCGCTCGGGTGTGATCTGGGCGGCCGTGATGCCGTCGATCCGGCGGCTTTTTGCCCGGGCGATCACCTCGTCCCACGTGCGACAGCGCACGATCTCGATGCGGATACCCAACCGCGCCTCGATCTGGCGGATGCAGTCCGCCACGAAGCCGCGATACTCGCCCCGCTCGTCGAACCATTCGAGGGGAGGGAAAGCGGGATCCGGGGCGAGGCGGATGACGTTGCCGCGTGCGGCGATCCAGGCCTGCTCTTCCGGGGTCAGGATGACGGTCGGGAGGGAAAAGGATGGGGACAATGACACGCAGACGAATGCGACGACGAGGACGACCAACAAGGGCCGGAAAAACCTTCCCGGACGGCTTGCAGTATGGGTCATATCTCGTCGGATCCCTTTTCGCGCATCGCGTTTCCCGCGATGAATCACGGGCAATATATCACATCTTCGGCTGGGGATCGACTTCGAGAATGGCGGGGGCCGTTTCCTGGATGAGTCCGAACCTGATGAACAGGGTGAAACTGAGGCTGATGACGACCGAAACGACCGTGCCCAGCGCCATCCCCTTCAGCTCGACCGTTCCGATCTTCACGGCGGCGCCGCTCACGCCGGTGATCAGTACGAGGGCGGTCAGGATCAGGTTCCGCGACTGGGTGTAATCGACGCGCTTCTCGATCAGCATCCGGATGCCGGCCGCGGCGATGACGCCGAACAGCAGCAGGCAGACCCCGCCCATGACGGGGGTCGGGATGCTCCGGATCAGCGCCGCGAGCTTTCCGCAGAATGAGATGAGGACGGCGATGAGGGCGGCTCCGCCGATGACCCAGACGCTGTAGACGCGGGTGATCGCCATCACGCCGATATTCTCGCCGTAGGTCGTGTTGGGCGTCGCCCCGGCCAGGCCCGACAGGACGTTCGAGATGCCGTCGCCCAGCAGGGACCGGTCGAGGCCCGGCTCCTTCATCAGGTTGCGCCCGACGATGTTGCCGGTGACGACCAGGTGGCCGATATGCTCGGCGAGCACGACCAGGAAGGCCGGGGCCATCATCAGGAGCGCGGACGGGTTCAGGGTGGGGGTGTACAGGTGCGGCGGTTCGAACCATGCCGCCTGGCTCACGGCGTTCAGATCGACGATGCCCATCGCGAGGGCCAGCAGATAGCCGGCGACGGTGCCGATCAGAACCGGAATGACGGCCAGAAATCCCCGGAGCAGCACCGACGAAAGGATGATGACGGCCAGGGTCGCCAGAGACACCGTCATCGCCTGGGAAGCCGTGAACAGGCTTCCCTCGGGGATCGTGCCGGCCAGGCCGGCCATCTGCGCCGCCACCGGGGCCAGTTCGAGGCCGATCACCGCGACGATCGCCCCCATCGCCGCCGGGGGGAACACGACGTCTATCCAGGAGATGCCGGCCACCCGGATGATCTGGGAGACGATGATGAAAAATATACCAAATGCAATAAATCCGCCCTGGGCTGCCGCGTAGCCTCCGAGCTGGGGGTCCGCCATGATCGCGAGCGTGGGCGCGATGAAAGCAAAGCTCGAGCCGAGATAGGCCGGGATGCGACCGCGCGAGACGATCAGATAGACGAGGGTGCCGATGCCGTTCATCAGCAGGGACGTGGCCGGGTTGACCTTGAACAGGAACGGAACCAGTACCGTGGCGCCGAACATCGCGAACAGATGCTGGAGACTGAGGGGAACCGTCTGGAGCAGGGGGAGCCGCTCCTCGGCCTGGATGACGCGCTGACTCATCGCATGCGACCTCTCGTGCGGGGTATGCCGGGCGGGGAGGCGATCCCTCGGCGGCGTATCAACATTACCCCGGCGGCCGTTTCCGGGCAACCGTCATTCCCAGGGCGATATCAGGGGCGGCCGCACGGCGGCTCCCGCAGGCGGCTGGTGGAACCGCGCCAGGAGGGTGGTGAAGAGGGAACTCGAAATCACCAGGACGAGGATGGTCAGATACCCCGAGGCGTCGATGATGCCGCTTTCGAGGCCGAACGCGGCCGTGACGATGCCGAAGCTGAGCTGGTAATTGAACAGGATGGCCGCCCGGCGTGCTTCGGCGGCGGGGAGGAAACGTCGCGCCGCGAGCCAGGTGCCGGCGATCTTGCCGCCGAACGAGGCCAGGCCCAGCACCGCCAGCGCCGGGAGGAGGCCCGTATGGAGGTTGATCAGGCGCACCGAGAGGCCGGCCTTGAAGAAGAAGACCGGGGCGACCAGGCCGAAGACGATCGACTGGAGCTTGATCTGCAGCTCGCCGTGCTCGGCGAGGACCTCGTTGAGGAGCGCCCCGGCGGCGAAGGCCAGGATCGAGACATGCACGCTCGCCTGCTTCGAGGCGATGACGAGGCTCAGCAGCAGAAGCAGCACGAATCGCGTCTTGAGTTCGATCTCGTTGCCGGCATACCGGATGAACAGCCAGCGACACAGGCGCGGGAGCCGGGTCATCCACACCACGACCAGGCCCAGGACGACGAGCGAAACCACCGTCAGCCCCTCGAACAGCACCGCCAGGGCGATCATGCTGACGACGTCGACCACCATGGCGGCCCCCAACAGCGCCTGGCCCCGCGCTTCCTTCAACAGCCCCTGGCGCTTCAGATCGGCGTAGACGAGGGCCAGGGAAGTCGTGGACAGTCCGATGGCCGTCAGAATCGAGGTCTGGGCCGACATCCCGAGCAGGAAAAACGAAGCCCCGCCGACCAAAAACGCCGGCAGGAAGAATGATGCCAGCCCGATCGCCAGACTCGAACGCCAGTTCCGCCGGAGCATCACCAGATCCGTTTCGAACCCGGCGAAAAACATGATGCCCAGCAGGCCGAACGCCGCCGTGTGCTCGAGCCAGTCTGAGCTGCGAAGGCCAGCGAACGTGCCTGCCGCCACGCCGGCGAGAATCTCCATCACCGAGACCGAGATGCCCAGTTCGAGCGACAGGATGCCCGAGGCGAGGATCAGAAAGGCGACGAGGATGCCTTCATTGCTCATGTGGCGGGAGTCCCTTCCGGCGGCAGGAGTTCGAACCAGTAGAAGGTGTGGGGGCCCAGGGTCAGGAAATACGGAAGGCTGCCGATTTTCGGAAACAAGACACTACCGAATGGTTCCCGGGGGGTCCAGCCGGCGAACTCGGACAGGTTCATTTCGCACGGCTGGGCGAAACGCGAGAGGTTTGCCACGACGAGCATCCGTTGCGCCTGGGACTCTCGCAGGAAGCTGAGAACGCGCGGGTTCGAGTTGGGAATCAGGCGCATGCCGCCCCGGCCGAACAGTTTGTACCGGCCCCGGATGCGGACCAGCCGCCGGATCCAGTTGAGGAGGGAGGTCGGAACGCGGTTCTGGGCCTCGACATTCAGGTGATGGTAGCTGTAGACGGGGTCGACGATGACGGGGGCATACAACTGCGCCGCATCGGCCCGGGAAAAGCCGGCGTTGCGGTCCATCGTCCACTGCATCGGGGTCCGGACGCCGTTCCGGTCTCCCAGGTAGATGTTGTCGCCCATGCCCAGCTCGTCGCCGTAGTAGATGACCGGCGAACCGGGCATCGACAGCAGCAGCCCATACAGCAGCTCGATCTGCCGGCGCCCGTTCTCGAGCAGCGGGGCCAGCCGTCGCCGGATCCCCAGATTCAGCCGCATGCGGGGGTCCGTGGCATACTCCCGGTACATGTAGTCGCGATCGGCATCCGTCACCATCTCGAGCGTCAGCTCGTCGTGATTGCGCAGGAAGATCGCCCACTGGCAGGGCTCGGGAAGCAGCGGCAGCCGCTGCATGATCTCCTCGATCGGCCGTTTCTCCTCGCGCCGCAGCCCCATGAACAGGCGGGGCATCAGCGGGAAATTGAAGGCCATGTGGAACTCGTCTTGCCCGTTGCCGAAGTAGGGCAGCAGGTCTTCGGGCCACTGGTTCGCTTCGGCGAGAAGCAGCCGGTTCGGCCACTGGGCGTCGACGAACCGGCGAAGCTCGCGGCAGAAGGCGTGCGTTTCCGGCAGGTTCTCGCAGTTCGTGCCTTCCCGCTCGATCAGGTAGGGGATGGCGTCGACGCGGAAGCCGTCGAGGCCGAGATTCAGCCAGAACCCGACCACGTCGAGAATCGCCGCCCGGACGGCCGGGTTGTCGTAGTTCAGGTCCGGCTGGTGGCTGAAGAACCGGTGCCAGAAATACTGTTTCGCGACAGGATCCCAGGTCCAGTTCGATGTCTCTGTGTCTTTGAATATAATACGAACATCTTTATATCTGTCGGGCGTGTCGCTCCAGACATACCAGTCGCGATAAGGGGAGTTGGGGTCCTGGCGGGCCTCGCGGAACCAGGCGTGTTGATCCGATGTGTGGTTCACCACCAGGTCGGCGAGAACGCGCAGGCCCATCGAGTGGGCCTCGTCGAGGAAGCGCCGGAAATCGTCGAGGCTGCCGTAGTCGGGATGGACCGATTTGAAATCCTCGATGTCATACCCGTCGTCGCGGAGCGGCGAGGGATAGAACGGGAGAAGCCAGATGCAGTCGACGCCGAGATCGCGGATATAGGGGAGTTTCGAGGTGAGGCCGATGAAGTCCCCGATCCCGTCTCCGTTGCCGTCGCAGAAGCCCCTCACGTGGAGCTCGTAGAACACGGAATCCTTGTACCACAGCGGTCCTTCGGTCATGGCTGCCTCCTGTCTTGAGAGGTGGTGGGTTCAGTCGACCAGCCGGCGCAGCAGGCTGCGGGCCGCATCGGGGTCGGGGAGTCGGTAGCTCGCGACGCTCCGGGTGGAGCCGATGTGTACGGCTGTGCCCTCGGGGGGGACGGCGAGGAACATGTCCTCGTCGGTGCGGTCGTCGCCGAGAATCAGCATCCGACAGCCTCCTCCGGTTCCGGCGATGATGTCGCGGACGACGAGGCCCTTGTTGAGCCCGGCGGGCCGGGATTCGACGACGTAAGCCCCGTGCAGCACCTCGAACCGGTCGGCGATGCCGTTGCGCTCGTACAGATGGCCGAGAGCCCCGGCAAGCTTCGCAGCCTGTTCCAGGCCGAACTCGGGCTCGACCGACCGGTAGTTCCAGCAGAAGCCGGCGGCCTTTTCCTCGAAGCGGCTGCCCGGGGTGGCGCGGATGAAGCTCCGGAAAAGCGGTCGCTGGAGCTCCTTGGCGGCTTGATCGATCTCGAGGCGGCAGGTCCACGCATCGTTGGGGGTCGATCTCGACCAGAGGCCGTGCTCGGCATGAAGGCCGATGGGCAGATGGCCGAACCACTCCTCGAGCTGGCGGCGCTCGCGGCCGCTGACGATGTGGACGTGGGTTTCGGGGCGGCGTGCCAGCCGTTCGAGCAGCTTCAGAAGCAGATCGTCCGGGTTCGTCGACTCGGGGTCCTCGGCGAACGGGATCAGCGTGCCGTCGTAATCCAGCAGGATCGTCAGGGCCGGCAGCGCCCGGAGACGTGCCACGAGCGTGTCGATCTCGGGCGGTGGCGTGTAGCCGGGCCGCGCGGGAGTGGCTGAAGCCGCGATTTCCCGGAGAGAGGCGAGGAACTCTTCGGTCCAGGTGAAGACATCATACCCAAGAACCCGCTGGCGAAGCTGGCGCATCCGCCGGCGTGCTTCGGAGGCCGGCATCGTGAGCGCCCGTTTGATGTACTGGGCGAGCTGGTCCAGGTCGAAGGGGTTGACGATCAGGGACTCGGTGAGTTCGGCCGAGGCGCCGGCAAACTCGCTCAGGATGAGGACGCCGTCGTCCTTCGGGTGCATGGCCACGTATTCTTTCGCCACCAGGTTCATCCCGTCCCGCAGAGGGGTGACCAGCATCACGTCGGCGGCCATGTACAGGGCGGCCAGAGCCCGGTCATCGACGCTGCGCAGCAGATAATGAACCGGAAGGGCGCCGAACGTGCCGTGGGCGGCATTGATACGGCCGGCTATTTCATCCAGCTCTTTGCGAAGCCGGGCATACGACTCGACCTGGGTGCGGGAGGGAACGGTGATCTGGAGATACCGGATCCGGTCGCGCCATTCGGGGTGCCGCTCGAGGAACCGCTCGACGGCCAGCAGACGCCGGGGAAGTCCTTTCGTGTAGTCGAGCCGGTCGACCCCGAGCAGAAGCTTCCGGCCGCCGGTTTCGGCTTTCAGCCGCTCCGCCTCTTTCTGCACCTCCGGGTCTCCGGCAAGACCGGTGAAATAGGCGGCGTCGATACCGATCGGGAACACCCCGAGCCGTATTTCACGGTCGGCGATCGTCAGCGTGTCGCTCCGCGGGGAGAGGCGCAGCACGTGCGTGAGGCTTTGGCGAAAGTGGCGCATGTAGGCGAAGGTATGGAATCCGATCAGGTCGGCGCCCAGCATGCCTTCGAGGATCTCGTTCCGCCACGGAAGGATGCGGAACACCTCGGAGGAAGGGAAGGGGATGTGCAGGAAAAAGCCGATCGTCAGATCCGGCCGGATGCGGCGCAGCATGGCCGGCATCAGGGAAAGCTGGTAGTCGTGGACCCAGACGAGATCGCCCGGGCCGGCATTGGCGGCGGCGGCCTCGGCGAACTGGCGGTTCACCTCGACGTAGGTGTTCCAGTTCGCCCACGCGTCGCGCAGCACCTTCTCGGTGTCGTAGTGATACAGCGGCCACAGGACGCCGTTCGAAAAACCTTCATAAAACCGTTTTACCTGGTTCGAGGAGAGCGGAACCGGCACCAGACGCTGGTCTGCAAGCTCCTTGCCGATCTGGCGAAGCTGCTCATCCGAAACCCTCCCCACCTCGCCCGGCCAGCCCACCCACAAGGCGTCCGAATCCCGGTGCGGGCCCTTCATCGCCGTCGCGAGGCCCCCCGCGGAGGGGTGGACCGAAATCTGGCCGTGATCCGAGCGGATGGTGACGGGAAGCCGATTCGAAACGATCAGCAGACGCGCCATGAACCCTCCCTGAACGATGGAGTAGCGTGCGTTTTCAGGGTAGTTTACCCTGATGGTCGGTCGCATGGCAAGCCCGTCACGGAAATTAAAGGGTATATATAATACAATATACAAATCATGAGCGGCCGCTCGACGCCGTCATTTGGAACGTGGCGTGTCGAGGTGAACGGGGGGTGCTGGAGAAATCGGTTCGTCTGGGGTATGATGAAGCGCATGGCGCCGAACCGTCGTTCCGGAACGCGTGCCGCTGCGAGGAGAGGATGGGAGATGGAAGACCTGCAACGCGTCATGATCGGGGCGGCCGTGGCCGTCGGCATCCTGCCGGAGCCGACCCTGCGCACGGCCGACAAGCTGAGAGGGCTTCTCGACGGTGCGGCGCGCTCCCTCACGCTCGTCATCATCCGGTGTTCCGGTGCCGGCCCGATCGATGACGGACTCGTCCATCGGGGCATGAAATACCTGTTTGCCAAAGCCGTGGAGATGGTCGTCGTCTGGGGCCGGTCGAAAGACGGAAAGGTCTCGATCACCCTCGACCCGAGACTGCTGAAGTATCCCGGCGACATCCTCGTCGATCCTGCAATATCAAAAGATATACAGAAAAGAATCCTCGACGCGGCGGCATCTGCCGACCAGCTGTTCCGGGCATACCAGCGGTATGCCGCCCGGGAGCCACAGACCGCCGGCGAGGCGGCCGACCGGGCGGCCGAGGTTTGCGCGGCTCTCACCTGGACGGCCCGGATCGCTCTTTCCTGGGCTCTCACCGAAGAGCTCCACGACCCTGAGAAAGACGGCGGGACCCCCGCCTGAACGCCCATCAGAGGTGATGCATGCCTGAACCACTCATGGATTCCCGGTTTCGAACGGCCCTGGCCCGCGAGATCCCCCTCTGGACGCGGATGGGGATGATCGACGAAGCCCAGGGAAAGAAGCTTTCCCGCCTGTATGAGCTCGATGCCCTGGGCGCCGAGTCGGCGAAGCTGTTTTCCCGCGCGATCATGGGCTTCGGCGCCCTGCTGCTGGGCGGCGGCGTGCTGGCCTTCGTCGCGGCCAACTGGGAGGACCTGCCGAAACTCGTCAAGGTGGTGATGCTGTTCGCCGCCCTCCTGGCCTTTCACGGCACCGGCTTCTGGCTCTGGCAGAAGCGTGGCCAGGAGCGCCTTGGCCGCGCCCTGATCTTCGCCGGCTGCCTGGTGTTCGGCGCGAACATCGGTCTCCTGGCGCAGATCTTCAACATCCAGGGCGATACCTACCGCGGCGCCGGTGCCTGGGCGCTGGGCACGCTCGGCATGGCCTGGGCCGTCCGCGGCGCGAGCTCGGGCATTCTCGCCCTGGTGCTGGCGTTCTGGTGGTACACCGGCCTCCTCGGCGCGCACCACGGCAAAACCTCGACGGATCTGCTGGTCACGGTGTTTCCGGCTCTCGCCATCGGCCTGTTCGGCACCCTGGCCGTTTCGATCCCGTCACGGAGACTGCTGGGAAGCACCGTCATCGCGCTCTTCATCAGCATGGGCATCTCGGGGGCGAATGGGCATCCCCATTCCCACATCCCCGTGACCCTCTCGCTGCTGGCGGCGGGGTGGCTCGCGCTCGCCGCCGGAAGGCTGTTCGAGAGCGAACCGCGCATGACCCCCTATGCGGCCCTGACCCAGGCGATGGGCTGGGGGCTGGTCTGCGTCATCGGCCTGATCCTCTCGTTCGACGACCTCTGGCGGCACCATGACTGGTTCACCCGGTATCTGTGGCTGGTGCCCGCCCTTGCCGCGACGGCGGCCGGCGTCTGGGCGATCCGGTCCAGTCTGGCCCGGCGACCCGCCGATGCCGCCGAGCGGCTGCGTCTCGCCCTGCTGGGCGGCTCCCTCGGTGCGCTGACCCTCGCCCTGTTCGTCAGCGCCTCCCCCGTTTCCACCATCCTGGCCAACCTCGCCTGCCTCGCCTGGGCGGGCGTGGGCATCTCGAAAGGGCTGACCGATGCCGACCGGTCCGCGTTCTGGAGCGGCTCGATTCTCGTCTTTCTGGTCATCCTGGCCCGGTTCTTCGAGTTCGAAACCTCCCTCATGCTCAAATCTCTCGCGTTCCTGGGGTGCGGAGCCGTGACGATCTACGCCGGCGTCCGATACGAAGCGCATCTGCGCGGGAAGGAGGCGGCCTGATGACCCCCGAAACCCTCCGGAAGGCGTTTTTCGCCGCCCTCCTCCTGCAGCTGGTGATCCTCCTCCTCGTTCCCCTGCAGCACGCCCGCAGCCTGCTCACGGGCCGGCAGGTCGAGCTCCAGGTCGAACCCGTCGACCCCTACAGCTTCATGAAGGGGTATTACGTCACCCTCTCCTACCGCATCTGCCGCCCCGAACGCATCGCCTCCGGCCTGCCGGATCTGTATGACGGCCAGACGGTGTACACCGTCGTCCGGGAAGGGGCGAACGGGCTCTGGGTGCCGGTATCCCTGCATCTCGAGCCGCCCGCCGACCTGCCTGCCGGCCAGCTTTTTCTGAAAGGCCGCAAAAAGGGCTGGCGAGGCATCTCCTACGGGATCGAGGAATACTCGATTTCCGAGTCGAAGCGGCGCGAGGTGGATCAGGCCCTGCGGAAATCCGTCGACAAGGCCCGTGTCCGCGTCATGGTCGATGCCGACGGCAACGCCGCCCTGGATTCGCTCGAGATAGATGGCGTTCGCTATTGAACGACCCCTCACACCGGAAACAGGAAACGGCCGGCCCCCTCGGGGGCCGGCCGTTCGTGTGAACGGGAACGTCAGGATTTCCGGAACTCGGCGTCGACGACCTTCTCGTCCCCGGCCGGTTCGGCCTGGGGCTGGGCTCCGCAGCCCGCGCCGCAGCCGGCACCCGCCGCCTGGGCCGAGGCCGCCTGCTTGTACATCTGCTCGGCCATCTTGTGGGAGACCGTCATGAGCGCTTCGGAGGCCTTCTCGATGACTTCGGCATCGCCGCCTTCGAGGGCTTTCTTCAGATCCCCGAGCTTCGCCTCGATCTCGGCCTTTTCGCCGGCCGGGATCTTGTCGCCCATCTCGCGCAGCGACTTTTCCGTGGTATAGACCAGTGTCTCGGCCTTGTTGCGCGCCTCGATGGCCGCCTTGCGCCGCTCGTCCTCGGCCGCGTGCGCCTCGGCTTCCTTGACCATCCGCTCGATATCCTGCTTCGGCAGGGCCGAGCCGCCGGTGATCGTGATCTCCTGTTTCTTGCCGGTACCCAGATCCTTGGCCGAGACGTTCACGATACCATTCGCATCGATATCGAACGTGACTTCGATCTGCGGCACGCCGCGCGGGGCGGGGGGGATGCCGACCAGGTCGAACCGGCCGAGGGACTTGTTGTCGGACGACATGCCGCGCTCACCCTGGAGCACGTGGACCGTGACGGCCGGCTGGTTGTCGGCCGCGGTCGAGAACACCTGGCTTTTGCGGGTGGGGATCGTCGTGTTGCGGTCGATCAGCTTCGTCATGACGCCGCCGAGTGTCTCGATGCCCAGCGAGAGCGGGGTCACGTCGAGCAGCAGCACGTCCTTCACGTCGCCCTGCAGGATGCCGCCCTGGACGGCGGCGCCCATCGCGACGCACTCCATCGGGTCGACGCCGCGCTCGGGCTCCTTGCCGAAATGCTCCTTCAGCAGCTTCTGGACGGACGGCATGCGGGTCGGGCCGCCCACCATGATGATGTGGTCGACGCCCTGGCGGGTGAGGTTCGCGTCGCGCAGCGCGTTGTCGAGCGGCTTGCGGCACCGGTCGAGCAGCGGGCTGATCAGCTCTTCCAGCTTCGCCCGGGTGATCGTCATGATCAGATGCTTCGGCCCCTCGGCCGTCGCGGTGATGAAGGGCAGGTTGATGTCGGTCGAGGTCGTGGTCGACAGCTCGATCTTCGCCTTCTCGGCCGCGTCGCGCACGCGCATGAGCGCCTGGGAATCCTTCGACAGATCGACGCCCTCGCGGTTCCTGAACTCATGCACGATGTGGTCGATCAGGGCCTTGTCCATGTCGGTGCCGCCGAGCTGGGTGTCGCCGTTCGTCGAGAGAACCTCGAACACGCCGCTTCCCATCTCGAGTACCGTCACGTCGAGCGTGCCGCCGCCGAGGTCGAAGACGAGGATCTTGCCGTCACCCTTCTTGTCGAGGCCGTAGGCCAGGGCCGCCGCGGTCGGCTCGTTGACGATGCGCTTCACCTCGAGGCCGGCGATCGTGCCGGCATCCTTCGTCGCCTGGCGCTGTGCGTCGTCGAAATACGCCGGAACGGTGATGACCGCACCCGTGACCTTGTCGTTCAGGAACGCTTCGGCATCCTGCTTGATCTTCTGCAGGATCATCGCCGAGATCTCCTGCGGGGTATAGTTTTTGCTATCGATCGTGACCTTGTGGTTCGTGCCCATCTTGCGCTTGATCGCCATGATGGTGCGGTCGGGATTCGTGGCCGCCTGCCGTCGGGCCGGTTCGCCGATCAGCCGCTGGCCGTCCTTGGTGAAGGCCACGACACTGGGAAATGCCTTGCCGCCGATCGAGAGACCTTCCGCGCTGGGGATGATGACCGGCTTTCCGCCTTCGACGACGGATGCCGCCGAGTTCGAGGTGCCCAGATCGATGCCGATGATGCGTGCCATGTGTGTATCCTCCTGAGTGAATTCGCACGACGCCGTCCTGCGACGGCGTGAAACTGTTCGTCTTGATGATTAGCAAAGCGCATGCCAACGCCCTGAAATGCCGATGGGATCGATGGAAGGAACGGCCTTTCCGACTCTGGAGAACGGCGGCGCGACGCCCTGCGACGTCGCAGCCTCTGCCCCCTGTGATTGACGCTAGGGAAAGGATATGGTACGCTGCCCAGACAGAGATGATGCTGGTACTTATGGTGCTTCTGGTTTGCTTCACCGGCGAGAGATGTGCATGGGGAGAGGATTTGCCTGGTCAGATCCTGGGGCGTGCCGAACGACATCTGGCCGCCGAAGACCTCGCCAATGCCCTGAATCTGCTCGACCAGGCACGTTCGCTTGCCCCCCGCGATCCGCGGGTCATTGCCTTCCTGAATAGGTGGAACCTGGCCAGAGACAAAAAGATCTCGGCGCACAAACGCTCCGCCGAGTTCCTTCTCCTTTCCCGAAGATACGACGAGGCTGCAAAAGAGCTCCTGGCCGCTGAAGCCCTCGCCCCGGACGACGGGGAGATCCGGGAAAAGCTCGCGACGACGCGGCAGGCTCTCCGGTTGATGGAAAAACACCAGGAGAGCGGCATCTGGGTCGATCCTGCGACGGGAAGAGCCGCCGATCCCGATCTGTATGACGCCCTCTCGCTGCTGCGTCGGGCGCGCGACGCGAAGAATCGCGGCGATCTTCCCCTGGCCCTCGACCTCGTCGAACGCGTCCTCGCCCGCGAAAAAATCAATGCCGAAGCCTCGAACCTCAAATCCGAGATTCTCGAGATCCAGCATGAGTTCGAGCTCCTCGCAGACCTGGAGGCCGACACGAAGTCCGGTCGCTTCTTCGAGGCCCTGCAGCGACTCGACGCGCTCCTTCGGGCCAATCCCGCGAGTCTCGACCTGCGGCTCCGGCGAGGGAATGTGCTGCTGCGGCTCGGGCGGTATGCCGAGTCCCTGCGCGATTTCGAGAAAGCCCTCGAGTTCAACGCGACGCCGACGCCGCTGCTTCCCGCTCTTGCCCGTGTCTATGCCGGACTGCGCCGTCCTGTCGAAACCCTCTCGATTCTCGACGATCCGCGCCACCCCCGGAATGGAATGAATACCGAACAGTATATGAAGACCTGGTTTTCTGCCTTTCCTGGCGCGTCGGCAGGCCTGTTCATCGCGTTGATGATCCTGGTTGGTGGCGTCGTGGGGATGTTCCGGATGCTCGATGCCCTCATCGAGCGCTGTCCGGGGAAGGTGCTCCTCGGAGCCCTGAAGACGTTGCTGCTCTGCTTCGTGAGCGAGCCTGCCGAACAGGCCCCTGCGATGCGGGCCATCTCCGGGAAGATCGACCATCCCTGGTTGTACTACTGCACGGGCCTGATGCTGATTGCCCGCGACGAACTCGATGCGGCCCAGAAGTATCTCATTCCCTGCCTCGACTCCCCGACCCATGCCGCCCGGGCCTTCTTCTTCCTCGGGATCGTCCGGGCAAGGCTCGGTCAGAAAATGGCCGATCACGATTTCCAGAAAAGCATCATCGAAGCCCTGAACGGCACGCCCGGGACCTGGCGTCCCGGTTTCATGGTCCGGCTCGAAGAACGTATCACGCAGGCCTATCGGGAAACCCCCGGGAACCGAAGCATATTTGCGGATCTCGCTCACGAGATCATCACCTCTGTTCCCTGACGGCGTGAGGCAAGGAGAGGCGGGAATGCGAACGAGCAACCCCTGGATCGAATCGATCATCGGAGGATTCGTTATGATGGATACATACCCTCGCGACAGGCGTGGAACACCTTCAAACACCTGTGGCATCCTGATCGCCGTTCTCGCGACTCTCCTGGGCGGGCAAAGCTGCTTCGGATGGTCCCTCCCGGCGGGAAGCCAGAGGCCCATCGATGCCCTGAAATGGTCGAGGCGCACGACGGCGGTCTTCACGGGCTCGGGGCGAACATTATATATCGTATCGAATAAGCCAGGCAAGGAAGAGGACATCGCTCTCGCAAACGAACTGCTGGCGGGCGCGGCTTTGAACGTGACATCCGACCTTGGTCCTTCGCCCGTGGTGACGTATGAGGACGTCACGCCCATCACCAACATCCGGACAGGCACGGTGAATCCGCCGAACGCTTCCCTGTTCATCGCAAAAAAGCAGGTCTTTCCGAACATGCAGCAGGTGGTCATCGATGGATACAAAATCAATGCCGAACTCGCCCGGAATGCCGAAAACC
Source organism: Candidatus Ozemibacteraceae bacterium (assembly GCA_035388825.1). Taxonomy (GTDB): domain Bacteria; phylum Muiribacteriota; class Ozemobacteria; order Ozemobacterales; family Ozemobacteraceae; genus MWAR01. The sequence continues at coordinate 58,869 of DAOOQQ010000005.1, forward strand.
TCGTCGAACGGCCGAAGTTCGTCATCAAGGAAGATCCCCCCGTCGAGGAACGGGACATCAAGGCGTTCATCCAGGGCGTCATTTCATTCCAGCGGAAAACCCCCTTTCAGACGACCCGGATCACGACCCCCTACGACGAGGCACTGACGGACAGCCCCGTCATGGTCGAATTCCAGGTCGTCGTCAGCCCGTTCTCTTATATCCTCCCGTTCACCTCTGTGCCGCAATGGACAGGCCTTCCGGGGGCAGCAACCGCCAATTTCCAGCCTGCGTTCGAATCCTTCTGTGCACAATCCTTCCAGTGGACACCCGACAGGAGATTTCCCGCCGGAAACGCAGCCTACAAAATCGTCCTGCGCGACCGGACGCCGCCCCGCATCACCGATCTGGCCTTCAATCAGGGTACGACCCTGCCGCTGCTGAGCGGGCCCGGTTCCACCGCCGTTTCCCGGGCTACGACGAATGACTTCTACCGACCCACCGAGTTGCGGGGGGTTGACAATATATCTACACAAATACAATCCCGGTTCGGCATCGAGCGAATCTCGGGGCCGACCCCGCCCGGGGTGAACGCCCCGAACGGATGGCAGTGGGTCGGTGGGGTCGTCACTTCGGTCAGCAGCGCCCCGATCCCGTTCGAAACGTTTCTGCCCAACGATTGCCTCGGCGAGATGAAATACACCGCCTTCGCCTGGGACGACAGCCTCGTCATGAATCCGGGGGAATCCCAGATCGTCGAGAACCGTCCCGACGTCTCCTACGGCATCCGTGGGCCCTATGCCAACCAGGATCTCGGCAACTCCCCGCTGCCGAATGGAGCGCTGCCGTTTCCCGTGTCGGCCCCGGGAGACCCGAACAGCCTCGATATCACCAGGAGAATTCCCGAGGCCGAAGGCACCATTTTCGTCGATGACAACGACTTTCCGAATCTTCTGGTGCGGGTCACTTCCTCGAAGGACAAGGGCAGGCCGAAATCGGATCTGCATTTCCCGCCGCCGCCACCGGTGCTGTCTACGTTCGATCGACCGGTCTACGACCAGTTCGTGGCACGGGCCCGGTATACCCCTGCAACGTTGCCTGCCGGCGGATATGTGAGGTTCCTCAAGGCCGACCTGGACAACTGCCCGCCGGGGGAGCGGACCAGCCAATGGCAGTATGGGATCGGACTGGTTCCTCCGGGGGGCGTTGTCAGCCCGGATTTCGCGAAGAACGCCTTCACCCTGGAGAATTATGTACGCTCGGATACCGATTCCCAGGGCATCCTGATCGATCATGACCCTTCGAGTTTCGGCGAGCGCAACGGATTCGGCAAGTCTCTCGCCGTCTTCTGCCTCGAGCCCCTCATCGAGGACGTCGAATACGAGGTGGCGCTCTGGGCCGAAGACAACTGCAAATGGATCAACCTCACCGATGCCTCGCTCGGTTATCCCGCTCTGGTCGGAGCAAGGATCGCCGCCCCGTTCACCGGCATCGAGTCGGCCGGTATCGACTGCGTCGTGCCCAATCAATATCCGAAGGTCGTGTTGAAAACCGGAATGGGTTCGGATAGGTATGTATCCGAAACGTTGCGCGTCACTTTCCGGGAACCGACGCGCCTGGGTGGCTTGCCGACTCCCGGCGACACGGCCGCGTGGGATGAGGGGTATCCGTCGATCACGGCCTGGGCAAAGGATTACAAAGGGAACGAGCGCCGCCTGAAAATCTACTTCCAGGTGACCGACGAGAAAGTGAAAGTGCGGGTTATGGAACAGCAGCACGTGGGAAACTGAACGTGAGACCAGAACGACGGACCGGAATATCGCTCGTGGAGATCCTGATGGCGACCATGCTGCTCGCTCTCGCGGCGTTTCCTCTCATCCGGTCGTTCAGCCAGTCCTACGAAGTTGCCACCCGCCAGGTCGAGCAGGAATCCACCGCGAAGATCGCCGAGGCGGCCATGAACAAGCTGCTGTCGGTGCGGTTCGATGATCTGAACTCCGCGATTCCGGCCGTATCCGTGCCGTTCGAGGTCGAGACCCCCTCCGGCCCGGTTGCCGCGAAGATCGATCTTGCGGGCGCCCCGGCGCAGGGCACGGGAACCTTCATCATCGGTGGAACGACCTACCGTGTCGGAGTTGCCGTCCGGCGGGCGTTCACGGGCCATCGTGGCATCATGACGCCGGCCGCGACGGCGAAGGCCCTGACCTTTTCCTACGCGGTACCCGCGGTTTCGATCGGCCTGCCGCCCCCGCCGCCTCCCGGGCTCGTCGTTGCAACCTATGCCTGCCCCGACGATTTTCTCGGAATTCTCGTGCGTGTCTCCTCCGGGCGGGGCGACAGGGAGCTGCGTCTCTCGGGGTTCAGGGGGGATATGCGAAGATGATGCCGCCGCGTCCTGCCGGAGGGTTCGCCATGGTGACCCTGCTGCTGCTCATGATGGTGCTCGTCACGTTCGTCGGGCTGCTCCACTTCAGCACGCGTGGACAGAAGGGGACGCACGCGCGCCTGTTCGACCAGACCCGGGCGTTGATGGCGGCTCGCGCCGCGGTCGAACTGGCCGTCTACAAGTATCGCGTGCTGCCGGCAGAGTTCTACCGGGTCAACCGGCTGGTCAATGCGGTGACGGCCGATCCGGCTGAGCGGAATTTTTTCCAGGCGGTCTGGATGAATGATTTTTCGGGGAAGTCCGTCCCCGGCGGTTTCGTTTCTCCCGCCAGCCTGCTCGTGGAGAGCATGCGCCAGGAGACGGGGGAGCCTGTCGAGTTCGGGGTCGAGAGCTGCGAACTCGTGACGCGCAAGGAAAGCGGCTACGTCAAGGACTATCTCCGGATACGGGCATGGGGAGCCTGCCGGGCGGAGAGAAAAGCGCTCGACCAGTTGGTCGAGGTGGAGATCACGCATGCCCCCTGAACGACGCGGCGTGACCCTCGTGGAACTCCTGGTCGGCACCGTTCTTCTGGCCGGATTCATCGGCACTGTCATTTATATTCAACGATTTACCATGAACTCGTATCGGGTCACGACCTGGAAACAGGAGCGCACGCGGCAGATCGAGACCTTCTGGAACCAGCTCAGGAAGCCGATCGAAGAGGCATCTGACGCTCTTTCCCGGACACCGCCGACCGGGAGTGACTGGGAAATCGTCCGCACCCCGCGGCCGCTGCTCCATCGATCGAGGTTTGGGAGCGGCAACGGGCCTGTCATGGTCTGGAAGGCCGACCACCTCACCTCGTCGGGAGACCTGGAATACAGCCGGGAATACAGGCTGGAACTGACGGACCGCCGCCTCGAACTGAAGGGGGTCCAGTTCGGAACCGACCAGAAGCGCGTTCTCGTCGAGGATGTCGAAGGGATCCGGATTCGTTCGACCAGCATCCGGCAGGCGCAGAACCCCGCCGCACCGGATGAGCGGTTCGAGGAATACCTCGACACGGCGGGGACCGGCACCGATCCCGTCGTCGCAAGTGTCGTCGAGGTTTCGCTCACCATCATGCCGGCCCGGGACTCCGGCATCCCGGCCCAGAAACTCGTACAGGGCACCAAGTTCCGGATTCCGGTCGGAGCGCGGGAGGAGCCTTCCCTCTGATGGAGCCACGGATCGGCCGACGTTCCCTGTCGCGGAAGGCGGGCCTGCTGTTGATGGCCATGTCCGCCGCGCCGGCGCGAGGGGAGGTCATCGTTTTCCAGGTGCCGGCCGGTCCTGCGGGCTGGGCCTGGACCACCCTCACGCTCGGGGCGGTATGTATATTATTTGCCATACAATTCTGGCTCGTGCGCCGCATCCTTGGAAGCAAAAAAAAGGAGCTGGAGCCGGAAGTGCGGCGGCAGTTCGAGAAAACCTACGCCGAAAAGCTCCGGGAGGAGTATGCCAGGAAGTCGGCGGAGCTTCAGAAGCAGATGCAGGATACCCGGGTGCGATACTCGTTCATCCTGACCAAAATCAAGAATCTCTCGGCGACGCTCGACCCGGCGAAACTGTTCAAGTCGATGACCGACCTTCTGGCGGAGGATCTCGGTATCGCGAAATACATCCTCTTCCTCTTCGATCGCGAAAAGCAGGAACTGTATCCCTATCGCTGGAACGGGTATCCCGATTCGGTGCGGGAAGAGCTTCTCATCCCGCTCGGGGTCGAGCACTTCCTGACCTACGCCTTCCAGCGCCGACGGCTGGTCTACCGGCTGGCGGCGCTCGAGGACGTCGAGACCCGGCCGCTCGTCGACCGGCCCCCGCTTCCCGGAACCCTCGTCGCGCTGCCCCTGACGAATCAGGATGAATTATATGGAGTGATTCATATCGAATCCTTCGCCGACGGCCGGACAGAGGTCGACGATGCGGACCTCCGGCTGTTCACCGCGACCGGCAATTTCATGGGCCAGGCGATGGCCAACTCCAGCGTTTTCCTCCAGACCAAGGAAGAGCTGACCTCGACGAAACAACTGTCCGAACGGCAGATCGCGGAAAAGCGGCAGTTGAAGGAGATCTTTTCCCGATACACCTCGTCCGAGCTCGTCGAGACGATTCTGAAAAACCCCGGATCGGTGCAGCTCGGCGGAACAACCAAGACGGCGACGATCCTGTTCTCGGATATCGCGGGGTTCACGAAGTTCAGCGCGGCCCTCACGCCGGCCGAAGTCGTGACGACGATGAACGAGTATCTCTCGAAAATGGCCGAGATCGTCCTGGACCACGACGGCGAGATCGACAAGTTCATCGGGGATGCGGTCATGGCGAGGTTCGGCGTATTGAGCGACCTCGAAAATTCGGCACGCTCGGCGGTCGAAACGGCCCTCGGGATGATGAGCGGGCTTCGCGAGCTCCAGGCAAAATGGATTCAGGAAGGGAAAGAGCCGTTTACTATTCGTATCGGTATAGCCACTGGTCCGGTGCTTGCGGGAAACATCGGCTCGGTGCGGCGCCAGGAGTTCACCGTGATGGGCACGACCGTGAACCTGGCCTCGCGCCTCGAAAGCCTCAACAAGGAGCTGAAAACGAAGATTCTCGTCGACGAGGAAACGCATCGGTGCCTCGAAGGTCTCTGCGTCGCCGTTCCACACCTCGGGGTCACGGTGCGCGGCCTCGATGAGCCGCTGAACGTCTACGAGATCAGGGGCCGTACCCCGACGGCAGGGACGTAAAGCGCCGGGTCTGGTATAATCCCCGGACTTCAGCACGGGGAGAGTGGCATGAAACGTATTCTCGGATTCGTCGGGAGCCCGAAACGCGATGGCAACACCGGAATTCTGATGCAGCGCTTCATGAAAGGGGTTGCCGAGGCGGGGGGCGAGTCGAAGATCCACTGGCTCAACCTGATGAAGGTGACTCCCTGCCAGGCCTGCGGCTACTGCCGGACGCACGACCGGTGTGTGATCAACGACGACCTGACACCCGTGCTGCTCGATATCATGAAAGCCGACGGGATCGTCATCGGATCACCGGTCTACTTCTTCCAGGTGTCTGCCCAGACGAAGGCGCTGATCGACCGCTTCTACAGCTTCCTCAACGATGATTTCACCCACCGCCTCGGGGCCGGGAAGCGCGCGGCGATGATCTTCTGCCAGGGAAGCCCCGAACCGCACGCGTTCGACTCGTCGTTCGAGATGAATGCCCGTGCTCTGAAAACCGTCGGGATCGACGTCGTGATGACCCTCGTGGCCCACGGCCTTCCGGAACACGGGGATGTGCTCCGGCGGGAGGAGTTCCTCGAGGAGGCCCGCCGTCTCGGCCGAAAGATGATCGACGGGTGAACGGTTCCGGGCACGGCTCGCGCATGAGCCGGGGCGTCGATCTGACGACGGGAAGCATCTGGCGGCACCTGGTCGCATTTTCCCTGCCGATGCTGGCCGGCAGTCTGCTCCAGACCTCCTACAGCCTGATCAACGCCGTGTGGGTCGGAAAATACCTCGGAAACGAGGCGCTGGCCGCCGTCACGGTGAGCTTTCCGCCCTTCTTTCTGATGATGGCCGTGGCGAACGGCCTCGGCATGGCCGCCTCGGTGCTCGTCTCGCAGGCGTATGGAGCGAAAGACGAAGCCGGCGTGCAGACCGTCGTCGACACGGCCGTGATGCTGACGGTCGTGCTGTCGCTGCTGTGCCTCGCGGCCGGCCACCACGGGGCCGAGGCACTTCTGGTGCGCATGGGGACAGCGGCTGACGTGCTGCCGCTGGCCGTGCCGTATCTGCAGCTGCTCTCGTTCACCGTACCCGTCATGTTCGGGTTGTTTCTGCTGACGGCGCTGCTTCGCGGGGTGGGGGACTCGAAGACGCCGCTCTGGTTCCAGTCGGGGGCGGTGGTCGTCACGATTGCGCTGGATCCGGTGTTCATCTTCGGCCTGGGCGGCATGCCCCGGCTGGGGCTGAACGGGACCGCCTGGGCGAACCTGGTGACGCAAGCCGGGGCTCTCGTGGCGATGCTTTGGTATCTGCGCCGGCAGCGCCACCTCGCGATGCCGGGCCGCGGCTGCCTGCGGCCGGATCCGGCGGTCGGCTGGCGGCTGCTGCGCGTCGGCATTCCTTCGATGTTCCAGCAGGGCCTCGTGTCGGTCGGGATGATCTTTCTGACCGGCCTGGTGAACGGCTTCGGCCGCGACGTGACGGCCGCGTTCGGCGCCGGCATGCGTATCGACCAGCTCGCGTTCATGCCTGCGATGTCGATCGGAACGGCGATCTCGAACGTCGCCGGCCAGAATATCGGGGCCCGGCGCTTCGACCGGGTGGACCAGGCGTTCCGGGCCGGGGTGCTGCTGAGCCTCGCGTTCGGCAGCCTTGCTGCGATCGTTGCCCACTTCCTGCCCGAGCTCGTCGTGCGGGCCTTCGTTTCGGATGCGGGTACCGTCGCCATCGGCTGCGAGTATCTGCGGATCATTTCGATCGGGTATCTGCTGTTTTCCGTGATGTTCGTCAGCAACGGCGTCATCAACGGGGCAGGGGACACGATGGCGACGACGTTCTTTTCCCTGCTCGGCCTCTGGATCATCCGGCTGCCGCTTGCGATGTATCTTTCGAGGGTGTGGCGGCACCAGACGGGGATCTGGTGGGCGATGGTCATCAGCTTCGGCATCGCGATGACCGTCAGCGTGCTGTATTACCGTTCCGGCCGGTGGCGACGCCTCGCTCCGGTCGCGGAGCCCGGAGAGCCTCGATGAACCCGTCGCTCCCGGGTGGCCCTGCTCCCGTCCTGCTGATTCATCCGCCCACGGTGCGGGCCTGCGAGCCGCCGGCGGGGGTTGCCCTGCTCGCCGGGGCGGTGCGGGCCGCGGGATTCGGGTGCCGGATCTGGGATGCCAACCTCGAAGGCCAGCTCGCTCTCCTGCGCGGCTTCGATGCGGCGGATGCGGCCGACACCTGGACGCGCCGGGCCGTCCGGGACCGCGACGACCACCTGCGCCGGCTGCGCGACGGAAGCGCGTTCCGAAACCCCGACACCTACCGCCGGATCGTGGGGGATCTCGACCGCCTGCTGGCGAACGGCCCCTGGAACGCATCGGGCCGCCGTCTCGGCCTGGTCGATGCGACGGATGACCGGCTGTCGCCGACGAGGAGCGTCGATCTGATGCACGCTGCGGCCGAACCCCTCGATGATCCGTATATCCGGGCCCTTCGGCCGCGTCTGGACGAACTGCTGGGCGGAGAAGAACCGCGCGTGATCGGGATCTCGCTGAACTACCTGTCCCAGGCTCTGAGCGCGTTCGCCTTCGCCGGCCTGGTCCGGCGCCTCGCGCCCCGGGCACGTCTCGTGGCGGGCGGCGGCCTCGTCACCACCTGGATGTCCCGGCCGGGCTGGGTGAATCCGTTCGGTGGCCTGTTCGACGATCTCGTCGCCGGCCCCGGCGAAAAACGATTTATTGATATAATAAAAAGTGCTATTGATGACTCCGTTGCGGCCGATGCGGCTGTGTGTGGCGAGGCGATCGCGGCGTTCGATCTGCTGCCCACGGCCGACTACCTCTCGCCGGTGCCGGTACTGCCGGTTTCGGCCTCGTCGGGGTGTTACTGGCGATCCTGCTCGTTCTGCCCCGAGAAGGCCGAGGGGAACCCCTTCCGGCCGGCCGACCGGGAGGTGCTGCTGCGGAATGTGAAGAATATTTCTGAATATATGAAGCCGGGAATACTTCACTGGCTCGATAACGCCCTTTCGCCGGTGTTGCTGCGGGAGCTGGCCGGCCGGTCGGCCGGCACGCCATGGTTCGGCTTCGCCCGTTTCGAGCCGCTGCTGGCCGAGCCGGGCATGGCGGCCGCGTTGCGTCGCTCGGGCTGCGTGATGCTCCAGCTCGGCCTCGAGTCCGGCGACCAGGGGGTGCTGGACGCCCTCGGCAAGGGGATCCGGCTCGAGACGGCCGAGGCGGTGCTCCGCGAACTGCATCGGGCGGGCATCGGAACCTACGTGTATCTCCTGTTCGGCACGCCGGTCGAGGATGAACGCGCCGCCCGTCGCACCCTCGACTGGGTCGCCGCTCGCGCCGGGACGATCGACTTCCTCAACCTCGCCATCTTCAACCTCCCCCTCGGCGCGCCCGAGGCCGCCGCCCTCGACGTGCGGCCCTTCTCTGAAGGCGATCTGCCTCTCTACCTCGAGTTCGCCCATCCCCATGGCTGGCACCGCGGCCCCGTCCGCCGCTTCCTCGAAGCCGAGTTCCGCCGCCACCCCGCCATCCGCCCCATCCTCCACCGCGACCCCCCCTTCTTCACCTCCAGCCACGCCCCCTTCTTCGTCCCTTCCGTCAGCACTTCCATCGGATAAGATGACCGTTGGTTACAAGGCGCTTTTCGAGCGGTTGACAAAATAATCATAAAAATATATCGTTATAAGTATATTCGCACGATTCGATGTGGCCGACATGGTGCTCGTTTGTCGGATGTGACGAGAGGACGGAGAATGAAGTCTTACTACGCACATTCCCTTGATGAAGATGTTTCACAGGGTTCCTGGGAAGAATTGAAGGCGCATCTCGGGGCCGTTGCGGAGATCGCTGAAACACTGGCTGGCAAAACGAATCCGGAGTTGCGACGGCTGGCAGTTACGACGGGATTGCTTCACGACCTCGGAAAATATCGAGACCAGTTCCAGAAATATCTGCGCAAGGAACGTTCAGCTGGCTTCGATACCCAGCACGCGGTCCATGGGGCTGCCGTTGCTTTTACAAGAACGCTTGCAGGGCCGGCTTTTGCCATTGCTGCTCATCATGCCGGCCTCCAGGATCTCGACAAGCTCCAAGCGGCCATTGAACGCGTCAAGAAACTGGAAGAGTCCGAGCACCTTCTGCGGCTTCTCGAGGCGGACGGCCTCGAAGTGCCGGCAGGCGTCTCTGACCCGTCATTCGTCGCCGACCGGCCACTGCGACTCGAGATGTATATCCGCATGTTGTTTTCCATTCTCGTCGATGCGGATCATTTGAGCACCGAAGCCTTCTACCGGGGAAAAGCACGCATCTGTCCGACACTCGATCCGAGTGCGCTTCTGAATGCCGTATTTGAGAGGAAAAAGGAATTCGATGAACGGGCTTGCCGGGCGCCCGGCACAGCGCATGACACTCTGTTGAAGCGTGCGCGTGATGAGGTTTTCGAACGCTGCGTTAAGATGGGAGAAGAACCTCGCGGGTTCCATTCGCTGACGGTTCCGACAGGCGGCGGCAAGACACTTTCCGCGATGGCCTTCGCGCTTTCCCATGCCAAAACGCATGGACTGCGGCGAGTGATCGTCGTCATTCCCTATCTGACGATCATCGAACAGAACGCCGCCGTCTATCGCGAAATTCTCGACCCCGAGTCGAACGGAATCGTCGTCGAACACCATTCCGCGGCGCGTGAGACAGACGGCACCAACGAACCCGATGACGACGATCGTTCGAGCCGATCTGCGGAGAACTGGGATGCCCCGGTCATCGTGACGACATCCGTCCAGTTCATCGAGACGCTGTTCGCCCACTCGGCGTCACGGTGCAGAAAACTGCATAATATCTGCAATTCTATTGTCATTTTCGATGAGGTCCAGACGTTGCCGGCGCACCTTCTGAACCCGACACTCGATGCGTTCCGTGATCTGACGGAAAACTACGGCGTCTCGTTCGTGTTCGCGAGTGCGACGCAACCTGCCTTCAGGGCTTCCGCCTCTCTCACGAACGGTTTCAGCCAGGGAGAATTGCGAGAGATCGTTTCCGACCCCGCGGCGTTATTTGACGATCTCAAACGCGTCGAACCGGTCTTTCACGAAACCACCCAGACCTGGGAGCAGGTCGCGTCCCTCATGGCCGAGTCCCGACAGGCCCTGTGCGTCGTGAACACGCGCAAGCAGGCGATGGCTGCATGGGAAGCCCTGCGACGGGCGACGGGCGATGCGGAAGACGGGAGCATTCTTCACCTCTCTTCAGCGATGTGCCCGCAGCACCGCCTCGGTCTCATCGGCGATCCGCGGAATCCCGACCCGGACAGCATCAGAGCGCGTTTACGGGCCGGGCGGCCGTGTCTTCTCGTATCGACCCAGTTGATCGAAGCCGGCGTCGACCTCGATTTCCCGCTTGTCATGCGTGCTGCCGGCCCCCTCGACTCGATCGTGCAGGCAGCCGGCCGCTGCAACAGGGAGTTCCGTCTGAAAGATGCCGCCGGGAATCCTGTGCACGGCCGCGTCATCATCTTCAGACCTGAGGACCAGGCGATTCCCGGCGGGGTGTACAAAACGGCCACGGGATTGGCTACTTCATTTCTCCAGGAAATGGGGCCCAAGGAGATCTTTGTCAGGCCCGAGCTGTTCGGGGACTACTTTTCACGTTTGTTTTCGATGATCGCAACGGATGTCTTCCGGAAGGGACAGGCGGGAATTCAGGAAGATCGCGAGAATCTGCGGTTTCGCCAGGTGGGAAAAAAGGCAAAAGTGATTCCCGAAGAAAGCTATCCGATCGTCGTGCCCTATGGCGATGCGCGAAGCATCATCGACGAATTGCGCACCAGAGAGCCGGCACCCGGCGAACCGAGGTTCTCGCGGCATGATCTGCGCCGGCTTCAGCGCTTCATGGTGAATGTCCGATCCAGGGAATTCCTGATTCTCCAGGGGCTTCACCTCGTTCACCACATCCTTCCGAACATCGACGTCTGGGTTCTGGAGGACGGTGTCTATCACCCAGAACTTGGAATCATGATCGAACAACGACCGACGGAGGAGTTTCTGATATGACTGCATCTCTCGTTCATCTCCGCGTTTGGGGTGACTTTGCCTGCTTCACGAGACCCGAAATGAAGGTCGAGCGTGTGAGCTATCCGATCATGACCCCATCCGCGGCACGTGGCATACTTGAATCTATCTTCTGGGAACCCCAGATGTATTACCTGATCGATGCGATCAGGGTGGTGAAGCGCGGCACGTGGCTCTCGTTCCGCCGCAACGAGGTGACGGCCACCTTGAGTCTGCAGAGTGCAGGCGGCTGGATGAAAAACCCCGAGAAATTCTCTCCGATCCAGGCCGGAGGCGGTGCCGCCGACGGTACGCAACGCAACATGCTCGCGCTCGAAGACGTGGAATACATCATCTCCGCCGAAGCACGGCTGAGCGGCGTCGGGAATAATATACCGAACGGCATTCAGAAATACACGGCCGAGTTCGAACGCCGTGCCAGGAATGGGAAATGCTATCACCGTCCTTGTCTCGGGGTTCGGGAGTTCGCCGCCGACTTCGATTGGGAAAGCGACCCGGAAGCGGCCTTCGGGCGACGCCTGCAGGAACTGGGCAGGGATGACCGAAACCCCTGGCCCGAAGAGGAACTCGGGGTGATGTTATATGACCTGTTCGATGCCGACGAGCGTGTGGAGGGTTTTCGGTGGTATTCCGGAGCCGAGATTGCTTCTTTCGAAGCTGCTCGCGAGGAGCAGATACGGGCGCTGCCGAAGGGAAAACAGAAGGCGGCCAGGGCAGAACCGCTGCCTGCGTTCGAAGGCCGCGCCGTGAAGCCGCGGGCGGCGTTTTTCCGGGCCCGGGTTCGGAATGCAAAGATGGAATGTCATCCGGAACGAGTAGAACTGCTCCGATTGCCGGCCGGGAGGTGAACGAATGTTTTTACAGAGCCTGTATGAGTTTGCCGTATCGCGAAAACTCCTTGCCGACGAAGCCTTTCAGGAAAAGGCGATTCGATGGGTCATTCCCATCGACGACGACGGCAACCTCATCGGCAACGGCCCGATAGAGACCCAAGGGGAAAAAAACAAGGGAAAGGCCTTTCTCGCACCTCGAACGTCCAGACCAAAAAATGCCGGTGGCGTCGCCGAGTTTCTTGCCGACGCTCTGACATCCGTTTTTGGCCTTGATCCTGAACCGGAAAAGGCAACCGGGAAAAAACGCGAGGATCGGGATGAGAATAACAAGCGAAAACGGGAAAACTTCTGGCGACAGGTCGATGAAGCTGTCGAAGCGACGAACCATCCTGATCTGATCGCTCTGAAACGATTCGGTGAGCGATTCGCCGATGGCGTTCCCTTTCTGAGATATGGAAAGCAGACACCCGAGAAATCTTCGGAAAAGGCGATCTGGTGGCTGAAAACCTCGACGGGTGATGAAGTGAAACTCGGCCCCGACCAGTTCACGTTTCAGGTCGGTGGTCGGCTCCTGATTGAGAACGAAGACGTCATCAAGCCCTACTGGCGCGAAGCGTTCGCCCGGGAAAAGCAGGAAACCGATTCCGCTTCAGCACCCGGTATATGTCTCGTGTCGGGCCAAATGAACGTTCCGATTGCTCTGACGCACCTCCCAAAAATCCAAGGGGTACCGAACACGCAGTCGTTCGGGGCCGCCGTCGTTTCGTTCGATAAACCCGCCTTCACTTCATTCGGCCTCGATCAGAGCCGAAATGCGCCGGTATCCACCGTGGCCGCAGCGGGTTACTGCAATGCGCTTCGCTATCTTTTGTCGAGAGATGATCATTCCATCAAGATCGGCGATTCGGTCGTGTGTTTCTGGGCGAAAGCGGAAGAGGCCGTGACGGGCTTCATCGCCAGGATTCTCTCGAAGCCTGATCCGGTGAGCGTTCGAGAGTTTCTGAAAAGTCCCTGGGCAGGCGTGGATCGGGACCTCGCGAAACGGGATCGGTTCTACAGCGTCACCCTTTCCGGAAACGCCGGTCGAATCGTGGTGCGGCACTGGCTGCAGACGACGGTGGAATGCGCCTGCGAAAACCTCCGGAACTGGTTTTCCGACCTCGATATCGTCACGATCGCCGAAGCCGGGGGGGGTCGTGAAAAAAGCAGACGGAAGACGGCCGAAAAGACCGACAAGGACAAGATGCCGCCGTTGGCGTTGTTCAGACTTGCCTGTGCGACGGTTCGGGATGCCAAGGAGATGAAGGTCGATGTGCCCGCCCAGCTCTACCGGGCCGCGCTGGAAGGAACGGCGCCGTCTCTGACGCTGCTGAAGCCTGTGCTTTCACGACTCGAGGCCGATCTGATCAAATTCGGGCCGAAGACTTTGTTGAATAGTTCAAGATTTTCTTTGATTCGTTTGCTCTTGAATCGCAACAGAAAGGAAGGTGAACCCATGATCGAGAGAAAAGTGTTCGAAACCGACGATCCGGCCTACAACTGCGGCCGGCTGCTCGCCGTGTTCGATGATCTGCAGATGGCTGCCCACGACTGGAAACTCGAGGGCGCCGGCGTCGTCGAACGATACTACGGAACGGCTTCATCCGCCCCGAACAGCGCTTTCGGCATTCTCTGGAGGCTGCACCAGCACCATCTGAAAAAGATTTCCCGAAACGGAAAACAGGCCGCCGCCGAAGCGATCAAACGCCAGATTGCCGATATCGTTTGTCGTATACAACCGCGCGGTCCAAACCAGGCGCCCTCATTCCCGCGAGTGTTCAACATGCAGGAGCAGGGTCGGTTTGCCCTGGGCTTCTACCAGCAGAAAGCCGAAATGGATGCGCAGCGGCGTGAAGCCCGGGCGCGGAAAACTGGAGAGAAGGACACTGCCGCCGGGACCGGCGGCGAGACGAATTGAGCGAAGGAGAGAACCATGAGCGAGTATCTGACCAACCGTCACGACTTTTTACTGCTGTTCGAAGTCACGAACGGGAATCCGAACGGTGACCCGGACGCCGGCAACATGCCCAGAATCGACCCCAACACCAATCGGGGCATCATCTCGGATGTATGCCTGAAGCGAAAAGTCCGGAACTTCGTCGAGATGTTCCCGCCCGAGCGTTCCGGGGATGCAGCGAACGGCTACGGCATCCTCGTGCGCCAGGGCGCCGTGATCAACGAAGAAATCGGCAAAGGCATCAAGGCGTCGGAAGCCGGGAGCAACGGCAATAAAGCCGAAGCAGCCATGAAATGGCTCTGCCGAGAATTTTTCGACATCCGCACGTTCGGCGCCGTTCTTTCGACTGGGGAAGAAATCATGAAGGGCTCGGCGTATGGCCAGGTCCGCGGGCCTGTGCAGTTCACCTTCGCGCAGTCCTACCACCCGATCACGCCCCTGGAGATAACGGTGACTCGTTGCGCCGTCACGAAAGAGGAAGACCGGGCGAAGGAACGAACGATGGGCAACAAGCATATCGTGCCATATGCATTGTATTGCGCCAAAGGCTATATTTCACCCGCGTTCGCCGAGAAGTATGGGTTTACGCAGGCGGATGCCGACCTCCTGTTCCAGGCCCTGCTGCAGATGTTCGAGCACGACCGGTCGGCCGCCCGCGGAGAGATGATCGTGCGGGGCCTGTTCGATTTTGAGCACGTCGGCACGCAGCATCCGAACAATGCCGCGCAGAACATGCGCGAGGCACGGCTGGGCTGTGCGCATGCCCACAAGCTGTTCGAGGGCGTGAAGGTGTCGTTGAAGGAAGGCAGGAGTTTCCCTGAGTCCTTCGCGGATTACGCTATCGAGAACACCTGGTCTGGTCAGAATCTGCCGAAGGGTGTTAGACTTCACCTGAGACATACCGGAGAGACCGTGACGGCCGCGATTTGATCGGGCATGCCGAAGATTCTCGTCGTCGGCAGGTTCGTGTTTCTGCTCTTCGCCTCGGATGTGGCGGAGGCCCGCCGCCACATCCATGTCGAGGTGAAGAAGGGGCGTCGCCGCCATGTCGCGAAGTTCTGGCTCGAGCCCGCGCTCGAGCTTGTCGAGGCCGGCGACCTGAATGACCGGGAGGTACGCGAGGTCGTCTCGTTGATCCGGCTGCACGAGGCCCTGCTCTCGTCGCAGTTGGACCGGTTTTATGCGGGCAAGCCCGTGAAAGTGAAACGGCTATGAAAGAAGACGGCTTTCTGCATGTGAAGCCTTGCATCAAGAAGATCGATTTCAAGGCGAGGGGCGCTTTTTCGATCCATCTCGCCGACGGCAGGATCATGACGGTCCCGCTGTCGGCATTCCCCTCGATCCGGAAATTGACGCCCGAGCAGAGAAGTCACTGGTATATTCTTGATGATATGGGATTTTCGTTCGACGAGTGCGATGAGGTGTTCCATCTCGAACAGGTGTTCGGGAACGTCGCCGATTACCGGTACAGCTTCATCGCCCCCAAAAAAGTACGGTGCGTCGCGGAAGATCCGCCGGCGATATCGAAACGGATACCCGGAAAGTGAATGTCTGACGAACTCGAATCGATCCTGATTTCTTCTCTCAACCAATTCCGTTTCTGTCGACGGCGATTTGCCCTGATGATGATCGAGGGAATCTGGGAGGAAAACGAGCACACCATCATCGGCGCATTGCTCCACGAGCAGGCCCACGACCCCGGTTACGAGACCGAGGACGGTGTGAAGATCATTCGGGCATTGCCGCTGTTCTCGAAGAAATTCGGGTTGTCCGGGAAAGCCGACGTGGTCGAATTACGGAACGGGCTTCCATATCCTATCGAATATAAAAAAGGACGCCGGAAAGCCTGGGAGAATGACGACGTCCAGCTCTGCGCCCAGGCGCTGTGTCTCGAGGAGATGTTCACCGTTTCGATATCGGAGGGGGCGATCTATCACGCGTCGAGCAAGAAAAGAAGGATCGTGCCGCTGACTGACGAGCTCCGTTCCCAGACGATGAGCTGTATCGAGGAAGCGAGGGCGCTTCTCGATTCAGGAATCGTCCCTGCAGCGGAACGGATGCCGAAATGCGATGAGTGCTCGCTTCTGGAGCACTGCCTGCCGGAATTGACGACGCGAACCGGCAGCCAGGGTTCGTTTCAGACGCAGATGCGGCGGCTCTGGGAGGAGTGACAGGGAGCGATCGATGGAAGTGAAACAGAATACGCTGTATGTGACGACACAGAACTGCCGTATCGCGCGGGATCACCTGACTCTGAAGATCGAAGTGGAGAAGGTCGTCCGGCTCGCAGTGCCGATTCATCATGTCGAGTCCGTCTGCATTTTCGGGCAGACAGCGGTGACGCCGCAGGCTGCTCAGTTATGCTGGGAACATGGGGTCGCCGTCAATTTCTTTTCCGAGAACGGGTATTTTGTCGGACGCTGGGAAGGCGTGCCGAACACGAGTGTTCTGCTGCGTCGGGCTCAGTTCCGACAGGCGGATGATCCCGGGCGGGCCGTCGGAATTGCGCGTCAGATGATCGCCGGCAAGATTCAGAACTCCCGCCAGAGCATCATGAGAACCGCACGGGAGGCGGACACGGCGGAGATTTCCCAGCCTCTGCAGGCCGCTTCCCAGGAGCTGGCCAAGCTGCTACCTCTGGTCAAGGAGGCCGAAACGGTGGACCAGGTACGCGGTCTGGAGGGGATGGGCGCAAATATATACTTTTCGATATTTACGTCGCATTTTCGACAGCAGGGCGAGGATTTTCGATTCACCACACGGACCAGGCGGCCGCCCCTCGATCGGATCAACTGCCTGCTTTCGTTTCTGTATGCTCTCGTTCGGCACGATTGCATTGCCGGATTGACGGCGGTCGGGCTCGATCCGTTTGTCGGGTTTCTGCATGCAGAGCGACCGAACAGACCGGCTCTGGCTCTCGATCTGATGGAGGAGTTCCGGCCCTGGCTTGCGGATCGGCTTGCGATCACGCTCATCAACCGGAAGCAGATTTCCGCGAATGATTTTGCCGAGCGAGAAGGGGGCGCCGTCGAGATGACCGATGCCGGCCGCAAGGCGGTCGTCAAGTATTATCAGGAACGAAAACAAGATCGGGTAACGCATCCTGTTCTGGAGCAGGAGTATCCGATTGGTCATCTGATGCTGGTTCAGGCGCGGATATTGGCGCGGCATCTTCGGGGGGATATTCCGGCGTATCTTCCCTGCGTCATGAAGTAGGCCATGCGTGTATGTACTTGTTACCTATGATGTTTCGACCGTGACCCCTGCGGGGCGGAAACGCTTGCGCCGGACGGCCCTGGCATGCCAAGATTATGGTGTGCGTGTGCAGAATTCGGTGTTCGAAGTGAAGGTCGAGCCGAGAGACTGGGCGGTTCTCAAAGCCCGACTGACGGATATCATCGACCCAGAGCAGGATTCGATAAGGTTTTACTATCTGGACAGAGATGTCGAAATCGAGTATCTCGGGACAAAAGTCCCAGTGGATTTCGAAGCCCCCCTCATCATCTGACGAACTGCGCGAACCCCCATTGGGGTAATTTTTCCCGGAAGGTTCGCGGGCGTTTGGGAAACCTCTTGAACACGGTGATTCCTCTCCCTTCGAACAAACCCCTCTCCCATATTCTGGTATAATTCATCTGCGGTTCGCGAAATGAGGCCCTGCAGAAAGCTCTGTGCGCCATTCTGCGCGAACCGGAGCCGCCCTTTCCGCATGGGAAGGGCGTGGATTGAAACAAGTATAATAATTGATATACTATCAGGAGATAATGAGCCGCCCTTTCCGCATGGGAAGGGCGTGGATTGAAACGAGTTCTGGACCTCCCCA
The DNA here is from genome assembly GCA_035388825.1 of Candidatus Ozemibacteraceae bacterium. Lineage (GTDB taxonomy): Bacteria > Muiribacteriota > Ozemobacteria > Ozemobacterales > Ozemobacteraceae > MWAR01. The sequence continues at coordinate 76,682 of DAOOQQ010000005.1, forward strand.
GCATCGGCATCCGGCCGGCCGCCCTTTCCGCATGGGAAGGGCGTGGATTGAAACTTTCGATGGTTGGCTGATCTGCTGCAAGCCTGCGGCCGCCCTTTCCGCATGGGAAGGGCGTGGATTGAAACGCATCAAGCTGATGAAGGCATCGCAGCAGCCCGTCAGCCGCCCTTTCCGCATGGGAAGGGCGTGGATTGAAACATCGAGCTGACCATCAGGCCGGCGAATGGCCGCGGGCCGCCCTTTCCGCATGGGAAGGGCGTGGATTGAAACTCTGAATAGTTTCTGATTTATCTCTTCGATCTCGAGCCGCCCTTTCCGCATGGGAAGGGCGTGGATTGAAACTTCTTCCGATCGCCGAAGCCGGTGTTGACAGCGAGGGCCGCCCTTTCCGCATGGGAAGGGCGTGGATTGAAACCACCAAGACGTTTGTCACGCCCCCCGCCCGGGGAGCCGCCCTTTCCGCATGGGAAGGGCGTGGATTGAAACCTTGATCCCGGCAGCGATGGCGGCATCTCGTGCGGGCCGCCCTTTCCGCATGGGAAGGGCGTGGATTGAAACGGCATTCCACATCTACGACCTGAACGGGGATCTTGCCGCCCTTTCCGCATGGGAAGGGCGTGGATTGAAACACGCTTGCCAAGGTGGCGTAGCGGCTGCCGAAGTGCCGCCCTTTCCGCATGGGAAGGGCGTGGATTGAAACGCGCTTGATGCTCTTCGTGTTCGCGGCCTGCATGGGCCGCCCTTTCCGCATGGGAAGGGCGTGGATTGAAACTACGCAGTGCTCGACCGCGCCCGCGCGGCTGGACGCCGCCCTTTCCGCATGGGAAGGGCGTGGATTGAAACGCTGCTTCGGCGTTGTCGGGCGAATTGGTTTTGCGCCGCCCTTTCCGCATGGGAAGGGCGTGGATTGAAACAAGGTGGCCTCGTTCGCCGAGGCCATGGCCGAGGTGCCGCCCTTTCCGCATGGGAAGGGCGTGGATTGAAACTTCGACCGTGCCCACGTTGCGCCAGTACCTCGCAGGCCGCCCTTTCCGCATGGGAAGGGCGTGGATTGAAACAAGGCTGCGATCGAGATATATCAGCAGATTATTCGCCGCCCTTTCCGCATGGGAAGGGCGTGGATTGAAACGCGAATCGAATAGCGGGCCGCTGGGACGCAGAGAAGGCCGCCCTTTCCGCATGGGAAGGGCGTGGATTGAAACGTATGTCCTGACCGGGACAAAGACCCAGCAGGTCGCGCCGCCCTTTCCGCATGGGAAGGGCGTGGATTGAAACCCTGTTGATCCCTCTGATCGTATCCCTCCTGCTATGCCGCCCTTTCCGGTTGGGTCGGGTGTGAAGAACTGAAGTGGATCTGGGGTAGTTGTGGGTGTGTGTTGCGGTGGGGGGATGCTGGCATGGGGCGTGGACTCTTTTCTCCTTGCGACGGGGCGGGTGGCACGGTAGCCTGTTGGGCGTATGGAATTCTTCCTGCTGGTGATGGTGGTGTCGATCCTCCCTGCGCTGCTCTATGTGCTGACGGCGGAGGAGGTCGACGATGCGCTGAGTCACAAGATCCCGGCTGAGCAGGATTCCACGGGCCTGACCGACGAGGCCGAAACCGCGACGGCCCTTCCGGAGGCGGCTGACACCCCGCGCGCGTCTCGGACAGAATCCGACCCCGCCCCGGCCACCGCGCCGATCGTCATCGATCAGAGCACCTTCCTCGGAAGCCTGCTGCGAGCGATCATGATCATCTGCGGAAGCATCCTGGCCGCCGCCCTGCTGATGCGCATGATGGGCCTTGAGACCCTCCATGGCTGGATCGTCGGGGACTGCATCTGGGGCTTCATCGGCGCCGCCCTCCTCTCCCGATGGGTGAGAAGCCGGTATGTGATCGACCCGGTGGCCCGCACGATTCTCCACGAGGATCTGACGCCGCTCTACGTCCGACGCCGCAACATCTCCTTCGGCGAAATCCGCGCCGTTGCGGTGCGCGGAGAACTCACCGGCTGGCCGCTCTTGTACCATTACCACAAGCTCGTGTTCCAGACCGTCCTCGTCTTCGACAGCGGCATCGTGCTGCCCGTCCACGATCCCGTGCCGGCCTTCGATGCCCTGTTCCGCACCCTCGAACGCGAACGCGGCCGCGCCCGCCGGCTGGCCGGGATCATCGGCTGCCCTCTCTTCCCGGAGCGCCATCTCGATGCCGCATCCCCGCGCCGGTGGGAGGCCGAAATCCGTTCGCTCCGGTCGACCTCTACCTGCCCCGACGAGCTCGAGAAGGCCCTCGTCGTAACCTATCTGTCGAGCCTGGGCATGACGGCATCGGATGCAGGACTGGTCCGGGCCGATCTCACAACCCGGTTCGAGAAGTTCATCCTGGCCTTCGTCGTCTCCTTCTTTGCCGTCACGACCTGGTATGCCCTCAGCGCCGAATGGAGCTACCTGGCATCGAACCCCCGCATCTTCTACCTCATCCTGCTCGACTGCACCTCGATTCTCGTCAGCGTTTTCGGCCTCTGGCGCTTCCTGGTCGACGAATACTACGAGTTCGACACGGGGACCTCGAAAATACAATATCACTCACGATGGTTGTTCTGGAAAACGCGTCGCGAGCTCGCCGCTTTTTCGGATGTCGTGGAAATCCGCATCAACAGAGTCTGGGCGCTGCTCTCCCGCCGTTTGGAATACGTGGCCGAACTGCGCCTGACCGGCGGCCGCCGCCTGATCCTCTCGGACCGGGCCCCCACGCCCGGCATTCCCGTGTTCCGGGCGCTTGCCCTGGCCCGGCTCATGGGCCGCCATCTCACCGCGGATCCCGAAGCATTCGAGCTCGCCGTCCGGGATGCCCCGGCCCTGCCCGAGCCTCCAAAATGGCCGCAGGCAGTTCGACCCCCATCCCGCGGAAAGCCGCCCGGACTTCCCGGCGGATTATCACCCGACCACCGGTTGCTGCCCGAACAGGGAAAACGCCGGAAACGCCGGAAAAAATGACGATCACCAGGTGTTTTTCGGCGTTTCCCGCTCGATGGCCTCCTCGTGGGGATCGTTGAGCGCCCAGAGGAAGTCGAGGCCTGTGAGCTGCTCGATCCGGTCGACGCTGGTCAGGAACTGGCGGGGTGTCTCGGTTCCGCGCACCTCCTGGGGAAAGAGGAACGGCAGCACCCGGATCTCGGGGCCGTCCTCATCGACGAGGATCTTGTAGAACCCATCCGGAATCTCGACCCGGGACCGGCTCCGGTCGCGATCGCTGGTTTCGCCCAGCAACTCGCGCGTCGCGTCGAACACGGGGCCGGTCAGCACCCAGACCTTGCCGAACCGGGGAGCCCAGGTGTCCGACTCGAGCCGCTCGAGCTTCTGCCAGACGCGTCGGTTCAGATCGGGGGTCATGGGGACGATGTTCGTCAGAAGGAAAGTCTCCCGTTGCGCATCCAGCCCGAACCGGGCCGCAATTCCCGCGTTCGGGGCCATGTGGCCACGATCGAATCCGGTCGAGGTGAACTCGTCATGCTTCACCCGGCTCTGGGTCCGCTCGTCGGTCGCGAACTTCGAAGGCCGCTTCCCGGCCGGACCTCGCGGGGCTCCCTCGAGGACATACCCGACCCACAGCGGATCCTGGCGGGATTCGGAGTAACCGGCAACATAGCCTGTATTGCGCAGGATCACGAGGGTGGGGTCGGGGTGGGCCGGGCGGGGCAGGCCGGCATAGACCAGGCCCCGTTCGGATGCCGTCTGACGCTGTGCCTCGATTTCCGCCGGCCAGCCGGATTTCGGAGGTCTGGGACCGCTCGTGCGGGGCCAGAACCACCAGGCGAGGCCGGCGAGGATCAGGACGAGGAGAAGGAACAGCAGCCAGCCCGAGAGGCGGGGCGAAGGCCGCCGGCCACGCGGGGCGGACTTCACGGGCGCCGGCGGACGGGCGGGCTTGCGGGCTGGAACGGTGGATTTCGACATGCGGTGTTGTGTGGCTCCCGATGCTGTGACGGTTTCCGCACCGGCAGATGCCGGCGTCCCGCACCTTGCGGTTCGCGGAACTCTTCTTATGGTAACATGAGGCGGTACGGCGAACTGTGCTGACTCGTATAGTGAAGAGTATTTCCGGCGCCGCGGCGGTCGGGGCCGGAGGAATCCTGGGGGAGGGCGATGGACGCGGAATTCTGGTGGCGGCTGGATCTGAGCAGCCCGCTCGTCGATGTGCGACGCATGGCGGCGATGCAGATGCTGCTCGACCCACCTCCGCCGTCGGCTTCTGCCGAGCTGCGCGAGATGGCAGCCCGGGAGGCCGATCCCGAGACGCGCGACCTGTTGAACCGCATCGTGGCAGGATGCAGCGGGGCGAATCCCGCGCCCGAACCTGCCGCATCCGCCCCGCCGGCGAACTCCACCGATCCTGCCGCCTGGCCGGGATGGCCTGACACGCCTGCGGGGCGCCTGGAGTGGCTCGGCCGGCTTCCGGCCGGGAAGCGGCGCGAGCTGGCACCCCAGGCTCCCGACCGTCTTCGGAACGAGCGGCATCCCCTGGTCGCTTCGGCCCTGATCCGTTTGTTCGGCCGCACCTGGCCCGAAGACCGGCTGGTCGAGCTCGTCGCATATGCCTCGGGGGGCGAAGGCGCAGCCGGCCTCGCTGCCATCGAAACCCTCCGGCAACGGGCCCCGCATCTGTTGCAGCCCCTGCTGCCCGGCCTCCTCATCTCGGGTAATCCGCGCATCCGGGGAGCAGCGGTCGGCGCGCTTGCCGTGATTGATCTCGACGAAGCCCTCGCGCATCTCGAGGCCCTGTTGCTCGATCCCGACCCGGCACGCCGCCTCGAAGGCCTCCGATGCTGTCTGCACGTGCCGTTCGACAAGGTCATGTCCCTGCTGCTCAAAGCCATGGCGGTCGAAACCGATCCGCGGCGCCTCGCGGCCTACGGCACCCTGTTCGAGATCAATCCCGCGCTCGAGGCTCCCTTCAGACTCTACGAACTCTCGGAACGCGTGCCCGCCGAGCGTGCCGAAATCCTGCGCCGTCTCCTCGCCGCCTCCTGCCGTGTCATCGGCACCGTCCTCCTCGATCCGGTACGGTTCCAGGAATACCGCAACCGGCTTCAGGCCTGGATCGACCGGCGAGCCGCCTCGCGCCTCGCGCAGGACATCGTCGCTCGGGCCATGGACGGGAGAGGCCTCGATCCCGACCTGGCTGCCGCGCTCGAGCGGGCAAAAGCCCGGCAACCCCTCTGGACCGCCCTGAAAGAGCTCTCCACCCTGCCGATGCCCGTCCAGGCGCGCGCCCTGTTCATCCGGGCGTTGGGAGAGGAGGAGCCGGTCGCCCAACCCGCGCCGTCCGGTGCGTCACCCGCCGAGCTGCTCGAACGGCTCGCGCGGTTCGGCCCAGACACCGTCGATGCGGCGCGAGGCGAGATAATTTCTATATTGAATGATGTATCAAAAAGTGAGCCCAGATTCATCGCCGCGGCGCTGCGCGCGGCGAGCCGTGCCGCCGTCGACGGGCTGATTGGCCCGGCCCGGCGCGCGCTGGCGCACACCGATCCTGCCGTTGCCGCCGCCGCGATCGAGTATCTCGACCGGTTCGCTCCCGATGATCTGCGGCCGCTCCTCGGGCGGTATCTTGCCTCGACCGAGCCCCGCATCAAAACCGCGGCGCTGCGTGTGCTCCAGCGCTCGGACCCGCTGCAGGCCGTCTCGGCGCTCGAGGCGATGCTCCAGAGCCGTCAGCCGGCCCAGCAGAAGCTCGGGGTTGCCTGCCTCATCCATGTCGAGTTCGCCCTCGTGCGCGATGCCCTGGCGACGCTGCTCGCCACGAACCCGGCGCCGGATATCCTCGAAGCCGGCCTCTGCCTGTTCCAGACGAATGCCGACCCGGAAGGCGTATATCTCCTGTACACGCTCGAGCGCCGTCTTCCGCCGGAAGCCGCCCGGGCGGTCGAGCGCGTCCGCCGCGAGATGATGCAGGCGCTTGCGGCCGATGGCCGGCTGTCGGCCGATCTGCGCGCCGCCGAAGCCGAACTGGCGGGGCGTGCCGGGCGTGAAGCAACGAAACAGGCCGCCCAGCCCCCCGCCTATGCCTACCGGGTCCTGAAAAAAAGCATCGCACCATCCGAAGAGTCTGCAGCCGCGCCGTTCCAGCTCTCCGAGGAAACCCGCCGGATCCTGAGCGGGTTCCTTCCCGTCGTTCTCGTTCTCGTCGCAGCCGTCATTCTCTGGAATGTTTTCGCCGGACGGGATGGTGGCGGTTCCGAGTCCGCCGGCCCGGTCCCCGTGTCCCTCACCGGGGGGCGCCACCAGATCCGGCAGATCGAAGGCTGGGTGCGGCCTCGAAGCCCGTCGAACGCCGAATTCCTGGTCGAAGCCGAGACGGGCGAGCGGTTCTGGATCCCGGTCGGCGATTACGACCCGGTTCCGGCACCGGAGGCGAAATTCAAGGGGACTCTGGCCCTCGTCGAAAAGCGCGACGATGGGGCCTGGACAGCCCGCAGAGCCGCTGCGGCGGGTTTACGTTGAAGCCTGCCCTGTGCTAGGATGGCGGCGAAAGGCGGTTTCCCGGCACGATGCCTGCAACGACATTCCACACAGAAACCAAGAAGAACTGCGTCATCATCCGTGTCGACGGGTATCTCGACGGTGAATCGGGCCCCGAGCTGCAGCGCATGGTCGAGGAGTTCCTGTGCCGCGGAGTTCGCGGATTCGTGTTCGAGTTTTCCCGCTGCGCCAATATCAACAGCCTTGGCGTCTCCTCGCTGCTCGATGCCGCGCTGCGCGTTGTAGAGGATTTCGGGGGCAACCTTGCCGTCACTGGTCTGAACGAGATCCAGCGCAAAGTTCTGATCTTGTCAGGCATCATTCCCCTGGCGGTTGCCGCCCCGACGCTTGTCGAGGCCTGCCGCGTCACCGGCGGAGATGCCGGGGATGATGGTGGCGCCGCGTAATCTTCGATGAATATCGGCGCGGAATCTGCTGTGATCCGTGTCGGTCGCTGGCTTGCCGTCTGCGTCTTCTTTTTCGCATTCCCGCTGTTCCTCGTGAATCTCGGCATTCGCCACGCCCTCGACCGGAACTGGGATTCCTATACCACCGCCGTGGCTCGCCGCGTGGGAGGGACTCTCGAGCGTCTGCGGGCCCGCGGGGATGAGCAGACGTTTCTCTACGGGGAGCTGAAACGTCTCGGGGAGCGGCTCGATGCCGCGCACGATCTTCGCCGCTCGGCTGCAGGGCTGTGTGGGCGGCTGGAGACCGCAATTCCGGGGCTGTTCGAGGTGTATATCGTCGACGGCCGGCACAGGCTTGTCTGGCCCGACCGGATGCCGATGGGCGTTTCCGGCTACCAGCTTCGGCGGCTCGCAGAGGCGATGAGCCAGATCGGCACGAATCCCGGCGCGAAAATGCTGATCAAGCGCAATGCCGGCATGTTTTCCTACTTCCTCAGCGATGCCCCTCCGCTGCTGGATCTGGTTTCGATGTCGCTCGTGCGGCGGGTGGCCGAGGTGAATCCGGCAGGTTTCCGCACCTGGTTCGGGGCCTGGTTCGGCACCAGGACGGGGGTTGTGGCGGTGATGAATCGCCGGGCGCTCCGGAAATGGCAGTTCCTGAACCTGATGGTCGGCCGTGCCAATCGGCGGCAGAACATGATCCGGTTCGGCATTTCCCGCTATGGCGGGCGGGACACCGGCGGAGAGCACCCGTCCGTCATCCGGCGACGGGAAGCGCTCGCATGGCTCGAGGACTCGTCCGAAGACGCGTTCCGCATCCGCGACGACCGGCTGTTCATGCGCCTCAACCTCGATCCCGTCTGGCGCGTCTGGGCCGATGTCGCCCTCGATGTCTCGCACCGGGGGGATATCGTCCGGAACCGGGTGCTGGCCCTCTCCGTCGCGCTGCTGCTGCTCTTCTCCGGGGCAAGTTTCGGTCTGCTCGTCGCCGGCTGGAATATTCCCATGGCCCTGCGGCTCCGGGTGATGGTGCTGTTCGCGATGGCCACGGGGCTGCCGCTGTCGGGCCTCGCTGTCGCGGGATACGACGATCTGCAGAAAACCCGGGATGTGCTGATCGAGAGCGGCCGTCGGCAGTTGGCCGAAAGCCTGCGCGCGATCGAGGGGGGGCTGCCGCGGTTCGGCAGACTCTACGCCGGCCGCCTGGCGCGGCTCCGCGACTCGTTCTACCGGCCCGGGAGCGCCTACGATTTTCCCGGATTCGCGAAGCGCCTGTTCCGTGTTTCGAAATCGATGAAAGGGAAATCTCCCGTCGTCCTGCTCAAGGACGGACGGGCGTTTCGCGTCGAAGGCCACTCCGAGCGCGAGACGATGCTCGAAGGGATCAGCATCGAACTCATCCGGCGGTATAACCGGAGCCTCGGCCTGGCGGCGAAGGAGCCGGAGAAGTTTCTCCTGGCCTCTCTCGTCCTCGACGACAACACGGCCCGCAAGATCATGACCGGCATCATCCGGGCGCGGGGGCAGATCAGCCATCTCAACTTCGGCACCGAGGACAAGTTCAGCTGCATGGATTTCATCCTCGGCCCCGGCGGCTCGGCGGAAGGCGTGTTTTTCGTGACCTGGGATCCGCGCGACCTGGCTCTGAGCTATCTGCAGCAGGACATCCTCCGCAGACAACGACAGCTCGCCCACAGCCGGCTGTTCGCGATCCACGACTGGGATCCGGCCCGGTGCGTTCCCGTCGAGGCCGCCGGGCTGCCCTGGCTGAAGCGGTTCGTCGAGCGGCTCCGGGCGCGACGGACCGAACTGTTCGACGAGGTGATCGTCGACGGCCGGCGGTGGCTGCTGGCCGGCATGCCGGGCAGGGAGATCCAGGAATACCTGCTGATCCAGGCGGTCCCGGTCGACCGACTGACGGGGCAGGTGGATGGCCTGCGGTCAGATATAATATGGGGGTGTATTCTCTGCCTCCTGCTCTCCCTCGGCGTGGCCGCCGCCCTGGCACAGCAGATCCTGCGCCCCGTCGCCGTGTTGACCTCCGGCGTCGATGCGATGCGCGACGGGCGGTACCGGACTCGCCTCCCCGTTCAGGGGAACGACGAGTTCGGCGCCCTGACGGTCTCGTTCAACCAGGCGCTCGAGCGGCTCGAGGAGTTGTCGACGGCACGGGCGTTCCAGGAGCGCCTCTTCCCGGCAGACACCCTTCGGGTCGGCACCACGGAGATCACGGGGATCTGTCAGACCGCGACCGAACTCGGCGGGGATTACTTTGATTATTTCGAGATCGGGGAGGGGCGGGTCGTGATCCTGATCGGGGATGTGGCCGGGCATGGGGCCGGCTCGGCCCTGCTCATGGCGATGGCAAAGGGATTCGTCTCGGTCGAGAGCCGCCGGAACGGGGATCCCGCGCATGTTCTGGCGGGGCTGAACGAGATGATCTTCTCCTCGATGAGCCGCCGGCTGATGATGTCGATGTGCTACGGCCTTCTCCAGACCGATACCGGCCTGCTCAGAATCGCGAATGCCGGTCATTGCCCGCCCTGGATCGTCCGCAACGGCGCGAGCGAGGCCGTGGAGATCCGCCCCGCCGTCGGCGGATACCCGCTCGGCACCCGGCGGAACATCGTGTATCGGTGCGAGGAGATCCGCCTTTCCCCCGGTGACCGGGTCTGGTTCTTCACGGACGGATTTCCCGAGACCCTTGGGCCGCGTGGGGAACCCCTGGGCTATCCGGGCCTCGCGGCAATGCTGATGAAGGCGGATGGCACCGACACGAGGGCCCGGTGTCGCGAGTTGCATCGGCTCTGCTCGGCCTGGCGTGGGAGGGCGGCCCAGACCGACGACATGACCGCCATTCTCCTGGAGAATCATGCCGCCGGCTGAGACCGGTCACCAGCCGAGAATCAGCTTGGCGCCCCCGATCAGGACGATGGCGACGACGGCAAAGATGAGCTTTTCCCGGAACTGGTTGGGGTCCTGCTGGATGGGTTCGTTGTCTGACATGGGACGGCTCCTTGAACACGACGGGGCGCAATGGGTCATGCAATCGCTGCACGCCCTTCCGCCGCATGCGGGAAACGACCGTGTCCGGAAAAGACAAAGCCGCCGCCCGCTCGATGCGGATGGCGGCCCGACCATCCAGGTTTACCTTCGGATGAACATCCGAACCCTTCGTTCTCAAGCATAAAGAAACTCCGGCCGTTTGGCAAGTGGCCGGCTCGTCCGATACCGGGAGGTTCAGGAGTTCAGGGTTTCGAGCCGTTCGATGACGGCCCGTGTGATCCACGACGGCGTGGACGCCCCGGCCGTGACGCCGACGGTCTTCACGCCTCGGAAAAATGCCGGATCAAGTTCAATAGCTGTTTCTATATGAACGGTGCGCACGCCCCGGGACTCGGCGATCTCGGCGAGCCGGCGGGTGTTCGCGCTGTCCCGGCCCCCGACGACGACCATCGCGTCGACCTCGGCCGCGAGCTGCTCGACTTCCGCCTGGCGGTTCGAGGTGGCCTTGCAGATCGACCGGATGATCCTGCACTCGGGGATCCGCTCGGAAACGGCCTGTGCGATCAGCTCATACTGCTTTTCGTGGAACGTCGTCTGGGCGATCACGATCGCCTTGGGAACGGGCGGGAGGGATGCCACCTCCGCGACGGAGGCGATCACGAGATGGTTTCCCGGAGCGAAGCTTTGCAAACTCAGGATCTCGGGATGACGGGGATCCCCGACGATGACGACGAAATACCCCTCGCTCACCGCTGTTTTTATGCGGTTCTGGCTCGATACGACGTGGGGGCAGGTGGCGTCGACGATCGTCAGACCCCGTGCCCGCATCTCGTCGATTTCAGCGACAGGCATGCCGTGCGCCCGGATGATCATCGTCCCCGCGGAAACCGATCTCCAGTCGTCGACGCTGCGGATTCCCTTGCTTTCGAGCTCGGCGACGGCCTGGGGGTTGTGGATCAGGGGGCCGCACGTGTAGATCGGCACGCCGGCTCCAGCCGTCGCAGCCGTGCGCAGAGCCACGTCGATGGCGCGCTGGACGCCCATGCAGAAGCCCGCGGTTCTGGCGAGTCTGATCTCCACGAGGATCCCCCTTCCTTCCGTTTCGCCCATGATAGCCACCTCCAAACCGCCATGCAAGCGCCCGCGCTTCAGGGAGCCTGGATCAGACGCCGCCGGTAGAAGTCGCGGGCGGCTTCGTGCAGCATGTCGCTCTGGATCCCTTTGAGGGCCTGCTCGAGCGAGATGGCGGCGGCGGCCGGGCTGAGGCTGGTCAGGTAGGGGGTACGATCGAAGAGCAGTTCGAGAATGCGCGTGGCGAGAGGCCTCTGAAGCTCAGACGTGGTGACGAGAAGCGCGCGCAGCCCGATCGTCTCCACATCGACCGCCTGGCCGGGGTAGGTGTGTGCGGGGATGGTTTCGGTCTGCCAGAACGGGTGCCGGGCGATCAGGCGGCGCCGGACGGGCTCCGGGAAGGGCAGCAGACGGATCGGAATACGCCTGGCGAGCAGGGCGACGCCGTCAACGGGAACCCCGCCGCTGTAAAAGACGGCATCGACGTACCCCCCCTCGAGCGCCGCCGTCGCTTTCGTGAAGCCGAGATAGCTGGGGGTGAACTCTCCGGCGTGGAGGCCCAGGCCCGCCATGATCATCCGGGCATTCTCGGCCGTCCCGCTTCCCTCTTCGCCGAGCACGACGTTTTTTCCCCGCAGGTCCGTGAGGGCGGTGATGCCCGAATCCTGCCGCACCGCGATATGGAGCACCTCGGAATACAGCGAGGCGAGGACCCGGAGTTCGGGAAACGGCCTGCCCTCGAAGCGCTCCCGCCCGTGGAAGGCATGCAGGGCGACGTCGCTCTGGACGAGCGCCAGGGCGATCTCGTGCCGGCGGAGATACTCGATGTTGGCCACCGAGCCGGCCGTCGGTTCCGGAATGGCCACGATCCCGTCGAGGTGGGCGTTGAACAGGCGGGCCATGGCCGTTCCCAGCGGGTAATACACGCCGTTGATGCTCGCGGTGCCGATCGAGAGGAACCGCTTCACCAGCCGCGTCTCAATCTGCCCCGCCGCGGATGCCGTGACCGTCGCCGGTTCACCGGAAACGGCGGGGGAACGCGTCGCGATCGTAAGAAGACAGATGTAAATGATTATATAATAATTATGATATTTCATCGGTGTAGATGCTCGTGCAGTTTCTGCCGCGTTCCTTGCAGCGATACAGCGCCTTGTCGGCTTTCCGGATCAGCGTGACCTTGTCGGCCGCCATGAGAGGGTATTCGGAAATGCCGATGCTGATGCTCACGTGGAGCTGCTCCTCGCCCCACAGGAACGGATGGGAGTTCACGCGCACCCGCAGACGCTCGGCGAAGATGAGCGCCTGTTCCGCCGTCGTGTGGGGCAGAATGACCGCGAACTCCTCGCCGCCGTACCGGCACGGGATATCCGAGCCACGGACGGCATCCCGGATGATCTTGGCCGTTTCCCGGAGCACGTTGTCGCCCTGCTGGTGGCCGTAGGTGTCGTTGAACCGCTTGAAATGGTCGATGTCGAACATGAGCAGCGCGAGAGGCTCGTCATACCTTTTCGCGCGCTTGATCTCGTCGTCCAGCTTGATCTGGAAATACCGGTGGATGAACAACTGGGTCAGGCCGTCCGTGATCGCGAGCTCGTGAAGCCGGGCGTTGTCGCTGGACATCGCGACCTGGCTGGCGATGGTCAGCAGAATGTCCTGGTCGTCGATCTGGAAGTTCAGGTTGTCTGAATAGTCTGAGATATTGATGACGCCGAAGGCCTTCCCCTGGACGATCAGGGGCAGGGCCAGCAGCCGGCCGGGCGTCGCCGCCTCGTGCTCGGGGGGGTATTTCTTGAACCGCGGGTCGGTGGCGCAGTCGTTCGAAACCACCGGCTGTCCGGTGGAGAGGGCCAGGCCGGCGATCCCTTCCCCGACGCGGAGGGAGACCCGCTCCTGAAGGTCGGCGGCGGACGGCTGCTCCTCGCCGAACCGGTGGACGCTCCGGAGGACCAGCCGGTCGTCGTGTTCCGCGACCAGCATGATCGAGCCCCGTTTCGCGAGGAAGACCGTGACGATGTAGACGAGGGCTTCGTCGAGCGCCTTCTGGTAGGTCGGGGCGTTGTTGATGATCTGGGAGATGCGGTACATCGCACTCAGCTCGAACACCTTCTTGCGGATGCGGCTCGTCATGTCGTTGAAACAGGAGGCGAGGAACCCGATCTCGTCCCGCCGGTTCGAGGTGACGTTGACCTTCAGATCGCCGCCCGAGATCCGGGTCGCCTTGTCGGCGATGGCGATGATGGGCGAGGTGATGCGCATGCTGAATGCCGTGCCGGCCGAAAAGGCGATGACCATCACGACGAGAATGACCAGGCTGATGTTCCATTTTATCTGGTGAACGATAGAATATACCTCGCCCGCATCCTGGACGACGATGATGCGGAGGTCGTGATGAAGGATCGGCAGGATCACCGCCACGCGCGGCGGATCCCCGGGAGCCGGGCCGGTGACGTCGTATCCGCCGAACTCGAGGCTCATCAGCCGTTCGACGAGGCCCGCCGAGGTTCCCTGCGGTTCGAGAAGATTCTCCCCCGATCTCGTCACGAGGAAGTAGCGGAACGTGGTTCCCAGCATCATGCCTTCGAGCGTCTTGCGCAGCTTGAGGAACGAGGCGGTCACGACCAGGGTGGGCGAGCCGGCGGTCTCGCGCAGCGGCAGACGGATGGCGAACGAGCCCTGGCCGAACCGGACGGTATCGCTCCCTGTCAGGACCTGCCGCTCGATATCGGTCAGGCCGGTGATTTCCCCGACGGTTTTCGCCGAGTGGGCGAGAATCGCGCCGTCCGTGGCGCACAGGACGATCCGGTCGATGAATTCGTAACTGAAATCCATCTGCCGCAGGGCCTCTACAGCCTCGGGCGAGGTGGGGACGGCCAGGCGGGCATCGTTCCGCAGATGGCGCGCGAGCTCTTCGTAGGTCGTGACATACCGGTCGATTTCGGCCTTCACCTGCTGCACAGCCTGGAGATTGCTTTTGATCAGCAGGTCCCTCGTGATCCCCGTGAGGACGGAGACGGCGTAGAAGCCGAGAATGGCGAGGGGAACGAGCGAGATCAGGAAAATGCCCAGCCAGGTTTTGACCTTGATGCTGTGAAGCGGGGAGATGCGCTGCGGCGGCCGTTCGCCAGACTCGGCGGCCGTCCGGATAGGTTCGCTGGACACCGGTATCCCCTCTCTTTGCGTCGTTCTGTCCGCAGCATGCGGCCTCGCGCCGTTCTCATGCTACCCGACACCTCGCCACTCTGGCAAGCCGCGCGATGTTTGGCCAAAAAAGGTATACTCTGGTCGGAGAGAAAGGGTTTCGGGAGTGAGAGTATGGGTCATCACACGATGAAAGACGCATACGCGCGGATGACGGAGCGCCTCAACCGCCATCCGCAGGGCGCGCCGCCGTCGGATCTTCTCGCGGCCATCCTGCGCATGCTCGTGTCGGAACGCGAGGCCGGCCTGATCGCCGCCCTGCCGATGCGCCCCTTCACCGCCGCCGCCGCCGCCCGCCGTTGGAAGATGGATGCCGCCTCTGCCGAGGGCGTGCTTGCGGAACTGGCTCATCGCGCGCTTCTGGTGGATATTCCGGGGCCGGACGGGCTCGTCTACATCCTGCCCCCCCCGATGGCCGGATTTTTCGAGTTTTCCCTGATGCGGGTGCGGGATGACCTCGACCAGAAGGTGCTCAGCGAACTGTTCTACCAGTATGTCAACGTCGAGGACGAGTTCATCCGGGGGCTGATCGTCGGCGGCACCACGCACATCGGCCGCGTCTTCGTCGACGAGGGCGCGCTTCCCGTCGCGCCGTCCCTGGAAGTTCTCGATTGGGAGCGCTCGTCACGGATGATCGCGGATGCGACGGACGTCGCCGTCGGTATCTGCTACTGCCGTCACAAGATGCAGCACGTCGGAAAAGCCTGTGATGCGCCTCAGGACACCTGCCTGACGTTGAACATGGTCGCCGGCTCGCTCATTCGGCACGGCCACGCCCGTGAAATCACGAAGGATGAGGCGATGCGGGTGATCGAGACCAGCCGTGAGCGGCATCTCGTCCAGTTCGGCGAAAACGTCCGGACGGGGGTGAACTTCATCTGCAACTGTTGCGGCTGCTGCTGCGAGGCGCTGGTCGGATACCGGAAGTTCTCGACGCTCCGCCCGGTCCATCCCGCGCCCTTTCTGCCGGCTTTTGCAGGGGAAGACCGCTGCCGGGCCTGCGGGAAATGCGCGCGTCTCTGCCCCGTCGGCGCCTGGTCGGTCGAAGGGGGCCGCCCCGGGCTGGATGCCTCGTTGTGCCTCGGATGCGGTGTCTGCGTGCGGGGCTGTCCATTCGGGGCCCTGCGCCTGACCCGGCAGGAACGGGGACCGATCACGCCGGTCGATACGGCCGAACGGGTCGTGCGGATGGCGGTCGAACGCGGAAAGCTCCAGAACTTCATTTTCGACAACCGCCTCCACTTCAGTCACCGGGCGATGGGGGCCCTGTTCGGTGCGGTGCTGAGGCTCCCCCCGGTGAAGCGGACCCTGGCCGCCGGGCAACTCGGCTCGGCCTATCTCGACCGCCTCATCGCCCTCGCCCGCCTCCCCGAAACCGATTGATTATATAATATATGTAATTTTACCACAGAGGCACAGAGGAAGGACAACCTGAATTCCCCCTCTGTGTCTCCGTGTCTCTGTGGTGCGTCCTTCCGCTTTCCTGGTGGTCGGGGCGCGTCGTCAGTGTCTGGGGGCGCGGTCGAGGCCGCCGTCTTTGATCCAGACGGCGAGACGTTTCATCCCTTCCTCGATACCGACATGGGGCTCATAGCCGAGATCCCGCCGTGCGGCGGTGAGGTCGAACCAGTGGGCGGTCGACATCTCGCGGGCCATGAACCGGGTCAGTTTCGGTTCGCCCTTCAGCCGGAAAAGCCCGTAGACGAGCTCCAGCAGACCGCCGATCAGCCAGCCTATCGTTGGCGATATAGAACGTGTCAGGGGAGGCACGCCGGCGGCGCCGATCATCATGTTCACGATATCCCAGAGTGGGCGCGGATCGCCATTCGAGATGAAATACGCCTTCCCCGCGACGGGCGAGCCCGGTTCGAGCCGCTCGGCCGCGAGGATATGCGCCTCGGCGGCGTTGTCGACGTACACCGTGTCGACCTTGTTCGTGTTGTCGCCGATCATCACCAGCCGGCCGGCCTTCGCCGACGCGACCATCCGGGGCGCGAGATGGTTGTCCCCGGGGCCCCAGATCAGGTGGGGCCGCAGCGCGACGGTCGCGAGGTCGGGGCCATTCGCGGCGAGCACGTGCCTCTCCGCGATCGCCTTCGTCGCCGGGTAGTGGGTCTCGTAATGGTCGGGATACGGCACCGACTCGGTGGCGTTTTCCATGTCGTTCCCATCAAACACCACGCTCGGCGAACTGGTATAGACCAGACGCCGGATGCCGAGGCTGCGGCAGGCGGCGACGACGTTCTCCGTCCCGGTGACGTTGGCCCGGTGATACTCCTCATACGGGCCCCAGATACCGGGTTTCGATGCGACATGGAAGACGAGGTCGCAGCCCCGGCAGGCTTCGAGCACGGCCGCGGGATCGGCGAGATCGCCGCTGACGCACTCGGCGCCGAGCTGTTCGAGTTCCGGATACGTGCCGCGCGAAAAGCTGCGGACCGGCAGGCCGCGCTCGCGGAGCATCTTCACGAGCGTTTTCCCGAGGAAGCCGCCGCCTCCCGTGACGAGGATCTTTTTGCTGGCTTTCAGTCCCGGATCGGCGATGCGGATGTCGCTCATGTCGTGCTCCTGATGGGTTCAGTGTTTGAGGTGTTCCGCCGCCCACACCGCGAGCTTCTCACGGCCGATCTTGGCATTGTGGCGGATATCCACCGGGAATTCCGGGTGGAAGAGGAAGGTGGTGATCTCCCGTGTGTGCTCGTGAGCGGCTCCGAGAGCCCGAAGTTCCGAGATGAGGGCCGGCTGATCGGCCGTGCCGGCGTTTTTCTCGAGCTCGACGCACAACACCGGCGTCTGGCGGCCGCGCGTGCTGATCCCGACCAGGGCCGTGCGGTACACCTTGGGGTGCTGATTGAATACGGCCTCGCATGGAATCGTGAACAGCGTCCGGTTCGCGGTTTCCACGCGGTGCGATTTCCGGCCGCAGAACCAGAGCCGGCCGCTCGCGTCGATCCGGCCGCAGTCGCCCATCCGGTGCCAGACCGTGCCGTCGGCCGCACGGATCTTCGCCAGGGCCGTCGCCTCGGGCCGCTCGTGATACTCCCGCGTGACGATCGGCCCGCTTACGGCGATCTCGCCCGTCACCCCGGTCGGCAGCACGAGCTCTTCCGACCAGGTCGGGATCGGCTCGTCCGTGATCCGGATGATCCGGACCGCGACCTCGGGAACATGCCGCCCGATGCAGGTGCCGCCGCCCCGGGACGTTTCCGCGGCCGTGTCGCCCAGGATCTCGTGGCTGCCGATGTCGCTGACCGGCAGGGCCTCCGTCGCGCCATACGGGGTGTGGATCTGCGTCGTTTCGGGCAGCATCTTCTGGAACCGCGCCAGGACGTCATTCCGTGCCGGGGCGCCGCAGGAGATGACGGTGCGCAGCGTCGGAAGCTTGATGCCGTGCGCTTCCCCGTAGCGGCTCAGGGTGTTGACGAGGGCGGGGGAGCCGAACATCACGGTCGCGCCGTTGTTCTCGATCGCCTCGATCAGCTTCACGGGATCCGCATCGGCCGGCCGGGTCGCGTCCATATCGGGGATGACGACGGTCGTGCCGAGGCAGGCGTCGAGCAGGGCGAACAGCGGGAAGGTGGCCAGATCGACGTCGTGCTCGTCGAACCGATACAACTCCTGGATGAACTTCACCTGGTGCATCAGGATGTTATGCGTATACACCGCGCCTTTGGAAACGCCCGTGCTGCCGCTGGTGAACATGATCGCCCCCGTCTCGTCGCCCATATGCTCGATGGGGAACGGCGAGCCGTCCGGATCCCGTGTTTCGGCGAGCGTGGAGCCGCCCCAGAACAGCCGCCGTCCGTGCGTGACGCAGATGCGGATCGTGGCCGGCGACCAGCGCAGGAGCACGCGGGCGGCGTGGGCTTTCGTCACGCCGATGAAGGCTTCGGGAGCCGCTTCCCCGAGACATTTGCCCAGGTTCTGGATGCCGATGCCCGGGTCGATCAACACGATGACGGCCCCGAGCTTGAACAGGGCGAACGTCGCCGCGAAGAACTCCAGGCTCGGCGTCAGCATCAGCGCGGTGCGCATGCCACGCCGGATGCCGAGCTTCTGGAACCCCCGCGCGTGCCGGTTGCTTTCTTCCTCGAGCTGCCGGAACGTCAGGTGGGTGTACGAAACCCGGCCTGAGGCGTCACGGCCCTGCGGAAACACGACGGCCCGCTTGCTCGGGAGCCTTCCGGCCCAGTCCCGGATGAAGGTGGCCATGTTCACGGGCTGTTGCGGCATGTTCATGTGACGGCCTCTATATAAATGTAGTGATGTATATCAGTGAGTGTAATCGAGAAGCCTGACGGGGTTCTCGAGACCCTGTTCGACGGAGTTCCTGATGGCCTCGAAATGCGGGCAGGAAAAGCCGAGCGGGGTGCCCTTCCGCATGCACGAGGCAAAAGCGACGGCCTCGGCCCCGCGCTCGATCAGCAGGTTCACCCGGGCGAGAACGGACTTGCCGGGGCAGCCGCCGCAGGAGACGAAGCCGATGATCTGGGACGGGCCGAACTCGGCGAAGGCGCCTTTCCCGGCCGCAGCAAAGACGAAATCCGCCGTTCCGGGGCAGTATTCCTCGGTCTGCCGGCAGCGGATGATGCCAACCTTCATCGGTGCAACCTGCTTTCAACCCCGCGGGGGTGCATGATTCCGGGAGGATCAGAGTGGGTGGCGCGCGAAGAACTCGCGCATCAGGCCGATGACTTTCTCGCCGACATCCTCGAGCAGATAATGGCCGGCGTCGGGGAAGGTGTGGACACGGGCCTGGGGCAGGTGCTTCCGCCACGTGTTCAGGAACGCCCGCTTGAAGATGAAGTCGCGCTGGCCCCAGCAGATGAGGGTGGGGGTGTTTCTGAACTGGGCCAGGCCGCTCTCGATCTGTTTGATCGTGCCCCAAGACGGATCGCCCGGCCGCAGCGGGATATCCTGCACGAAATGCGTCGTCGCGACCCGGTTCTTCCACGAGTCGTAGGGGCCGGTGAAGGCACGCTGCAGCTCCTCGCTCAGCGGCGTGTAGGTCGAGGTGCGGGCCGCGATCTCGGCGAACGCGTTGAGGCCGCGGTTGGCCCACTCGCCGAGCCGGCTGTTCCGGAACAGCCACAGGGGCCAGGGGAATTCCATCTCGTCGGGCAGCGGGAACGCGGCCGTGTTCATCAGCACCAGGCGTTTCACGCGCAGGGCATTGCGGTTCGCGAAGCCCATGCCGATCGCGCCGCCCCAGTCGTGCAGCACGAGGGTGATCGGGCGGGTGATGTTCAGGCGGGCGATCAGCGCCTCGAGATCGCGGATGCGCTGCTCCAGCGTATAGCTGTACCGTTTCGCGTCCGGTTTGTCCGAGAGGCCGCAGCCGATGTGGTCGGGGACGATGACCCGGTTCTCGTGACGGAACGCCGGAATCAGCGCCCGGAACAGGAACGACCACGAGGGGTTGCCATGGACCATCACGATCGGATCGCCCTCGCCCTCGTCGAGGTAGTGCTGGCGCAGGCCGTCGTGCTCGAACCAGTGGCTGCCGAAGGGATACAGGTGTCGGATATCTTCTATGTTGAAAGGAATATTATTGCTCATCGTTCGTTCCGTCCGTTACCAGCGCCAGCCCATCATCATGCTGTTCAGGCCGCTTCCGATACCGATGAAGCCGACCTTCATGCCGGGCTGGAGAATGCCGCGCTCCATCGCGATGGCGGCCGTGACCGGCAGCGAGACGGTGCCCATGTTTCCGAGATAGGGAAAGGTCGAGAAATCCTTGTCGAGCGTGATGCCGAGCGCCTGGAGGATCGCATCCCGGTTCGCCGTGGCGACCTGGTGCGAGATCAGCCGGTCGACCTCTCCGGCCGCCCACTGCATCTCGTTGTAGAACGCCTTGCCCACGCGCGCGACGAGCTCTCCGCCATGCTTGAGCAGGCCGATCGCGTTGGTTTCCATCATCTGCGACGCCCGTGGCGGCACGTGCGTGTCGGCGCCCCAGCGGCACATCCGGTGATGCTCGGGGGCGCCCATGTTGAACGCTCCGAGAAGCTGCGGCCGGCCCGGGCCGTACGAACCGTCGCTGAGAACGACCCCGACCGCGCCGGAGCCGCCGGTGAGCGTGGCCAGCGCCTGCTTGAAGAATTCCATCGTCCCCTCGGCCAGCATCCGCTCCATCATGATCGTGGTGATCTCACGTGCTGTCTCACAGGCCACGACGAGCCCGGCCTTGATCTGGCCCAGCTCGATGCGGTTCGCCACGTCGACGATGCCGCTCAGAACGCCCATGCACGCGTTCGAGACGTCGTGAATAGCCGTCGAAGCCTTGACCCCGAGCTGCGCGGCAACCCCACACGCCGTGGCCGGCTCGAAGTTGTCGCGGCAGACGCCGCCGTACACCACGGCGCCGATGTCCTCTTCGGGGACGCCGGACTCGGCGATCGCTTTCAGGGCCGCTTTCGCCGCTCCGTCGAAGTTCAGGTGCCTCGGATCCCACCAGCGTCGCTCGCGAATCCCTGTCAGGGCCTCGAGCTGGCCCGGCTGGAGGAACAGCTTTTTGTACAGCGGCGAGAGCCGCTCCTCGATCCAGGTCGAGGTGATGATGTTGTGCGGCAACTCGTAACCGATCGATTCGAGGAAGACGCGGCTGTATTTCATGAAGTGACCGGATGCCTTTCTGACGGCCTCGCAACTGGAACGTCGCGGACCTCAGAGGCCCGGAACCAGCCGGATGGCGAACTCCCTCATATTATATATCACGCGGCCGTCGACGTGCAAGTATCCCGAGCCGCGCACGAGCCGCTGATCGTCGTCGAATGCCTCGATCACCGCTTCCACCGTCACGAGCCGGTCCGTCGGGATGATCTGGCCGCGGTATGCCCAGGAATGCTTCACGCCCGCCGCGATCGGCTCGAAATGCCACGGACCGGCCGGCAGGTTCGCTTGCCACCGGTGCAGCGCGGCCGCCTTGAGGAGCTGGATGAACGCCTCGAGGCCCAGCGAGCCCGGAATGACCGGATCCTGGTAGAAGTGCGCCTTGAAGAACCATTCGCCCGGGTCGACCGTCTTGGTGCCGCGCAGGAAGCCGAGCCGCTTCGGGCCGCCGTCCGGGATGAACAGATCGATCGCATCGAGCATGCGGTACGATCGTCCGGGAAGCGCGAGGCCGTCTTCCGGCGGTGTCGCGGGGTCGCCCGGGTGCAGCGGGGCCGTGTCCGGCCAGGCCGGCGGCAGTTTCTGGCGGGCGAGCTCCTCGGGAGAGGGGGTGTACAACTGGGCGCCCCGGATGCCGACCTGGTTGGCGAGCGCATCCTCGGTGAAGAACCCGAACACCGTGTCGCCCTCGTACACCGGCCGCCCCTGCCGGGTGACCTTGAAGCTGTAGCCCTGGATGATCATGCCGCCCGACTGGGCGATCTTCGTGACGGTGATGTCCGCCGTCAGCGTCCCCGCGTCGCGCCGCAGATCCTCGTGCAGGATCGCGTTGCCGTCGAGGTTGCGGAAATGCAGATTCTCACGGCTCGTCATCGCCGAGCCCATGTAGGCCGCGAGCCAGCCGCACACCTGGAGCGGGAACTCGAGGATCACCGAGAAGGGCATGCTGCCCTGCCGATTGGCCCGGAAATACCAGGCATCGGCCGGAACATCGTATTCGCCCTGGACCGTGCCGCCCGGCGCCATCTTGAGCGCAGGCGCCGTGAGGGCCGTGATCCGGTCGACGAACAGGTAGGGCGGGCCGGGAAGCCGTGCCAGGAACCGCTCGGCATCGAACTGCCGATAAGCGTCACCGAAACATATCGAGGGCTTTCCTATCGCGTATTCCAGGATCTGCCGGGCCGTGAACAGCTCCGGCTTTCTGGCGGAAATGGCTGCCGGGCCGTTTCTTCCGGCCCAGAGAGCCTCGATCTGCTCCCGGTTCGTGTTCGTGAGCCGGATCGACATGTCGAGGCACTGGACGATCATGCGGCCGTCGGCGAACATCAGCGCGTCGGCGAGCGCGTAGGGCTCGGGATTGTACCCGATCTCCTTGATCGTGATCTCGTACAGCGCCTTCTTCGCGCCCGGAATGACCTGGCCGCGGCACCGGAGCCGGCTGCGCACTTCCGGAACCGGCTCGAAGCTGCTGGCGGGCGACTCGGCGATCCAGCCCATGCGCAGCAGGAAGACGCGGAGGGACTGCATGCAGGATTCGTACATCAACGTGCCGGGCATCACCTGGTCGTCGATGAAGTGGCTGGTCAGGAACCAGGCATTGACCGGGATGTCGATCTCGGCCTTGATGAGCCCCAGGCCGAACCGGCCGCCGGCCGGATCGATCGAGGTGACGCGGTCGATCATGGAGAGTTTGCCGCTGGGCAGCGTCTGGGGCTGCGCAATAGGCAGCCCGGCGAACTCGGGACCGAACGCGGCAGCCAGATCGCCCCGGCGCAGGGCCGCGATCGCGGCATCACCGAACGACTCGACCCGCATCGGAACGAGGTTGTCGAGCTCGGGGGGCCGGCGGCGCGGCTCGGGCCGCACGTCGTCCTCGGTGAGGACGATGCCGCGCCCGTCGTTCAACTGCCGGTCGGTGAAGAAGCCGGCGCAGCCGTCGCGCATCGTGATCAACTGCCGCCCGTCGACGGTGCCGTCGAACTCGAAGAAGAACAGGTAGGTGTCGGCCTGGCGGATGAACCGGTCGACGCGGATGTCATACCGGACCGTCGTGCCGGGCCGCGGAAGCGGGCCGTGGAAGGTCACGGTCGCGTCAAGCAGTCGGTATTTCGCGATGCCCTTCGTCTTGAAGTCGATTCCCAGCCAGGCCGAGAGGAACAAATCCGCCTGGCCCGCTTCGACCGCGAGGCCGGTGGGCATGCGGTCGCCGTCGAGATACCACGCACCCGGCAGTACATCGTGTTCGGTTGCGAGTTCGCCGGATTTGAGCGAGCCCTTTTCCCCGCGGCAGTACAGGATGCGGTCGACGAAGTTGAGCGGCTCGTCGGGCAGCCGGACCCGGGTCGGATACGCGTCGATCGGGGCGAAGAAGTCACCGAGAGCCTTGCCGATCTTGCCGATCGCGAACTCCATCGAGCCGGCGCGGTCGAGAAAGACCGGAACGGCCGGTTTCGCGGGAGCCGCTGCGGGAACCGGCTGGACGGCGGGAGCGGACATGGCCGGAAGGGCGGGCGGAGAAAGCTGGGCATCGGTGCCGGCACATTCGAGCAATCGTGCCTGCATGCGCAGCGTCGCGTCGGCGCACCGCAGGAAGGCTTCGTGGGCCGCGGCGACGGCGCTCCGGGCGGAAACCAGCTCCCCGAGCATCTGCTCGGCAGGCGCCGATCCGGGCTGGATTCTCAGGACTTCCGGGGAAACGGGGAGTGGGGTCGATGGCCTCATGCGGGACTCCTTGGTGGCATCGGGAACGACGCGTGGAGCGACGGGCGGGCTGAAGACGGTTGGAGCCGGAGTGGGCGAGGGGACCGGTGCCGGCGGCCGCGGTTGCGGAGCCACCGGCGCAGCGGGAACGGCGACCGGGCGCGCCGTGGGGGTGACCGGCCGGGCCGGCAGGGTGCCGAATCCCCGCTCGATAGGCACGGAGATGACAGGTTTTGCCGGGGACAGCGTCACGTGGCTCCGCTCGGTGTCGCGGTACAGCGGCGCGGCATCGACCGGAACCCCTTCCGCATGGCAGTGGGCCAGCACGCGCAGGATCGTGCTGGTTTCCTCCTGTCCGCCCATCGAGACCGAGCGGGCGAGGTGGCGGCGGTCGCCGAGAATGCGGCCGATCATGCGTGAACAGGATGCCCGGGGGCCCATTTCGAGGAAGATCCTGGCCCCGTCGGCATAGGCGGCTTCGATGCCCGCCGGAAAGTTGATCGTGCCGATGGCCTGGGCGAGAATCGAGTCGGCCGAGACGTTCTTCTCGGGGGTGAACCGGCGGCCCCAGCCGCTGCTGTAGAAGGCGATCTTGTCCGGCGGTGTGCAGTCGAACACGTGGAGGCCGCGGTACGTGTCGCCAACCGGCTTCGCGGCGGGCGAGTGGACCGACGAAACCCCCTCGATCGGCAGGAACACGCAGCCGAGGCTCTTCACGAGCTTCTGCAGCGCCGCGCGGTTGCCGCCGACGACGCATTCGCCGGGGGTGTTCACGATCAATATATACGTATGCGGATAGTCGGGAATGCGCGCCTCGACTTCGGCCACGGGCCGGTCGACGAGGCCCAGCACCCAGTCCACCTCGCGGGGATCGTCGTCCGCCCAGCCCCAGGAGGTGCGGACTGCCTCGCAGCGGCCGATCAGGTCTTTTGTGAACAGGGAGAGCTTCCGCATGCGCTCGACCATCTCGTCGCGGGCGCGCCAGGTGCGGGTCGCGAAGTTTCCGGCCGTTTCGCCGAGACTGTAGCCGATCACGGCGCGCGGCTCGATGCCGAACTGGCGCACGACGTCGCTGACGAGGGCGCAGTAGGAGACGTGGCCGAACACGAGCGAGTTGTGATCAGCCAGCAGCGCCGCCTCGGAATCCCGCTCCCAGCCGTCGGGCCAGGCCAGCCGCCAGGGTGCGACCAGCCGCGTGGCAAACTGGGTTTTCAGCCAGAGATTCTCGCGGTCGAGTTCCCGGAGCAGCTCCGGCCAGGCCACCCCGGTCTCGATGCCCATGCCGAGGTAATGGTTGCCCGAGCCTGGGAAGACGAACGCGACGTGGCCGTCACGGGCCAGCGGGGCCGGACTGTAAAACACGCGGTCCCCCACGAGCGGCCCCCCGGACAGGGGCTTCGACGGATCCTGCCGGAGATGTTCGCGCAGAGCCCTGAGGCGCAGCATGACCTCTTCGCCGGAACCAGCTAAAATAGCTGCGTTTATATAGCTATTATTTTTCTTCAAGTCCCGGTTTGCATCCAGCCAGGCGGCAGCCAGCCGGACGACGGGCAGGTGCGGGGAACGGGCGAGCGTTTCGCGGATCAGCCCTTCCAGTCGGCCGGCTTCGGCGGAGATTCCTGCCGGATCGGCTGCGGAGAGCGTGAACAGGGCCTCCGGAAGCGGTCCGAGAGGGAAGCGGCGCTCGGCGGCGATCGTGGCGGCCGGGGCCTGGGCCATGTCGGCATCCGACTCGGGGGCTTCGAGAACGACGTGGGCGGCGGTCCCGTCAGCGGCGAAGCTGTTGACGCCCGCGAGACGGGGGCCGTCGTCGAGGTTGTGCTGCCAGTACTGGGCCCGGTGGGGCGTGAAGAAGTGATCGGCGGCAGGAACGAGCTCGGGCTGGGGGTGGCGCAGCCCCGGCATGGCCGGAAGAATCGCCTGATACAGGCACAGCGCCGCTTTGGCGACGGATGCCAGGCCTGCGGCGCAGCCGGTGTGGCCGATCACGGTCTTGGCGCTGCCGAGCGCGCAGCGGGGGCCCGCTGCATCGAACGCCGCATTCGCGACGGCCGGCGGCGGCCGGAAGAAACCGGCCAGCACGGAGGCTTCCAGAGTGTCTTCGGCCGGGCTGCCCGACGCACTCGCCTCGATGAGGCGGACGGCCGACGGGGCGACGCCGGCGTCGGCATACGCCCGCTCGAGAGCCAGGCGGGCCGTCGTCTCGTCCGGGAGGATGGATTCGAAGGCACGGGAGGTCGAGGTGGCCGTTCCGAAACCCCGGACGATGGCGTAGATCCGGTCGCCGTCCCGGCGGGCGTCGGAAAGACGTTTGAGCACCACGGCGGCGGCGCCCTCGCCGGGCATCGGTCCGTCGGCCGAAATGTCGAAGGGAACCGATCCGCCATGAGCGCCATACCGCCGGCTCTGGTCGAGGGCCCAGAGATGCCGGAGATCGCCGGCCATGTCGACGGCGCCGGCGACGGCGAGATCGATCTCGCCTCGCTGGAGGGCCCGGCGGGCGGCTTCCAGGGCGCGCAGCCCCGAGTTTTCCTCGCTCGAGAAGGTGTGGGACGGGCCGCCGACGTGGAACTCGCGGGCGATGCGGCTCGCGACGATCCCGCCCAGAGCCCCTACCGTCCGCTCCGACGTGAGAGGCGGCGAGGCCGCCTCGCGGAGCGCCTCGAGTCTGTCGGCTGCCGGGGGTTCGGCCCAGCGCGCCGTGTCGGGCTCGAGCCGCCACCGCAAAACAAAGTTCGTGCTATTGTAATCCAGGCCGATCCCGGTGAACACCCCCCACCGGAGCGGTTCGGGCTTTCTGCCGAGGGTGTCCCGCAGCGCTCCGTCGACCGTCTCCAGCATCACCAGTTGTTGCGGGAGGACGTCGGGGAGCTCCTTCGGCGAGATCCGGAACCGGCCGACCGCGATGGAACGCTCGTCGAGATAACAGCCCTCGGACCAGCGCGGGTCCCCGCAATCGAGCGGATGGCGCTTCGGCGGGCGGGGCCGCTTTGCCGGCCTGCCGCGGAATACGGCTTCCTGGAACGCGCGCTTCCCCTCGAGGGGGCCGAAATGGGCGTCGATGCCGACGATGGCGACCGGCTCCGGGGCCGGCAGGGAAACGGGGGTCGCGGCCGGAAGGGCGGTGCCGGGCAGCCACTCCTCGACCAGCACGTGGGCGTCGATGCCGCCGAAGCCGAATGCGCTCACCGCGGCGCGCCGCGGTTTTCCCTCGGACCGGCGCGGCCAGGGCTGCACGGCCGAAGCGACCCGGAACGGGCTCGACTCCATCCCCCAGTCCGGGGCCGCCTTCCGGAAACCGGCGGTGGGAGGAAGTTCCCCGTGTTTCAGGGCCATCAGCACCTTCGTCATGCCGGCAGCACCAGCGCCGGTCAACAGGTGGCCCACGTTCGATTTGACCGAGCCGATCACGCATCGGCCGGCGGGGCCCTCCAGGCCCTTCCAGAGGACGTTGAGACTCTTGAACTCGACCCGGTCGCCCGTCGGGGTACCGGTGCCGTGACATTCGATCAGATCCACTTCGTCGGGCTGCCAGCCGGCCTCGAGATACGCCGCGCGCATGGCCCGGAGCTGGCCCTCCATGTCGGGGGCGAGGAGGCTGCCGCCGATGTCATTGGCGAGGCCGATTCCGCGGATGACGCCGTGGATCTGGTCGCCATGAGCAACGGCGTCTTCCAGACGCTTCAGCAGGAAGATGCCGGCGCCTTCCCCGACGACGAGACCGTCGGCCGCCGCATCGAACGGCCGGCAGATGCCGCTGGGGGAGACCGCGCGCAGTTGGCTGAACCCCATCTGGGTGAACTGGCACGACGGGCGCGAGACGCCCCCTGTCAGGACCGCATCCGCCCGGCCTGCGCGCAGCTCCTCACAGGCCAGCTTGATCGCGTAGAGCGACGAGGCGCAGGCCGCATCCAGGGTCGTCGAACCGCCGCCGAGGCCGAGGGCCCGGGCGAGAAATCCCGCCGGAAGCCCGGCTGCATGGCGGTTCAGCGGGCTCAGGCCCGCCGCGATCCGTTCGCTCTCGAGTCCGTCGAGACGCGGCTCGCGTCCGGCCGAAATGGCCTCGAGACCCGGGCCATAAACGCGGCTCGTGAGCTCGCCCGCCGAGTCGGTCGGCAGGACGATGTTGGCGATGATGACGGGAACCCGCGACCGGTCGATCCCGTCCGTCTTCGCCTCCCGCCACGCCGCCGCGCCCGCCGCGAGGGTGATGGCGAACAGCGGATCGAGCCGGTCGAGCAGCTCGCGCGGAACGGGCAGACCTGGTATATCCGATGGTATATAATCAAGCAGGCAGGCGCGGTTGGACGGGGTCCGGTCGGGTTTTCCGTAGACCGGATCCTGGTGCTGCGCGGCAGGCTTCGGCCACCGGCCGATCGGAATCTCCCGGCTGGCGCTTTCCCCGGAACGGATCAGGCGCCAGAAGGTTTCGAGATCCCGGCTTCCCGGAAACAGTCCGCCGATGCCGACGATCGCGATGGCCATGCTCGAACCGGAACGGGCCTGGTCAGGCATTGGCCGCCCCTTCCAGCGACCGGCGCCGGAACGCCTCTTCGAGCGCCGGGTTGATGACGCACTCATACCCGTCCATGCGGGCGATCAGCCGGCCGTCGTGATCGAGGAACTCGATCGCGGCTTTCGCCATCATCGTGCCGGAGCGGCTCGCGGAGATGACGATCCGGGCTCCATCCGAGGGGAAGGCCCCCCGATACTGCCGGTAACGCGCGGCGAAACTCGGCAGCGAGGGCGCCCCGGCGATCCGGCGGGTCCAGAGGATCATCAGTTGATATGCCGAGTCGAGCACCAGCGGATCCGTCAACCAGGCCGGCCGCGGAGGCGCGCTGATCCAGTGGTCGGGGGAGGGGGCTGCCGTCGTGCGGCAGGCGATGCCGTTCTGCGACCAGCCGACGACGCCCGTGATGCCTTCGAGCATCCGGCCGTGGAACAGCTCATGGCGATAGATGTCCCCCGTGCTGAGGGGGTAGGGCGAGGACAGATCGGGATCCAGAGCGGGTGCCGGGGCTTCCGGAAGCTTCTCGGCGAGCACGATCTCGGCCCGCGCGTGAACCGTCTCCTTGCCGTGGCTGACCGAGCGGAGCTCGGCCGAGACCGTCGGGAACTCGTCCATGCCCCGGACCTTGGTGACATGGACGCGGAGCGTCTGGGCGACGGCGCCGGTCAGGACGAACCCCTTCAGGATGCGCAGATCCTCGAATCCGTGGAACAGGAAGCCCGGGTTCTCGTGCAGAGCCCCGTGCGCGAGCCATTCGGCCGTCACGGCCATGGGCAGGACGGGGTCGCCGTTGAGGATGTGGGCCGCGAGATACCGGTCTTTCTCGAGGCTGATCTGGCGCTCGAACGCCGGGATGAACTTCTTGCGGAGAGCCGCGGGGGCTTCGCCGGCGGTATGCTCGACGGGGGCGCTGTACAGGTCGGCCGTGGCGGGCTTCGAGACGCTCGGCGCCGTGGTCGTGAGAACGGCCGGTGTCGCGGTGCTCTGCTTCGAACCGCTCTGGAACGTGGCGAGCCGGACCTCGACCGTGCTCTGGGCGACGGCCGGAATCGCTCCGCCGGCCGGATGCTGCATGCCGGCGTTCGTCGTGACTGCCGAGACGGAATCGGGGCGTCCGGCAAGGCCCTCCAGCCCGATGATCACGACCTCGATCTGGTGATCGGAGGTGTTCGCGAGCTCGGCGAGAAGATGCCGGGCACCGGCCTCGAGCGGAATCAGGCCGACCCCTTCCTCGAGGAACAGCTTGCGCAGGCCGTCGTTGACCATGCCGCCGTGCCACGGGCCCCAGTTGCAGGCCACGGTGCGGCAGTCGGGATGCATCAGGGCCCACTGTTGGGCGACCTTGTTCAGCGCCTCGTTGGCCATCGCATAATCGACCTGGCCGATGCGGCCATACCGGCCCGTCACCGAGGAGAAGACCACGAAGCCCTTCAACTGCTCGCCCATCAGGGCATTCAACACGTTGCGCAGGCCGACGACCTTCGTGTCGAACACGTCGTCGAACTGGTCACGTGTTTTTTCGGCGATTCGCCGGTCGCGCAGAACGCCCGCGCCATGAATCAGGCCGGTGATGCGGCCCGCGGTGCGCTGGATCTCGGCGATGCAGACGGGCACGGCTTCGGGGTTCCGCACATCGACCGAGCGGTACAGGAACCGGCCGCCGGCTGTCTTGATGGCATCGAGGGTCCGCAGGATCTCGCGGTTCGCAATGACGTGCTGATACTGTTTCTCCAGCTCCTTCGGGGTGAGCTTGCGGCCGCCGGCGTGCATCATCAGCGCGCGTTTGATCTCGGAGTCGGTGGAAAGGCCGGTCAGCCATGCCGGTTCCGGCTGGGGTTCGGGGCTCCGGCCCAGCAGCACGAGGGTCGGGCCGCCGGCGCGCGCCACCTCGATGGCGACGGCGGCGGTCACTCCGCGGGCGCCGCCCGTGACGATCACGACGTCACTCTGGCCCCAGAGTGGCTTCGCATCGGGCTGGGGTCGGATTGCCTCTTCGGTCTCCACGAGGCTGTACCGGGCTTCGGCGGTGACGCCGGCTTCGATGGGACCACGGGCGAACAGCTCGTCTCCGAGAAGCTTTGCCGTTGCCGCATCCGCCGGAAGCGCCACATCGAGATCGATGGCCTTGACCGCGACCGAGGGCCACTCGCGGGCCGCCGTCTTGGCGAGGCCTGCCAGCGCCCCCTGGACCGGGTCGATCGCGGCATCCGGCCGGATGAGCCCGAAGGCGCCGTCAAGCCGGGAAACGGTTGCCAGCAATGCGCCGCCATTCCCGGCATGCGCCTGGAGCGATGGTTCCGCTGCCTGGGTCAGGAAGAACGCCCGTTTCACGAACTGTTCGGATGCTTCCGTCCAGCGGCTGCTGTCAGCCGTCGCAGGGGGCGGGGCAAGGAGGACGAGCCCCGCAACATGCGTCGCGAGGGCCGGGTTGAGCGGGGTCGCGATGTCGACGATCTCGGTCTTGACCCCGCGGGCCCCGATCTGGACGGCCAGAAGCTGGGCCAGCGGCGTGCCGTCATCCGTGATCAGCACCGTCGTGCCGGCGGGAAGCTGCACCTGGGGCCTGGTCTCGGCGACGGGGCGGACGACCGCCTCGACGACGGTGCGCCGCAGGAGGTCGCTCGTGGGTGCGGTGACCGGTGCCGATGCCGCCGGCTGCGCTGCCGGAGTTGCGGATGGGATTGCTTCGGCCGCGACCGGGGCAGCCTGACCGCCCTGGAGGAACTCGATGATCTGGCGCAGGGTGCGGAGTTTGCCGAGCTGGTCGGGCTGGACCACCGGGGCGTGGGGGAGCCGTTCCTGGACGCCGGACATGATCTCGACGCGCTTGATCGAGTCGATGCCGAGATCCGACTCCATGTCCATGTCGAGGTTCAGCATCTCGGCCGGATACCCGGTCTTGTCGCTGACGATCTGGAGAATGACGGGAACAACATCAGAAGATATAGAACCAGCGGAGCTGGACGCCGCCGGAGCAGCCGGAGCGGTCGCGGCGGCCTGGGGAGCTGCGCCGGCCGGCTGGGCGCCGATGAACTCGATGATCTGGCGCAGGGTGCGGAGCTTGCCGAGCTGGTCGGGCTGGACCACCGGGGCGTTGGGAAGTTTCTCCTGCACGCCGGACATGATTTCGACGCGTTTGATCGAGTCGATGCCGAGGTCCGACTCCATGTCCATGTCGAGGTTCAGCATCTCGGCCGGATACCCGGTCTTGTCGCTGACGATCTGGAGGATGACGGGAACAACATCGGCAGATATAGAACCGGCAGAGCCGGAAGCCGGGGTCGCGAGCGGAGCTGACACGGCGGGAGCAGCCGTGGGCGTGGCAGCCCGGGGAGCCGCGCCGGCCGGCTGGGCGCCGATGAACTCGATGATCTGGCGGAGGGTGCGGAGCTTGCCGAGCTGGTCGGGCTGGATCACGGG
>DAOOQQ010000005.1:108209-121050 GCA_035388825.1 Candidatus Ozemibacteraceae bacterium
AGGTCCGACTCCATGTCCATGTCGAGGTTCAGCATCTCGGCCGGATACCCGGTCTTGTCGCTGACGATCTGGAGGATGACGGGAACAACATCTGAAGAAAGAGAACCAGCGGAGCCGGAGACCGCAGGAGCGGCGGGAGCTGCAACAGTGGGAGCGACCGCGGGCGTGGCGGCACGGGGGGCTGCGCCGACCGGCTGGGCGCCGATGAACTCGATGATCTGACGCAGGGTGCGGAGCTTGCCGAGCTGGTCGGGCTGGATCACGGGCGCACCGGGCAGCTTCTCCTGCACGCCGGACATGATCTCGACGCGCTTGATCGAGTCGATGCCGAGATCCGACTCCATGTCCATGTCGAGGTTCAGCATCTCGGCCGGATACCCGGTCTTGTCGCTGACGATCTGGAGAATGACGGGAACAACATCGGCAGATATAGAACCGGCGGGGCTGGAAGCCGGGGGCGCGACCGGAGCTGCCACGGCGGGAGCGGCCGCGGGCGTGGCGGCCCGGGGAGCCGCGCCGGCCGGCTGAGCGCCGATGAACTCGATGATCTGGCGGAGGGTGCGGAGCTTGCCGAGCTGGTCGGGCTGGATCACGGGTGCGCCGGGCAGCTTCTCCTGAACGCCGGACATGATCTCGACGCGCTTGATCGAGTCGATGCCGAGATCCGATTCCATATCCATATCGATATTCAGCATCTCGGCCGGGTATCCGGTCTTGTCGCTGACGATCTGGAGAATGGCCGGAACGATATCCGCCGCGGGAGCGGCGGGCTGCCGCGCAGGGGCAGGGGCGGCAGGTCTGGGCGCGACGGGAACGGCCGCGGCAGCCGGTGCCGGAGCTGGCCGGACCGGCGCCGGAGTGGCCGTGACGGCGGGTGCCGCTGCTGCCGCCGGAACCGGTTGTGGGGCCGGAGCCGGAAGAGGAGCTGCCCGGAACGCCTGCGGCTCGGGATGAACCGGGGTTTCGATGGGGGGCGATGCGGGGGCTCCCGCACGGCCTTCGAGCATCAGCTGGATCGTTCTCTGGGCCTGCTCCTGGCCTTCGAGGAACTTCCGGTGCAGTTCGGCGGTCTGGATCTGCATCTGCTGCAGGGCGCCGATCATGTTCCGGGCAAGGGCCGGGGAGACGCCGGCCCCATCCGCCACCGTCGCCTCACGGGTGACCGGAGCCGGCGCGGCAGGGACGGGACGGGTGGCAGGTCGTGCCATTGCAGGGGCGGTGGTCGGAGCGGGGTTTGCCGGAGCAGCGGACACCGGTCGGGGCGTGGCCGCCGCTGGTGCGGAAACCGGTGCCGGTGTGGAGACGGGGGCTGCCGGAGAAACGGCCGGTTTGGCGGGCAGGACCTTTTTCGCCCGGGGCGGCCGCGGCGAGCGGTAATTCGCGCCCGACAGCGGGATCGTCATGACGGGCTTGCGTGCCTTGGCGATGCGCTCGATGGTTTCCTCGCCGTCTTCCCACAGCGTGAGACGTACGGCATGGCCCAGAGCGGCGCACAGGGCGAGGGTGCGGGCGAGATCGAGGCTGCCGGGCTTTTTCCCGCCGCTCGCATCGAGGCCGATCGAGGTGAACGGCCTATCGCCGATGATCGCCTTGACGAGGCCGCTCATCTTCGCACCGGGAGCCACTTCCAGGAAGGTGCGGATGCCCGAGGCATACATGGCCTCGATGCCATCGATGAATTTCACGGGGTTGGCGAGCTGGTTCCCGAGGAGGTCGGCAATGGCCGCCGCATCCGATGGGTAGGGAGTGCCGGTGGTGTTCGCGTAGACGGGCAGCTCGGGGGCGCGAAGCGTCGCTTCGCCGACGGCCGCACGGAAGGGGACGGCCGCATCTGCCACGAACCGGCTGTGGAACGCACCGGCGACCTGCAGGACGGTCGCGCGCACCTTGCGCTGCCGGAAGATCTCGGCGGCGCGCTGGATCTCACTCGTGGAGCCGCTCAGCACCATCTGTGTCGGGGCGTTGTAGTTCGCGATGACGAGATCGAGCTTTTCGGCGGCAAGAAGCTCGGCCGCTTCGGCAGCCGTCTGGGAAACCGCGATCATCCCTCCGCGGTCGCCGCTTCCGGCGCCCATCAGCTCGCCACGCCGGCGAGCCAGCCGGAACAGGGTGGCCTCGTCGTAGACGCCGGCCGCGCACAGGGCCGTCAGCTCGCCGAACGAGTGGCCGATCAGGGCGGCGGGTTTGATGCCGAACCGTTCGAGGGCCCGGTAGGAGCCGATCGAAACGGCACCGATCGCCGGCTGAGCGATGCCGGTGGCTTTCAGGGCTTCTTCCTGAATCTTTCTGCCGGCCTCTTCGAGCACCTGGGGCGGATACACCAGGTCTGCGAGACGTTTTCCGGCGGCGAGTTCGCCCAGAAGGGCATCTGCGGCCGCGATCGGGGTGAACGTCTCGGGCATCAGGCAGCACAGGTCGCGGCCCATGCCCAGATACTGGGCACCCTGCCCGGGGAAGACGACGCCGATGGGCTCGGCGGCCGCCCCGGTTTCATACCAGGCGCCCTCGGGAAGCGCGAAGCGGGTGGGGGCGGGCGTCGCGGCAAGTTTCGCGTCTGCCGCCGCCGCCAGCGCGGAGAAGTCGGTCTTCCCGGGTTCGATCGCGAAGACGAGCCGGCAGGGATGGGTGGCCTGGAACTCGCGCCGCGAGCGGGCCGCCTGGAGTCGCAGATCGGCTGGGGCGAGCGGCTTGGTGAAGGGAGCCAGGGCGGTCCGGATCGCGGCGGGGGTGGATCCGGACAGGGCGATGATCTCTGCGCGGCCGTCCCAGTCGATCTCGCGGCGGGACGTCTCATACTCTTCGAGAACCGCGTGGTAGTTGCTGCCGCCGAAGCCGAACGCGCTGACCGCCGCCCGGCGCGGATGCTGGGCGGAGTTGAACCAGGGGCGTTTCTCGAGCAGCAGGTAGAAGGGCGTCTTCGCGTCCTTGAACACGGGGGCCGCTTCCCGGATCTTGATCGTGGGCGGAAGGGTCTTGTGGTGAAGCGCCAGGGCGGCCTTGATGAGGCCGGCCGAGCCGGCGGCCGCCTTCGTGTGGCCGATCATCGACTTGACCGAGCCGATGCCGCACCAGGGACGACCTTCGGGGGCATCGCCGAACACCCGGCGGAGCGCCTTCAGCTCGATCTCGTCGCCGACCTTGGTGCCGGTGCCGTGCGCCTCGACCATGCCGATCGTCTCGGGGGAGATGCCGGCCTCTTCGTAGGCCCGGCGCAGCGCCTTTTCCTGGCCCTCGTCGCTGGGGGCGTAGATGGATTTCCCGCGGCCGTCACTCGAAGTGCCGAGGCCCGTGAGAACGGCGTAAATCTTGTCTCCGTCAGCCTTCGCCTTGCTGAGTCGCTTGAGAATGACCATGCCGACGCCCTCGCCGAGCGCAGTTCCATCCGCCTCGGTGCTGAAGGGCTTCGCGTCACCCGACGGGGACAGCGCCGGGGTCTTGCTGAAACACATGTACATGAATATATCATTGAACATATCCACGCCGCCGGTGATCACCATGTCGGCGGCGCCCGACTGCAGCTCCATCGCGGCCATGTGGACCGCGCCGAGCGAACTCCCGCAGGCGGCATCGACGATGCAGTTGGTGCCGCCGAGATTCAGGCGGTTCGCGATACGGCCGGCGGCGACGTTTCCGAGCAGGCCGGGGAACGAGTTCTCCTGCCAGGGCACGTAGGCCTCGCCGATGTTCGCCATGACCTCGGCCGCGATGGCGTCATCGACCCCCGCATCTTTGAGGGCTTTGCGCCAGACCGGGTGGCCGAGTCGTGCGCCGAGCGGAATCACGAGCTGGAGCGTTCCGGTCAGACCGAGCACCACGCTGACGCGGCTGCGGTCAAACTCGCGGTTCGTGCCGTAGCCCGCATCGACGAGGGCGCCCTGGGCGACGACCAGCCCCATCAGCTGCGAAGCGTCGGTCGCCTCGAGAGCTGCCGGAGAAATGCCGAATTCGACGGGATCGAACGGGATCGTGGGAACGAAGCCGCCGCGTTTCGAATACGTGCAGTCGGGTTTTTTCGGATCCTTGTCGTAATACTCCTCCGGCCGCCAGTGCGTGTCGGGAATGTCGGTGATGGCATCCACCCCGTTGCGGATGTTCGCCCAGTAGTCGCGCAGGGTCTGCGCCTTGGGGAACAGGCAGCTCATTCCAATGATGGCCAGTGGTTCGTGCATCGGTTCGTTGCGTTTCATACCCGCGATCGTCCTGTCTCTGCAGATTCGCGCCGGAAGCTTGAATCCCGGCACGGGAGTCGGTTACGGCATGTCCTGCCGCGCCCGCGGCGGCTTCAACCGGCCGCGAATCCGCCCCGGAAGGGCGGATAAAGCTTACCCTCGCGGCCGGAAGACCGTCCGCGAACGGGGCATTCTACCACGCTCCGGCTTCTTTTTCGAGGGAAAAATCCCTCCCTCCCTCATCTCGGATTTTCCGGGTGCCGGGGGATTAAGGAATAGAAAAAATATAATTTTATATAATAAGAGGGTTTCGCGATGGATGCTTATGACAGGCCCGTCTGCGCGGGATTCCAGGACCGGGGGGAGACCTCGGTCGGGCATGCCGTGGCGGCAAGCGTTGCGAGAACGCCGGGCGCCGGGCTCCAGGAATGGCACCACCAGCGCTCCGGAGCGTCCGGCTCGCCTGCGAGCCAGCGCACGGGATGGGAGAGAGCTTCGCCGGGGTCGATGCTGAGCCGGTCCAGACCGGTCAGACCGAGACCCAGCGCCTTGAGAATGGCTTCCTTACGTGTCCAGAGGCGCAGGAAGGCGGCGGTACGGGAGCCTTCGTCGAGGTGGTCCCAGGCTTCCCGCTCGTCGGGCCGGAAAAAGCGCCGGACGATGGCGGCGATATCCGTATCGGGCCGGGAGTGCTCCACGTCGACGCCGAGCCGGCCCGTGTCGGCGATCGCGATCACGAGACAGTCCCGGCTGTGGGAGACGCTGAACAGGCAGGGCTCCGGGCCCCGGAGCCGCGGCCGGCCCCCCTCCTCGACGTCGATGACGAGGCTCTCCGGCGGCACGCCGAGCCGTCGGCCGAGCAGATGGCGCACCAGACCTCGGCCGCTTCGGAAGCGGATTCCGACGTCGGCTACCGCAGAGCGGGTGGCCCGCTCCCGCTCCGCGGTGCTCAGCGACTCGGACAGGAGATCCAGGACCGATGCCGGGAAGGGCAGGACGGCCTGCCAGACCTCGAGATTCATCGTTGTCCGATCCGGTCCGGGGTGGGGTTATTGTATATATGATGCAATATTATCAACCGGCAGGGGCGGGGTCTGGGTCACCTGCTGGGGCAGGGGGACGCCCTGGGCGCGGAGGGCGGCGGCACGGCCGGTGACGGCGGCCCCGAACAGGAGGTTGTGGGCGACGTCGACGACGCGCCGGTTGGCCTGCTGCTCGAAGAAGCTGCCTTTCGCCCACTCGTTGAACGCCCCCATCGCGGGACCGCACCAGATCTGGTAATCGACGGTGCGGGCGGGATCGCCGGTCACGGCCCAGCGGGGCGAGAGGCCGAGATACCAGCGGAACACCAGCGCCATGAGATGCTTCGGATCCCGGTCCGCGCGTTCGGCCTGGGCGGGGTCGCGGCGGAGGAAAAACTCGCGGGTCGAGGCCCAGACGTTCTCGAGCGTATCCTTGAAAACGTTCTTTTCCAGGTTCTCCCGGTCCGCGGCGGGGATCGTATGCAGGCCCGCATTGGCCTTGAAGATCTCGTACAGCTTCGCGGCGCGCATGGCGAACATCGTGCCGCGTTTGAGGACCTGGACCGTGACGCCCATCTCGAACATGTCGCCGGCCGGGGCCATCGCGGTGTCGGCCTGGCCTGCCTGGCACAGCATCCGGCGCGCGGCGTCGGACGTGCCCGACTCGATACACGCCTGGTTGACCGAGCCGGTGACGAGATACGCGGCGCCCATCGCCAGCGCGGCCGCTGCCGAAGCGGGGGTCGCGATGCCGCCTCCCATGCCGACGCGCAACGGCATCGGATACCGGTACTGCGCCTGGAACTGGTCGCGCAGCGCGATGATCGTGGGCAGCAGGGTGACGGCCGGCCGGTTGTCAGTGTGGCCGCCCGAGTCGGCTTCGGCGGTCAGATCCTGGGCGATCGGGATCTGCGCGGCGAGCTCGGCCTGCTCCGGCGTGATATCACCTCTGTTGACGAGCTCCTGGAGAAGTTTCGCGGGCGGCGGCGCGAAGAACTTCGCGGCGACCTCGACCCGGGAGATCTTGCCGATCACGCGGTTGGGCGTCACGATCTGGCCGTCGGCTTCGCGCCGGATGCCGCTGACGCGGTATTTCACGAGGGGCAGGGTGACGTTCAGGTAGGCGGAGGCCTCGACCAGCCGGATCCCGCGCCGCAGATACAGATCGGCGATGGCGGCTTCGAGATCCGGTTCATTCGGGCTGTGGATCAGGTTGAAGCCGAATGGCACGGCGGGCTGCAGGCTCTGCATGCGGTCGATCGCGGCCTCGACGTTCTGGGGGGACTGGCCCGCCGCCCCGATGAAGCCGAGCATGCCGGCCTTGCCCAGGGCTTCGGCGATCGCCGGCGAGCTGATGCCATGAGCCATAGAACCGCATATATAAGGATACCGGATGCCGAGGTCGGCGCAGAACGAGGCGTCCCCGAGCCGTTCCAGGGCGACCGGCGGCAGGATGCCGCGCAGCTTCAGGGCACCGGGGTGGTTCCCGAGGGTCGCGGCGGGAATGCAGCCGCCGTCGTGGGTGACGAAGAGGGCGCCGTCGCGCTCGACGACGAACACCGGGCGGGTGATCCGGCGCAGGTGCTCCCGGATCGCATCGTCGTCACCGGCCAGTGTGGCCTGGTCTCCGAGCCACCAGGCCCAGGGTTCCGTGGTCGTCAGGTTCTGTATCGGCATGCGGCGTCTCCCGTGCGGATGGGTTCCGGCTGCCGGTCGGCGCCGGGGGTGCCGGGAGTGTACGCCAAACACCCCGCCGGATGCAACAGACCGGGAGTGCCGCCGCGAGCCCCGTCAGGGCTTGAGTCGCTCCCGGAACAGATGCCGGAACTTCGCGAGCTTGGGGCCGATGACGGTGCTGCAGTAGGGCTGCGAGGGATTCGCCGCGTAGTAGTCGTGATGATAGGCTTCGGCCGGATAGAACTCCCCGAGGGGGGCCAGTTCCGTCACGATCGGCGCCGCGAAACCGCCGGATTCGCGCAGTTCGGCCATGACTCGCTCGGCATCCTGCTTCTGCGCCTCGTTTCCGTAGAAGATCGCGGACCGATACTGGGTGCCGATATCGTTCCCCTGCCGGTTCGGCGTCGTCGGGTCGTGGACGGCGAAGAACACCCGCAGCAGGTCGGGGTAGGGGAGGGTCTCGGGGTCGAACGTGATGCGAACCGCCTCGGCGTGACCGGTTGTGCCGGTGCAGACGAGCTCGTAGCTCGGGGATGCCGCCGTTCCGCCGGTATATCCGGGGACGACGGTGTCGACGCCGCGCAGTTGGTCGAACACCGCCTCGATACACCAGAAACAGCCGCCCGCGAGGACGGCGACGCTTCGCTGCCGATGGCCGATGCCGGCCGTTCCGTCGGTCATGGGAGAGCCTCCTGAAGGGGAAGTGTGGCGCGCCTGGAGAAACCACAGGCGGCCCAGGACGACCAGGACAAGCAGCGAGGCAAGGATTCCAAGCCGCCTGTTCAGACGACGGCCTCCGGGAACGTGATCTCGATCCGGGTGCCCTTGCCGGGACTGCTTTCGATCGCGAGTCTGCCGCCGAGGATATCAGAAAGCCGCTTGACGATCGAGAGGCCGAGCCCCACCCCGCCGAACGAGCGGGTCTTGCCGGCGCTGATCTGAAAGAACGGCTCGAACACCCGCTCCTGCTCGTCTTCAGGGATGCCGATGCCGGTGTCGCTCACGCCGATCCGGAGGGCGCCGTCCAGAGCCCGGAACTCGAGCCGGACACTTCCCGAGGCGGTGAACTTGAATGCGTTGCCCAGGAGATTCGCGAGGATCTGGCGCAGCATGAGCGCGTCGCTTTCGATGGTGACCCCGTCCATCGAGGCGAGGCAGGTGAACGACACGTCACGGCCCAGGGTCTGCTCCTCGCCGATGCTCTTGCCGAAGCTGACCAGTTCATCGAGGGGGAACCGCGTCTTCTTCAGATTGATTCTCCCCGTCTCGATGCTGGAAAAATCGAGGATCGTCTCGATCAGTTGCTGAAGATGGCGGGCACTGTGCCGGATGCGACCGCCGAATTCCCGGGTGTCGAGCTTCCCCTCGGGCATTTCGGCCAGCAGGGCACTGTACCCGAGAATGGCCGTCAGCGGGGTGCGCAGTTCGTGACTCATCATGGTCAGGAACCGGGTCTTTGCCGAACTCGCTGCCTCGGCCCGCTCCTTCGCACGGCTCAGCTCCTCGCGCATCTGGGCTTCGGTCAGAAGGGTGTTCTCGAGATTCTGTATCGAGACGGATTTTTCGAGGTTCTCCCGCAGCGTGCGGCCGAGCCTCTGTTCAGAGCTCTGAATGCGTCGAACGACGCGGTTGTAGAGGCGCCAGCCCGCGTGCTCTCCGAACACGTCGATGAGCGGCCCCACCGGAGGCAGCCGGTCATCCATGCCGTCGATCACCCCGATGATGGTGAAGCCCGTGCGGAACACCCCGAGCCCGATCAGGATGTAGGAGACGCCCAGCAGAAGGTGGACGGGGTGAGCCGCGACCACATACACGGGATACTGCGCAGATAAAATAGCAAATAATATACAACCAAGGCTCAGAAGGAAGGTGCCGACCGAGATGAGACGGATGCCCGGCCGCAGCCTGCCGCGGGAATGTAGCCAGTTGCAGACGGCCAGTGCCGCAACGAGCGAGTTCAGAACTCCATACAGCAGGTGTGACACCACGTCCCGCGCATTCTCCTTCGCAAGGGCGCCGGCGCCGATCGCCGGGAGATCCGAGGAAGCGACGACGAGGCCGAACAGGGCCAGCACGCCGGCGTAGATCAGCGCAGCGCCGCTTCCGAACCGGATATGCCAGAGTCGGGCGACCTTGAACATGCCCAGCACGGCGAACAGAATCGCGAGCACGAAGAACAGGTGCGGGAGGTTCGTGCCTTTCAGGGGCCAGCCGAGGCCAAGCCAGAGCATGAGATCGATGAGATTTGCCGTCGCGGCGCAGATGAGGGCGGCCGTG
The DNA here is from genome assembly GCA_035388825.1 of Candidatus Ozemibacteraceae bacterium. Lineage (GTDB taxonomy): Bacteria > Muiribacteriota > Ozemobacteria > Ozemobacterales > Ozemobacteraceae > MWAR01. Next base: position 117,355 of record DAOOQQ010000005.1, read on the forward strand.
ATCGCGAAGGCGATCTCGTGGACCAGGCCGCGCGTCGGAATGCACCGGAGGCCGCGCCAGGCGAAAAAGGCCCCGGCGACGTTGAAACAGACGAAGCTGGTGAACAGCAGCCGGGCGCGCTCGAACGAGTCAGCCGGCAGATCGAGCAGGTGCGTCACTCCATAGGCAGCGAGATACATCACGCAGGTGACGAAGATGCAGAAAAACTCGATGCTCGTAATCTGCCCATCGGAAGCGCTTGCTGTCATTGCCGTGTTCGGCGTGTCGGGCAACTCCGCAACCGCGCATTTCACCCGGTTCCCGTCTGGCATGATGGAGATCGCCCCCCGTCCCTCTGTGCTGCCGGTATTGTATCGAAGAGTCGCCGTCCCCGGCTATCGGGAATTTCCCTGAATTTTCTTCTGCCGGCCGGATTCGAATCGGCCGCTTGCGTTGTCGGCCCGACAGCGGTACCCTTTCACGACAAACGGATATCACGACGAGAAACATCGACCGCCCGTGCGGTGAAAGGACATATTCATCCCGTTATGACCGATCCCACCATGCTTGAGCTGGCTCCGGAACAACCGGCAGCGCCTGTAACCGAGGCCCCCCAGGTCGAGGAACTGCCCCCCCTGAAATTCGAAGACCTTCGCGAGCCTCTGCGCCGCGCCATCGCCGAGATCGGCTGGCGTGAGCCCATGCCGGTCCAGGCCCGCGTCATCCCGTATCTGCTCCGGGACGACGACGTCATCGTCCAGTCGCACACCGGCAGCGGCAAGACGGGCGCATTCCTGCTGCCCATCTGCGAAAAGCTCGATCCGGCCGTGACCGGCTGCCAGGCGCTGATCATGGCCCCGACCCGCGAACTCGCCCTCCAGGTCAAGACCGAGCTCGACCGTATCAATGTCCATCTCGGCCTGAAAAGCGTCGCCGTCTACGGCGGCGTCGGGTATGGCCCCCAGCTCGAGGCGTTCAAGCAGGGGGCCCACATCGTCGTGGGAACCCCGGGCCGCCTGCTCGACCATCTGGGCCGCGGCTCGCTGAGCCTGAAAAGCCTCCGGTATCTCGTCATCGACGAGGCGGATGAGCTGCTGTCGATGGGCTTCTACCCCGACATGACCCGCGTCCGGCAGTATCTGCCGCGCACCCGCGTCTCGGCCATGTTCTCGGCGACGATGCCGGCCAGCGTGAAGCGGCTCGCGAACGAATTTCTGAACGATCCGCTGTTCCTCGGCCTTTCGGGCGATTCGCAGCACATTCCCGAGATGGATCACCTGTATTACGTGGTCGATCCGATGCAGAAGGACCGCGTGCTGATGCGCATCATCGAGATGGAGAATCCCGAGAGCGGGATCATCTTCTGCAACACGAAGAGCGAGGTCGAGTATCTGGCCGCGTTCCTGCGCCGGTTCGGGTACGACGTCGACCAGATCAGCGGCGACCTCGGCCAGCGCGAGCGCGAGGCCGTCATGGCCAAGCTCAAGCGGCACGAGCTGCGCTTCCTCGTCGCGACCGACATCGCGGCGCGCGGTATCGACGTGAGCCACCTCGAATACGTCTTCGTCTACGACTGGCACAAGGATTTCGAGCAGTATGTCCACCGGGCCGGTCGCACCGGCCGCGCCGGCAACCGCGGCGTCGCGGTCAGCCTCGTCTCGGTGCTCGAAGAGCCCGATCTGAAGCGGTCTGCGAAGCGGGTCGGCATCCCCTTCATGACCAAGCCCACCCCGACCGAGGACGACGTGCAGCAGCGCATCACCGAGCGGCTCCTGGCCCGTCTGGAAGCGCGGCAGCGGGATATGAACACCGCCCAGCGCGAGCGGGCGCGCCGGTTCGGCCGTCTGCTCGACCAGGTGCTCGAGCACGAAAACCATCGCGACTTCCTCCTCATGCTGTTCGACGAGATCGGCGGCCGGATGCTGGCCGAGGGTCGCACGAACCCCGTTCCCGTCGAGGCTGCGCCACCCCGCGCCGACGAAACCCCGAACGGCGGGTCGGGCGAGACCGCCTCGGGATCCGGACGCTCGATCCATCGTCAGCCCCGTCGAGGCGGCCGCGGCGGCCGCGGCGGCAGGGGGGGCGGCTACCGGGGCTGAGGGCTTCGGGTGCGGTCTTTTCGGGCCGATATTTCTCCTAGAGAGATTTTCGGTTCGAAAGGACCCGCACGATGGAAATACGAGGCGCAAAACCCGGTCTCACTCCCTTTCCCGGACTTCCTTCCGAAGGGGCTGCCGCCCCTGCCGCACCGTCGGAACCGTCGGCATCAGCCGCGGAGTTGCGCGACGACATCCGTCTCGCCGAACTCCAGCGGCAGGATGCGTTCGTTCGCCGGTATGCCGAGTCCCGCGCTCTGGCTGCCGGCTCATCGGCAACCTACCGGTATGTCCAGGGCCCCGATGGGAAGCGGTATGTTGAAAGCGGCTCGGTTTCGCTGAACGCCTACGAGATTCCCGGGGATCCGGCCGCGACGCTCCGCGAAGCCCGGAACATCCGGCGTATTGCCGAGCACGGCCCGAGCCTTTCCCCGGCCGACCGGTCCGCCTCGGTGGAAGCGCGCCGCATCGAATGGGAAGCGCGCCGCGATCTGCTGCTTGCCGACGCGGCCCGCCGCGGTCTGTATTCGCCGCAGGGGCGCCGCCTGGAGACCGCTTCTCCGACGGGAGGCTTCCTGCTGACGGCGTGAAATTCTCCGTGGTAGAATCCCTGCGGGCGTGACGCCGCCCCATTGAAACGAACCAGGGAGGATCTCACATGGACTTTTTCGCCCTTGCCGCCAAGCGCCGCACCGTACGCCAGTTCGCCGCCGATCCCGTTCCGCGCGAACAGATCGAGAAGATCATCCAGGCAGGCCTCATGGCCCCCTCGCCGAACAACTCCCAGCCCTGGAAAGTCGCCGTCATCGCCGACCGAAAGATGCTCGAAGCGATGAAGTCGGCCGTGGAGAAGAAACTGGACACGCTGTTCCCGAAGGTGTCGGCCGAGGCCCAGACACGGCTCGACAAGGTGCGCGCGTTCTCGACGATGTTCACCGCCGCCCCCGTCGTGCTGGCCATCCTTTCCAAGCCCTACAAGGCGATGATCGACAAGGTGCTCGAGGAGAGTTCGGTGACCCATGATCAGATGAACACCCTCCGCCGCCATCCGGATATCCAGTCGGTCGGCGCGATGGTCGAAAACATGCTGCTGGCCGCGACCGAACTGGGACTCGGCGGCTGCTGGGTGTCGGGCGCCCTCGTTGCCTCGGATGCGATCGATGCTCTTCTCAAAGAGAAGGAATACCGCATCCAGACGCTGGTTGCCCTGGGTAAACCCGCCGCCAAGCCCGCCGTGAAAGAGCCGCTCCCCCTGGCCGATTACGTTTCCTGGATCGGCTGATCCGCCCCTGATCAAAAGTCCCGCCGGAGGACGACGAGCGTGACGTCGTCCCCGAGCGGGCCTGGGGCGCGCCGCAGATCGAGCTCGAGCAGGAGCCCGTCGAGCAGGTCGCGGGCCGTTCCCCGCCTGCCGGCCAGTCGGCCCGCGATGGCGCGCAGGGCATCGTCGCCGATCTGTTCGCCCGTCGGAGTGGTGCATTCAGTATAGCCATCAGTATACATGATGAAGGCGTCCCCCGGTTCGAGCAGCCGCTCGATCGTGTCCCGTTCCGCTTTTTTCCGCACGCCGAGAGGGAACCCCGTCATCTCGAGATACGTGGTCGTTCCGGCGGCGTATGCA
>DAOOQQ010000006.1:0-103550 GCA_035388825.1 Candidatus Ozemibacteraceae bacterium
ATGTAGCCGCCCCAGATGAATCCTGCCCGCGGCCGGCCGGCTCCGGGCGCGCGGCTCGCGAGACGGAACGTGACGAGCAGGGCCGCGAACAGGAAGAGCGCCTCGTAAAGCTGTGTTGGATGCCGGGCCAGGGCATCCCCGGCGGCGGGGAACCGGCAGGCCCACGGAAGCCCCGACGGTGCCCCGTAGCAGCACCCGTTCGCAAAGCAGCCCAGGCGGCCGATCGTGTGGCCCATCGCCAGGGACGGCGCGATCACATCGCCGAGCAGACGGAGGCTGATTCCCTGTCGGCGCCCGAAGGCGACGACCGCCAGGGCCGTCGCGACGAACCCGCCGTAGAACACGAGGCCGCCGCGGTTCAGGGCGAACAGGGACCAGACATCCCGGAACTGTTGGGGATAAAGGATGATATATAATATGCGAGATCCCGCGATCGCCGAGAACATGAACACGATCGCCAGGTCGATGATCTGGTCCCGGCTGATGCCGGACCGCTCGCACAGATGCAGCGCGACGCCGATGCCGCCGGCGAACGCGAGGGCGAGCAGCACACCGTAGACATGGATCGGGAAAGGGAGAAGAGAGGCGAGTTCACCCATGCGTGTCGGGCTTTTCCGGGTCTGGCGTCGCTTCTGGCGGCGTCGCGACGGCCGCGGGTTCCGGAGGGGCTTTTGCTGCGTGCTCTCCGGCAGTCGGTTCGGGGGCGGGCTTCACCGTGACCGGTGCCGACGAAGGCAGGATCAACAGTTCTTTCCGCTCCCGCAGCGACTGGACACCTGCCCAGCAGACCAGGGCCACGAGGGCTCCGATCACCTGGGACAGCGTGAATCCGAACGCAAAGACGGGGTTGTCTCCCCGCCAGAACTCGATGACGAACCGGAGCGCCCCATACCCGCCCAACGCCAGGAGGATGATTTCGCCATAGGCCTGTCGCACGCGGCGATACCGCTGGACGATCAGGAACAGGGCCATACAGGCGATCGATTCGTACAACTGGGTCGGATGGACGGCGGTGTACCCGGCCCGCAGGAAGATGAACCCCCAGGTCTGGTCGGTTTCGATCCCGTAACAGCAGCCGTTCAGGAAACAGCCGAGCCGGGCGATCGCGATTCCGAGAGGAAGACCGAATCCCACGGCGTCCATGACACGCCAGAAGGGCAGCCGGCGCCATTTGAGATACAGGATGTCGAAGGCGAAGCTGCTGATGACCGCCCCGTAAAACGTCAGACCACCCCGCTCGAACGCGAAAAAACCGGCCCCGGGGCCGGTTCCGATTCCATATTCAGAAACATATAACAAGCGCGCGCCCAGGACGCCGACGACGAGCTGCATCAACAGCATGTCGAACACCGCTTCCCCGGGCAGGCCGTTTTTGACGGCTTCCCGGACGATCCAGAGGGTCGCGACCGTATACCCGATCGCAAGCAGCAGGCCATAGCTGTAGACATTGAACCAGCGTGTGGCGAAGAGGACCGGATACATGGACCGTCAGGCGACCAGCGGCGCCGGATCCGCTTCCGCCGTCTCGCTCTGCTCCTCATCCTGGCTCAGCAGGAAGATGTCGACGAACAGCAGGAACACCCCGAGATCGATCGCGACATCGGCCACGTTGAAGACGGGGAAATCATACTTTCCGAAATGGAACAGGAAGAAGTCGACGACGTAGCTGTAGACCACGCGATCATACAGGTTGCCGATCGCCCCGCCCACGAGCAATGCCAGGGACCAGCGCGTCAGCTTTTCGCGCGGGGGGAGCTGGAAACTGTAGTAGGTGATGATGACGATCATGACCAGCGCCATCAGGATCGGCGGCAGCTTCCAGTCGGGAAACCAGCCGAAAGCGACCCCGGGATTCTTCACGAAGGTCAGGGTGAAGAAGTTCTTGAGGATCGGAATCGGCAGCTCCGAGGTGTTGGCGAGAATGGCCAGCTTCGTGATGCGGTCGAGGAAAAAGAAGATGACGGCATACAACAGGACGGAGGGCGCTCTGAGATAGTATCCCAGATTCTTCAGAATGAAGAAGGGATACGTCACGGCGATCAGCGCCGCCGTTCCGCCCGTTGCAAGGCACCACAGGAGTGTGTCGGTGAATTTCTTCATGGCTCGGTCATCCCCGGCGTGAAGGTGTAGTATACCAGTTCCTTTTTTCGGCAGGTATCATCCATTTCTGAACGGAATTTTTTTGGAATTCCGGGAGATTCGCCACCGGGTGAATTTTTTCTCAACTCCCGTCCCGTTCATGCCGATACACCGATGAACGAAACCAGTTTACCAGATCCAGTATGGGAGGTCCTTTCCCGCATGAAATTCACGAGAAGTCTGCCGGCCCGTTCCGCAACGCTCTTCGTGCTCGTGATCCTGGCCGCGCTCATGTCGGTTGGCTGTTCCGACAGCACCAACGATTCGAGTTCGACCGGTAACCCTCTGAGTGCCCTGCTGCCCCCCGGCACCACGTCCGGGCTGCCCACCGACGGAACCACCACGCACGTTGGTGCCATCGACAAGCCGATCGTCAGCATTCCGACGACCGAGGGCTCGACCGACCACACCAACGCCCCGCTGCTGGACAACATGCACCCCGGCTGGCAGCAGTCGGACTGTTTCAGTTGTCACACCGATCAGAGCCGGATTCCGGACCACAGCTATCCCGACACGAGTCTCTGCTATCTGTGTCACGGCACCAACGGCCTGCCCGGCTTCGATGACAAGACTCCCCCGCTCGTGAAGGGCATTCTCGCCTATCCGTCCAAGAGCTCGGTCACCATCAACTGGACGACCGACGAGGCCTGCATCAGCCGTCTGATCCTCCGCACCAAGGAGGGCGATCGCCTCGAGTTCCCCGTCAGCACCACCTACGTCACGTCACACAAATACACCGTGAGCGGCCTGCTGCCCTCCACCACCTACACCTACGAGATCATCGCGACCGACAAGAACCGCAACGTGACCAGCACCGCGGCCTGCGCGACCCTGAGCTTCACCACGCTTGCCGCCGCCACGACCACCACCACCACGCCCGGAACCACGCCCGGGACCACGCCTTCGGACCCCCAGGGGTTCTTCAGCACGATCACCGTCGAGGATATCGAGCCCTACTCGGTCCGCCTCCGCTGGACCACCAAGAGCGCCGCGAAATGCATCCTGCACGTCGAGCTGCCGGATCTGGGCACCGAACGTGTCTACGACATGGGGGCCGCGGCCACCTCGTTCAATTTCATCGTGCCCGAACTGTATGCCGACAAGGCCTACAATGCCTATGTCGTCGGCTACGATGCGGCCAATGTGGAATACAAATCCAAGAAGGTTTCGTTCAAGACCGACAAACCCTGAGTCTGTCCCGATCCTCCCTCGACGGCCGGCGGATTTCACCCGCCGGCCGTCGTTCTGTTGAAAAGACGGACGAAATCTGTTATAACCCTTGCTCATGACGCTCAACTGCCCGTCAGAACGAAAGAGCAGAGGATGAACTTCCTCGAGAGGTTGATCGGCCCCCGCAAGACGGATGCACCGTCCGAACTGTGGGAAAAATGCCCTTCCTGCGGCGCGGTCCTCATCAGCAAGGACCTGGCCCGTGCCCTCTACATCTGCTCGAAATGCGACCAGCATCTGCGCATGCCGATCTGGGACCGCATCGCGCTGCTCACCGACGGTGCCTCGTTCGTCGAGGCGGATCAGGACATCGAATCCGTCGATCCCCTCGGATTCATCGATACGGCTCCATACCCCGACCGTCTGAAAAAGGCGTTCAAAAAGACCGATGCGTTCGATGCCGTCATCTGCGGCGAAGGGCGGCTCGACGGTCGCCCCGTTCTACTGGGCGTGATGGATTTCGAGTTCATGGGCGGCAGCATGGGTTCGGTGGTGGGGGAGAAAATCACCCGGCTGCTGGAACGGGCCGCCGCGACGCGACTCCCCGCGATCGTCGTCTCCGCTTCGGGCGGAGCACGCATGCAGGAAGGCATATTCTCCCTGATGCAGATGGCGAAAACCTCCGCCGCTGTGGCCCGCATGAATGCCGCGAAGGTGCCCTACGTCTCGATCCTCACCGACCCTACCACCGGCGGGGTTTCGGCAAGCTTCGCCAGCCTGGGGGATGTGAATATCGCCGAACCTGGCGCCCTGATCGGCTTTGCCGGCCCGCGCGTGATCGAACAGACGATCCGTCAGAAGCTGCCGGACGGTTTCCAGCGCTCCGAATTCCTGCTCAGTCATGGCATGGTCGACATGGTCGTGCATCGCCGCTCGCTCAAGCAGACGCTTGCCCGCCTGTTCACCATGATTCTCGGCCCCCTGGAGGCCCCACATGCCCCATGAATTCGAGTTCGAACGGCCGGTCCTCGAGCTCGAGACCCAGCTCAAGGGCCTTCAGAGCATCTCCGAGGAGAACAAGATCGACCTCTCCCGCGAGATCAATGCCCTGGCCGAAAAAGTCACTCTGTTGAAAACCGATATTTTCCGCGGCCTCGAGCCGTGGCAGGTGACCCAGGTGGCTCGCCACATCGACCGCCCCTCGACGCTCGATTACATCCGGCTTCTGTGCGGTGAAGAGTTCATCGAACTGCACGGAGACCGGCTTTTCGGTGACGACCCGGCTATCATCGGCGGTCCGGCGCTGATCGGCGGCCATCGGGTCATGGTGATCGGCCATCAGAAAGGGCACGACACCGACGAGAATCTGTTCCGCAACTTCGGTATGCCTCATCCCGAAGGCTACCGCAAATCGCTGCGTCTGATGCGCATGGCCGAGCGGTTCGGCCTGCCCATCGTCGTGTTCATCGACACCCCCGGCGCCTTCCCCGGTATCGGCGCGGAAGAACGCGGCCAAAGCGAGGCAATCGCGCGGAACCTGGCAGAGATGTCCCAGATCGCCGTGCCGATCCTGTGCTTCGTCATCGGCGAGGGGGGAAGCGGCGGCGCGCTGGCACTGGGCGTCGGCGACCGGGTGTTCATGCTCGAATATGCGGTCTACTCGGTCATCTCCGCCGAGGGCTGCGCCGCCATCCTCTGGAAGGATGCCGCAAAGGCGAAAGAGGCGGCGACGGCCCTGAAAATTCGCGCTGCAAATCTCCTCGATTTGGGTATAATAGACGGAATTCTGCCGGAGCCGATGGGCGGTGCCCACCGCGACCATGCGGCCATGGCGGAGACGGTGCGGCGCATGATCGACGGGCATCTCCCGGCGCTTCTCGCGATTCCCCGTGCCGAGCTGCTCGAGAAAAGATACGCCAAGTTCCGGGCCATGGGACAATTCCGTATCGCACAGGATGTCGCCGATGACTGACAAGAAACAGAAAAGCAAAACCGAGGATCCGGAGTCGGACGTCACCCAGCCGAAAAAACGCGGCCGGAAACCGGCAGAAAGCACCGTTCCTCCCGTCGAGGATGCCGTGCCGTCCGTTCCCGCCGACGAAGCCGAGGATGGCCCTTCCCCGGAAGAGCTGATGGAGCCCGAAGTCGACGAGGCGGAAGAGCGGGAATCGATCTTCGACGACTCGGTCAAACTCTACCTGCAGCGGCTCAGCAAACTTTCCCTCGCCACCCGGGAAGAGGAGATCGACTTTGCCTCCCGCGCCCGGGCCGGCGACCCCGAAGCCAAGCAGGCCCTCGTCGAGGCCAATCTGCGCCTCGTCGTCAGCATCGCGAAGAAATACACGAATCGCGGCCTCCTGTTCCTCGACCTGATCCAGGAGGGCAACCTCGGCCTGCTGCGCTCCGTCGACAAGTTCGATTACCGGCTCGGGTACAAGTTCTCGACCTACTCCACCTGGTGGATCCGCCAGGCGATCACCCGTGCCCTTGCCGAGCAGTCCCGCGTCATCCGCATTCCCGTGCATATCATGGAGATCGTGAACAAGGTCCGCAAGACCGCGCGCACCTTTTCCCAGGAGCACGGCCGCGAACCGACGATCGAGGAGATCGCGAAGATCAGCGGCCTGCCCGTCGAGAAAATCGAGGAAGTCAGCCGCCAGACGCAGGAGCCGGTCTCCCTTGGCCTGACCGTCAGCAACAAGGAAGACAGCACCCTCGAGAGCTTCATCCCCGACTCGGATGCCGCGAGCCCCGAAGAGGCCATCGTCGACACGCTCCTCAAGGAGCAGATCGACCTGGTGCTCAGCGCCCTCTCCGAGCGCGAGCGCCAGGTCGTCCAGTTGCGGTTCGGCATCGACACGGGTATCCCCCGCTCCCTCGAGGAGATCGGCCGCATCATGAACATCACCCGCGAACGGGTGCGCCAGATCGAGGAAAAAGCCCTCAAGAAGCTGCGCACCGCCGGGGCCCACCTGAAGGATTATTACAACCGCTGATCCGAAGCCCGGAACGGCCGTTTTCGCGGCTATTTCAGGATGTCGAACAGGTCTGCGGGCATCGTCCCCGGGTCCGTATCGGCCGGCTTCGGCGCCGCGTCCGGCTCCGTCGCGTTCTCGAACTCGAACACCGTGTCGCTTGCCGAGCCCGTGTTGAGGCCCAGCGCCGAAGCGACGCCCTGGGCCGTGCTCTTCTTCATGCCGTTGCGGAGAAACCCGTCGAGAGCCCGCACCTGACGCGCGTTCGGGTAGAGCGCCAGGAAGGTTTCGAGATGCTGGCTCAGCAGTCGCCGGTGGTCCGCGTTGATATCCTGCTGGCCCCGCTTGAGCCGCTCGGAAAGATCCGCATCGCGGTTCTTGTCGACCCCGATCGAGGCGAGCAGGGCTTCCCGGAACAGGTTGTTCAGCGGATACGCCAGCTCCCGGGCATTGAAGGCCGGGACGCCCATCATCGGCATCGTAACCCAGGTTCCGGGCAGCGCCTGGTCGAAGACCCGCGCGAACACGCCGCTGCCGAAACGGCGGGCCAGTCTCGCGATCTCGACCGCCTCGGGTAAAAATCTATAGTATTGCAAATGTATCGACCAGAGGTCCCGCTCGGCGGGGGCCGGTGGCAGCGAAGCCGTGCCCAGCAGGCCGAACGGCTGGGAAAGCCGCTCGAGCGCCAGGCGGTCGTTCGCCAGAATGCCCATCGTCCGGGCCTCGTTGTTCATCAGCCAGGCCGTGAACGGGGCCTCGGGGGAGGGGGACTGCTGGCCCCGGCTCGCGACGGAAACGGCCAGGAGGGCGAGTAGAAGGGTGGCGGCCACAAGCCGCCGGACGGGTTGTGTCATGGCTTCACCCCCGTGAGTTTGCAGCTCGAAGAACGCGTCTCGCGCACGCTCCACAGATCGCGCGTGACGGCGATCTCCTTGTTGGCGTAGGTCAGTTCGTAACTGACCGTCCAGTCTGCGCGGTCGGGACAGCCCGTTTCGAGATTCAGCACCAGCGTGCCCCGCGACTGGAGGCTGCGGCTGATGACACGGTCGGAAGGCAGGGTGACGGAGCCGGTCACCGTGACCGTCGCCTTTTTCTTCGATCCGTCGAGGCCGGTCAGCGTCGTTTCCCAGGAGGCGGGCACCGTGCCTTTGCCCAGCGGGAACGACGTGGTCTGCTTCCAGGGCTTGCCGGTCACCGCGTCCCCCTCCGGAAACACCGCGAAAAACGGAAGCTCGGTTCCCGGCTCGGACGGCGAGGCCACCACGGCCCCGTTCGGGCGCATATACCGCCGGATCCGCCGGTCACCGGACAGGATGTCGAGGACGTAAACCCCGTCACGAAAGGCCAGAACGAGGACCTCGAGCTTCGTGGTCCGTTCCTGCGGGTGTGACGACCGGATCTCGTTCGACGAGACCTCGCTCGTCGAACGCTGGACGATTTCGTAGCTGTAGGTCGAGCCGACTTTCAGCCGGTAGGCGAGCGGAAGGGCCGACACCGGAACGGTCAGCGCAAGAGTATACAGGGCCAGCAGGACGATTCTGGCCAGAGGGGAACCTGGTGCTCCCGCCATCGGTGATCAGCCCTCCTTCGTGCGTGACGTTCCCCGACCGCCGCGGCCGCCGCGCCGGCGTTTCTGCGGTTTCCGGTCCGGGGCCTGGCCGGCGGGTGCGGTTCCCGGCGATCTGGGGCCGCTCATCGGCTCCTTCGGCCTGTTGTCAGACCTGGCAGGCGGCGGAGTGGGGCGGGTCTCCCCGACGATACGGCCGGCGCCCGTGTCTATTGTATAACTTTCGATATCCAATCCGTACTGCGGCTGGAGCGTGATGGTGCGGCCGCACCGCTTTTCGAGCTCTTTCAGCCGCGCCTCGCCGGGGCCGCGCAGGGCTTCGACCACCTGCTGATGAGCCCGAACCGTGATCGCCGGGGTCTCGTAACGCGACGCCTCGTCGAGAATGCGGTTGCGGATGCGGTTGACGAGGGTGATCAGCGAAAGCGTCATCCGACGGCCCTGGCAGCAGGGGCAGGGGGATTTGAGGATCTCCTCGAGACTGTGCGAGGTGCGCCGCCGCGTCATCTGCACGAGGCCGAGTTCCGAAAAGTCCAGGATGTGGGGCCGGTTCCGGTCATTCTTCATCGCGTCCCGAAACGCTTTCAGAACCTTTGCCCGGTGCTTCGCGTCATTCATATCGATGAAATCGATCACGATCATCCCGGCGAGGTTGCGCAGCCGGATCTGCCGCGCGATCTCCTTCGCCGTCTCGAGGTTGACCTTGAAGACGGTCTCCTCGAGGTCGACGCCGCCGGCGAACCGGCCCGAGTTGACGTCGATCGTGGAAAGAGCCTCGGTGCGCTCGATGACGAGCGAGGCCCCCGACTCCAGCACGATCTTCGGTTGGAGGGCGTTGTCGATCTCCCGGTCGATGCCGTAGGCGTCGAACAGCGGGGCCGGCCCCTTGTACAATTCAAGGCCGGCGCGCTGGAGCGGCGACAGGAAATCGCACATCTCCAGGATGTTCCGGTAGGCCTCTTCCGAGTCGATGAGACACTGGTCGACATCGTCGGTGAAATACTCGCGCACGATCTTCAGCGGCAGCGGAATGTCCCGGTGCAGCAGCGTTCGCGGCGGAGCCGTCTTGATCTTCTTTTCGACCTGCTCCCACAGCCGGAGCAGCAGCTTCAGATCGGCCGCGAGCTCCCGCTCCTCGAGCCCTTCGGCCGCCGTCCGGAAGATGATCCCCATACCTTTCGGGCAGATCCGCTTCGCGATCGCGCGGATCCGTTCCCGCTCACTGTCGGGGCCGATGCGCCGGGATATCCCGATGTGGTCGACCATCGGCATCAACACCAGGTACCGGCCGGGGAACGAGAGGGTCATCGTCGAACGCGGCCCCTTCACGCCCGTCGGCTCCTTCAGGATCTGCAGGATGACTTCCTGGCCCACCTTGAGCTGCTGCTCGATGGGGGCACGGAACACGTCCTGGAGATCATCGTCGCCTTCGCCGGTATCGACGCCCGACAGGGTCAGATATGCGTCTTTCTGGAGACCGATGTCGACGAAAGCCGATTGGGTGCCGGGCAGGATGTTCGACACCCGGCCCTTGAAAATACACCCGACGATCTTTTCCGAGTCGGGAATCTCGTGGAATACCTCCACGACTTTCCCGTCCTCGAGCAGGGCGGCCCGTGTTTCATAGGGCCCGCTATTGATAAGAATGCGTCTCGACAAGAAAAAACTCCTTCGGTTGAAAAAATGGTCTGGCGCCTGCCGGTCACTCGAGGAAGCAGATGCGTTCCACGCCCAGCAGGGCTTCCCGCTCCGGGCCGAGTTCCTCGGCGAGAGCGGTGATGATCTTGGAAACGGACGGCTGGCCCTTGCCGCCCTGGGAAAAATCCACTGTCAGGCCGGGAAGGCCGTTTTCCTCCTCCTCCCGGATCGCCAGGACGGCGGAGCCGATCACATACTGCCGGGCCTCGCTGCCGCGCCGCAGGATGAACGCCCGCTCCGGATCCGACAGGAAGGCGCGGACGCGGGCCGTCGTGTCGGCCGCACCGGCCGTGAACGGCAGCCGGTACCGGACGCGATGATCCCCCGAAAGCATCGGGGCTTTCAGGGCGACGCTCTCGGCACGCAGGATGTTCATCCCCTCGGGGAGCAGGCCGGAGAACGCCGCTGCAACCGCTTCCGGTTCCCGGGAGGCGCTCAGATACAGGTCGAAGAACTCGCACCGGCTGGCCTGTCCCAGTGGAAGCGGCGGCCCGAAGCTGGTCTTGGGCCGGGTGTGGCAGCCCTGCGTGAGGGCGTAGGGCAGGCCGGACCGGCGGACGGCGCGGAGCAGGGCCTCCATCAGGTCGAGATGGGCCTGGTAGATCGAGGCCCCATGACGGGTGTAATGGATGCGATACCGGAATTCCAGGGGGGGCTGGGCGGGGGTGGTCATGGCAGCGTCACTCCGGCGAGGCGGGCCGCCTCGCGATACTCCCGCACGAAATACTCGCGCGGGGTTCGATAATCGATGAACTCCCAGGGCAGCATCTCGTTGAGCGGCCGCTCCCGGGTATACGTGGCCGGATCGATCCCCACCTCGGCGAAGGCTTCCCGCCATGCGTCGGGCCGGAAATGCTCGCTCCACCCGTCGAACCGGCAGCCGCGTTTCCGGGCCGCCTTCAGCAGGGCCCCGATCCGCTCGTCGCCGCGGGCAAGAACGCCTTCGAGCTGGCACAGATAGGCATCGCGCCACGAGACGCGCGCCCGGCTCTTCTTCAGCGTCGTGCAGATCCGCCGCCGCTTCCCGTCGAGCGTCGCCATGTCGTCCTGCGCCGCCCACTGGAACGGCGTGAATGGCTTGGGTACAAAGCCCGACAGGCTGATGTTGATGTCCTTGCGGATCTTTTCCCGCCGCGCCGTCGTCTCGATCTTTTCGACCAGCTCGGCGATCGCGTCGAGATCCGCCTCGGTCTCGAACGGCAGGCCCATCATGAAATACAGCTTCATCACCCGGTAACACGACTCACCCGTCGCCGCGACGACGCGCAGGATCTCCTCTTCCGTGATGTTCTTGTTGATGATGTCGCGCAGCCGCTGGCTGCCCGCTTCGGGAGCGAACGTGAGGCCGCCCTTCTTCAGCTCCGGAACGGTTTCGAGCATCGCCAGGGTCTTGTCGTTCATGCGCAGCGACGGAACTGAGAGGGTCTGGTCGGGATACGTCTTTCCCTGGTCCAGCCGGCCAATCAGTTCGGCCAGCCCCGTATAATCCGAAGTCGAGAGCGAGACGAGCCCGAGCGACTCGTTGCCGGTGTTCTTCAGAAGCGCCTGGCCGCATTCGAGCAGCGCCTGGACGGGGCGTTCCCGCTTCGGCCGGTAGAAGAAGCCCGCGTTGCAGAACCGGCAGCCCTGGATGCAGCCCCGGAAGATCTCGAGGGGCGCCCGGCTGTGAACCGCCTCGATGTGCGGCACGACAGGCTTCTGCGGGGGCAGCGAGGCGCCGAACCCTTTGAACACCCGGCGCTTGACCTGCCTGGGGAAGGCCGGTACCCAGAAGCCCTCGAGCTCGGAAATCGCGGCCAGCACCTTCGGCCGGACGATGCCCTGGCGTTTCGCTTCGCGAAGCAGCTCGCACACCTCCACGATCGCCTCCTCCCCGTCGCCGATCAGGATCGCATCGAAAAAGTCGGCGACCGGCAGCGGATTCGAGGCGGACGGGCCGCCGGCGATCACGAAGGTGCCGTCAGTGCGGTCTCGCCGGTCGACCGGGATCCCGCCCAGTTCGAGCAGGTTGACCACGTTCGTGAACGTCATCTCATACGGCAGCGTGATGCCGAGCAGGTCGAACGCCGCCAGCGGTCGCTTCGTCTCGAGCGAGTAGAGGGGGAGCCCTTTCCGGCGCAGCAGATCCTCGAAATCCACCCACGGCGAAAAGACCCGCTCGCAGGCGATGTCGGGAAGATCATTCAATCGTTCGTACAATATTTTGAGCGCGATATTCGACATGCCCAGCTCATACACGTCCGGAAACGCGAGGCAGGCGCGCAGCGCGGCTCCCGGTTTGTCCGGGGCCTGGTTGATCTCGCCCCCGATGTAGCGGGACGGCTTCTCGACGCTCAACAACTCCCAATGGCTGATGCCCGGGATACCCGTGGTCATGGTCAACGGCTCCTGATGGGGGGAAGGTTCTGCAGGTCGGCCGTGATCGTGAAATCCAGCTCACGGCCCGCGAACTCGAAGTCCACCGTGAGAGTGGACGAGGGGATACCAAGCTGATCCGCGGCATCGCTTCTGAGCCTGTGCAGCAGATCGACGGCTTCGGATTCACTGAGGCGAAGGCGCTCCTGGAGAATCTGGAGTTTCACCCGGCGCGCGGAATCGCCCGAAGGGAGGATGTCGGGGCGGCCGCGTCCCGGCCGGTTCGGATCGTGGATCACGGTTCCTTTTCCAGAAGCTTCGTCTCGGCCTGGGCGGCCTTCTTCTTGGCGTAGACGTTGGTGGGATCGACGCCGAGGGCGGCGTTGTATGCCGCGAGCGCCGATGCGTATTCTTTTTTATAGTTGTAGATATCACCGAGATTGACGTAGGCGTCGAGATGATCCGGCGCCAGTTCGGTCGCCCGCTTGTAATGGTGCACGGCCTGGTCGAGCAGGTTGCGGCGGTGATACGCGACCCCGAGCTGGTAATGCACGGTCGGGTTCTTGTCCTCGATCCGAGCCGCCGCCTCGAACTCCTTCAGTGAGGCATCGACCTGGTTCTCGAGCAGATACAGCTCGCCGAGCGCCATGTGCACCCGCAGATCGCCTCGATCCTTCATCTGGTAGGCCCGGAAATGCCGGATTGCCTCCTGGTTCTTCCCGTCCTGCTGGGCGATCTTGCCGAGGGCGAACCGGGCCTTCAGATGGAACTGATCGACCGTCACGCATCGGTTGAGCACCGTCACGGCGTCGGCCTTGCGCTTCGCGTCGAGCAGGAAGATACCCAGATTGTAATAGGTTTCCGCGTAGGTCGGGTCGAGACGCAGCGTCTGGACCCACTCGCGCACGGCATCGTCGATGCGGCCCATCCGGTAATAGGCCAGCCCGAGGTTGTGATGGGCGTCGATCAGCTTGGGTTCGCGAGCGAGGGCCGCGGTGAGGTGCTGCACGGCCGTCGAATACTTCCCATACTGGCCGGCGAGCGTGCCGTACATATACTCGCTCTTCACTTTTTCGCCCACTTCCTCGATCCGCTTGCCCGTCTTGGTCTTGTTCTGGGGAAGCAGCTGCGACAGCGGTGTGCTCTTCACTTCTTCGGTCACGTGCAGCTTGAACCGCTGCCCGTCCTGGCTTTTGCCCTTTTTACAACCGTTCAGGGAAACGATCAGGCCGGCAGCGAGGGTGAGGCTCAGTCCGAGCCGGAAAATCGAGCGAATCAACGTGTGCCCCCTGGTGTCTGTATGAAATCCGCGACGGGAGGTTGCGGGAGAATGGTCATTGTATCATGGGGGAATCGGCCTGCCAATACGTTTCCTTCCGCTCCTTGCGCCGCTCCAGCACGACGATGCGATGGTTGCCCGAGTCGAGAACGTAGATCTGATCCGCGAGGGCGACGAGATCCGCGGGATACCGGAACCGGTCCCGTTCCGACATCCCGCCGACGCTTCCCAGAAGCCGACCGTCGGGCAGAAACGCCGATACTTCGTTCGTCTGTTCGTCACAGACGAAGACGATTCCGTCGGGATCGACGGCGACGCCGGAAGGGGCTTTCAGATTCTTCGTGATATCGTTCAGATAAGAGCCCAGCCGGTCGAATACCCCGATCCGCCGGTTCCCGCGGTCGCAGATATAGATGCGTCCCGATTCATCGACCGCCACCTGGGTGGGATCCTTGACCTTTTGGGAGCTCCAGCCGAAACCGCCCAGTTCGAACAGCTTGGACCCGTAGGAATTCAGCTTCAGGACACGATCTCCGCGACCATCGACGATCCAGAGGTTGTTCTCCCCGTCCACCATCGCGCCCCGGGGCCGGTTGAGCCGTGCCCCGCGATCACCCGGCTTCGGATACGTCGTGCCCCGGTAATTCTTGTAGGCATCGAACTCGCACACCCGATCGTTGTTCTGATCCGTTACGTAGAAGTTCGAGAAACCGCCGGGGGCGACATCCCAGGGCTCGTCGAGCGAGTCCTCGCGCTCCTCGCTGTCGTCACCGAACGCGACGCCGAACCCGCCGTACTGGGCGACGAACCGGCCGTCGGCGCTGAGTCGCACGATCCGGTCATTCCCGGTGTCGGCCACATACAGCTCGCGGGCGGTTGGATCCCAGCCCAGGCCCATGGGCCGGATGAACTGCCGCTCGCCCTTTCCGGAACGCCCGATGACCGAAACGGGGTGCAGGGAAAGGGAATACACCTCGAGAATACCCTTGCGGGCCGTGACGAGACTGGTCGGCAGCGTCGCCACATACGATCCCGCCTCACGCCAGAAGGGCCCCCAGAGCCGTTCGTTACCGCGCTTCCCTTTGTTCTGGGCCGCGATGGCCACGCAACCCGCCTCGGGAAGCGTGAACCGGAACGTGGCCGTCGTCGTTGCGACCGTGAGCTCCAACCCGAGCTGGCCGGAGGAGGGCGGGGGCACCACAATCTGAGCCGCTGCCGATGCTGTCCGAGGAGCCGGAACGGGGACTTTTCCGGCCGCAGCCCAGGATGCGCATACCGGCAAGACGGTGAGGATCCAGGCGCCGAACCACAGCACCAGCGACAGGCGGAGTCGTGAAAACGAGGCCGGAGAAAACAGGGAATGACGGATCATGAGCAAAAACCTCGAAAAATCTCAATAAAATCAATCAGTATTCTGATGAAATCATCAGAATTACAGCAGTGTTGTCATTGTTTTAGTAGATTGATCAGTTGCCGCAGGCCTTTGAGGGCGAGAGGGCTTGGCTGGGCCAGTTCATCGGGATCGATGGCGAAGACTCTGTTTTTCCTCACGGCATCGATATCTCCCCACCCCGGTCGTTGTCCGATGCGGGAGAGGTCCCCCACGGGGTAGGCGACGAGAATGACTTCTGGATTGGCTTTCAGCACCTCGGCTGGCGTGATGACCGGAAATGCGTCGGATGGACTGGCCAGGATGTTCTCGCCTCCCGCGCATCGCACCAATTGGCCGATGAGGCTGTTTCTGCCGGCAGCCTGGAGGGGGGCATCCCAGAGTTCGATATAGACCCGGGGCCTGGGCTGTGCCGCCCGCGAGGTGAGCTCTTCGAGCTCCTTCTGCCATCGGTTCAGGAACGCTGAGCGCTGTTCTGGGCTGTTCAGAGCTTCGGCAAGCCGCACGGCGGCGGATGGGATGCCCTCGAGCTGGGATATTTCCAGGGACAGGTAGGGAAAACCGATCTGTCTGAACAGCAGCTCATACCGCTTGTGCCGGCCGTTCAGATCGATGATGTGCGTCGGCTGCAGCCTGGAAATCCGTTCGAGATTGAGCTCCATCCCCCCGACCCGGGGTAGCGCCGCTTCCGAAGCCGTGCGGCTGGAATCCGAGACGCCGACGAGCCGGTTTCCCGCGCCGAGCGCGTAGAGAAACTCCGTCGCCGAGGGATCGAGCGAAATGATGCGGGGTGGGAGCGAAAGAGCGGCCGGGGTCTGGCCGGCTGCCGGAAGAAGGCTTGCCAGGGTCAGAAGTCCTGCGCTGGCCAGGCCGAGGAAGCCCGAGCGGAAATCCTGCATTACCGGTTCTTTTTCTTTCTGTTCTGGAAAAATTCTTTCCGGGAACGCTCATGTTCGGCGAGGGTCGTCGAAAACCGGTGACCCTCGGCGGCATCCGAGACGAAAAACAGATACTCCGTCGTTGCGGGATGGACGGCCGCTGCAAGGGAGGATTCGCCGAAATTGGAGATGGGAGTAGGCGGCAGGCCGGTTTTCTGGTAGGTGTTGTACGGCGACTCGATCTTCAGATCGTCGAAGGTGAGCCGCTCTTTGTGCTCCGGGAGGGCATACTGGACGGTTGCGCAGGATTCGAGCCGCATGCCGCTGCGAAGCCGGTTGAGAAACACCGATGCGACCAGCGGCCGTTCCGAGGCCAGTTTCGCCTCGCGTTCGACGAGTGAGGCAAGGATGCAGGTTTCATACCGGGTCAGCCCGGCGGAGCTTTTCGGGCTGCCGATGAGCCGGTCGACACGGTCGCGCGTCTGCCGGAGCAACGTCAGAACGAGTTCTTCCGGCGTGATGGTGCGGGGAAACGCGTAGGTTTCGGGGAAGGTCATCCCCTCGAGGCTGGGCAGTTCGCCCCATTCCCCGAACACCGATGCGCGAAGCCGGGGAGAGTTCGTCAGTTCGAGGAATGTCGCGGCCGATGCGAGGCCTGCGGATTCGACGAGGCGGGAAACCGCTTCGAGCGTCAGCCCTTCGGGGATCGTCAGGCGGACCAGTTCCTCGCGCCCTTTCATCAGCAGGCGGAGGATCTCTTCGATCGACTCGCCACCCTTGAACTGGTATTTTCCGGGCTTCAGGCGGGTGTCGACGCCGTAGAGCCCGGTCATGAGACGGAACAGAAAGGCGCTGCGAATGATGCCGCCGGCTTTGAGCCGTGCTGCGATTTCCTTCGGCGTGGCCCCCGAACGGATCTCTACTTCGATGGCCGTGCCGGCTTTGGTCGGAGCATCGACGGGGCGATGCAGCTCGTCGAACCAGAGGTATCCGCCTGCCAGGAAGCCGACGGCGGCAATGACGAACATCGCGCCCAACCCGAGGAGTGAACGGAAAAGGGACATGGCCCGGTTACTGGGCGGCTCTCTTGAACGACAGGATGCAGTTGCGGCTGTTGTCGAGAACGCTGATTTCCCCAGCCGACTTCGATACGATGCCGCGGGGATACAGGAACTGACCCTTTTCGCTTCCGAACGTGCCGATCTTCGAGATCAACTGGCCGTCCGGGGCAAGCACGACGACGGGGACATCGCCCAGATCGAGGACGAGCAGGTTGCCGGCTTCGTCGACGAACAGGCTCGATGGCCCTTTCATTTCCTCGTAATCGCCCTTCTTGTTGAATTCCTGGATGAGGCCGCCCTTGAGATCCATTTTGAGAACGCGACGGCCGCCGTAGTCGGCGACATACATCGCGTCATTCTTGATCACGATCGAGGTGGCGAACACGAGGGCCGTTTTGCCGGTACCCCCGATCATTCCCTGGAAGGCGCCGAATCCGTCGTATTTGTAGATCGCCGCCTGCTTCGACATCAGCACGTAGATGCTCCCCTGGCGGTCGACGGCGACATCGACCGGATACTTCATCTTGTCGATGACCTTCAACTGGGGTGCCCCGGTTTTGTTGAACTTGACGAGCTTGTTTCCGCGCAGATCGCAGACCCAGATATCACCCGTGAGCGGGTTCACTCCGCAGCCGGACATGCCGGAAAGCTTGAAACCGGTCGTTCCATACTCGCCGAGAGCGAGTTTGCAGGTGCCATCCGGGGTCAGAACCTGGACACGGTTGTTGCCGGCGTCGGATACCACCAGATCACCGTCTGGGGAAAGGCCCATATCGGTGGCGCTCAGCAGATCACCTCTGCCCGAGCCGGCCTTGCCGATTTCACCCGTGAACTGGAACTTGTCCGGCACGCACCCCGCCAGGAGGGTCATGGCCAGCATGGGAACGATGATCCGCCGCATCCTCTTCTTCATGGGGCCATTATATGGTGCCTCTCGGGCAATTGCAAGTGTTGCGTCATTCTTGTCGGATCGACAGTTGTAAATCGATGTCGCGATGCGGTATACTCGAAAGAGGAGAACATACCGATGAGACGAAGAGAAGGATTCACCCTGATCGAGCTGATGATCGTCATTGCGATCATCGGCATACTTGCGGCCACGGCACTTCCCTATTTTTCCCGTGTGCGTGAGCGCGCCCGGAAAAACAAGTGCTGGGAGAACTCCTCTCTCCTCTCTCGCATGGCTGAACTCTATAACATCGAAAATAAAATGTATCCCGACAAGGTCGAGGATCTGAAGCCCCTCATGTCCGGGCAGCGCCTGCCCAGTTGTCCCACAGGGGGCACCTACCAGTGGGTGCCGGGCACCGAAGGCGGCCTTCCGAACGGCAAGAAAGTCCAGTGCGTTCCGCACCACGGCTGCGCTGACACGATTTTCGGCGGCTGATCGGTCCGCCAAAAAACGCCACCGCCCCGGGCATCCATCCCGGGGCGGTGGCGTTTTTTCAGAGGCCGTCAGCTTCCCTTGGCGCTCATCAGAATGGCTTCATAGCGGGAAAGGGCGTTCTTCAGGCCGATATGCCCTTTCAGCGTCTCGATCTCGACGCCATTGACCAGGAAGCGCACCCGGGCCTTCCGGTCGAGCTCGGTCAGGGTGTTGACGATCGAGTACAGGGTCAGCGTCTCCTCCGTTGGACCGCCTGGATGCGCTTCGCTGAACTCCTTCGAAAGGTCGACGAAGAAGGTGCCCTGGCTGTAGAACAGGGAGCGCAGCGTCGTGCCCGCCGGAATCACGGCCCGCGCCTCGGGGGTGAAGGGGCCTTTCAGCAGTTCGCGAACCAGCTCGGTCGCCTGGTTCAGCAGCATCTTCTGCTCGGGGATCTTCCGAACTTCCCGCGTCAGATGGTCGGCTCCGCGTACCCCGAAATACAGGGTGACCGCCATGCCCTCGCCCTCGGGAAGCAGCGTCTCGCCGGATGTGCCGCCCGCCGCCTGGGCGGCATCGCCCGTGCCTGGGGTGCCGGCTGAACCGGTCGTGGCCGGCGTTCCCGTCAGGCTGGGCAGGATCTTGTCGACGAACAGGAAGTAGCCAGATATCAGCAGACCCAGCAGGATCAGCCCCATCAGGACGAACAGGAAATTCTCCGGCTGATGCCGCTGCCGTTTCTTCATCATTGGTTGCATGGCGTTTCTCCGATCACGGGTTCAGCTTGATGCCGTTGAAGAAGTCGACAATACCGTTCGCTATTGAACGTGCCGCCGCCTCCTGATACCCGGCATTGCTGAGCTTCGGCCCTTCCGTCGGGTTGGACAGCATCCCCACCTCGACCAGCACCGCCGGATAGATCATGAACCGCAGCGGCAACAGCGGGAGAGGGCGGACACCCCGGTCCCGTGTCGACAGGTGTTTCACCATCCGATCCCGGATTTTCATCGAGAGGAAGCGCGCCAGATCGAACCGGGTCGTCTGCGCCCACTCCCCAAACGTGTTCTGCGGTGGGATTCGACTGCCGGCGTCGTTTTCGAACGCGGCCCCGTTCGTGTCGAAACTGTAGCACGCGACCCCCTCGATAGACTCGTCGCCGGCCCCGCCGACGTGCAGGGAAACCAGCAGATCCCCGCCCGATTTATTGGCCGCCGCCTGTCGTTCGGCCGGCGACAGGGTGGCATCCTGCGCCCGCAGCAGATAGGCACTGAAGCCCATCTGGCGGAGCACTTTGCGCAGGTGGGTGGCGATGGCCATCGTGATCTGTTTTTCCGGGGCGAGACCGTTCAAGGTCACGCCCGCATCCGATCCGCCGTGGCCCGGGTCGATGATGATTGCGCGGCCAGAAAACGCAGATCGAGACAGCGTTTCCAGGGGAACGTCGATCCGCAGATTCTTCGCCGGCTCGCGACTTGGCGGCTCCGGCGTCGCTGCCGGGGGTTTCTCGGGAGTGGCCGCAGGCGTCGCGGCGGGAATGGCTGCCGTCATCGTCGCCTGCGCAGGTGCCGGTTTCAGGGGCGCCGTCGCACTCGCGGCGGCCAGTTTGACCGGCGCCGAAGCTGTTGCCGCCGAGACACCCGCCGCGCGGAAGGTCAGGACCATGCGGTACGGATTGGCCACCGTCTCGATCGTCGGGGCTTCGCCGCCCTCGACCAGATCGAAGTTGACGACCAGGCCCTTGCGGTCCGGTCCGCTGTGAAAGGAGACATTTTTCAGATCCCGGCCAGCCGGATTGCTTCGCTTGGTGGGGATGATGTTCTTGCAGCCATTGATCCGCAGCTTGACCGTTCCCTTGCCGACCTTTTCCGTTGCATAGCTCATCGGCCCGTCGAACTCGAGGACGACCCGCGTCTGATCGTCGCGCACGGAATGCCGCACCGTGACGAGCGTCGAGGCGTCCTCCTCCTCGGGGGTTTCGTTCGCAGCCGTCTGAGCCGCCGGCGGTGAGACGGGGGGAGGAATCACCTGGGGCGGAGAGACCAGCACCGGGGAAGCTGGTTCTTCCTCCTCGGCGGCGGGCGTGTCGGGGCCAAGCTCCTCCTCGTCCTCTTCCTCTGCGGGAGAGGTGATCGTGACCGAAGGCGGCTTCGCCGCAGCGGCAGGTTTCTGAGCCGCCTGGGAGCCGAACACGTTGATGATCGACCGTGCCGGGGCCATGAGCTGGCCTCCCTGCAGGATCGGCGCAGAGGGAAGAACCAGCGGCTGGTCATCGACCACCGATTCGGTGCGCCCGACCGTCAGGTGCATCGATCGTCCGCCGCGCGACAGCACCAGCGTTTTCTGCATCGGAAACCATTGATACGCGATTCCCTGCGACTCGGCGAACTCCCGGACGCTGATGAAGCCTTTCGTCTGACCAGCCTCCTGTGCACCCACGGGGGAGGCGAAAAACAGCACGGCCGCCGCCCCGGCGGCGAGTCCCCGACGCCAGAAGCGCCCCACTCGGTTCGATGTCATCATCGTCTCTCGCTCATCTCGCGGTCGAGCTCGCGCTTGAGGTCCTTTTTCGCGATCGTCGCCCGCTTGTCATACTGGGCTTTGCCTTTGGCCAGGCCCAGTTCGACCTTCACCATGCCGTTCTTGAAATACATCCGCAGCGGGATCAAGGTGTGCCCCGACACCTGGAGCTTCTGCTGCAGTTTGAGGATCTCGCGCTTGTGTGCCAGCAGCCGCCGTTTTCGCAGCGGGGCATGATCGAGCCGGTTCGAGAAGGCATTCGAACCGATATGCACCTCGTTCAGCCACAACTGGCCGTTCACCGCCTCGGCATACCCGTCCTTGAGGTTCACCCGGCCCTCGCGGCAGGGACGCAGCTCCGAGCCCACCAGCTCGATGCCCGTCTCGATCTTGTCGAGGATGAAATACTCGTGGTAGGCGTAGCGGTTGGCCGCGATCAGTTTCGTGCCGTCACCGGTCGACGCTTTGGACTTCAATCAAATCACCCGCTTTCACGCCGCGTTCGTGCTCCTGCCGGACCAGCGCCCAGCACGATCGCGCGAACACCTTCGTGACGAGCAGTTCGGCGGTGACCGTATCCGGGCGGCGTCCGAGAACCCGGCCGGTCTTGGGGTCGCGAATCTCCCCGCCGGGCCGGAATGAACGCAGCTTCAATGTATACTCATCGGCAAGGGACAGTCCGGATTCAAGCCCGATATCGAGAATGACGATCCCTTTCGACCGCTCGACGACCGTGCCGGCCGAAACCGGCTTTGCCTCGCCTCGCTCCTCGATCTTCGCGAGCCGCTCCGCGAGCGCCGTATCGTCGGGAAACCGCTTCAGCGCCTCTCGCAGAATGCGCGCCGCCTCGCGATGCCAGCCGGCCGTCACCAGCCGGCCGCTTGCCTCGTCGACGAGGTCCCGGTCGAGCTCCCGATGCAGGTCGAGCATGTCGATATACGCCTTCGCGCTGCCCTGCCTGTCCCCTCGATCCCACAGGATCCGGGCCAGGAGCTTCTGATACTCGGCATTCGCGGGATACAGCTCGACGGCCTTCTTGAGGTTCGCGACAGCGCCGTCCCAGTGGCCCTCTTCGAGGAGATGCTTGCCTTGCTGGAAGACGAGTTCGGCCTCTTCCTGCCGCTTCCGTGTTTTCGAGAGCTGGCGCAGGGCCGGATACTCGTTGTTCTGGATACTCAGCGCCTCGCGACGGTCGCGGATCAGCCGCTGCAGCCGCATCACTTCTTCCCAGTGGAAATCGGCTTCGCGAAGTTTCCCCATTTCGCGATACAGCTTCCCGAGCCAGTAATGCGCCTTGATCAGGTTCGGCTCGCGCCGGAGGGCGTCCTGGAAACTGCGCTGCGCATCGTCGAACCGGCCGGCACGATACTGGCGGTAGCCTTCTTCGTAGGCTTCGAGAGCGCCGTCGGCGTTCGTGGCCTGCGTGATGGCGGGGCGATCGACGGGGTGGATCGGCTCCGGGGCCGCCTGGGCCGGAGCGGCGGCAAACAGCGAGAGGGCGCAGAAAGCCGTGGCAACCGGGCCAAGCCGATGCCCGATCATGCGCGACCTTCTTGTCACGGCTGGATCAGCGACTGGCCAGGCGCCGCGGGGTCAGGAGGGCCAGCGGATTGATCCAGCGCCCGGCGCGCTTCACCGAAAAATGCAGATGGGGACCGGTTGCACGCCCCGAGCTTCCCGCCAGGCCGAGCACCTGGCCCGCGCGGAGCCGCTGGCCGGGCTTGCACCGATAAGACGAGAGATGACCGAAGACGAGAAGCAGCTCTCCGCACTGGATGCGCACTTCCCGGCCCATGGCGCCCGCACGCCGTGCCGAAAGGACGGTTCCGTCCACGGGGGAGATGATCGGCGTACCGCTCCGGGCACGGATATCGATACCGGCGTGGAACGAGGACCTGCGGGTGATCGGGTGTCGCCGCATGCCATACCCGGAGGAGATGCTGCCACGCACCGGCCAGAAAAACTCGGCGTCGGATGTCTGACGGCTCTCGACAGAAGCGATCCGGTAGCCCTTCGTCTCTCCATCGTTCACGGCTTCGCCGCCCAGGGCGCAGAGAAGCTGTTCGGCCGATGGGGCGTTCTCCCGCAGAACCCCGGCCAGGCGGGTCATTGCCGTCTTCCACAGGGGCACCAGGGCAAACCGGCCCTCGAGATTGACGCAGACGTTCGAGGGGTCCGGGGGGGCCACCTGGAGGCCGATCAGGCCGACCAGAACGAGCAGAAAGCGTACAGGGGAAGACAGCGGCGGTATGGCGGTGTAATGCATCAGTTCCCGCTTTTGCCTGAACCTTTGTAGTTCGGGTTGATCAGGGAGAGGAACTCGGCGTTGCTTTTCGTGGCCGAAATGCTCTTCACCATCATCTCGATGACTTCCTGGTTGCCCTTCTCCTCGAAGGCGCGGCGCAGGATGATCACCTTGTTCAGATCCTCGGCGTTCATCAGCAGTTCTTCCTTGCGGGTGCCCGACATCTTCACGTCGATGCAGGGGAAGACGCGCTTGTTGAACAGCTTGCGGTCGAGGTGCAGCTCCATGTTGCCGGTGCCCTTGAACTCCTCGAAAATGACTTCGTCCATCTTCGAGCCGGTGTCGATCAGCGCCGTGGCGATGACCGTCAGGCTGCCGCCGCCCTCGATCTGGCGGGCCGCGCCCAGAAACCGCTTGGGCTTGTGCAGGGCGAACGGATTCACGCCGCCGGTGAGGGTCTGGCCGGCCGACGGCACCGAGATGTTGTAGGCGCGGGCCAGGCGCGTGATCGAGTCGAGCAGGATCACGACGTCGCGGCCGAGCTCGACGTACCGCTTGGCCTTTTCCAGGAGCAGCTCGGAAACCTTTATATGGTGACTGATATGTTCGTCGAACGTCGAGGCGACGACTTCGGCATCGACCGAGCGGCGCATGTCGGTGACTTCTTCCGGCCGCTCGTCGATCAGCAGGATCAGCATCAGGACTTCGGGATGGTTGGCGATGATCGCGTTCGCCAGCTTCTTCAAGAGAACGGTCTTGCCGGCCTTGGGCGGTGCGACGATCAGGCCGCGCTGGCCTTTGCCGATCGGGCAGATCAGATCGAACACTCGCATCGAGGTGTCGCCGTCGCTGGTCTCGAGGGTGAAGCGGTTGGTCGGGAAGACCGGGATGCCATCCTCGAAGTTGGTGCGCCGCGCGAGCTGCTCGAGGCTGACGCCGTTCACGGCCTCGACCCGCAGCAGGGAATGATAGCTCTCGTCATCTTTCGGCAGTCGCACCTGCGCGATCACGTGGTCGCCGTTCATCAGGCCGTAGCGCTTGAGCTGCGAGGGGGAGACGTAAACGTCGTCGTCGTTCTGGATGTAGCTGCGGGTGCGGATGAAGCCATATCCGTCGGAAAGAACCTCGAGCGTGCCTTCCGCGAGGGCGAGGCCCTGCCGGTTCAGGTGCTCGCGCAGAATCGCGCGGATCATCTGATCCTTTTTCATCTTCTCTGCGCCGTTGATGTTGAACTCTTTGGCGATCAGCCTGAGCCCCTTCACGGGCTCTTCACAGAGTTTCAGATAATTCAGGGTGGACTCGTCCACAACAGTTTCCCCTTTCGTGGGTTCAAGCGGGTGATTTTGTGCGGTGTCTTGCTGCATGGCGGGAAGCGGTCCTCAGCCGCGTTTGCGGGTCGGCGGAAGGATCGAGCGGGAAAGTTCTTTGAACAGAATCTGGCCCATACCGATCGGGGACTGTTTGGCGCGCTCCTGGTCGAGCATGTCGGAAAAAATGTCTTCCGCCTGCCCGCCGCTCACGAGGCCGGTTTTGTGAACCGTCTTCTTCATTTCCTTCATCATCTGGTAGACGAAGATGGATTCGAAGTCGTTGCAGGCGGCTTCGAGCTTCTGTAATTCTTTTTTCTTGCTCTCCGGCAGCTCGTCGAAGTTCTTCACGGCGTTTCGTGCGGAAACGCCGGTTGAAAGCGATTGCGAGCGTTTGATGCCGTCCAAGGGTGGCTCCTTAGGAGAGTTTCTGCTGCAGGGCGCGGAACCGCTCGTTCTGCGGTTCGAGCTCGACCGCCTTGCGCAGGTTCTCGCGGGCCAGGGCGTAATCCCCGGCGGCGTGCTGCGCCTCGGCGAGCGCATAGAACGCGTCGGCGTCGCTGTAGAGCATGCCGAAGCTGTAATGGTAATCGACTTCGTCGGTATCGTACTCGACCGCCTTGAGCAGGTGTTCGACGGCCTTGTCATACTGCTGCAGGAAGAAGTAGCTGCGCCCGATGTAAAAATGCCCCTCGGCGTAGCGGGTCTTGAACATCGCGAGATTCGTGTAATGCTCGATGACTTTCTCGAACTGCTGGACCGCCTCGGCGGGGTGGTTGACCCGCTGGAGCGCCTGTCCGAGCATGAAACGGGCCATGATGTCGCTGGGATCCTTGACCAGGGCGCGCTTCAGGTTCTCGATCGCCTCGCCGTACATGGCCATCTCGAGATAGACATGGCCCATGCGTCCATAAACCTCGAAATGTTTCGGATCGATGCTCAGCGCCTTCTGGAACTCGTACAGAGCCTCGGAATGGCGGCCCAGATGGGCATACGCGCAGCCGAGATCGAAATGGGAATTCTCCACTTCGGGTTTGAGCTCGCTCGACTTCTTGAACATGTCGACCGCTTTCGTGATCTGACCCTTCTTCATGTAGAAATCACCGAGCTTGTTGTAGGCTTCGGCGAAGACGGGGTCGAGCTTGACGGCCTTTTCCATCTCGTTGATCGCGTCGTTCAGCTTGCCGCGCATGTCAAAGGAAAGACCGCGGTCGAAGTGCTGGTTGGCGAGATCCCGATCCTCGATACTGGTCATTGGTTCATCTCCTGGAGGGTGTCCAAGACACAAAGTGGGGGGAGGGGGGAAATAAAAAGTCAAGGAACCATAGCACAGCATAGGTCAAAGATCAAGGGCACGGAAAAAAGTTTTTTTGATGGGCCTACATGATTTTCAGCTCGCCGTTGAGCGCACCGGCGGCTTCAATAGCCTGGAAAATGGCGATCAGGTCCTTCGGTGTGGCGCCGATTCCGTTGAGGGCACTCACAAGATCGTCGACCGTGGTTTCGCCCTGGATGGCCACGAGACTGCCGGATTTCGGAGCCGCCTTGGTGCCCCCTGCACCGGCTGCCGGGGCGGCGGGTGTGCGCTGTGCCCCGTCGCCGATCTCGATCTTCAGCCCGCTCTGCGAGATCACGACCCGGTTGATGCGCACCTTGTTGCCGACGATCACGGTGCCCGTGCGCTCGTTGATCACGACGCGGTTCGGCTCCTCGATCGTGAGCGTCAGCTCCTCGATCGCCGCCGCGAAGCTGACCGGATCATCCTTGAAACTGCTGGGAATCGTGATATCGAGGGTGCCCGGATTGGCGATCTTCGCCCAGCCCTCGCCGAACTTGCGGTCGATCGCGTCCTTCACCTTGCGGGACAGCGCCGTGTCCTTGCGCTGCATGAGAAGGCTGAAGAGGCCGTTCTGGCCGAACACGTCCCCGACTTCCCGCTCCTGGATGGCGCCGTTCGGAATCTGCGCCACCGTGAGATGGTTCTTCTGCGCCGTGCCGCCCGCCGCGCCGCCTCCGGCACCCGTGCCGGCCTGGAAGCCGCCGATCGAGATGTTCCCCTGCGCGACGGCATACACCTGGCCGTCCCCGCCCTTCAGGAGCGTCGGGAGGAGCACCCCGCCCTGGAGGCTCTTGGAGTCGCCGATCGAGCTGACGGTCACGTTGAACGCTTCTCCGGCCCGCGCAAACGGCGGGATCATCGCCGTCACGACGACGGCCGCGCAGTTCTTGCTCTGAATCGAGGCCGGATCGATCTCCATGCCCATGTTCTGGAGCAGCCCCTTCATCATCGCCGAACTCATCGGGGTCTTGTCGCCGGTGCCGTCGAGGCCGGTCACGAGGCCGTAGCCGATCAGCTGATACTCGCGGGCGGTGTTGATGCGGGCGATATCCTTGATGCGGACCTGCGCCTCGGCCCAGACCGGAGTGACGGGAGTGAACGTCACCAGCCCCGCGAGGGCGAGAGCGATGATGGTGTGCGAGCGGCCCCTGGATGAATGATTCACAGTCTGCGCCTCGGAACGATGGATTCGGAAGAAGGCTCGGAAGAACTCTTTCCCAGTAAATGTATCGGCATGCCGCGCCTCATTCCGAAGGGGTGGCACGAAGGTCACCGGCCTTCGAGCTGGCGAAGGTTTCCCTGGATCTCGCCCGCGAGAGCCCGGTCGCCGCATGCCTGGGCAAGCGGAAGCGCCTCGGCGAGGGCGGCGCGGGCTTCGCCGATCTTCCCCGCGGCGGCACAGGCGACTCCCAGCACCTGGAGCGGCTCCGGCTGCGACCGGCCGGTCAGTTCGACGGCCCGTTTCGCGAACCCGACGGCCGCCGCCGGATCGGCGGCCCCGGGGTGGTCGCTGGTGGCGAGGACGGTCGCGGCAAGCTGAAGGACGGCCGGTTGATCGGGACACCGAGTGGCCGCTTCCCGCAGATGAGCCGCTGCCGTTGCTTCGCGGCCGAGCGCCAGCAGGGCACGGGCCGCGCCGTAGTGCGCGAGGCCGTCATCGGGATTGGCGTGGACGGCCTGTTCGAAGCGCTCAAGCGCCTCGCCAGGCTTGTCGCTTTTCAGGAGAGCGTTGCCGAGACCATACGCCAGTTCGGCCGAATCCGGGGAGATGGCCAGGCCGTTCTCGTATTCCCGGATCGCTTCGGTGGCCTTGCCGGACTGAAGCAGCAGATTCGCGAGGTTCAACCGGGCTTTCGTCAGGCCGGGATCGATAGCCAGAGCGGCTTCGTAGGCCTCGCGGGCGGCTTCGGTTTTGCCGCTTTTGGCCCAGGCGGCGCCGAGGTTGAATCGTGCCCCCGCGAAGTTGGGGGCGAGTTCGAGGGCCGTCTGGAAGTCTCTGACTGCCCCATCGAGGTCCTGAAGGCCAAACCGGATGAGACCTCGATTATTATAATTATCGATATTCCATGGGTTGGCTGCGAGGGCCGCATCATACTGGGCGAGGGCATCCGATGGAAAACCCGCATCGGTAGCGAGTCCGGCGGCTTTCCCGGCAAGCTGCGGATCGGCTCCGGGAGTGCGGAGGGTTGCGCTCACCGAGGCCAGGGCGGCGGAGAGCGCCTCGGGCGTGAGCTGCTGCCGAAGACGGGCAATGGCTTCGGCCAGGCGCTTCCGTTGCTCGTCATTGCCGATCCGGGCCGTCAGGGGCGGCCGGCCGAGGGCAGCAAGTATGGCTTCGAGGTCGTGAAGCTCCTCCCGGGAAGTGTAGCCGAGCCGGGCCAGCGTTTCTTCCCGTGTCAGCCGAACCGCGGGAGACGCGGGAAGGGCAGGGGCAAAGCCGCCAGACAAAGCGTCGAAGAGGTCGTTGGCCGCTTTCCAGTGGCCGTCGAGGGTCAGGTGGACATGATCGTAGAACAGCTCCCGACCGCAGATGCCGCCGGCCGATGCCTTGGAAAACGCCTGCTCGAGATCGAGCAGCTTCACCCCGGCATCGCCCGGAAACGCCGCGACGGCCGAGGCGATCGCTCCGTTGAGTTCTGGAGTCGTGCGGAAGCGCAGGGCGTCGCATTGTCTGGCCATTTCGAAGGCCGTGCGGGCCTCTTCGAAGCGCCCGGCCTTCATCAGCAGCTTTCCGCGCAGGAACTGCAGCCCGGCATCCCGCGGCTCCTGTTTCAAGGCCTCTGCGATCCGCGAAACGAGCCCGTCCGGAACGGCGGCGCCTTCGAGCGCATCGGCCGCCTCCCGGACCAGCACGCCCCGAAGCTCCGGCGGGGCTTCGGCGACGCTTGCGAACGGGCCGCTGTCGGCCAGGTTGGCCGGGGTGGCACAGGCGATGAACCGTGCCCCCGCTTGTCGTGCCGATCGGATCATGTCGATCAGGTTGCCTTCGAAATTCCGGGTTGCGGCCCGTACGCCGGGGTCATCCGGGCCGAGGCGTTTCTCGAGGAACATCTCGAGGCCGCGCCAGCCTCCCGAGGCGACCGTGGCCGCCGGTGTGAGACGTGTTCCCGTGAGCAGTTCCGGAACCTGGGCCAGCATGAGACCCGACAGCCAGAGCCGGAACCGCGTGAAGCCCCGGCTCGAGGGAAGGGAGAAGGCGCTTGCCGGGCCGTAGGGGCCGAGAATCTCGTTGTGGCCCCCGTAAAAAATCACGATATCCGGCGTGTAACGGCTGATTTCGGCGGCGAACTCGCGCAGAACCCAACTGTTGATGCCCGGAATGCCGGTGTTGATCACCTCGAACCGCTTTTCGGGATACGCGGCCTGGAGAAGGACCCGGAGCATCCGGCCGAACGAGAAGTCGGCGAGCGACTCCCCGCGCGCGGCCGATTCCCCGAGAATGAAGACCCGGACCGTGTCGGGCTGTTTATCCTTCGGGAAATGTTCCGAGAGCGGGCGGCGGGCGATGGTGCCGGGAAAATACCGCCAGCCGACGAGGTGGTTCGCCGTCATCTCGCCTCTGCCGTCGATTTCCCGCTCGATGAAGAGGGAGACCGGCCTGCCTGCACCCGAAGCGCGAAGTGTCAGCTCGAGGCAGACGAGAAGGGCAATCGGGACGAGAAGCCCCGCCGTCAGCAGCTTTTTCATCGGGTGGTGTGTGACCGCATCAGAAGATCGAGTAGATGAAGGGGGCGAGGGCCGATGACTGCGCCAGCAGACAAATGCCGCCGAGCAGCAGGAGGGTCATCACCACCGGAAGCATCCACCAGAGCCTGCGCTCCCAGAGAAACCGGCCCAGCATGCCGGCCGTTGCGAGGCGGGTCCGGCCGGGTTGTGGCATCCGGGTGTTTTCGCTGGATATCTCACTTTGTATATTCATGAAAATATCTTCCTGTCTGTGATATCGATCAGTATGGCCGTTGGAGATCCGTGGGGGTGTTCGTTCGGCGATCTTCCCGGTAGGTTGCCGCGGTGCGGTCGAAGAAGAGACCGAGGCGGTCGCGGCCGAGGAGGCGGGCAGCGAAGCCGAGAGGGGCCACGACGAAAAAGTAGAGGATGCCCAGGAGAACCGGGGTCGTGATGCGTCCCAGCAGCCTGCCGAAGCCCATCCAGAGGACGTAGGGGAGTTTCAGAGACCGCGGGGCGACAAGGCCCAGTCCCGCAAGCATCATTCCGATCGTCAGCAAGAGGACAGACGGGGACGAGCCGTGCCGTGCGACCGGCCACAGGGCGATCAGTAGGAAAACGATTCCCAATTCCAGACCGAATCTCCGGAGCCGGTGCCCATCTGGTTTGTTTGCGGTCGGGATGGCGAGGGTGGTGGCCGGTTGGTCAGTCAAGGGTGAACTCCTTCATCCAGGAGGTGTCCTGGGAAAGGGGCGGCAGATCGGCTTTGTCGATGACGATGTTCTCGAGCACGAGCGTATCGATCTGGGTGCGCAGGAAACAGCGGAGCGCATCTTCGGGCGTGCAGACGATCGGTTCGCCCCGCACGTTGAACGACGTGTTCACGATCACGCCGCACCCCGTGCGTCGCTCGAACTCGCTGATGAGTCGGTGATAGCGTGGATTCGTGTCGGCGTGCACCGTCTGAATGCGTGCCGAATGATCGACGTGGGTGACCGCCGGAATATCGGATTTCGGGACGTTCAGCAGGTCGATGCCCCAGAGGCTGCGCTGCTCGCCGGAAAGCGCTTTTCGGCGGCTTTCTCGTACCGGGGCGACCAGCAGCATGTAGGGGCTGTCGGCATCCATCTCGAAGTAATCGGGGAGCCGTTCGCGAAGGACGGAAGGGGCGAACGGCCGGAACGACTCCCGGAACTTGATTTTCCGGTTCATGACCGACTGCATTGCCGCCGAGCGGGCATCCCCGATGATGCTGCGGGCTCCGAGGGCGCGTGGACCGAACTCCATGCGGCCCTGGAACCAGCCGACCACTTTTTCTGCGGCCAGGGCTTCGGCCGCGATTCGGAACAGCTCGTCGTCATCGACGCGACGGTAGGCCACGCCCTTGTCCTTCAACATCGATTCAATAGTGTCTGATGTATAGCTTGGACCGAGGTAACACCCGTTCATGGCGTCGCGGCCACCGGCGGCTCTCGGGTTGCCGAACCGTTCATGCCAGGCCGTCAGGGCGGCCCCGACCGCGCCTCCCGCATCCCCCGCCGCCGGCTGGATCCAGAGGCGCTCGAACGGTCCTTCCCGCAGAATCCGTCCGTT
This sequence comes from Candidatus Ozemibacteraceae bacterium, assembly GCA_035388825.1. Classification (GTDB taxonomy): domain Bacteria; phylum Muiribacteriota; class Ozemobacteria; order Ozemobacterales; family Ozemobacteraceae; genus MWAR01. The sequence goes on from DAOOQQ010000006.1 coordinate 30,546, forward strand.
CGCCACGCAGTTGAGGGCGACGCCGCCCGCGAGGCAGAGGTGGGGCAGGCCGGTGTCGGCATGGAGGGTGCGCGCGAGGCGCAGCATGATCTCCTCGGTGATCTCCTGGATCGACCGGGCCAGATCCATCTCTTTCTGTGTCAGCTTTGACTCGGGTTCGCGCGGCGGGCCTCCGAACAGGCGGTGGAAGTGGTCGTTCGTCATGGTGAGGCCGGTGGCGAAATCGAAATACGAGAGGTCGAGCCGGAACGTGCCGTCCGGCTTCAGATCGATCAGGTGGTCGAGGATCGTCTGCGTGTAGATCGGCCGGCCATACGGCGCCAGACCCATCAGTTTGTATTCGCCCGAGTTTACTTTGAAGCCGGTGTAATACGTGAATGCCGAGTAGAGCAGCCCGAGCGAGTGGGGGAAGCGCAGTTCCCAGAGCGGCACGATCTTGTTGCCCGTGCCGCGCCAGGCCGTCGTCGTCGCCCACTCCCCGACGCCGTCGACGCACAGAACGGCCGCCTCGTCGAACGGCGAGGGGTAGAACGCCGATGCCGCGTGCGACTGGTGGTGCTCGGTGAACAGGAGCTGCCGTGGCGGGCATCCGAAGCGGGATTGCAGTTCTTCGAACAGCAGGTTCTCGAGGAAGATTTTCTCCGTCACCCAGGCCGGCATGGCCCGGACGAACGAGCCGAACCCGCGCGGGGCAAGGCCGAAGTAAGTTTCCAGCAGCCGTTCAAACTTGATGAACGGCTTCTCGTAGAACACGACGGCTTCGACCTCGTCGAGTCGGATCCCGGCCTCGGCGAGACAGTATGATACGGCGTGCCCCGGAAACCGGTGGTCGTGCTTGACCCTGCTGAAACGCTCTTCCTGCGCGGCGGCAACGATCTTGCCCCCGTCCAGGAGACAGGCGGCCGAGTCATGATAATACGCCGAAATTCCCAGAATCCGCATGCCCGATCATTCCGTCAGGGGCTTTCATTTCACATGCGATCGATGTGTGCCTCGTGCCCTGTATCGTGCAGCAGGGTATCCCATCCCCTCCCGCCTTGGCAAGACGGGAGGGAACGAACCTCTCTCTTGCGGTGGTAGGGGCGGGTCTGGAGAACAACAGTGGGTGAGAATGCGGTTCTTCAGGATCAGAAACGCATGTATAATGCTGTCGAATCTGATGTTCGTGCATGAAAGGTGAGGACATGAACAGACTTCTTGGAATCCGCTTGCTGTGCCTGAAAACCGGCTGCCAGGAGATCATCGCCGAGTATGACATCCTCAAGGAAGACAAACATGCGATCCGTATTTCGATGGCGGACCACACGGGTGAGGCCGACGAGCGCACCATCAAGCGGAAATGGATCGGCGAGGTCACCGAGTATTCCCTCGGCGACGACGGCGTCGAGTTCAAGGCCATGTGTCTCCCCGAAGCCAGAACGGAGTCCGTCGCGCTCCTGCGCACAGCCATGATGGAGTATGTCGGACGCCTCCGGGAAACGGCGGATGCCCTTGAAAAGGCGGCACGGGAGTTCGTGCAGGACAGGCCGTAGAACAACGTTGGCTCCAGCCGGCCCGTCGCCGTCTACGGGGAAGCACAGGAAGGGCTCTGCCTGAGTGTGCACACCGCACGGTTTATGGAAATATACATTTATCGCTATATAAATGAAGGCCCCGGACATGCGAGCCGGGGCCTTCGGCTGATAGGAAAATAACGTAGATTGTATTTTGTCCGAGCTCTGGATGGTTTCGAGAACACTTCCGGTACGGGGCTTCGCAGTTTTCGATCCCCGTTCGGGAGCTGATGGTTCAGAATAGGATCTGCGAGATCTGGGTCATGAGGCCGGGTTTCTGGGTGGTGCCGACCGCGCCCTTGCCGTCGTATTTGATGTCGGCGTTGGCGAGCAGGCTCGACTTGATCTCGTTGTTGGCGTTGATGTCCTGCGGCCGGGCGATGCCCTTCACGCGCAGCAGCTGGCCTTCCTTGTTCACGCGGATCGAGCGGCTGCCTTCGATGAGCAGATTGCCGTTGGGCAGAATTTCCATGACGGTCGTGGTCACGGTGCCGTCGAGCTTGCCGGACCGCGTCGTCGTGCCTGTGCCCTTCCAGGTGTTCTTGATCTCGTTCTTGCCGATGAACTGGTTCACCACTTTCTTGAAGAAGGGGATCTTGGGCTCGGACTTGACCTCGAGCTGGGTGTTGTCCTGCGTGTCGGTCGTGGCGGCCTGCTGGGCGGTCGCCGATTCGGAGATCACCACCGTGATGATGTCGCCCGGCTTGAACTCCTTCGAACCCTGCGAGGAGTAGAGGTCACGGCCGTTCAGCCAGAGAGAGGCGGCCGAGGCGGCCGAGGCGATCGCGACGAAGGCGACGGCGAGCAGCAGGCGGGAAAAATCAGTTCGTGACATGTTCCACTTTTCCTTCCGCGGTGATGATGCCCTTGATGGGGCGGTTGTTCTGAAGATTGATCAGCCGGATGGCTTCGCCGGCGCGTCCGTTCTGCAGCGCCTTCGCGGGAACCACGAGGTTCAGGTTGCCGCTGCGCACCGTGAACTCGACCTTGTCGCCGCTCTTTACGAGAAGGTCTCCCGATGGCTTCGCCGCCGCGACCGGAAGACTCCGGGCTCCGGTCTGGAACGCCGGTTCGGGGCCGGCCTCTCCCGGCAGCGCCGGGGATTCCCGGTGGGGCTCGGCCGCCGCGCCGCTCATAGCTCGCCGAAGCTCATCCGTGGCGGGAGAGGCGGAGGCCTCGGCCGGGCAGATGGCCGCGAGATCGCTTTCCCGGAGCATCGTTCCGGGGGATTTGATGTTCGCGAGCTGTTTGCCGACGGCGGTTTCAAGGGAAACGGGCGGATTGGGCTGGTCGTTGCGCAGCCGGACGGAGGTTTCGACCAGGTCGGCCGCGGTCACGCACTCGCCCCGCTTGGCCAGCCGGCGCAGCTTCGCCGCCCGGATGACCCGGCACACGTCGGCCTGGATGAGCTGGCGCACCTGTTCTTCGCCGCACCGGGCCTCGAGCTGGAACAGCCGCATGCCGAGACGGTTCGTCGAGAGCGGGGTGAGCTTCCATTCGTCGAGGGCGCCGGGAAGCACGACATGGTGCGGAACGCGTGACAGATCGATCTGGATCTCACCGGCCGGAATGCTTCCGAGCCCTTCGAGGCACAGCTCCCGCATCTTTGTTCCGATCACGTCACCGCCCAGCATTGCGCCCTTGCGCAGAACCTGGACCCGCTGCGGCAGGTCGAACATCGCGGCCAGGCTGCCCAGTTTCTGCGCCAGCTCGTTCCGGCGCAGCACGATCGTGCCGAGCGGCTCCGAGATGAAGCCGACCGGAATCTTGGCCAGCGCTTCCCGCAGCGACGGTGCCGCATCGCTGCCCACCAGCATCGAAGCATCGACCCGGCCGTCGTTCACCAGCACGGTCGATTTCACCGACAACATCGGTGACGTCGAGGCCTCGGCCGGGACCACCTCGCCCACGACCGGAATCAGCAGCGCGAGCAGCGCCGTTCCCGCCAGGCGGCCGAGGGATCTCATCAGTCCCGGTTCATGTCCGGTGCGGCTGGTAGGCATGGCTCAGTGTCTCCCTTACCGGCGGAGGTTGTTCGCGGTCTGCAGCATCGAGTCGGAGGTCTGGATCGTCTTGGAATTGGCTTCGTAGGCGCGCTGCGCCACGATCATGTTGACCATCTCCTCGACGACCTTCACGTTCGACATCTCGATGAAGCCCTGCTCGATCTCGCCCAGTTCCTGCGTGCCGGGGATGCCGGCGACCGGGTCGCCCGACGCGCTGGTGGGGATGAACAGGTTGCGGCCGATGGCTTTGAGACCGGCCGGGTTGATGAAGTTGGCGGTTTCGATCTGGCCCAGGATCTCGAGATCGACCTGGTTGGGCATCTTCGCCGCGACGATACCCGAGGCGGTGATGTTGATGCCGAGCGCGTTCTGGGGCACCGTCATGTTCGGAATGACGGCATACCCGTCGCTCGTCACGATCTGGCCCGTGTCGCTCAGCTTCCAGGCGCCGTCGCGCGTATACCCGATATCGCCGTTGGGAAGCTGGATCTGGAAGAAGCCCTTGCCCGCGATGACGATGTCGAGCGGCTGGTCGCTCTGCTGGAACTCGCCCTGGGTGAAGATCTTCTGCGTGGCGACGGGCCGAACGCCGTGGCCGAGCTGGATGCCGACCGGGTACGAGTTGCCCGTCGAGATCGGCGAACCCGGCTCCTTGAGCGTCTGGTAGAGCAGATCCTGGAAGTCGACGCGGTTCTTCTTGAACCCGGTCGTCGTCACGTTGGCCAGGTTGTTGGAAATGACGTCGATGTTCATTTCCTGGCCCTTCATGCCGGTCGAAGCGGACCACAGGGATCGCATCATGGCTTGTTACCTCCCGTCCGGTTGTGTGTTAGCGGCGAGTCGGCCCGACCGAGTTGACGACGCGGTCGAGCAGGGAGTCGTGCGCCTGGATACTCTTGGAGTTGGCCTCATACGCGCGGGAAACCTCGATCATCTTGACCATCTCCTCGACGAGGCTGAAGTTCGGTTTTTCGATATAGCCCACCTTGACCTTGCCGTCGGCGCGCTGCACGTCACCGTACGCGCGCACGAAATTGTTGGTGTTCTCCTTGCGGAACGCCTTCCGGTCGGAAGCCTGGCCGCGAACGATGCGGAATCGCCCTTCGCCGTTCACCAGCACCCGGCCGTCGGTGTCGAGCGTCACCACATCCGTCGGCCCGAACTGGGCCCGACCCATCTCGAGATTCGGCGTGCCGTCGGCATTCACGAGCAGCCGTTCCTCGGCTTTCTCCTGCGGCTCGGGCTCGACCATGATGTAGTCGCCGTTCATGTTCGTCAGGTAGCCATCCTGGTTGACGGTGAACACGCCGTCGCGTGAGTAGCGGATCCCGTTGGGCGACTCGACGAGGAAAAACGCCTTCGCGTTCTCGAGCGCGCAGTCGAGATCGTTTTCCGTGTGCTCGTAGACGCCGGCTTTGAAGTCGGTGTAGGACTCGTCAAGAATGACGCCGGTGCCCAGCTTGCCGATCTTTGGATACTTGTAGAACGGCCGGGGCGGATACAACTGGCCGTCGTTGACCTTGCGCAGCATCATCGTCGGCAGCTCCTTGAAGATGCCCTGATCGCGCTTGAACCCGACCGTGTCGACGTTCGCGAGATTGTTGGCGATCATGTCCTGGCGGATCGTCTCGACCAGCATCGATGAGGCGGACGTATAGATGCCACGTATCATGACTTCACCTTTCCGTGTGGTTTCACCTGGCCGCAGCCGGCCTCGTTTCCGCACCGCCCGACCCGCGCCAGAACATCGTCTCCGATGGGGTTGGAGCCGAAGGTGAGGGACTGGGCCACGTGTGCATGCAGGCATTTCACGCCAACCGGGCTCCGGCTGCCCACGATGTTCGTTCCCGACAGGACCGAATGAACGTCGGGGGGAAGGGGGCTGCCCGCGAGCGCTTCGGCCTGCGCGAGCCGCTGCTGCTGAAGCCGCTTCTGGCCCTCCGCGAACCGCTCCCGGAACGATGCATCCTCGGTCAGCCGGCGTGTGAAAAGCTGGACTTCCTGCGCTGCCTCGAGCTTCGCGACTTCGTAGCGAAGACGGGGGCAGACGAGCCAGAGAAACGTCGGAAACGGCTTCCACCGGTTGTCCTCGAAATAGACCGGGTCGGCCTGCAGCACCTGGGGCGTGCCGTCGCCGCACCGCGACGCGATGACATAGGGCATCTTCGCCGGCCGGCCGAGCAGTTTCTCGACCATCGCGGCTTCGTCCTTCGTCATCGTCTCGTTTCGAATAGACATGGTTTTGCGCTTCCTTATTCAGAACATCGGCAAATGACGATCCCCCCCGAAGGGGAAATCGAACATTTTCGGATTTTTCTGACTCTTTCGAACCTTCGGCACATTTCGCCCCATAGCTGAGAGAAAAAATGCCCCGCCTGCACCCGCTCTCCAGGACGAACGGGGAACTCATTGGGCTGTGGGGAGGGACTTCCAGAGGATCGATTCGCCCTCCAGATCTCGCGTGCCGGACCGGTTGCCGTCGTTCGCGTTCTCCTCGGGAGATCTCGCTGTCGAGGCGAAACCCGGACCAGTCGGCATCCTGCCTCCGGGTCCGGGTGGGCGCACCTCTTGTGCGCCCACGCCTGCCAACGGATCTCCCTCGATGCGAACGACGCACCGGTCTCGGCAGCGCTCGACCGTTGGGCTCGTTCGATCCTCTTCCAGTCCCTCCCGGAACATACCTGAAGCTCTTCTGGTGAACAAAACATCAATTTCTGGTACGTATCCGCAGATGAACAACTGGAATGAATCCTTTCAGCTTTTCATCTGCGCCATCTGTGTCATCTGCGGATAGGTTCTTGTCACGAAATCCACATGTCGAATTCCTGTTTGCCCTTGTCGGTGGCCGGGGCGCGCTTGTTGGGGAGGGGAAACCGGAGTATGCTTGGAGAAAGTGCCGGGATGATTCGTGATTCCTGGAATGGAGGCGCTATGTCGATCAGAAGATTCACTCTCGCCTGTCTCGTGCTGCTGGCTTTTGTGGCGGCCGCTGCCCTGCCGGTTGCGGCCGGGCCGTTCGACACCCCCACGGTCGAGTCGGTCGCCTCGGGAGATGAATCGGATAGCGCCGCCGCCGTTCCCGCCGATCTCGAGCCGGTGAACGTGCCGGCGACGAAGCGGCCCCGCATCACGGGGGCGTTCGTCCAACTGTGGGAGAGCGATCTCGAGAACACCGAAGAGTTCTGGCGCGCCGAGCTCGGCGCGATGCGGGCGGCCGGCATGCGCCTCGTCATTCCACAGTATTCGACGAGCGGGGACACCGACCTGACGCCCGCGATCGAGAAGATCCTGAAGGTCGCCGAAGAGCTGAAGATGCAGGTGTTTGTCGGAACGATGCTCGACGAGCAGGGCTGGTATGCGAACAAGCTCAACCCGTTCTTCCTCGCGAAAGAGCGGGTCAAGGTCGCGAAATACACCGGGGAGCTGGTGAAGCGGTTCAAGGGCTGCAAGGCGTTCCGCGGCCTCTACATCCCCTACGAGGACAACACCCTTTCGTTGCCCGGCTCGATGGGGGCCTTCTACGGCGCCATCGCCGATGCCGGCCGGGCCGAACAGCCCGGCCTGAAGGTCATGATCTCACCCTTCACGACCCCGCGCCCCGGCCTTGCGAAGTCGCTTCCGACCTGGATGATCAACCGGTATTTCAAATCGATGCTCGCGAAGGCGAAGGTCGACATCATCGCCTGGCAGGACGGCGTGGGCGGCACGACGAAGCAGATCGATCGCATCGCGCATGACCTCGCGCCGATCGCCTCGGCGGCACGCTCGCTCGGCATCGAGGTGTGGGGCAACTGCGAGGTGTTCCACCGCACATCGCCGCTTTCGGACGCCTTCGAAGCCGAGCCGACGACGATGGATGTGCTGGCCCGGCAGATCGAGGGCGCGAAACCCTTTGTCGACCGGTTCATCTGTTTCGATTTCAATCACTATTTTTCTCCTCGGCTCGGAACCAAGGCTGAAAAGCTTTACGACGACTACCGTGCCTGGGCCGGCATTTCCCTGAAAAAACCCTGATCATGGCAGTGCTGCGCTGGCTGACCGCGGGGGAATCGCATGGAAAGGCGCTCGTCGGCATTCTCGAGGGGATGCCGGCAGGCGTTCCCGTATCGGAAACCGCGTTCAAAAAGCTCCTGACCCGGCGCCTCAGCGGGTATGGAAGGGGCAGCCGGGCCGCCTCGATCGAACGTGACGCCGTCGAGATCCTCTCGGGCATCCGGTTCGGCCGCACGACCGGCAGCCCGATATCGATGGTCATATATAATAAAGATTACCCCAAACATGCCGCTTCGATGGACGTGTTCGGCCCCCGCCCGGAAGGGGAAAAGCCCGTCACCGCCCCGCGGCCGGGCCATGCCGATCTTGCCGGCGCCCTGAAGTATGGAACCGGCGACATCCGGGATATCCGGGAACGGGCCTCGGCCCGCGAGACCGCGATGCGATGCGCGCTATCCGTGCCGGGCCGGGCCTTGCTCGCGGAACTCGGCGTGACCTCGTCGGCTTTCGTGCGGCGCATCGGAGAGCGGGAGGCCGCGATTCCCGAGGTAGCGACCGTCGCGGAACTGACGGCGATGATCGAGGAGGTCGGCGAAGGCTTCCTGACTCCCGACCCAACCATCGTCATCCCCTGGACGCTGCTGATCGACGAGGCGCGCGCATCCGGCGACACGCTCGGCGGGGAAATCGAGATCCGCTTCGACGGACTGCCGGCGGGGCTGGGCAGCCACGTTCAGGCCGACCGACGTCTCGATGCCCGGCTTGCCGCCGCCGTGATGGGGCTGCCGGGGGTTCATGCCGTCGAAATCGGCCAGGCCGTCCGGCAGAGCCGCCTGCCCGGATCCCGGGCCCATGACCCGATTCTCCGGAACGAGCCGCACGGCTGGGTGCGGCCGACCAACCTGTGCGGCGGCCTCGAAGGCGGCATGACGAACGGTTCCCAGCTCGTGCTTCGTGCCGTGATGAAGCCGCTGCCCGGCAGCATGCCCGGTGAAGTCCCTTCTATCGAGTCGCCCCACGCCGCTGTTCCGCTGGCCGCCGACCGCTCCGACACCGTTGCTCTCGCCGCGCTTGCCGTCACCGCCGAATCCACCCTCGCCCTCGAACTTGCAAATGCCCTACTGGAGCGGTATGGACGAGACTCTCTCCCTGAGGTTGCCGCTGCGTTTTTGAGAGCCTGATCAGATCCACTCCAGCTTGTGGAGGAGCCACCAGTTGAACCAGCCGAGGATGGCCATGGCGGCGAAGAAGACTGGGTAGGATATCAACCAGTTCTCGGGGCCGGTGATCATCGACCACTCGGACATGCCGCCGATGCCCGAGACCAGCGTGAGGGGCATGAACACCGTCGTGATCGCGGTGAGGCGCTTCATCACGAGGTTCGTCTGGTTCGAGAGTTGGGTCATCCGGGCGTTCGTGAGCGAAAGGTGAAGCTCCATCAGCGAGGTGATCTGCTCGCGGTTGATCTCGATGAACTCGAAGAACTTGGCGAGATGGTCGTAAATATCGCGGAAGTAATAGATCGCCTTCTCGCTGACGAATGGCGAGTCGCGGCGGCAGATCTTGATCAGGATCTCGCGTTCGTTGAACAGGCTTTTCCGGAGGGTCAGCAGGGTCGATCGGAGCCGCATCAGGTGCTCGGGCTGGAAATCCGGCTTCTCGCCCAGGATGCTCTCCTCGATCCGGTCCACCTCTTCCTGGATGGATTCTATGACGTTGAATTTTTTATCGACGATATAGTCGAGGATGAGCTGCAGCAGGAAGTCGGGACCCCGGTTCACCTCCGACATGCCGCGGAAGACCGCTTCGTCGAGCTTGTCGAAAAATGACGGATTCAGAGCCTTGAAACCGCGGACGGTGATCAGGTAATTCGCCCCGACGAGAAAATCGATCTCGTCGATCGTCAGCTCTTCATTTGTATAGTTATAGCAATTGAATAGAACGAACGTGTTCTTCTCGAAGTTCTCGGTCTTGGGGATCTGATCGTCGTCGAGACAGTCCTCGACGCTCAGTTGATGGATGCCGAACGGCTCGATCAGCTCGTCGAAGGTTTCCCTGACGGGGTCGATCAGGTCGATCCAGACATACTCGCCCTTCTTCTGGAACTGCAGCGCCTCGCTCACCGAGCCGAGCCGGGCGACTTTCCCCTTCCTGGGGATATGAAAAAAACGGGTTTCTGCCATGATCATCCTCTCCGTTCGTTGTGAACCCGCTCACATTTCATCACAAACCCCGCCACGGGTCAAAACCAGCATTCCACGAAGGACGGGCGGATCGCGATCCGCCCCTACGGAACGGGCGTTCCGCCCGGAAATGAAAAAACGCCCCGGCGACTGCCGGGGCGTAATGATCGGATGTGGTTCTATCAGAAGGTGGTGTCGAACGCGTTGTCGAACGCGTCACCCGCGGTTCCGGCGGGCTGGGCGGCCGGGGCCGGCTTGGCGGCGGGCATCGGCTCACTGCTCGCTTCGGGCACGATGCTGGTCGGCGCTGCCGACTCGATGCTCTGGGCGATGATGTGCGGGGTGATCAGGATGATCAGTTCTTGCGACTGGCCCGTCTTGCCGTTGTAGTTGAACAGCGACTTCACGATCGGGATGTTGCCCAGCAGCGGGATCTTGTTCTTTTCACGGGACTCTTCATCGCGGATCAGGCCGCCGATGAGGATCTCTTCGCCGTCGCGCACGCGCACGGTGGTCTTGGCGGAACGGGTGCCGATGACCGGATACATGCCGTTGTTCGACCAGGATTCGACGAAGGAGACTTCGGGTTCGGCATCGACCGTGATGTAGCCGTCATCGTTGATGCGCGGGGTGATCTTGAGCTTGATACCGGTGTCTTTTTCCTTCGGGGGCTGGTCGGCGCCGCCGGGGTAGATGACCTTGGTGCCCACGACGATGTTGGCTTCCTGGCCGTTGACCGCCGCGATCTTCGGGTTGCTGAGAACCTTCGTCTCGCGCTGGGTCTCGAGGGCGTTGACCGTGGCCTGGAACAGCAGCGTGTCGCGGTAGAAGTCGCCGAGGCCGAACAGCTCACCCTGCGGATCCGTAAACCCGCCCTGATACAGGGTCGAGTCGGGGTTCTGGGCGAAGTATTCCTTCGTGGCGAACACGGTCGGGCTGTTGTCGAGCGGCTGCGCGTTGTCCTTGGTGCCCGTCTTCCAGGCGAAGCCAAGGCGCTTGGCGGCGTTCGTGTTCACTTCGACGATCTTCGCTTCCATCATGACCTGATGGACCGGCGTGTCGATCGTCTCGATCAGCTTCTTCACCTCGTCGAGGATGTCCTTGCCGCCCGACACGATGACCGCGTTGATGCGCTCGTCGGTGGCGACCTTGACGTCCTTCTTGATGGTCTGGGCGATGATCTTGCTGACGTCACCGGCCTTGGCGTACTGCAGGCGCTTGGTGATGGTCAGACCCTTTTCGAAGGCCTCGATGAGCTTCTTCTCGTCGGCCAGGATCCAGGTGTTGCCGATCTTGCGGACGGCGAACCCGTTGGTCTTGGCGATGAGCTGCATCGCTTCCTCGTAGTAGACGTCCGTCAGGCGAACCGTGACGTTGCCGCGGACGCTCTTCTCCGCGATGATGTTCGTGCCGGACTTCTGGGCGATGATCTTGATGATCTCGCGGATGTCCGTGTCGCGGAAGTCGAGGGAGATGTTGTCCTCTGCCGAAGCGGGCTGCCCCCAGAGGGACGCCAGCATGGCAGCGGCCACCATCGTGTACTTGAGGCCCTTACCAGTTTTCTTCGTGGAATTCATTCTTTTCCACCTCCGATCGGAAATGTCCGACGCATCTGTTCCTGAATTGAATACACGACGACATTGTCAGACAAGATATCGACAACTTTGAACGATCCATCCACTGTCATTTCTTTGAAAACGACATAAGATTTTTGTTTGTATTCGATCATCGCCAGCCGTTCGTCGTCGTTGCCGCAGATTCCCGTGACCCTGATCTGGAGCGGTGGAATCACCGGCTTGATTTCGACCGCCTGCGTCGCGGGCGGGGGAGTGACGCTCTCCTCCTGTTTGGGAGGCACGGGCTTGGTGACCAGGGGTTTGAACGGGTCTTTGTCGGAATTGGCCGGCGCGAACGAGTGCTCCTGCGCGAGGGCTGCGACCCCTTCCGTCTCGTCGGCATCCGCCGGAACCGCCGTCTGAGCGGCCGCCGGGGAGCCGGCGAGAACCGTCAGAAGCAGGCCCAGGGCTGCCGGAGAGAGGCCCAGGAAGCCGAAGTTGAACCGTCTGGCGTACTGCTGCATACCGTTTCTCAGTCCTTGCCGCCGCTGCCAATGGGGAAGGTGCGGCGCATCTGTTCCTTGTTCGAGTAGATCACGAGCCGGTCACTCATGACGTCAACCACTTTGAACTTGCCATCGATCACCTGGTCCTTCTGGACGGTGTAGGGCTTGCCTTCGAAGGTGATCAGGGCCAGCCGCTCGTTGTCATTGCCGCAGACGCCGGTCACGACGAGCTGGATCGGCTTGGGCGGCGGCGGCGGCGGCGGGGCCGAAGAGGATTTCGGGATCGAGGAGGGCGGCGGCGGCGGGGGCAGCACGACCTTCTTCTCGACCAGGGGCTTGAACGGATCTTTCGAGGGGTTGCTGGGGGTGAACTTGTGGTTCGCCGCCAGCATCTCGATCTGCTCGGGCTCGTCGACGGCGGGTGCCGCGGCATTCGCCGCATCGCCCGCGCCTTCGGCGCCGATGTTGCCAGCGGCGGCCTCCGCCGGAGGCTCACCGGGAGCTTCTTCAGGATTGGCCGGGGTTTCGGCCCCGCCGGCTGCGGCATCGGCGGGCGGCGTGCTGCCACCCGCATCGGCCGAGCCGCCACCGGCATCGCCGGTGCCGCCCGCATCGGACGGGGCGCTCGCATCGGTGTTCGGAATGTTGAAGTCATCGGCGCCCTGGCCGTAGACCAGCCGTGGGCCGGCCGCAAGCAGGAGGGCCGACAGTGCCAGGACGAACAGCAGTCTGGAACCAGTCCTTGTTCTCATATATGCCTCCTCGTTGCCGATCAGTAGGCGCCGCCCATGATGTAGACCTTGGCGCTCAGGTTTACAGTCAGAAGCGGGGCTTTCGACTTGGTGTCGGTTTCGGCGGACACCGAGATGTTGATCGAGCCGGCTGCGAGATTCACGATCTTGCGCTTTTCCATGATGGTCAGGAAGTTCCCGATGTCCTGGAAGGTGCCCAGAAGGCCCACTTCCACCGGCAGCTCGGACCACTGTTCCGCGCGGACCAGCGGGGAGATGCGGATATCCTGGAACTTCACGTTGAACTTGTTGGCGATCGCTTCGGTCGAGTCGAGCAGCTTGGGAACGACGGTTCCGAGCTGATTCGATTCCATCTCGAGCTTCTTCTTTTCTTCCGTCAGCTTGGCGATCGACTCGTTGATGCGGGCGATCTCGTCGGCGACGTTCCGGATCTCGTCCTTCTTCCGTTCCAGATCCTTGATGTCGTTCTCGAGCTTGGTCCGGATCTCCATCGTCGGTTCCCAGTAGTACATCCAGAACGCACCACCGGCACCGGCCGCCGCGAACACGATGATCATGATGACGACTGCGAAGTTATTCATGGTTCGCTCCCTCAGTTCTTTCCGACGTCCCGCTTGATGCGGCAGGTAATGTCGAACCGCCAGACGGGAGCTTTCTCATAGGTGTTTTTGTTGGCGTTGCTGAGGAAGACTTCCTCGAAGTAGGCGTGGCCCTGGAGCTGCTTGATGAAGTTCTGGATGCCGAGGGTCAGCCGGTTGTTGTCCTTGCCGGGCTGTTCGGAACAGGCATACCCGGTGAGCTGCACGCGCCGGTCCGAGTCGATGCGCAGGTTCGTGATCCAGACGGTCTTGTCGGGAACCACGGTGGTCAGGGAAGAGAACACTTCCGACCACTGGAGCAGGTTCGCGCCGGAAAGCTGCTTGAGCTGCTCGATCTGGGCTTCCAGATTCCGCTTGTCCTGCTCGAGCCGGTCGCGCTGTTCCAGCTTGTCCTTGTCCTTGCGCACTTCCTCTTCGAGCGTCTTCTTCTGCTCTTCGAGGTCGGTGTTGTAGGTCTCGATCCAGACCGTGCCGAAGTAGAACAGCACGAGGATGCCAGCCAGCGCGATCACGAGGAAGATCGCCGCGAACGGGATCTGGATCGGCTTGCGCCGCTTAATGGTGATGAGGTTTACTTTGATCATCGTTTATTCCACCACCCCTCTGAGCGCCAAACCGATGGCGACGGTGAATCGTTGCAGGTTGTTGTAGAGAACGTCGGTGTCGGGCACGGTCACCGAGATGCCCTCGAGCGGGTTGCCCATGGCCACGTCGACGCCGAGCTCGTTGCTGATGTAGGTGTTGAACCCCTTAAGGTTCGAGGAGCCGCCCGAGAGGATGATCCGGTGGATCAGGGGCTCGCGGGACTGGGCCTTGAAGTAGTCGAACGAGCGGCGGATTTCCGAGGCCAGCTCCTCGACCGTCGTCTTCACGACCTCGGCGACCTCGTTGCCGCCCGCGTCGTTGATGTTGACTTCGGCCTCGTTGAACTTGATCTGCTCGGCCTGCTCGAACTCCTGCTTCATCACGTTCATGATCATCTGCGTGATGTTGTTGCCGGCGATCGGGATGTTGCGGGTGAACATCAGCACCCCCGACTTGAGCACCGAGATGTTCGTGGTGCGCGCCCCCGAATCGATGATCGCCACAACCTCGCCGCCTTCCGCGGCGTTCGCGGTGAGCAGGATCGAGTTCTCCAGGGCGTTGATCGCGGCGATCGTGTCGACGTCGATCACCTCGGGAGTCGAGCCGCCGCCCTTGAGGACGTCGAGGTAGCTGTTCACCAGCTCCTTCTGCGCCACGACGAGCAGGATCGAATACTTGCCGCCGCCCTCTTCCTCGGCGAGTTCGGCGAGCTTCGCATGGGTGATGCTGACCTCGTCGATCGCGTACGGAACGTACTGCTCGGCTTCAATGCGGACGGTTTGCTCGAGCTCATCGTCGCTCATGATCGGCAGCTTGGTGAAGCGCATGATCACGTTCTGACCCGAGATCGAGGCAAAGGACCGATCCGGCCGGATCTTGGAGCTTTTCAGCATATCCTTGATCACGGCTGCGATCGACTGCGGGTCTCGGATATTGCCTTCCTCGATTGCCGAGGGGGGTACAGGCGCTATCGCATATCCCGTCAGTTCCGGACCCGAGGGGGTCTTCTTGAGCTGGACGATCTTCACCGTCGAGGTGCCGATGTCTATGCCCACCGAGGTGTTGCTTGTCCCGAAGGTAAACAAGCCCATGCGTGGTTCCTCCAAGGTCGGCCTGGCCGCCGGTCTGTCCGGGCCGCGAACTGATGATTCTACAGAACGTCAGTTCTGTATCGACCTCATCTCGTAATTTCCTGAGAGCTGATCCGGAGTATTTTTCGGGAATCGCGTCATCGTTGCCTCCGAACCGGGTCATAGCGCAGAAGACGCAGCGAAACGTGGGAATAATACAAGGCCAGGATCTGCCGGTACGACCACCGGCGCTTTCCGAGCTCGATCGCACCCGCCTGGCACAGCCCGACCTGGTGCCCGTATCCGCGCCCATGAATCGTGATGCCGTTGCGGGCCGCGGTGCCCTGATTCAAGGGTAGACCCCGGTTGACAGAGGTGTCAAGGGTGCGGGGGATTCCGCTGATCACGATCCAGCCGGATGTCGGCCGCCGCATCCGGCGGATGCCCGCCGCGGTCTGGACGACGAGCTGGGGCGGCCCGCTGAGCCGGCCACCCGCGAACAGCCGGATACTGCCGTTTCCCGCGGGCCTGGTGCCGGGGGTGGCGGGAACTGCCGTGGCCTGGGCCTGAACCGCCCCCTGCTGGGGAAGAACGAACGTCGTGCTGGGAAGATTGAACAGCCTTCGGAACGTGGTGCCCTTCACGCGCAGTTCGCCCTTGTCGGTGCGGAGCCGGACCTGCTCGACGCGGTCGAGGGGGGCCGGGGAGACGATTTCGGCCGCATACAGGCTCGAAAAGGACAGCCCTTCGGCTGCGAGGCCCTTGCGGAGCCTGTCGAGGCCGATCTGCTCGGTCCAGCGGTATTTGGAGGCGGCTTTGCAGTAGTCGCACCGCACGCGACGCAGATACCGGGTGGGCGCCCCGCCGTAGACCTTTTCGTTGTCCGAGGTCATGCCGCCGCAGGCCGCGTGATACATCGTCGAGATCGGCACCCCGTCACTGATCAGAATCACCCCGCGGGTGGCGTTCAGGGCCGCGTCGACGCTCGCCCGCTCAGCCTTCACCCCATTGTATACCTGACAATGCTCGCGGTCGCACAGGTCGTAGCCTTCCTTGCCGTGCTTGCCCCGGTTCGCGATCGCCCAGGTGCGCGCGATGACCGCCTGCGCCTTGAGCGTTTCGGCCGGTGACAGCGAACCGACCTCGCTTCCCACGACCCCGCGCAGGTAATCCTCGAGCCCGACCCGGTTGATCACGCTCGCGCCGCTCTTTCCGAACGCCACCTCGAGGCTGCCGCGATAGGCACGCCCGTTGATGGACAGCGTTCCGCGTTTCGGCTGGAAACGCATCCGCCGCCCCGTCAGGGAAGGGGGCGCCGGCTTTCTGCGCGAGACGCGCCGGCTCTTCTTCGGCTCGGGTTTTTGGGCGGCCGGAACGGTCCAGGAAAACGTCTCGCCCGCCCGGAACACCTTGATCCGCCGGTTCTTCTCGTCATACTGCTCGCCACCCGACGGAAACGTGATCTTCACCGTCGGAATGCCCGCTTCGATCCCGACCCGCAGAACCGGTTCGGGCGATGCCGTCGCGGGAGAGATGCCTGCCGCCACGAGCAGGAGGGGCAGGAGGAGGCGGAGAAGTTTATTGACCATATAGAGATGTTTCGGCCGAATCGGCCCGCAGCATGACCCCATTCTCTCCGATCGTTTTCTGGAGCGGGTTTCCTGTGAGCGGATGTTGGGGTAGAATGTGGGAAAGATGAATCGAGAGGTCGACAGGTGAGAGGAGCGTTGCTGTTGCTCGTCTGGCTGCTGTTTGCCGGCGGCCCGGCGGCCGAGGCCGCCGGAGCGGCGGTCGCATCGGGCAGCCCGGCCATCGACGCCGCAGCCCTGATCCGGAAGATCGAGACCCAGTATCAGGGGCGATCCTCGCACGGCACCATCTCCATGACGATCCGGACCAGCCAGTGGAGCCGCACGCTCGTCATGGAAGCCTGGTCCGAAGGTCGGGATCGCTTTCTGACGCGCATTCTCGATCCCCGCAAGGAACGCGGAACCTGCACGCTCAAGGTCGGGAATGATATCTGGAACTATTTTCCCCGCATCGACCGTCTCGTGAAGATCCCCTCGAGCCTGATGGGCGACCGGTGGATGGGCAGTCATCTGACCAACGACGATCTGGTCAAGGAGAACAAGGTCGACGAGCTGTATGAACTCGCCGTCGAGCGCCGGGAGGGGACGAACGTCACGATCGTCGGCGTTCCCCGGCCGGCCGCGGCCGTCGTCTGGGGGAAGATCCGGTATGAGGCGGATCTCGAACGGGAAGTCCCGGTGCGGGTCACGTATTTCGACGAGGAGAACCGGCTGGTCAGGACGATGACGTTCACGGATCTGCAGCGGATCGACGGCCGGTGGCTCCCGATGCGGTTCACCATCAGGCCCGAGGAAGAGCCGGACGAGGAGACGGTGCTGGCCTACGAGAACCTCACCTTCGACCTGCCGCTCGAACAGGGATTGTTCTCGATCCAGAGGCTGCGGCGCGCCCCGTGATGCTGCTGCGGCTGGCCTGGCGGAACCTGTGGCGCAACCGGCGCCGCACCCAGTTGACCATGGCCGGGATGGTGTTTGCGACCGCGCTGCTCATCTTCACGCTGGCGATGTATGACGGCATGCTGTGGGACATGATCGAAAACGTCACCGAAGTGATGACCGGGCACGTCGTCATCGCCCGGGAAGGCTACCAGGACCGGCCCGAACTGCACCGGACGATCGGGGGGAGCGACGAGGCCCGGGCGGAAATCGCTTCGGAAGCGGGGGTGCGCGGGGTCTGCAGCCGCGTCTCGGCGTTCGCTCTGCTGAGCTGCGGCCCGGAGAGAGATGCGAAAACGCAGCCGGGGCGGCTGACGGGAATCGACCCGCTCTCGGAGCGCAGATTCGGCCGGCTTGCCCGGTGCGTCACGCGCGGCAGGTTTCTGGATTCGGCTTCCGGCACGGAGGCGGTGCTGGGCATCGATCTGGCACGCAGCCTGGGCGCCGGGCCGGGGGCGGAGCTGGTGGTGATCAGCCAGGCCGCCGATGGTTCGACGGTCACCGAGGTGCTGCCGGTCGCGGGAATCCTCGACACGGGTGACCAGCTACGGGACGGGAGTCTTGTCCTGGTCGGCCTGGAGACGATGCAGAGGATGTTCGGTCTCGAAGGCCGTCTGCATACCCTGCACGTGTTCCTCGACCGGCCGCTCGCCGCCCGCGAAGCCGCGGCCGCCCTTTCCCGGCGGCTTTCCGGGCGGGGCCTCGAGGTGCTGCCGTGGCAGGAGCTCCAGCCCCAACTGGCCCAGGTGTTTTCGATCTGGCTGGGGATGCAGGTGTTCACGATGGGGGTGTTTTACTTCGGCATCGTGCTCATCACCTTCAGCACGATGTCGATGACGTTTCTGGAGCGGCTGCGCGAGTTTGGCATGCTGCGCGCGATCGGGTTGAAGCCCCGGCAGCTCGTCCTGCTCATCATCCTCGAGGGCGGGCTCATGAGCTCGCTGGCGGGGCTGCTGGGCATGGGGGCCGGAGCTCTTCTGGGGTGGGGGATCTCGGTCGCGCCGATCGATCTGGGCTGGTTCCTGCCCCCGATCTCGTGGGGCGGAACCACGGTGATCCCGCGCATCCGGGGCGTACTCAGCCCTGTCAACGTGGCGATGCCGGGCGGGGTGATGATGCTGCTGGGGGCGGTCGTCGCCCTGTTTCCGGCCTGGAGGCTGTTCTTCCTGCGCCCCGTCGAGGCGCTGCGGGAGGGCTGAATGATTCTACGGCTGGCCTGGCGGAACCTGTGGCGGAACCCCCGTCGCACGCTGCTGCAGATGCTCGCGGTCGCCGGGAGCCTGTTCGTCGCCGTGTTTTTCAACAATCTGGCCTATGGGTCATACCGTCAGATGATCCGTGAGGGCGTGAAGGCGGGTAGCGGACATGTTGGTATATATCATAAACGATACATTGAGGAACGCAAGGTCGAGCAGTGGTTCGTGGTGGGGTCGGCTGCCGTCGCACTGGAAGGCTTGCCCGGGGTGAGCGGGGTGTTCCCGCGACTGCTGCTGACCTGCCTGGCGCGCACGAGCCATGACGGCTGCGGGGCGGCGATCCTGGGCCTCGACGTCGCGGCCGAGGCCGCCAGCCACCCGCTCCTGGAACCCCGCCGCCTGGTGTCCGGAACCCTCCCCGCCGGGGCCCGGCAGGTTCTGGTCGGGGACCGGCTGGCTGCCATGCTGCGCCTGGAGCCCGGCCGGAAGCTGGTGGTCATGTTCCAGGGCGCGGACGGCGAGATCCGCAGCACCCTGTTCCGGGTGTCGGGGATCGTGCACTCCGGGGTGAAACAGATGGATGCCGGGATGATCGTGGCCGACCGGAAGGAGCTGGGCGAGGCATTCGGCGCTCCCGATGCGGCTCACGAGCTGGCGATCCTGCTCGACGACCCCGTGCGGGGAGGGGAGGTGCGCGCGGCGATCGAGGCTGGGTGCGGACTTCCCGCCTCGACGGCGGCCTTCCCGTGGGAGAAAGCGATGCCGCAGCTGGATGGGGCGATCCGGATGGACCGGGTCCAGTTCCGGTTCATGATTCTGATTCTCGCCATGATCGTCGGGCTGGGCGCGGCGAACACCCTGTTGATGAGCGTCGTCGAGCGGACGCGGGAGTTCGGCCTGGTGCGCGCCCTCGGCTTCGGGCCCGCGGCGGTCAGGGCCCTGGTGATGGCCGAAGGGGTGATGCTCGGCCTGCTCGGCATGGCGCTCGGTACGGTCCTGGGGCTGCTCGCCACCTGGCATGCCTCGGTTCACGGGATCGATTTCTCGTCCCTGATGGGCGAGGCCGAACTCGCCGGCATGCTCATCGACCCGGTCATCTTCAGCGGCTGGGATCATGTGACGACCTTCTGGTTCAATCTCGGCATGCTTGCGGTGGTGGCGGCCGCCTCGCTGTATCCGGCGCACAAGGCGCTGCAGATTGGGCCTGCGCAGGCCATGCGCACGTTCTGACACGGGAGAAGAAGGATGAGGGGAATCCGGATCGGGAAGGTTTCGAAAAGCTATCGGGAAGCCGGCGGCGAGGTGCGGGCGATCGACGCCCTCGATCTGACGGTCGGTGCCGGGGAGTTCACGGTTATCGCCGGGCCGTCCGGCAGCGGCAAGACGACGCTGCTGAATCTTGTCGGCGGCCTCGACCGGCCCGACACCGGGGAGGTGTTTCTCGACGAGTATGCCCTGCAGACGATGTCCGATGCCGAGCTTACGGAACTGCGGCTGCGGCGGATCGGATTCGTGTTCCAGGCATTCAATCTCCTGCCCGTGCTGTCCGTGTTCGAAAACATCCAGTTCATCCTTCAGATCCAGGGGGTTGCCGAGTCCGACCACGCCGGCCGAATCCTGCCCCTGCTGAAGGAGCTTGGCCTCGAAGGTCTGGAAAACCGCTTCCCGCCGCAGCTGAGCGGTGGCCAGCAGCAGCGTGTCGCCGTCGCGCGGGCGATGATCGGCCGGCCGCGGGTGGTCCTCGCCGACGAGCCCACCGCCAACCTCGACTCGGAAAACGCCATGGCGTTACTGCATCTGATGAAGCGGCTCAATGCCGAACAGGGGGTCACGTTCCTGTTCAGTTCCCACGACCAGAGGGTCATCGAGACGGCCCGACGGGTCGTGCGGCTGCGCGACGGCCGGATCGAGTCGGATGAGTGCCGGTCCGGATCGGAGACGGCGCAGGGATGAGATGGAACAGGCGGCCCCGACGGAACACAGGGATAATCCTTGTAACTCTTTTTCATTTGATGCGATCGTGCGGGCTCGAAGCCGGACCGATCACCCAGACATGGGCCTGGCGCACGATCTGCCAGGGCCTGGCGTATACCGAAGGAACCACCCGGCTGGTTCCCGGACTGCCACGCGCTCACCTCGTGACGCAGGAGCTGCTGAGATACGGAGTGAGCGGGGAGGCGGGTGCGGTCAGATTCCAGCTCGGATACGAGATATCCGGCGTCTGGCGCGGTCAGGAGGCGCCGTTCCGGGACGCGGGCGTCCGTCTCGTCGGCCGGCCTGACGATGCCGGACTGCCGAATCTCGTCGAGACCCGCGGTGTGTTCCGGCGGACGGAGCGGAGCCTGGTGAGCGGAACCATCGAGCGGATGCAGGCCTCGTGGCGGTCGGGGGTGATCGACATCGATCTCGGCCGGCAGCCGGTGAGCCTGGGAACCAGTCATTTCATCGGGGTTCTGGACGTTCTGGCCCCGTTTTCCCCCGGCTATCTCGACGCCACGTTCAAGCCAGGCATCGATGCGGTGCGGTTCCGGACCAGATCCGGGGAGACTGGCGAAGGAGAACTGATCCTCGTTCCCGCCCGGTCGATGCGGGAACGGGCGGTCCTGGGCCGTCTGCGCCGCACCCTCGGCGGGATCGACGCGGAGATCGTGGCGGGCCGGTTCCGGAGCCGGGAGATGGCCGGCATCGGGTGGGAGGGGGAAAAGCGGGGGTGGAATCTGTGGGGGGAGGCGGCCCTGTTCACGCGGAGGCCCGGTGCCGAAGCCCGTCGAGCCGGCCCGGCCGGGTGTGCCCGGTCACTGATCGCAGGCGCGGAACGGCAGATCCGTTCGGGCACGCGTGCCGGGATCGCCTGGTTCCATCAGGATTTCGGCGTCGTCGACCCGGCGGCGCTGCCGGAGGTGGTGAGCGATGCCCCGTTCCGCGAGGGATGGCGGTATCTGGCCGGGCGGCGGTATGTTCTGGCCACGTTCGACCAGGAGCTGGACCCCCTCGTGCGTCTCGATCTGGCGATGGTCGCGAATGCGTGCGACGGCTCGACGCTGTGGCAGCCGAAACTCGTTTTCAACACCGGGGATGATTCCGATCTGACGCTGTTCGCGTGGGTGGGAGCCGGTGCTGATGCCGGGATCGGGCCCCGCGGCCCCGTTCCGGGGTCGGAGTTCGGCTCCGTCGCAGACGGCATCGGGTTTCTCTCCCGGTGGTTTTTCTGACCCGGGAACCGTCAAACGACCGGGTCAGTCTCGAACCGCAGTTTCGGGGCGAACCGGTCGCGTTCGCTGAACATGCAGCCGCAATATTTCTGTCGATATAATTCGTGCGCTCGCGCCTCGGCGTGGGTCGTGGAAAAAGCGGGGCGCAGATCCGTGTCGACGAACGAGACGCCGTGGGTCCGGCCGGCCTCGTGGCCGATCGAGACGAGCAGGTCGTGGTCCTGGTAGGGGCTGATCAGCAGGGTCGTGGAGAATGCCGGAATGCCGTCCCGGCGGGCCCGGGCCGCCGTCGCCCCAAGCCGCATCCGGAAACAGGCGGCGCATCGTGCCGGGCCGAAATCCCCCTGGAGAGCCGTGAGAAACCGGTCCAGGCCATAGGAAACATCTCCCCAGCGAATCTCGGCATGCAGGAGGCCGGCCATCTTCCGGAACGATTCGAACCGGGCGTGATACTCGGTGAGCGGATGGATGTTCGGATTCTCCCAGAACAGCACCATCTCCCTGGCCCCGGCGGATTTCAGGTGCGGCCAGGCGCCGCTCAGGCAGGGGCCGCAACAGGTATGGAGGAGGAGGCTCACGTGCGGCCTCCCGTCAGACGCGGGTGCCGGACATCGTCCAGAGGCGGGCCCGGTCGATCTTCACCGTGATGAACCGGCCGATCAGGTCGGGAGTGCCGGCGAAATCGACGACCCTGCCGGTGCGCGTCTTTCCGAGAAGATGGCCGGGGGTGCGGCCGGATTCGCTCTCGACCAGCAGCTCGAACGTGCGCCCAACCTGGCGGCTGCTTTCCTCCTCGGCGATCGCATTCTGAACCTCGATCAGCCGGGCGAGGCGGGCCTTGCGCTCCTCTTCGGGAAGCAGGCCCGGCATCGTCGCCGCCGGCGTTCCTTCGCGGGGGGAATAGTAGTAGGTATATGCCGACTCGTATCGCACCTCTCGAACGAGGGAAAGGGTCGCTTCGAACTCGCTCTCGGTTTCGGTCGGGAAGCCGCAGATCAGGTCCGTGGTGATGCAGGCCCCAGGAATGAGTTCGCGGACGTTTCGGACGAGATCGAGATACCGCTGCCGCGTGTACCCCCGGTTCATCAGGGAAAGAATGCGGTCCGATCCGGCCTGGGCGGGCAGATGGAACTGCTCGCACAACTTCGAGAGGCGGGACATGCGCAGAAGGGCGTCGCGGGTGAAATCCCGGGGGTGCGAAGTGAGGAACCGCACCCAGCGGATTCCCGGAATCTGCTCGACCTCTTCGAGAAGTGTTGCGAATCCTTCCGCCATGCCCAGATCTTTTCCATAGGCGTTGACGTTCTGTCCGAGAAGGGTGATCTCGACGACGCCCTTTGCCGCCAGGTCGCGGATGAACGCAAGGAGTTCCGTGAGGGGGCGGGAAACCTCGGGGCCTCGGACATGGGGAACGATGCAGTAGGAACAGAAATTGGTGCAGCCCCGGATGATGTTGACGAGCGCGGAAAAAGGACGCTCGAGAAGAATGCCGTCGACATGTTCCCCGTCGAAGCTGCCGATCGCGGCGAAGGCTCCGGTGGCCTGCTGCTGATGAGCCTGCTGGAGAAGGAGGGGCAGGGTGGGGATATCGTTCGGTCCGAACACGAGATCGACATGGGGGAGAAGCTCGAACAGGCGATCCTGCTTGGCCTGGGCAACGCAGCCGGCAATTCCGATCAGCAGGTGTGGACGGCGTTTCTTGAGGCTCTGGAGCGACTGGATGCGGCTCACGAGCCGCTGCTCGGCATGTTCCCGCACGCAGCAGGTGTTGTAGAGGATGAGATCGGCATCGGCTTCAGTGGTGGTTTCCGAATACCCGAGGCCGGTCAGCATGCCGCGGATCCGTTGGGCATCCGCCTGGTTCATCTGACACCCGAAGGTGGTCAGGAAAAAATGCTGAGTTCCGCTGGATTTCATAAGAGCGTGATTTTACCATAAATACAGGAAGGAGTGTCGAAGCTTGTGTTATCAGTATTATGATATGGCTTTGATAATTACCGATAACGTTATCGATTGAAAAGTGAATATGTTTGGATTTCTTTCCCTATTACAGAGTAGAGAGGGGATTTTCTGTTGACGAATGGTGAGGCTTATTGCATAGTTCCTCTATTCTAGAGGGAGATGTGTCCATCATAGCGGCTTTCAGACCGAATCGAACCCACAGGATCGACAAAAATTTCAACACAGCATGAACTGCTGGAGGAATGATGAAAACTACCCGCTTGATCATAACTGCCATCATCGGCTTCTGTTTTGCCCTGACCGCTCTGCCGGCAGTTTTTGCCGATTCTGCCTCTGCTGCACGGTTGTCTTCCGATGAACCTGTTTCCGATGCCCCGGTTGCTTCACCGGATGGTTCGGCAAGTCAGCTTCCGCCCATGGATTTTGCCCCCGTTGACTCCACGGCTGCAGAACCGGCAGCCAACAAAGAAATGAGTTCGACGCCGAAGAGTTCCCGGAAGATTCGGGAATACTGGCTGAAGATTCATGCCGATGAAATGGCGGGTATCGCGAAGCGCGAAGAAATGCCCGTCGAGCCCGGTGTCAACGTCGCGCCGGCGCCGGTTGAGCCGGTTGTGAGCGTTTCCGAGACGAAGCCTGTGGAAGAAAAAGCCGCGGTTGCTCCGGCTCCAGCTGCCGTCGAGACGAACAATCTCGGCATCGAAAAGCCGATTCCCCATTCCGAGGCTCCGGTTGTCGTTCAGGGCGCCGCCCGGGAGCACAAGGATGTCGTCGTGAGCAAGGATGATATCGCTCCGCCCGCTGACGGACAGGCCATGGAACAAGCGTCGGATCTGCCGTTGTTTTCAGCCGCTCTTGCAAAGATGACTGCCCGACGGGCTCAGCGTGAGGCTGATGCCAAACGCCTGAACATCATTCTGCCGAGCCAGGGGGGCGCTGCGGACAAGGTGCCTGCAAGCCTCAAGAAGCTCAATGCTACCGTCTCGGAGTTGATCGAGCGGAGAGGCACGAAGTTTTCTTTCGATACCGTCGCTGAGTCTGGAGCTCTTGCCGGCACCCCTGCGCCAGCCGAGAATAAATAACTTCTCCATCATGCACGACGCCCCGACGGCGTTTCGTCGTCGGGGCGTTCGGGAAGCCTGCCGGGTCTTCGTCAGCGGATGCTTCCGGTGCAGGAAGCGAAGTCTTCCGCGTTTCCTGCACCGATGGTGTTATACCTGATTCTTTGTCCCGTGCTTTCGTCGTCTGCTCCGCATCCGGTGATCACTGCGGGCAGCAGGACCAGGGCCAGGGCTACGAATAACCAAACGAAATTCTGATAATTCATGGGTGGTTCCCCCTTCTGCAAATCGTACCTGCGGAGGTTTTCGGCAGAATGTGCAGGTTTTCGAAGGGACCTTCAGTACGTGTGTTCAAGTTTTCCCCCGGGGAAGTAGTGTTCGAGAATTCTCTGGAAGGGAACCCCGGCTTTTCCCATCGCCTGGGCTCCGGTCTGGCACATTCCGACCCCGTGGCCCCAGCCTGAACCGATGATATCGGCCCCGATGATGAACCCGGATGTATCAGTTTTCCAGTCAGAGACGAAGCAGGCGCTTCTCAGACCACCGAACAATTTTCTGATAGCCAGCTCCTTCATGACGGTTTTCGATCCCTGCTCCCCGTTCAGTGTAATCCGATAGATCCGTCCCGATGGGCCACGGGCAATATCGGTGATGGAAGTGATCCGGCCGATGCCGGCTGATTCTTCGACCTTGGTCCAGTCGGCTCTGGACAGCTTTTTCCGCCAGCGGAACTTGTCGCCCCCTTCGACGGAAGCGTCTCCACACCAGGATTTCGGGGGATTTCGAATGAAGGTTTCCACGTCGCGTTCCTTCGTCAGGTCGAGTCGGGGCGGTTTCCCTCCCGTATCCCAGGTGCCGGCGAGCTGGGCATCCGGCGGGGAGGTCCAGACGAGATGGTTGGATTCGCTGTGACCGCCGCAGTTCGCGGAATATACGGCATCCACGATCCCGCCTTCGGTGTTGCGGAGAACGAGGCCGCGCGTGGGGGAGATCACGGGCGCGAGTTTCCGCGAAGCCGCCGTTTCCCCGGCGTAGACCTGGCAGTGCTGTTCGGCACAGAAGTCGAAGCCTTCCCCGAGATGGCGAAGCCCCATTTTCGAGAGAATTTCCCCCCGGGCCGCGACGGCCTGAGCCTGGATTGCCCCCGCAGCAGCGTTTGACGAGATCTCGGAGGGGACGACACCGGCGAGAAAGTGTTCGAGATCGCTCGTCAGGATGGCGTCCAGGGCATCCTGAGCTCCCCAGCGAATAGAAACGGGACCTTTGTAGGTGCGATCGGCAAACCCGTGCCAGGCATAGCCCTTTGCGAACTCGACCTGCTTCAGCTCTGCAACGGTTGCGGGAATCAGCTCGAGGTTTTCCTCGCCGGCGGCTACGGGGTTTCCATTGATCGCGAGGGCGATCGCGCCGCGGGCGCGGCTGACGACCTCTTCCAGAATCCAGCTCGAGTTCCCCCCGGCAGCCAGTTCGTCGACGAGCCGGGTCGCGGCATCCTTCGTATCGAAGAGGCCGACGCCGATATACACGACCCGGCCGTCCCAGGAAACGGTTTTCCCGTCTTCCTGATACGAGATGTGGCCGGCTTCGAAGGTGTGAATCGGCCGGCCGCTCGCCCGCCACGTTGCCAGCGCCGCCTCGACACGGGCGGGCTCCCGCCGGGGGGCCGACTCGACCATCACATGGAACCGCTTCACGGCGGGAGTGACGAGGGTGCCGGTGACCGAGACCCGGTCGGTTCCGCCGATACCGCCCGATCGGCTGCCGAGACGCCAGGCGCCCCCACCGGGAAGCCGGCAGGAAAGCGCCCTCGGATACTCGGCGATTTTCATGGCGAGCGTGGGGGTGTCGGCTGCGGTGGTTTCCGCGGGGGCGAAAGCCAGCAGGGCCATTCCGAGAAGGGCTGCCCGGGTGAACTCATTCATCGGCATCGACCTCCCCGAGGGCCACGGCAAGCCGTCCCTGTGCCGTTTCGAGGGCTTTGCGCGCCTCGTCCGGCGTCCCGCCGTTCCTCGCCAGGAAGATGGCCAGCTTCACTTCGCCTTCGGCGCGTTCCAGGCAGGATTCCGCATGTTCCGGGGTGGTCCGTGCTCCTTCCATCACGATCCGCCGGGCTCGCGCCCGCAGCTTGTCGTTCGTGGCGCGCACGTCGACCATCAGGTTCTGATACACCTTGCCGATCCGGATCATCGAGATCGATGATAGCATATTTAATACTATTTTACATGCCGTGCCGCTCTTGAGCCGGGTCGATCCGGCGATCACCTCGGGGCCGACGATCGGGTTGATATGCACGTCCACGTCGGGGCGCTGCCCGTAGGGATTGCAGGAGATCATCACGGTCGGGCTCCCGTTCGCCTTCGCATGGGCCAGGCCCGAGACGACATAGGGGGTCGTGCCGGAGGCGGTGATGCCCACGACGACGTCGACCGGTCGGAGCCCGATGCCCTGCAGATCCGTCACGGCGGCCTCCCGGTCATCCTCGGCCCCTTCCCGTGCCCGGAAGATCGCCTCGGTGCCGCCGGCGATCAGCGCGACGACGAGATCCGGAGAGACGCCGAAGGTGGGCGGGCACTCGGAGGCATCCAGGACGGCGAGACGGCCGGATGTGCCGGCGCCGATGTAGATCAGCCGCCCGTTCTGCCGGAACGCCGCCACGATACGGTCGACGGCCTGGGCGATGTGTTCGGAAACGGCTTCGATGGCCGTGAAGACGGACCGGTCCTCGTGCAGGAAGGTTTTCACGATCTCGCGGGTGGACTGCCGGTCGATATAGACCGTGCGCGGATTGCGGCTTTCCGTGAGGGGAAGATGCGTCGTTGCCTGCGGCTGGGATGTCGTCATGATGCCTCCGATGGGTGTGGACTCAGTGGGCGGCCAGGCGGCGGAGCCTGTGGAGCGTCTCATCGTCGAGACTGCTCCCGCTCGGGGACAAATGCCTGATCAGGGGGCCCCAGATCGGCGGGAACGCCGGTTCGCGCAGATGGAACCGGCCCGGCTCCCGTTCTTCCAGGGTGCGAAGGGCGCGGTCAGGGAAGGATGGCCATCGCGACCAGAGTCCGCCCGTTCCGATCAGGGCAATCCGGTTGCCGAAGCCGAGATCCCCGGCAAGAGCACGGATATCCGCCGCCCAGCGGCGCAGCGAAGCCGAGACGAGGGCATCGGCCGTCTGGTCCCCCTCGTCGGCGGAGATCGTGAGAACCGGCGCCACTTCTCCCAGCCGGCGCTGGGCGGCGGGGTCGGCATACAGCCAGTCGAGGATCGCGGCCCGGTCGATCTGCATCTGTTTGAACTGGCTCCTGAACTGGGCCAGGAGGCTTTTTCCCGAGAAATCCCCTTCGATGGCCCCCAGAATCTGCTGGAGAGCGAGCCTGCCGAATTCGGCCCCCGAAGGGGTCGTGTCGAGCAAAAAGCCCCAGCCGCCGCGCCGCCGCTCCATGCCCGTGCGTCGTCCGAACAGCACCGAGCCGGTTCCGTTGACGCTCAGGATGCCGTCGCTGCCCGCAAACGCCGCGGCATGGTTTGCTTCGTAATCCCGGGAAACGGCGATCTCGCCGGGAACCAGCCCGGCCGTCTCGATCGCCTCTTTCCAGCGTTCCCGGTCCAGCTCCGGGCGGGCTCCGGCACACCCGACGAGCCAGGCGGCCCCCTGGGGATCGGCTCCGCAGGAGCGGATCTGGTCGGCGATGTTCCGTACCAGCTCGGTCAGCTCGTCGCGGCCCATGCCTCGGAGGTTGCGCGAGGGACAGGAAACGGGCACGAGAGCCTCGTCCAGCAAGCGCAGCGCGATGCCGGAGGCATGGGTGCCCCCGACGTCGAGCGAGATCATCCAGTTCGTCGCCATCATCATTGAACCGCTCCGCTTCTCATTCCCTCGAGGAGATGCCTCGAGAACGCCATGAAGATCAGCACCATCGGCAGGGCCGCGAAGGTCGCCCCCGCCATCAGGAGCCCGTAATCCATGATCTGCTGGTCCTGCATCGTCGCCAGACCGACCGGCAGCGTGTAGCTCGCCTCGGTGTTCAGCGTCACCAGCGGCCAGAGGAAGGCGTTCCACTGGGCGATGAAGATGAAAATGCCCGACGTGGCGAGGATCGGCATGGATAATGGAAAATATATATGACGAAAGATATCGAACTCGCCGGCGCCGTCCATGCGCGCCGCTTCCTGCAGCTGCCGGGGGATCGAGTCCATGTACTGGCGGACCATGTAGATGCCGAAGGGCGCCGCCAGGGATGGAAGGATCACCGCCCACAGGCTGTCGATCAGCCCCCAACGCGACAGGAAGAGGAACAGCGGCAACATGACGATCTGGCCCGGCACCATCATCGAGGCCAGCACGATCCAGAACAGCGCTTCCCGGCCCCGGAACCGGCCTACCGAGAAGCTGAACGCCGCGAGCGCGTTGAACAGCAGCTGGCCCGCCGTGATGGCGGCCGAGGTGACGAGCGAGTTGAGGGTCCAGCCCAGAATCCGGCCTCCCCCGAACAGCAGCCGGAAGTTCTCCAGCGACCACGAGCCGTACCGCGGCGGACTCTGTTCGAGGGCGGCGGGATCGGTGAATGCCGTGACGAGCATCCAGGCCAGGGGGCCGAGCGTCAGGGCGAGACCGGCCGAAAGCACGGCGAGGGTGGCCAGGGAAGGGGCGGCGCGGCGCGTGGTCGTCATCGATGCCTCCTCAGGCCAGTTCCATCTCGGTCTGGCCGCCGAAGCGGCGCTGGAGAAGCGTCACGGTCAGGATGCCGGCGAAGAGGAGCAGAGCCATCGCCGAGGAGAGGCCGAAGTCGAAATCCCGGAACGCGGCCGTGTAGACCCGGTGGACGATGACCTCGGTGGCCGAGCCCGGGCCGCCGTCGGTCAGCATCAGCACCTGGGCGAACACCTGCATCCCGTCGATCGCCCCCGTGATCAGCAGGAACATCGTGGTCTGCTTCAGCAGCGGCACGGTGATGTGCCACCACCGCTGGAGGGGCGAGGCCCCCTCGAGATCGGCGGCTTCATACAGCGATTTCGGGATGTTGCCCAGCGCGGCGAGGTAGATCAGGATTGCCCCGCCCGGCGAGCGCAGGATGCCCGTCAGAAGAACCGAAACGAACGCGACGTCCGGATTCGTGAGCCAGCCGACGGCGGGCAGACCGACCGCCCGAAGCACCGTGTTGAACAGACCGACCTCGGTGTTGAACAGCCATCGCCACACCATCGAGATGACGACGACCGAG
Organism: Candidatus Ozemibacteraceae bacterium; assembly: GCA_035388825.1. GTDB lineage: Bacteria > Muiribacteriota > Ozemobacteria > Ozemobacterales > Ozemobacteraceae > MWAR01. The sequence goes on from DAOOQQ010000006.1 coordinate 60,521, forward strand.
GCGACGCCGGGCAGATAATAAAGAGCCCGGTATATCGATTTCAGACGGCCGGACAGGGCATGGATGAGGCTGGCGGCAATCAGGGCCGTCGCCGTGTTGACGCTCACGACGACCAGGGTGTAGAGGCCGGTGTTCCAGCAGGCCTGGACGAACTTCGTGTCGGAAAACACCCGCCGGAAGTTGCCGAGGGTGAAGCCGCCGACCTCGCCGAGCCGGTAGTCCCGGAACGCGAGTAGGAACGCGTCGAGCAGCGGGTAGACGAGGAACAATCCCAGCACGGTGACGGCCGGAAGCAGCATCAATAGATGTGCCTGGCGCGCGCACAGGGCCGCGGCCAGCACGATCGGGAACAGCCAGAGAAACGCCTTGCCGAACAGCGAGCCGGACCGGATATCGCCGGTGACCGAGCCCTGGTGCCGGTCCATCAGGGCGGAAATGCGGTGTCCGGCCTCCCGGACGGCCGTCGGGGCCGACACCCGCCCGAGCAGCGCATTCTGGACCGCCTGCTCGATCTCCTCGTCCATCTGCGGCCAGCGGGCGTCGGTGGGCACGGTCCGCCCCTCCTGCAGGATCTCCCAGGCCCGGGTCATGTGGCGGTTGCCGGCATAGATGTTTCCCGCGGAACGACGGGTGGGGAACTGGGTGTACCGCACGAGATCCCGCTGACGCGCCGCGCCCGTGATATAGCGGGCGAATTTTACCGCCGCCTTCATGCGGACGGGATCGTCCCGATGGAAGAGATACAGGCCCGAAATACCGAGAAACGACCCCGACGGCCGGCCTGCCGGGGCGGGGAAGTGCATCAGCTCGAAATCCATCGGGTATTTGTCGGTCAGGGCCTTGATGCCCCACAGGCCGAAGGCCCCTGCCGCGATCCGGCGTTCCCGCGCGAACGCGGTCCAGATATCGTTCGACTGCCGCCCGCCCGAATCGGCGGGAATCAGACCCCGATCGATCAATCCCCTCAACCATTCTATGCCGCTGGTTATATCAACCGCCTCGGCTCCGCCGGCCGCTTCCATGCCCGGCCAGGTGCCGCCGAACTGGAGGATGAACGGGAAGTTCGCGGTTTCATTCTTCTGGAAATAGATGCCGAGCGGAAACTGGCCGTCCCGGCCCTGCTGCCACGCCTTGACCCGGGTCAGCTTCTCGACGAAGGTCTCGGGGGTCCAGCGCCCGTTCGGCGGCAGATCGACTCCCGCCGAAGCGAACGTCGACCGGTTCACGAACAGCAGCTGGCCGCCCATGTACCACGGCCAGCCGTACAGCTTGCCGTCCACCGTATACGCGTCGAGGGCACCGGGCAGGTAATCCTCCCGGTCGCCCGGTTCGAGATAGGCGTCCATCGGCTCGATCAGCCCTTCCCGGATGAACAGCAGGGGCACCGTTCCGGGCGCGATGTCGGGGAACCGACCGCCGAGCGCCGCGATCTTCAGCTTCTCGTCGCCCCGGTTCCAGGTCAGCTCGGTCAGGCGCACGCGGATTCCGGGATTCTCCGCCTCGAAGGCCCGGATCTGCTTTTTCATCCAGGCGAACCGGTCGATCGTCTCGCCCGGCTCGAGCCAGCGCGGGTAGTCCCAGATCTCGATCTCGACCGCCGAGGCACGCCCGGCGCAAACGAGCATCAGGAGCAGCACGAGCAGCGCGATTCCCCGCGTCAGCCGGCAGCCGGTTCCCCCCGCGGACTTTGGCGTGAAAAAAATCACATTCCTGTCGGCGGGAGTATTGTCAATAGCGTTCATTTCAGATAAAATGCGATTCAAGTGTTTTTTATCCTACACACAGGAACAGGTGATGGAAGACGAACTCGTCAGATTGAACGAAGCGATCAAGGCAGACCCCAAAAACCCTGAGTTGTACAAGGAACTCGGCAATATCTACTTCCACCACGAAAAGTACGATGAGGCCATCGAGTCCTACCAGAAAGCCCTCGAAGTCGATGCGAAGTATTACAAGGCTCTCTATAACATCGGCAACACCTACTACAAAATGGAACAGCACGAGAAAGCCGTGCACTACTGGCACATGGCGATCGAGATCAAGCCTGACTTCGATCACGCCTACTTCAATCTCGGCTACTACTACTACCAGAAGGGCTTCCTGCGCGAGGCCATCCGTGCCCTGATGGAAGCGGCGCGCATCAACCCCAACGCCCCCGACACGCATCATTACCTGGGCCTGTCCTACCACCAGACGAACCAGTTCACCAATGCCGTCGAGGAGTTCCGGAAGGCGATCGCCCTGTCACCCGAAGACCCGGATTACCACTACAATCTGGCCAATACCAGCTACGATCTGGGCGAGTATCAGACGGCCGCCGACGAGTGGGCCCTCACCCTCAAATACCGGCCGAAGGATTCGAAGGCCCGCAACAACTACTGCGACGCGCTTCTCCAGCTGAACAAATATGACGAGGCGCTGCGCGAGATCGACATCGTCCTCGGCGAGGACCCCGAGTATCCGCCGGCGCTGTGCACCAAGGCCGAGATTCTCGAAAAGCTCTCCCGGCCCGAAGAGGCGAAGGTCCTGTTCCAGAAGGTCGTCGAGCTCACCACCAACAAGGAAAACTGGGAGCTCCTGCTCAAATACGTCCAGGAAAAAATGCAGGGCCACGCCTGAGGGTTCGCGCGTTTCCGACAAAAACCGAGCCCCCCGCTCCGGCATGGAACGGGGGGCTTCGTTCGTGCGGCTTCAGGCCGCCTTTTTGCGGGCCGCGACCGGCGCGTGACCGTTCAGCTTCTGCGGATTGGTCAGATACTCGTACAAGGCATGCTCCGCCCGGTACGCCGGCCCCATGTCCTGCCCGTCGAGCAGGACCCGTCCATCGGTGAAGATTTCGATCAGCATTCGACCTCCTTATAGTTGGTGATATTATATGAGCCCGTCGGCATGTCGCCGGGGGATCGTTCGCGTTCGTTCACGGCGCCGACAGTCCGTCGAATCCGGTATAGGCGCCACCCGAGGCGGTTTCTGGCGGCATCTCCGTCCCTTCCGTGGCCGTTCCGTCTTCGGGCGGCGTGGCCGGTTCCCCGGTCGGGGGCGAGGCGGTGCCGGTTTCCCCGGGCCTGATGGGAGCGGCGCCGATATCGATCAGGTTGAGCTTGGCCTTGAACTGGTTGCGGACCATGTCCGGCAGATCCGGCCAGGAAATGGCTTCGATCAGCTTGTCGCGCGCTTCGTCGCGGCGGCCGACGGTCACGAGGCAGTCGACGAGAAGCACCAGGTTCCGCTGGTCGCGGGGTTCGGCCTGGAGCGCCCCCTGGAGCAGCGCGACGGCTTCCTCGGCCCGGCCGTCGAGATAATAGTTCTCGGCCAGCAGGCCGGCCAGGCCCGTGTCGTCGGGAAGCTGGCCCAGAGCCGTTTCGATCAGCGTCGTGCTTTCAGGCCGGCAGCCATTTTCGGCCATCTCCTCGGCCGCTTTCCGGATGACGGCGATATTCGATGCGTCGATGCGAAGGCGCATGGCCGGCTCGAGCAGGGCGCGGGTCAGTTCGAAATCGTTGAGCGTGGCGGAGGCGCGCAGCACTGCCAGGGTCATGCCCGCCGCTGGCGTTTCGGCCGGATCGAGCGACGCGCGGAACCGGGCGATCTCGTCCTTCACCAGCTTTTCCCACTTCATCTTGTCGGCTGGAGCCTGGCCCGCGAGGCCGCCCTTCTGGGATGTCAGGGCGACATAGGCATCGAGGAACGCCTCGTGCGGCTCGGGCTGGTCGCCGTGCATGCCGATCAGCTGCTGGGCGACGGTCATCGCCTTGGCATGCTGTCCGGTGGCCGACAGCAGCCGGATATACAGCAGGTTGTCCTCCATCGAATCGACGGGGCGCCGGGAGAGAAGCTGCATCCCCTTGTCATACCGGCCGGTGTCGACATAGAACCGGATCAGATCGCGCTCGATCGCACCCTGGTTCGCCCCGGGCATCGCGAGCTCGGCGACCAGCATCTTTTCGTACTCGTCATACAGCTTCTGGTCCAGCATCAGGCGGCGGATCTCCCGGCGAACGGCCGTGGTCCGGATCCGTGCGTCCGTGATGCCCATGAGCCGCTGGAGAGCCTCGCGCGGGGCCTGGTCGCGGCTGAACCAGCCGTCGATCAGATCGCGCAGATCGCCCTTTTCGGTTTCGGGTGCCGAGGTCTGGCCGAGCGCGTTCCAGGCCGCCTCGGCATACCGCTTGTCCCCCGCCATGACGGATGAATAGACGGTCAAATACATCAAGGCCGGATCGTTCGGCGCATGCTGGAGCGCTTTCTTGCAGGTTTCGAGGGCCTCGTTCCAGGCTTCGCCGTCGAGGTAGCTTCGAATCGCATGCCGCAGATCCGTCTGCTTCGCACCCACCGAGAGCTCGGCGAGCCGTTCCCGGGCGAGGGGCCCATACTCGGCATCGTCGAGAATCTTCCGGAACAGGGCTTCGGCGCCTTTTGTGTCCGACTTCCCGGCACGGTGGACGCCGGCGTAGTACAGGGCCCCCGCATGGGTCGGGTTCAGCTTCAAAACGCGCTTCAGATCCTCGATCGCCGCTTCGATCCTGCCGGCGCGGCAGAGAGGCTCGGCTTTGCGGAACAGGCGCTCCTCGACGGTCAGCTCCCGCGCGCGCACGACAGGTCGGTCGGGATTCAGCGGCGAGACGGCCGCGATGCCGAGAAGGGCGACGAAGACGAAGGGCAGGGGATTTCTCATGGTTCGTCCCGTCTCACTTTCCGCCGCCCGATGTCGGGGCGGGCAGATGGGCGGAGCGGCGGGCCGGCTCCAGGTCGGCATCGATCGTCCGGTCGAGGCCGGCCGAGGCGCGGGCCGCGAGACGGCCGCGCGGGGCAATCGTGAGGATGTGTTCGAACTCGTGACGCGCTTCCTCATACCGCTCGAGCCGCTCGAGAAGCCGTCCGAGGTTGTGCCTGGCAGGCAGATGGTCGTCGAGCGCGATGGCCGAGCGATACTCCGCCTCGGCCAGCACGTCCCAGGCCGTCACATCGCCGGGAAGCCCTTCCAGGCCGCGTCGTTCGAAGGCATATCCGAGCAGGAAATGGGCTTCCGATGAAAGAGGCTTGAGACGCAGGGCTTTGCGGAAAGCCCAGATCGCCTGCTCGAACTCTTTCCGCGCCAGATACCCGCGCCCGTTCTTCATCCAGGTCGCATACGTCGTGTCGGGGCGGGTGAGATACGCCTGTGCCCTGCGCTCGGCGGCCCGTCCGGCCGCGGGCGGCTGCGGGAGCGTGAGGAACGGGGCGCTCCGGTCGGTCATGGTGGCGCGTGCCGTCGGCCACAGATAGAGGCCGACGAGCAGCGTTCCAAGAATCAGGCGTCGATAGTTCATGTGCATCTTCTCTTCAATGCACATCGGCCATCCGCGCCCCTTACCTGAGCGGAATTTTGACGCCGGCCGGTGGACGGTATACAATTTGGGCAATGCACGACACGACGCGGGCCGATGAAGGCTGCGCAGAACGAGGAGAGGAAAGATGATCGTCACCAAACAGGAGTTTGCCGTTCCCCGGTTCACCTTCGAAAAAGCCGGCCGCACGATCCCCGTGCGGATGGGGTATGAGACCTACGGAAAACTGAACGCCGCCGGTGACAATGCCGTGCTCGTCTGCCACTTTTTCACCGGAACCGGCCACGCCGCCGGCCGGTATGCCGAAACCGACCCGCTGCCAGGCTGGTGGGACGAGCTGATCGGGCCCGGCAAGCCGATCGACACGAAAAAGCTGTTCGTCGTCTGCTGCGACGCCTTCAGCAACATCAATGCGCACAATCCGAACGTGATCACGACCGGCCCCGCGACGATCGATCCCGACACGGGAAAGCCCTACGGGATGAACTTTCCGATCTTCACGCTCGACGACGTGGTGCGATGCCAGCGGCTGCTGCTCGACCACCTGGGCGTGAAGCGGCTGCGGCTCGTGACGGGGCCATCGATGGGCGGGCTTCAGGCGTTCCTCTGGGGAAAGCTGTATCCCGAGATGGTGGAGCGCATCGTCTCCGTCGTTGCCACGCCGATGGTGCGGCCGGCCACGCTGATGGTGCCGAACCAGCTCGGCATCGATGCCATCATGCTCGATCCGCGCTGGAACAACGGCGCGTATTACGGGGGTGAACCGCCCCGCAACGGGCTGCTGCTCGCCTTCAAGATCCTGGTCACCTCGACGCGCACCGACCACTGGGCCGATGCGAACTTCGGCCGCAGGCTGGCCACCGAGGGCAGCGCCGCGGGCAAGGATCCGGCGAAGAGCTTTGCGGGCCGGTTCCTCGTCGAGCAGGAGATCGAAAAAACCGTCATCCAGCGCATGCAGTTCTTCGATGCCAACTCGTATATCTACATCGCGAAAGCCAACACCCTGTTCGACCTGTGCGAGCCCGGCCAGACGCTCGCCCAGGCCCTTGGCCGCCTGAAGATGCCGGTGCGCATGATCATCGACGAGTCGGATCTGCTGTTCACCCGCGACCAGGCCGAGCTTGCCACGCCGCAGCTGCCGGACGGAAAGACGTTCTATTACAACAGCCGGAATGGGCACCTGTCGTGCCTGTTCGACATCCCCCTGTTCCGCGACGCGTTCGCGGAGTTCGTCAAAGGTTGATCCGGAACACCCCTTCGGGGGTGAGGATGAAGCCGAACGGATCCGAGATCGCGAGCTGGCGAACGGGCTGGGGGTGAGAGAACACCTTCCAGGCCGGGTGCTGATACAGGGCCCAGCCGCCGCCCGTTCCCGAGCTGAACGAGACCCAGAACAGCTCGGGATTTTTCTGGTCCAGGGCGAGGCTGGTGTACTCGTCGAGCGCCTCTGGCAGCGGCAGGGCGGGCTTGAACGTCTGCCCGTCGAACATCAGGCAGCTCGATTTGCCGAGAATCACCAGGTCGCCGCCCGGCCGGCGGGCAAGGCCCGGCACGCGCCGCAGGTCGCCGGTGCCCTGCGTCGAAACCGGTTTGAACGCCTCGCCGTCGAAGAGATACAGGTGCCCGTTCTCCAGTCCCATCATCAGGTAATGGGGGGTGCCGAGCATCGCGGAGACCGCGGCCTCGACCGGGTTCACATCATACAGGGAAAGCGCCTGCGAGGCGTTCGCGGCATCGAAGCTGCGCTGGTAGGCCCCGCCCATCTGCAGCGCCTTGAGGGTGTCGGTGGCGGTCGCGCCCTTCCGGTTCAGGGCGGATTTCAGGAAGGCGGCGTCGTAGCCGGTGAAACCCGATTCGGTGAAGATCGCGAGCCTCTCCGACAGGGGGCCGTCCCCGGCGCCGGCAATATAGACGCGGCCGTCGGCGTCGGTTTCGATGCCGGCGATCTCCTCGGCCGGCACGCCTTCGTTCCGGGTGAACCGGTGCCAGCCAGCCTCGTCCAGCATCCAGACGCCGGCATCCCCGCCGGTCCAGAGGCGCAGCCGGGAGTCGAGGGCGACGGCATTGACCCTGCGGTGGAACCCGGACGGCTGGTTGGGGCTCCAGGCGCCCGTTTGCTGCAACGATTTGATATCGAAGGCAAGAAGCCCCTGGTTCTTGGTGCCGACGTACAGGTTCTCGCCGACGGGGGCGATCGCGAGGGCCTCGCCCTTCCAGACCGGAACCGGAACGGGCTTCTGGCTCGAGGTATATTTCGTGTAATGGAGCAGGCCGGATTCGAATGTGCCGATCCAGGCCTCCCCGTCCTCGCGCGTTGAGACGCAGGTGATGCGGTTTTCGGGCAGTTTCGAGTTGTCGGCGGTGAGACGGCTGCGCTTGCCGTCCATGCCGAGGAGGATCGCCCCCTGATCCTGGGTGCCGACCCAGATGCCGCGCTGGAGCGGGTTGGTGTTCAGAACCACCTGGCCCTGGAGGCGGTTGAGATTTTCCATATACGTGATCATATCGTCCCAGGTCGGGGCGCTGCCCATCGCATACAGGCGGCTGACGCGCTGATACTCGGTGTTCATCTGCGAAAGCAGGGCCGTGGTTTCCCGCGTCTGTTCCGTCAGGGAGTCGAGCTCGTTCCGTTCCCCCGGGAGCTCCTCCTGGGGGCCGAGGGCTGCGGTCAACGCCCGATCGCCATCGGAAGGGGCGGCGACGCAGGTCGTCCAGACGCCGGGAATCAGCTCGACGGCCGTGTCGCCCTTCTTCGCGAACAGACCTTTCGAGCCTGCCGCGACCAGCCACTCCCCGACGGGGGCGAGGCCCTGGACCCATCCCTGATCGAAGCCGCCGAGCAGGGGAGCGACGAGAAGCCCTTCCCGGGCCTCATACAGGCCCAGACTCGACCCGAACCAGACACCCCCGTCGTGGCGGGCGACGGCGCCGAACCCGGTCGGCTGGCGGTCTCCGTCGATCCGGCAGGGGACGAGCCGGCTTCCCGTCACCGCCCCGGCGGTGCCGTCCGTACCTGCCCAGATGGTTCGGCCTGATTGTATAGATGACAATATATTCGTCCCGTCGGGGGTGGGGAGGGTGATCCGCTCGAAGCGAAGCTCCGAGGAAAGCCCCGAGACGGCGACGAGGCCGTCGGGTGTCGCGGCCAGCACGATGCCGTCTTCCCCGCGCGAGAGGCTCGTGACGGTCCGGGAGGGAAACGGCGGCTTCGAGTCGGGCAGCCAGGCACGCCAGAGGCCGTCCCGGAGGATCATCAGCCCGCCCCCCTCGGTGCCGGCAAGGACGGCCTCCTCCAGGGCCAGCACCGACCGGATCCGGTTGCAGGGGAGACCGCTGAGGCTCGAGTGGAGCTCGAAATACCCGGTGCGGAAGACGGGGTCCGGGGCCGCGGGCGGAGGGAAATGCTGGGGGCCGGGTTCCGGATTGCAGGCCGGCAGGGGAGTCTGCGAAAAGAGCAGAAGCAGTCCGGCCAGCAGGAGAACGGCAAGGGTGGTGCGCGAGAGAGTCGTGGTCATGATTCCTCTCCTTGGGACGCGTTTCTTCTTCGCCATTATACATGAGCCCGCAATCATGATACCCTTGCCGCTGACGATTTCGAAGCCGGAAACGGCTGGAAGGAGTACTCCGCATGCAGGTGATCATCTCGCGTCCGCTGCCGGGAGCGGCGGTCGAACTGTTGAAACAGGCCGGTCACGAGGTTCGGATGCTGCCCGCCGACCGGACGACCGAGGCGTTCCAGGCGGCTCTCGCCGATGCCGATGGGGTGATCCCGCTGCTGTCGGATCAGCTCGATGCGCGTGTCGTGCGCCAGGCGGGCAAGCTGCGCGCGATCGCGAATTATGCGGTCGGTTTCAACAACATCGATCTCGTGGCGGCCACCGCCGCCGGCATCGTCGTGACGAACACCCCCGACGTGCTGACCGACGCGACCGCCGACACCGCGATGGTGCTGATGCTGATGACGATGCGCCGGACCCGTCAGTCCGAAGAGCTCCTGCGGGAGGGGAAATTCACCGGCTGGAAGCCCGATGTGCTGCTTGGCCAGGATCTGGCCGGCAAGAATCTGGGCATTCTCGGAATGGGGCGCATCGGCCAGGCCGTCGCACACCGTGCCCGGGCCTTCGGCATGAAGGTGCTGTATCACACGCGGTCGGGGCCCAAGGCCAATCTGTCGTATCCGCACGTCTCCTTCGAGGCGCTACTCGCGGAAAGCGACGTGCTGAGTCTGCATCTGCCCCTGACGGACACGACGCGCCATCTGATCGGCGCCGCCGAGCTGGCGAAGATGAAGAAAACCGCGGTCGTCATCAACACGGCGCGTGGCCCCATCATCGACGAATCTGCTCTGGCAGCGGCTCTGCGCAACGGAACGATCTGGGGGGCGGGCCTCGACGTGTTCGAGAAGGAGCCGGAAGTGCATCCCGACCTGCTGCCGCTTCCCAATGCCGTGTTGCTGCCGCATATCGGCTCGCAGACGGTGGAAACGCGCTCGGCGATGGCCGCGACGGCTGCGCGTGCGCTGATCGAGGCGCTCGACGGGAAACGGCCTGCCCTGACGGTGAATCCGGCCGTGTTTGAAACGCCGATCTGGCGCAGCCGGCATCCGGGGCGGTGAGCTCGACCGGTCGCATCCCGCACGGCTTGTGAAGATGCCGGTGCGGGATGCGGCGGGGGCTCAGAAGATCATGTCCTCCATCGCCTCGTCGATGAGGCTGCGGGCTTCCTCATCGCCGACTTTCTTGGCGTAGACGACTTCCGAGATGAGGAGCTGGCGGGCGGTTTCGAACAGCGCCTTGTCCTTCGTCCCGAGGGGTTTGATCATGCTGCGGCGGTACAGCAGGCGGTAGACGTGGGCCACCAGGCGCAGATCGCCGCTCTGGATCTTTTCGAGATGTTCGCGATACCGCTGGTGGAAGCTCTTGCTTTCCTCTTCCTCGGCATCGGAGAAGCCTTCGCTCAGGGTCTGGAAGATCGTGTCGATGTTCGAATGGCCGTTGATCGAGCGCAGCCCGACCTTGTCCGCCATGTCGATCGGCACCATGACCTGGCCCAGATCGCTGTAAGGAAAGTCGATGATATAGTAACAGGTCAGTCGGCCGCGCACCTGGCGCTTTTCGATCTGTTTGAGGACACCGGCACCGTGGATGGGGTGGACGATCGGAGAACCGATTTCAAAGTTCATTACACGCTTACTCCTGTGCGGTCGTATTCTAGCAGGAGGACAGAGCGCGGACAGGTCAGGACGGAACAGGGCAAAATGAAGGACAGACCGCCCCCGCCACGCGGCGGGAGCGGTCGTTCAACCGTTGGATGTTCGAGGGCTGGTGGCTCCTCGACAATCTCACTTGCCTTCCTTCTTCGCGGCGGCCGGAGCGGCAGCAGCGGGGGCGGCGGCACCGGCAGCGGGGGCTGCGCCGGCGGCGGGAGCGGCACCAGCGGCCGGAGCGGCGGCACCTTCGGCGGTAGCGGCGGCGGTCGGAGTGGCTTCCACTTCTTCCTTCACGATGGACATCTGGCACACCGTGAACTTCGGGCTGGTGAGAATCTTGTAATCGCCCTTCGGCAGGTCGGCGACGTGGAACGAGTCGCCAACATCGAGGGGAGAGATATCGAGCGTGAGCTCGGTCGGGATCTTGGTGGGCAGACACTCGATGCGGACGGTCTTGAGCTGCGTCGTGAAGATCGCGCCGGACTTCTTGCCGACCGGATCGCCGACGAACTTGAGGTCGACGTCGATCTTGATCGGGTGCGTCATGTCGATCGCCTGAAAATCGATGTGGGCGAACGTCTGATTGATCGGATGGCGCTGGATCTCGCGCACGATGACCTCGCGCTCTTTCTCCTTGCCACCGAACGCGATCTTGTAGATCGTGTTGCGCTGCGCCTTGGCGATGATCATCTCGATCTCGCGGCGGTTCAGCGTGCAGTGGACGGGCTGCTCGACACCGCGTCCGTAGATGACGGCCGGAACCTGCCCGGCGACACGAGCTCGGCGGGACGGACCCTGCCCTGTTTGCGTTCTTACTTCAGCGTTCAACGTTAACCCTGCCATAGAACCTCCTGTAACAAATTGGGGTGATTGAAGAAGTTTCAGTATAGCACCAACGAGGCGTTTGGTCAATCCGCATGGTTTCCCGGCGCCTCCGGCCCGGGTACCGCCCATCCGGCTTCTGTGATATCATTTTTTCGTATGGTGATGCGCCCGATCGACAAGACCTCCGCGGCTGCACCGGCTGACATGCTCGCCGTCACCGGAACGAGCCATTGCCTGTTCGGCGACAACTCCCAGATCCGCCGGATCTGTGACATCGTCCGGAAAGTCGCGAGAAGCCGCGGACCGGTGCTGCTCCGGGGGGAATCCGGCACCGGCAAGGAAGTCCTCGCCCGGGCTCTGCACCTGCAGAGTCCCCGCTCGGATAAGCCGTTTGTACCGGTGAACGCCGGCTCGCTGCCGCGCGAGCTGGTCGAAAGCGAGCTGTTTGGCCATGTGAAAGGTGCCTATACGGGCGCCGACCGTGACCGGATCGGCCGCTTCGACGAGGCCGACGGGGGTACCCTGTTCCTGGACGAAATCGGGGACATGCCGGTCGAGCAGCAGGTCAAACTGCTGCGCATTCTGCAGAGCGGCGAGGTCCGCCCCATCGGCTCGACCCGTTCGCACCGCGTCGATGTGCGCGTCGTGGCCGCGACGAACCGCGATCTCGAGGCCCTGGTACGGGAAGGGCGGTTCCGCGAGGATCTCTACTACCGGCTCAGCCTGTTCGTCATCACGATTCCGCCGCTGCGGGAGCGCCACGAGGATATCCCGGCCCTCGCCGAATCCTTCCTGGAGAGATTTGCCGAAGAGCAGCAGCGGCCGGCCATGCATCTTGCCGGAGAGACCCGGGAGCTGCTCCTCGAATACGCGTGGCCCGGCAACATTCGTGAGCTCGAGAATGCCATGCATTACGCCGTCACCATGTGTGACGGGGAGATCATCCAGCCGGTCGACCTGCCTGGAACCGTGCGCACCTGCACCCCTCCCTTCGCCCGCACAGGGAAGAAAGAACCAGCCCCGAACTCTGCCTCTCAGGAAGCGACGATCCGCCCCCTGGCCGACGTCGAACGGGAGCACATTCTTGCCGTCTATGACGCCCTCGGGCACCAGAAGGCGGGAACGGCGCGGGCCCTGGGAATTTCCGTTCGGAGCCTCCAGATGAAGCTCAAATCCTGGAACGTGTCATGATGGCAGACGCATCAGACGAACCGACAGGTCTGCGTTTCCCGAGATTCAGGTGGGCGATCTTCTGCCTGGTGTTTTTCGGCATCCCGCTGCTGCTCGTCTGGCTGGGCTTTCACAACATCTGGCGGGATCTCGAGGCGAAGGAGCAGCGCCGGCTCGACGAGCGTCTCGAACGCGTCGTGAGCGGCTTCGACCAGTTCCGTCGGACCGACGATTTCGTGGATCGCATCTTCCGGATTCTCGTCCAGCGCGTCTTCGTGAACAGCCGGACTCCGGAGAAAACGTTTGCGCGATATCGGGCTCACCTGCACCGCAGGTTTCCGGGGCTGTTCGAATTCACCTACATCGACCGGAACGGCGAGGCGCGATCGGAGCTGTGCGATCGGACTCTGCCCAGCGGCCGTTTTGAGTATAAGACGACGATGCGGTGGTTTGCCGCTGCTGTGCGAGCGAAAACTCGGAATGACGATGACGGCCTGCTCAAGCAAAAGTGGGGGCTGTTTCAGACATATCTGGGACAGCTTCTGCAGCCAGGCCAGTTCAAGCTGGGCACCCTTCGCATGGCTTCCCACAAGAATGAGCGGCACTTCGTCGTCGTCTCCTCCTGGACGCCGCGTGGGATGCTCATTGCGCATGTGAATTATCCACCGAACTGGGATGCTCTGGCCGCCATCGACCGGGTGAACTATTTCAATGCGCATTCCAAGCGCCTGAAGGCATTCGTCATCGACGAAACGGGCGGAACCCGGGCCCGGATCGTGGGCGACGATGCTGATCCGGCGGTCCTGGCGCGGGTGAACGCCGTTTTCGCGGCCGCCCCGAAAGCCGTCATTACGGATGGCAATGTCTCCTGGGCGCATGTGCTGCTCTCTCCCGCGGTGAAGGTGTTCGTCCGTTCCCCGGTCACCCGGTTGAAAGAGGTGACCGAGAAGCGGGTCCTGCTGAATGGCGTGCTGATCACCCTGTTCCTTCTGCTCTCCTTCCCGACATGGATGGTGATGAGCGGGAAATGGCTGCCGTATATCTCGATCCGGCAGAAACTCGTCGGCCTGTTCCTGTATATGGTCGGGCTGCCGCTGGCCTTCATGAGCCTCGTCGCGGGCGACTACCTGGGGGAAAAACGGGTGGTTCTCGAGAAGCAGGTGCATGACGAGATGGAAAAATCGCTTCTGCTCTTCGATCGGCGCATGCCGATGATGATCGGCGAGCTCGAACGACTGATCACGCGGATGCTCGGCCCCGTCATTCCCGCCGGCGCCCCCCTGCGCGGCACGATGGTCGACCGCATGGAGCGGTTCCAGGCCCATACCGGTCTGGATGCCGGTTTCCTGGTGAACGAAGAGGCCGATGTCGAGTATATCAATGGTTCGGTCGGCATCGTCGACGAGCGCAACCGGAAACTCCTGAAGCCGATCTACAAGAACCTGTTCCGCCAGTACAACCCCACCGACGATCAGGGCAATCGCAGCGACGATATGGAAAACGTGCGGGAGTCGCCGGCGTTCCAGATTGCCACCGCCGGCGGGATCGATGTCGAGTCGTTGTATGCTGATATCGCTTCCTCGCTGGGCCGGATGATCCAATACAACTTCACCGGCCGCCGATCGATCCAGATCATGCTGCCGGTCATGGATGCGACGGGCCGTGTCCGGTATCTGCTCTCGACCGGCTGGCAGCGAAGTCGGATCGAGAAAAAATATATGATGAAATATCTCCTACCGACCTGCCGTCAGCTCGACGACACCCGATGGGGCGTGTTCGATCGCGAAGATAAGCGGATCGTCATCCCGACGGGCTTTTCCCGGGTTCCGGCGATCGAAGCCTTCGCGGCGCGGGTCACCAGCCAGGGCCAGACGGTTCGCGACAGTATGGAGCTGCAGGGCAGCCGGTATCTGCTCACGGGGGTGCCCGGCCAGGAGCTGTCGAGCATCAATCTGATCGCCGTCACCTCCGACCGGTTCATCCGGACCGAGCTGGGCCGGCTGCAGTGGATGGTCGGCATCGTCAGTCTTGCGATTCTGCTCACCGGAGCCACCGTCGGCACCCTCCTGGCCCGGAAGTTCCTCGAGCCGATCGGCAACCTCGCGGCAGGCGTGGCTTCGCTGCGCATGCGCGAGTTCGAGAAGCGGCTGCCGATTCTCGATCACGACGAGCTGGGCGACCTGTCCCAGACATTCAACGAGATGATGGAGGGGATGGCCGATCTCGAAGTCGCCCGGATCGTCCAGGAAAGCCTGTTCCCGACGAAGGCGGTCGAGGCGGGGCCGTTCGGCATTCACGGAAGCTGTGTCTCGGCGACCCAGGCCGGCGGTGATTATTACGATTTTTTCCCCATGCCCGACGGCCAGGTGATGCTCCTGGTGGGGGATGTTTCGGGGCATGGGGTCGGGGCCGCGATGGTGATGGCCATGGCGAAGGCGCTGGTGGCTCACATGGTGACCCAGTCGGTCGATCCCGCGGTGCTGCTTGCCAGTCTCAATGCGACGCTCCTGAAGGTGCTCAACCGAAAGCGCATGATGTCCTGCTTCATCGCCTTTCTCGACGGGAAGAGGATGCAGATGGTCTACGCGAATGCCGGCCACAACGACCCCTTCGTGGTGCGTGGCGGCCGGGCGATCCAGATCGAGGGCGAGCGCTCGTTCCCGCTCGGCTCGTCGAAACGCAACACGTTTACCTCGAGCGCGTTCGCCTTCGAGGCCGGTGACCAGTTGGTGCTGTACACCGACGGATTGATCGAGGCCGAGGCCGTCGACGGCCAGGCCGTCGGATACGCCCGGTTCATCGAAACGCTGCCCACCCTGATGCGGGAATCGGCCGCCGGGACGGAGCAGGCGATCCGCGACTGGCACCGCCTGCTCGTGAAACCCGCCCCCCAGGCTGATGACATCACCGTCGTCGTCGCCCGCGTCGGGTGAGGCGCACCCCTCCTCCCTGACGCCCCCGGATTACATCGCGAAAGGAGCCGCCCATGAGCCGAACCACCGGCCGGTCTCCGGAGCTGGATGCTGCCGTCGCGCTGAGCAGGCTGCCCGGCGTCGGTGCCCGGCGTTTCATCGACCTGATCCGGCAGTTTCGTCACCCGGCCGTCGCTCTCACCGCCTGGCAGACGACAGAAGAATATCGAGAAATATTCAATTCTCCCCGGTCCCGGAAACGGCCGGGACCGGTCGATGGTTGGGCCGCGGCGGCACGCCGAGCCCGGGCGACGGCCCGTTGGGCCGGCGGACCGGGGTACCCGGAGCGGCTTCTCGACCTGACCGAACCCCCGCCCGTCGTGTTCCTGCGCGGCGCATGGGAAACGGCCGGCGTCCTGCGCGTCTGCATCGTGGGGGCGCGGCGCGCCACCCCCTATGCCGAACGTCGGCTTCGCGCCATCCTCGAGACGCTCGAGGCCATGCCGGCCGGCGAGTCGTGGCCATGCGAGATTCTCAGCGGCGCCGCGGCGGGCATCGACGGAGCTGCCCACCGGGCTGCGCTGGAGCTGGGCCTGCGGACCTCGGCGGTGCTCGCCTGCGGCATCGACGTCAGGTATCCCGCCTGCAACGCCGCACTGATCGATCGCGTCGCGAAGAGCGGGGGACTGATGAGCGAACTGCTGCCCGGCACGCCCCCCCGGCGCGGCTTCTTCCCGACGCGCAACAGACTTCTGGCGGCTCTCGCCGATCTCGTTCTGGTCGTTCAGGCCGCCGAAGGCAGCGGCTCGCTCATCACGGCCGACTGGGCGCGGAAACTGGGACGGCCCGTCTTCACGCTCGTGCCGCCCGACGATGCCCCGGAATGGCATGGCAACCGCCTGCTCCTCGCGGCCGGCGCACGGCCCGTTCGCGAACCGGCAGACGTCAGTGCCGCTCTCCGAGAACGGCGAACGTCTTGACAGGGACCGAGATGCCCTTGATCGGTACGGGGTCGAGTTCCTGGGTGTCGAACCGGTCGCGCACCTCGCTCCAGGTGGATTCGCTGATGATGATCCGGTGCGCGTCACGGGCGAGCGAACAAAGACGGCTGGCGAGATTGACCGGCGCCCCGATCACGGTGTACTGGAGCGCCTTCGAACTGCCGATATACCCGGCGACCACGTCCCCGGTGTTGATGCCGATGCCGGTCTTGATCGGGAGTTTGCCTGCCGCTTCCCGGCTGGCATTGAAGCCGTTCAGCGCCTCCTGCATCCGAAGCGCCGTGCGGACGGCGCGAATGGCATCGTCGGGACGTTTCGCCGGGGCCCCGAACAGGGCGATCATGCCGTCTCCGACGAACTTGTCCAGGGTGCCGTCGAAGGAAAAGACGACGTCCACCATCAGTTCGAAGTAGGCGTTCAGCATCTGAACGATTTCCTCGGCATTCATCGCTTCCGACATCGAAGTGAAGTTGCGGATGTCCGAAAACAGCATCGTAGCCCGCATCGGTACGCCGCCCTGCTTCACCTCGAGCTTGCCACTTGCGACATACTCGGCAATCGAGGGGGAAAACAGCCTCTGCAGACGAGCGCGGGACTCGGCGGCTTCCTCATTCTTGCGCGCCAGGCCTGCATTTGCCACCAGCAACGCGGCCTGACTGGCCAGGGTCGTGAGAAGCTGGAGATCTTTCTCGGAAAAAGCGTGCGTCGCGATCTGCGAGTCGATGATGACGATGCCCAGCAGGGTGTCCGCATACAGAAGCGGCACCGCCATTGCGCTCCGGATGCCCTGGGCAATCACCGACCGGGCGAACTGGAACCGCGGATCACCGGCCGCGTCGAGCAGCAGGATACCGATGTGCTCTTCCTCGATACGCTTCACCATCGAGGTCGAAATCATGAATTCCTCGTCCGGCCGCTCCTTGCGCATGCGGGTCGCCCGTGGAACGAGGCTGCCGCCCGGCTCATACAGCAATACGACACCTCGATTCGCCGGCAGCATCGCGAAAACGCATTCGAGAATCCGCCCGAGAACCCGATCGAGGTCGATCTCGTGGCCGACGGCCTGCATCAGTTCGTGGGCGATGCGGAGCTTCTCGTAATCCCGGCGCAGGAACTCGACGTCCCTGATGGCTTTCTCGGGCTGGAACGTGCCGGATTCAAACGCGATCCGGCCTTGCACCATGCCTGGCTGTTTCGGGGTGAACACGGCCTGCATCACATGCAGGCTGTCGGGCTTCTGGAGACCTGCCGCAGGCGGCGGCACCGCCGGCTGAAACGGCATGGGTGGGCATTCTGCCTCCTCGGCTGGCAAAACACGGCGGTCTTCGATCAGAAAGACACACGACGTCCCGCCCAGAGAAATGCGCGCCCCGTTCTGGAGGGGATTTGGCGTGGAGATCCGCACCCCGTCGACGTGTGTGCCGTTCGTCGAGCCGAGATCCTCGATCTGGTACCCGTCCGGAACCGCCGTGATACGGCAGTGGGACTTCGAGATGTGGAGCTCGGGAATGCTGATCGTGTTATCCGCGTTGCGGCCGATCGTCGCTTCCCGTTCGATCTCGTATACGAGCCGCTTTCCGCGCGGCATCAACACGATAAGCCTGGCCATGGCCGATGAATCCTCTCGATTTCCAGCTCTGTCCGATCAGTCTATCACATTCGCAAACCCTGATCAGCCGCCCCCTTTTTGTCCTCGATCCCCCCGACGGCTTCCCTCAGTGGCACGAAAACAGAGCCCTGATCGGCGCCGTCGGCATCACGTTGAAGTCATTGGCAATGCCTTGGTGCTTGGGATTATGAGCAGATCGGCGGAAGAATCGCTGGAGTGTCAGGGAGAGGTCGGGGAGAGGGGGCGTTGGGGGATGAACCCTGAACGGAGCCAGTAGATTCCATCTTTGCGAAAGCCTCGAGAGATGAGTTCTTGCGCCTCGAATTCTGATGATAGATATCCGGAAAAATATATAACATCCGGAGCGAGATCATCGAAGGTGTGATGCAGACTGAACTTCATATGACCGGGCTGGAACATGCTCGGATTTTCAAACCGTGTTTCCCGAGCCTCACGGGATTTTGCAAGGAACCGGTCATTATATCCGAAAATATCGATAAGCTGATAGTCTGAAAAGAATGCCGGAATGCCCGCCCAGGTGACGGCAACGCGGGTTGTTTTGGAAATCGCAGCATTGAGGACGAGCGTGTCCCTGAGAATGGTTTGGTGGGCGCCGACGTTGTGCGGGCACGTGCGGAGGGTGAAATTTTCAAAATGATCTTTCCAGCCAGTTTCGAGAAAACCGTTACTGATGCAGATCAGAAGCAGAGAACAAAGGATGGCGAATCGTTTCCTGTGTGGAACGATGCCGGTTCGGTCCAGGCCCAGGGATGCCAGCAGAAACACGAGGGGCATCACAAATGATGTAAATCGATTGGCACCGATCGACGATTGTTCCCAGGCATCTCCACCAACCCACACGGCATATTCAAATTGGGCGAAAAGGAGAAGAGAAAGCCAACGGACCTGAGGAAGCGAGTTCCAGAATGCAGCGGCCGTGAAAGCTGCACTAAATAACAGGAGCCAGAGCGGTCGGGCAAACTCGATGAATACATCGAGCCCTCGAAGAATGCGTATTTCGAGATTTCCACCCGTCATCTTGAGATAATAGGTGTTTGGGAGAATATCGTGAAAATATCCCCACCGGAATACCAAATAGGCAAGGTTGGGAAGCACCAGAATGCCAATACCCACGAGGAGCGTGCGTCTGTCAGAGAGTCCCGAGGTTGACCAGAATGCACCGAGCAGAATGATCGTGGGTATCCACATATCCATGCGCAGAAGAGTTGCCGTTGTTCCGACCAGGGCGAGTTTGAGAAAGCTTTTGGAGCCGCCGTCGAGGGCGTATCGCAGGCCAAGGAGGAGGAGGAGGCTTTGGAAGCCCGTTTCCATTCCCTGAAGCGCCCAATGGTTGAGGGGGTAGTAGGCGGCAGTCGCCGTTACGGCCACGAATGACGCAAGGCGAAGGTCTGGCCAGTGCCGGCGCATGAACGACTCGAGGGCCCACAGGTTTGCCGCAAGGATTCCCAGGCTCAAGAGCTGGATAAACAAACTTCGCAAGGGGATGGGGATGCCGAGCGCGTTGGGAATGAGCATGAATCCGAGCCAAAGAGGATGTGTGAACCCCTCGACGGGGTCTCCCCAGCGAGCCCAGTTCAGCCCGTATCCATCGACGAGATTGCGTGCATAGGTCATCGAGATCATCGCATCATCAAACAGGCAGGTGTAACGGACATCCCCGATCAGAAATGTCGTTCGGAAGATGAAGGCCAAACCCCAGAGGAGAAAAAAAGCTGTTATGACGGGAAGCCATGACAGATGCTTGATTTCTGATTCGGAAGACTGAAAGGGGATCACCTATGACACCTTTGCGCGATTTGGAAACCTGCCGGTGCTGCCGGACATTTCAGGAAAATGCCCCGATGTTATAGAAAAGGGTTGTACGAAATTTCTCCGCGAGATAGTATCTCATCCTCGATATATGTGCAAATAGTATCATTCACCAATTGGCAGGGACCATCCGCGAAATCGAAAATCGATGGGATCGGTGACGGGCTGCCGGACGTCAGGAGGATGAGGCGAACTGGATCTCGTGGAGGCGGGCGTAGTGACCGCCCCGGGCGAGGAGTTCGTCGTGGGTTCCCTGCTCGACCAGGCGGCCGTCGTGCAGGACGAGGATGCGGTTGCAGTGACGGATCGTCGAGAGCCGGTGCGCGATGATCAGGCAGGTTCTGCCGTGCGACATCGTCTCGATGGCTTCCTGGATGGCCTTTTCGGTCTCGGTGTCGACGGCCGAGGTTGCCTCGTCGAGGATCAGGATCGGCGGGTCGGCGCACAGCGCCCGGGCGAAAGCGAGTAGTTGCCGCTGGCCCGTCGACAGGTTCGCCCCGCGCTCGTACAGTTCGCCGGAACATCCGCCCGGAAGCGCCCGCAGGAAGCCTGCCGCGCGGGCCTTCTCGGCGTGGGCGAGCACGCTTCGCTCATCGAGAGCATCGTTCCAGAGCCGGACATTCTCGATCGCACTGCCGGAAAAGATGAAGACATCCTGCTGGATGACGCCGATCCCGCGGCGCAGCGCGTCTTTCGAATAACCGTCGAGGCGGTTCCCGTCGATCGTGATCGTTCCCGCGTCGATCTCGTAAAACCGCTGGAGCAGAGATGCAAGCGTCGTTTTCCCGGCACCCGTGTGGCCGACGATGGCCACCGATTCGCCGGCCTCGATCCGAAAACTGATGTCGCGCAGCACCGGCCTCGCCGGGTCATACCCGAACACGACGCGATCGAACGCGATCTCGCCCCGCCACCGGAGCGGAGCCGCACCTTCCTCGAGCCCCTCCTCCTCCCGCTCGTCGAGAAGGGCGAACACCCGCTCGGCGGCCGCCATGGCGCTCTGGAACAGCGTCACCTTTTCGCTGATGTTCCGGATCGGAAAGAAGAAAAACTGGGCATAAGCGAGAAAGCTGACCAGCACGCCGATGCTGATTTGGCCGTTTTGCACCATCCAGCCGCCGAGCAGCATCACGATCACGATCGTCACGGCGTTGATCACCGTCACCGTCGGGGAAAAAATCGCATGGTGAAACAGCGACTGGAGCTGGGCGTCCCGATGCCCGGCGTTGAGCTCGGCAAACCCCTTCTCGCGATCGGCCTCCCGCTGGTACATCCGGATGATCTTCATGCCCGAGAGGTTTTCTGCCAGCGTCGCGTTCAGGCGGGCCAGCCGCTGTCGCACGAGACGGTACGCCGTGCGAATGCGGGACTGGAAATACACTGCCGCGACGACCAGCAGCGGAAGGGTCGCGAGCGTCGCAAGGCCCAGCAGGGGATCGAGCAGGAGCATGGCGGCCGCGATTCCCACGAGGACGACGGCGTCTCCCAGGACCACGACCAGTCCCGAGGAAAACAGCTCCCCGAGCGCCGCGACGTCGTTCGTGACACGCGTGACGAGACGGCCCACGGGGTTTCGGTCGAAGAACCGCACCGGCAGCCGCTGCAGATGCCGGAACAGGCGGGTGCGCAGTTCGAGCATCACCTGCTGGCCGACATACTGCAGCAGATAATTCTGCCCGCAGGCCGCGAGGAAGATCAGCAGCTCGAGGACCCCATACATGAGGCCCAGCCGGGTGACGGCCGCGGCGTCGCCGGCCCGGATCCCGAGATCGACGACCCGCCCGAGCACCCAGGGATTCACGAGAAACATCCCCATGCCCAGGAAAACCAGCATCACGGCTGCGATTGCCGCCTTCAGATGCGGCCGGATGAAGGGGATGAGGCGGCGCATCAGCCGCGCGTCGTACACCGTTCCGACGATCTCGTCGTCCTGGACGTAGCGATCGCTCATGGGGTGCTCCTCCACGAGTCCATGAGCTGCTGTTTCTTCCAGAGCCGGGCGTACCGGCCGCCGGCCGCCAGCAGAT
Organism: Candidatus Ozemibacteraceae bacterium; assembly: GCA_035388825.1. GTDB lineage: Bacteria > Muiribacteriota > Ozemobacteria > Ozemobacterales > Ozemobacteraceae > MWAR01. The sequence continues at coordinate 82,431 of DAOOQQ010000006.1, forward strand.
CGGCGTGGGTGCCGCGCTCGACGATGCGGCCTTCGTCGAGGTAGACGATGAGCGCCGCATCCTGCACCGAGGCGAGCCGGTGCGAGACGATCAGGGTGGTGCGGCCGGCCCGGACGCGGGCCAGCTCACGCCGGATCTGCTCCTCGGTGTCGGCGTCGACAGCGCTCGTCGTGTCGTCGAGCACCAGCACCGGCCGGTCGGCGGCCAGGGCCCGGGCGAGGGTCAGACGCTGCTTCTGGCCGCCCGACAGGTTGACGCCCCGCTCGCCGAGCTGGGTTTCGAAGCTCCGTGGAAGCGCCTCGATCTCGGGAAGAAGCCGCGCGATGCGGGCGCACTCCCGCGCCCGGGCGAGGTCGTTCCGGTCTTTCATACCGAACGCGATATTTTCCAGGACCGTTTCGGAAAACAGGAACGCGTCCTGCGGAACGACGCCGAACATGCTGCGAACCGCCGCCACCGGCAGATCGCACACGTCCTTCCCGTCGATGAAGATCGAGCCCGGGGGCGTGTCGAGGAGTCGCATGACGAGGTTGAGCAGGGTCGTCTTGCCGCTTCCGACCGGCCCGACGATGCCGAGCGTCTGGCCGGCCGCGACCGACAGGTCGATGCCTTCGAGCGCCGGGCGTGTTCCATCCGGATAGGTATATTTCAACTGCCGGATCTCGATCGCGCCCGTGACGGGCGGCGATGCAACCGCTTCCGGCCCGGCCTCCTCGGAGGGTTCGGAAAGGACTTCGATGCTCCGGACGAGCGAGGCCATGCCGCGCTGGGCGATGTTGATGGCCATGCCGAGGGCCGTCATCGGCCAGACCAGCTTGAGGATGTACGACTGGAACGCCACGAAGGCGCCGAGCGAGATCGCCCCGGCCAGCACCTGGCTGCCGCCGGCCCAGATCAGCAGAAAGATTCCGAGGCCCATCGCCAGCTCGAGGGCCGGGTGGAATAGGGCTTCCAGTTTCGCCAGCCGGAGCTGGTCGTCCATCAGCGACCGGCTGACATCCGTGAAAATCTTCTCCTGGGCTTCTTCACGGCGGAATCCCTTGATGACCCGGATGCCTCCGATCGCCTCCTGGGCATGGGCTGAGAGATCCGCAAGCCGCTTCTGCACCCGAACCGAGCGGGTGTGAATGCGCCGGCCGATGAGCACGACGAACAGCGGAATCAGCGGGGTGGGGGCGAGCACATACAGCGTCAGCTTCGGGGACAGCCAGAACATGATGCCGGGGATCCAGAGGAAATAGAACAGCGTATCCATGATCAGCAGAAGACCAAGGCCGAACATCTGGCGCACCTCGTCGATGTCGTTCGTCAGGCGCGACATCAGCTCGCCGGTCTTCATCCGGGTGAAATAGCCGTATGGAAGCGTCTGCACGTGCCGATACAGTCGCGCCCGCAGCTCGAAGGCGACCGCGTGGCTGGTTCCGATGAAATACTGGCGCCAGGCATACCGGCCGACCGCCTGGCCGACCGCCGCAAGCAGATACAGGCCCCCCAGGTTCCAGAGGAGCGGCATGCCGGCGCCCTTTTCCAGGCCGTCGATGGCAGCCTTGATCAGGAGGGGCGGCACGATGTCGAACGCATCCACCACGGCAAGCGAAAGGATCGCCAGCAGGAACGGGCGTTTGAACTGCCAGAGAAGATCGGCGGCGAGACGGCGCGGCGACATCGCCGGAGATCCCGGCCCGGAGCGTGTGTCGGATGCTGCTGGTGTAGTCAAGGGCGCCGTTTCCGTTTCGATTGCAGACCTGTGCACGATACCCAACATGCCCGAAAATTGCAACGCGCCCCGCCCTGTCCGCCATCTACGGAGAAAACTATAACCACCTCTATCCGAAACCTCTCCGGTGAAGACATCCACACAACCCTTGCCTCGCGTCAGGAACTCTGGTAATCTCGGACGAGAGAAACGCGATCGGCTGGTACTGATCGGAGGACGAGAGGTGAAGATCAAATTCTGGGGCTGCCGGGGCTCGATTCCCGCGCCAGGCCCGCATACGCTCCGCTACGGCGGGAACACCACCTGTGTCGAGCTGCGGCCGCCGGGCGGCGGCGTCATGATCATCGATGCCGGCTCCGGCATCCGGGCCCTGGGAAAGCAGCTCCTGAAGGAAAAGAACACCACCGAGATCCATCTGCTGCTCACGCACTCCCACTGGGACCACCTGATGGGGTTCCCCTTTTTCACGCCAGCTTATTTTGAAAAATATAATATCAATGTCTTTGGCGGTCCCAATGCGAAGAACTCGCTGCGGAACTACCTCACCCACCAGATGACCCCGCCCTTCTTCCCCGTCGAGTTCACGGTGATGAAGGCGAACTTCCGGCTCGGCCAGAACGGTTCGCATACCGGCTGCATCGCAGGGATGGATTTCGATGCGATCGAGCTGAGCCACCCCAACGGGGGGTACGGGTTCAAATTGTCGTGCGGGGGGGCGAGCTTTGTCTTTCTCACCGACAACGAGCCCGCGTTTCCCCATGCGGGCGGTCTTTCCCGCGAGAAATACGTCGAGTTCTGCCGCGGGGCCGACCTGCTGGTGCATGACGCGCAGTACACCGACGAGGAATACCGGGTCACCCGGGGCTGGGGCCACTCGACCTTCACCGACGCGACGCAGCTGGCGATCGATGCGGGGGTCAGGCGACTGGGCCTGTTCCATCACGATCCCGACCGGTCCGATGACGAGCTCGACCGGCGGGTCGACGCATGCCGGGCCATGATCACCGCGGCCTCAGCCGACCTGTCATGCTTCGCCTGTCAGGAAGGCGGCGAAATCGACCTCTCGACCCGATCCTGAGTTGCATTCCCCGGCCTCCTGTGATATCCTTCGCGCGCCGGGATGGGATCTCCCATCTCACTGGAAACCCGGCGAGCCACGGGGCGATCCGATCCCGCCTTCATCCGGCATTCATCGTATCAGTATCACAGTATCACCAAGGAGTAGAGTCATGCAGAGTCGGGTAAAATGGTTCAACAACGCCAAGGGCTTCGGTTTCATCGAGAACAACAGCGGCGGGAAGGACATCTTCGTGCACTACAAACAGATCACCGGTGACGGCTACCGCTCCCTCGAAGAGGGGCAGACGGTCGAGTTCGAGGTCGAGGAAGGCCCCAAGGGCCCCCAGGCCGTGAACGTCCGCAAGATCTGAGCAAGGAACTCGGCAAGCTTCGGGGGCGACGGCATCTGCCGCTTCGCCCCCGTTTCATTCGATGAGGAAGGAACGACATGGACGCACCCACCAGCACCAGCCTTGACCTGAACTCCGTGCAGCAGCAGCGGCTCGACGTGATCAACAATCTCCGGAGCGAAGGCGTCGAGCCGTTCGGCCACCGGTACGACCGTACCCACGACACCGAGGCGGCGAAAGCGGCGTTCGACGCCGCCGAAAAGGCCAACGGCCCGTCGGAACATTTCGAGTGGGGCCCGGTCAAGGTCGCCGGCCGCCTGGTCGCCAAGCGCGAACAGGGCAAGACCGCCTTCGGCCACCTCGCCGACATGAAGGGCCGCCTCCAGATCTACTTCCGTAAGGACGTCCTGAACGAGAAGGAGTTCGCCCTGCTCAAGCGCCTCTATGCCGGCGACATCGTGGGTATCGAAGGCATGATGTTCCGCACCCGCACCGGCGAAATCACGCTCCGCGCGACGGCCGTCACGGTGCTGTCGAAGTCGGTGAACCCTCCGCCCGAGAAGTTCCACGGCCTCACCGACGTCGAGCAGCGGTACCGTCAGCGGTACGTCGACCTGATCGCCAACCCCGAAGTGCGCGACACCTTCATCCGCCGCAGCCGCATCGTGCAGAGCATCCGCGAGTTCATGAACGCCCGCGGCTACCTCGAAGTCGAGACCCCGATGATGCACCCGATCGCGGGCGGCGCCGCGGCCCGGCCGTTCGTCACCCACCACAACGCCCTCGACATGGACCTCTTCCTGCGCATCGCCCCCGAGCTGTATCTCAAGCGGCTGCTGGTCGGCGGCTTCGAGCGGGTGTACGAGATCAATCGCAGCTTCCGCAACGAAGGCATCTCGATCAAGCACAATCCCGAATTCACCATGATGGAGACCTACCACGCGTTCGGCGACATGGAAACCATGATCGAGCTGACCGAGTCGCTCGTGGTCGAGGTCACGAAGCAGTTCTTCCCCGACCTGAAGGTGCCCTACCAGGGCAAGACGCTCGATTTCAGCCGCCCCTGGAAGCGGCTGAAGATGGTCGACGCGGTGCGCGAGGTCACGAACTGCCCCGAGCTCGATTTCAACTGCCCGCGCGAACTGGCCGCGGCGAAGGCGAAAGAGCAGGGCATCTACATCGAGCAGAACGACACCAGCGCCAAGCTCATCGTGAAGATCTTCGAGGAGAAGATCGAGTCCACCCTGCTGAATCCGACCTTCGTGATCGAGTATCCGAAGGAAACCTCGCCGCTGGCCAAGGCCAACGCCCAGGATCCGACGAAGGTCGACCGGTTCGAGATGTTCATCGCCGGCCGCGAGAACGCCAATGCCTTCTCCGAGCTGAACGACCCCGAAGAGCAGCGCATGCGCTTCGAGGATCAGCTCCGGCAGCGGGCCGGTGGCGACGATGAGGCCCACCAGATGGACGAGGACTACGTGACCGCCCTGCGGTACGGCATGCCCCCGGCCGGCGGCCTCGGAATCGGCATCGACCGGCTCGTGATGGTGCTGACCGACTCCGCCTCGATCCGCGACGTCATCCTCTTCCCGACCCTGCGCCGCACCGACAACAAGCCCAAGACGCCGGACGCCGGAACCCCGGAAAACGCCTGAACCGCCTGAACAAGGGAGGGCCGCCATGCTGACCACCGCCCTGAAACGCCTCGGAACGACCGCCGCCCTGCTCCTCGGAATCGCGGGGGGACTCGGCTCCCCCGCCTTCGCCGTCACGCCAGACGTGCGGCTGCCCGAGTGGCATGCGCTGACCGTGCACGTCACCGAATGGAATCCCGCGAAGGGTGAGGTCGCCATCGAGTCGGAGCTGCGCAGTTGCGGAGTCCCGCTCACGGATCTTTCGGCCGAACTCCACTGGCCGGAGCCGGCCCGGTCGCGGAACGGTGGCCGGCAGGGCGCTCCTGCTCTCGAGGCCGGCAAGACCTGGTCCGTCCGGCACGCGGCGGCCGGCGTGACCGTGCCCTTCGACGGCTGGCTGGAACTCGAGGTGGCGGCCCGGCCCGACGCCGGAACTCTCCGGAAAAAACTGGACGCCATCGCCACCTACACCCCGGCGATGCGCCAGGTGATGAACGCCGAGGTCGCCGCGATCTCTGCCCCTATCCCGGTCGGGCGCAGCCTGCCATTCTATGCTGATAAAAATATAGCTGTATTTATGCCAAGGGCGCTGCTGTTCACGCCCGTGGCAGGCATGGGGGAACGCGCGCTGCATCTCTGGATACCCGAAATCACCTCCCCGGCCGCCCTTGCCGGGCCGATCGGAAAACTCCGGGCGAGCCTCGGAACCGCCGGTGCGGCGCCGGTTCTCGGCGATGCGGTGAAGGCCGTCGACGAGGCGATGGCGGCCGCCGGGGACGCGGTCGAGGTGGCCTGCGGCGGTGAAAAGCCCCCGTTCCTCGTGCCCCTGAACGTGTTCCGTGAGGCGATGAGCCTGAACCGGGCCGTCCTGGCCGCCGCGAACGAGCGGGGAAGCGCGATCGCCCTCGGGCGGCTCGAACGGCTCGTCCGTCAGTCGCCGCCCGGGTTTGCGACCCCCTTCGGCTGGGCGAACCTCGCGGTGCTCCAGGCCGAGGCCGGCCTCGGGCCGCGGGCCCGGGATTCGTTCACGAAGGCTCTCGAGCTCATTCCCGCGTGGCCCCTCGTCCGCGGCTGGCGGGACGGCCTGGAGGCGAAAAAATGATCTGGTTTTTCGCGTTCAGCACGGTCGGTGTCGCCCTCTCCGCGATCATGGCGCTGTTCCGGCGCACCCTCGGCCTTCGCTGGCTCGAGTGGCTCGGCGGTCTCGCGATCGTCGGCCTGGTGGCGGGTCTGCTGATCCGCTTCGGTGGCCTGTCGAATCCCGACCGGCCGGAGGAGGCAGGCCCCCTGCGCGGATAAATCCGGATACGAATAAAACAAAACCGGCCCCGTCGAGATGACGGGGCCAGTTTGATGTCGGATCGGAAATGGATCGGAAGCCTCAGCGGCCGAGAACATCCTTCAGCGTGTTCAGGCGGGTTTTGGCAGCCTTGAACCGGGCGAGCGCCTCCTTCACGGCGGCCGGATCGGCCGGGCGGCGGCTGAGCGCCGCATTGTAGGCGGCAAAGGCGGCGAAGTATTCTTCCTGCGCGGCGGCCAGATCCATCGTGGAGCCCGTTGCCGCGGGGGATGTCGCCTCGTCGGGGGCGATCGGCGACAGGGAGGTCTGCGATGTCGGAACCTCGCTGCTGGGAACGACTTCCGGGCTGACCGACACCGAAGCCTGGATGGTCGGGGCCACGGGCGAGGCGGCAACGGCGGGCGTGCGGTTCCCGAACAGGTTCGAGAAGAAGTCGGAAATGCGTGACCAGAACGACTTCTTCGGGGTGGTCTGGGTCGAGGCGGTCGAGGTCGTCGAAGTGCCGCCCGGGATCGAACCGCGCTGCTGCAGGTAGGAGTAGAACTCGCGGCTCACCGTGTTCGAGCCGTTGTTCAGGTAATCGAGCATCTGCGACAACGACGCCTTACTGTAACCGTTCTTGTCGAGCAGCTTCGCGAACGCCACCTGGTCTGCCGGATACAACCGGATGTAGGCCCGGCAGAAGTCGCGCATCGAGGTGTGCGGCCCGGTGGCGGAAATCACGTTGAACACCTTGTCCTTGCCGCCCGGGAAGGTCAGCATGATGTCATACAGGGTCTTGCCGATGAACAGCTCGTTCCGGTTCATCTCGTCGAACGTGTTGTTGACGAGGAACGCGGTCAGGGTGTCGCTGCCGAATGCCAGGGAAAACACCTTGCCGTTGTTCTTCAGCGCCGCGAACGCATTCGCCCAACCTTCGATCCAGGCCGTGTTCGTGTTCGGAAGAATCTCGTCCAGCGTGTGGACGTTGTCCGATCCGTAGTTCAGCCCCGAAAACGAGTAGCCGCCCGGATATGCGTTCAGCATCGCGACATGCCCCATCTCGTGCAGGAAAACGAACTTCTTGCTGTCGTCGGAGCTATACTGGGTGACATGCTTATAGAGACTGATATTATATCCGGTGGTCGAGCGATACGAAGACGAAACCGCGTTGCGGTCGCTGAACTTCAGGGTGAGGGGCTGGGCCAGGCTCTTCCCGATCAATTGTGTGTATTCCCACAGGGTATACGTGCCGACCTTGTTGGTGAAATACGCCCGCCAGGGGCTTCCCGTCGGGAGCTGGTCGGGGCTGGTGACGAGCACCGACTGGTAGCCGACCTCGTTGCCCCAGGCGTCGGTGACGGCACGCTCGTATTGGAACGTCACACCGGCGAGGACCGGCCCGGCGAGCCAGAACAGAACCGCCAGTGTCAGAAGATACGGCAGAAACGGCCTTCGAAGGGTGGGCCGATGGTGCATAGATTCTCCCCGCTGTCGCAGATATACATGAATTATAAGAATGATCCGGGGGTACGTCCAGTGGAGCGGGAACGAAGAAATCTTCCCCCCTGCTGCAAACTTTCCCGGCAGAGTCGGGTATTATGAAGGAAATCACCTATCAATGGAGGCCTCCCCATGAAATTCCGAGTGCCCCGATCGATACTTGCCCTCCCGCTCCTGTTGACGTGCTTCGTGGCGTCCCCCTGGCCTGCGACCGCCCAGGACGAAGGAATCGACCTGGTCGAGCAGCCGGCGATGGGGGAGGGGGGTGTTGAGACCTTCAGCATCCAGAAGAGTATCCAGGCTCAGGGAACGACGGGCGCGGAGCTCTCCTCCGACGTCACGATCGCGGTGACGAGCGATCTGCACGTGCGCGACGCGAACATCAAGGCCAACCGCCGGATGGTGGAGGCCGTCAACCGGCTGCCCCATGTTTCGTTCGTCGCGATCACCGGCGACCTCTGTGACAAAATCGGAACCGAAGAAGAATACCAGCGACTGGAAAAGCTGCTCGCCGGCTTCGAGGATCCCATCCTGGCCGTTCCCGGCAACCACGACTTCATGTACCGCGACTATTTCAACAAAAACGGCGACAAGATCCGCGGCACCCCCGAAGGCAAACGGGCGAAGCTCGAACGGTTTCGCAAAGCGGTGAAGCTGAAGTCGATCCGTTATGCCCGGAAAATGGGCGGACATCTGCTGGTCTTCCTGCCCACCGACGAGCTCGACAGCAAGCCGCTGACCGAGCTCTCCGATGCGACGATGAAGTTTTTCCGCGAGACCCTCGCCGCGAACCCGAAAATGCCGACCATCGTGTTCTGCCATGCCCCGCTCGCGAAAAGTTACGAGCGTGAAACCAATCTCGGCGTGCTCCAGCCCGAAAACAAGATCCGGGAACTCCTGAAAGACAATCCCCAGGTGTTTCTCTGGGTTGCCGGCCATCTCCACATTCGGGCTGGCCAGAAAGATTTCCATTCCGATGCCAACAAGGTCGGCAAGGTCACGGGGATCCATGTCTCGGCCGTCACGGGGGATACGCCCTGGATCCGCCTCCTGAAGCTCACTCCCGAGGCTGCCGTCGTGCGCACCTACAACGTCGAGACGAAGAAGTTCATTCCGGCGTTTGAGCGCACGTTCAAGCACAAGGCGAGCTCCGGCACCACGCCCGGCGGCTCCGTACCGCCGAAAACGGATGACGGGCTCAAATCCCTCCAGGACCGGATCGATGCCCTGTTCGACAAGCTCGATCAACTCTACGAGAAAACCTGCAAGCTCCTGAAGAAGCTGTTCGATCTCTGATTCGCTGATTTCAATCCATTGCGCTTCCATCGACCCGGCCGTCAGGCCGGGTTTTTTCCTGGCGGTGAGACCGCCTGCCATGCCGGACAAAATTGTTCAGGGGGATGGAAAAACCCTGGAACGTTCGGAAAAGGGGGGAACATGCGCGACCGGAGATTCGTCGCCTCGCATCGAGGGGGGCCGCTGTTCATCGAAGATCACCGGCTGCTGGCCCTCTGGGCCGCAGAGTGTGCCGGCCGGGTCATCCGACGGTTCTGGAGGGATGACAATGACCGGCGGCCCTCCGAGGCCGTGGCCGGCGCGGAAGCTTGGGCTCGTGGAGAGAATTCCGTCGGTATGGCACGGAAGCTGGCCGTTGCAGCGCATGCAGCCGCTCGGGAAGCGGGGGATGCCGCTTCCGCCGCTGGAGCGCGGGCGGCCGGTCACGCCGCCGGAACGGCTCACATGGCCGACCATTGTCTGGCGGCGGCAGAGTATGCGCTCAGGGCGGTCGAGCTCGGGGGAGGCGATGTCGGGAAGGAGCGTGCGTGGCAGGAGCAGCGGCTTCCCGACGCTGTCCGTGATCTCGTGGTATCCGCCCGGACGCTCAAATGCGGGAGAAGAAGCTGATTTCGATCCTGGTGGACGTCACTCTTTCCAGGAGGATACGATCTCCTGGAGGAGATCGGGGCGGTTCGTCATGATGCCCTTGACCCCGAGCCTGATGACTTCGCGCATCTCGCCGGGCTTGTCGAGGGTCCACGCGATGACGCCCTCGATCGGCGGCTCGCCCTTGTTGAAATTGTGGATGCGGGCGAGCTTCATGTCATACTGCAGGATCTTCTTGTAGATCGAGTACCCGTTCAGCGTCGCGACCGGTCGGCCGACGGCGCCCCAGCCGAGTTTCAGTTCGATTGCCCCGGCGACGGTCGAGAATTTTTTCCAGTTGACGATGACGACCCCGGGGAGCTCCTGATCGTGCAGAAGGGGCAGATTCGATTCTGCCGCCAGCGGGGCGATTTCCGAGAGAATCGTGTGATAGGGCGACATGAGGATGACACGCTGTTCCAGGCCACGTTCGCGGATGGCTTTTGCAACGCGGGTGATCAGCGGCTTCACGAACTCGGTCTTCCCGTCGGGAATCTTGATGTCGAAGAAAACCCGCTTCAGTCGATCTTCTCCCGCCATCCAGGAGCAGAACTCCTCGATGGTGGGGATGCGTGCGGAAAGCTTGAGGCTGGTTCCCGACCGTTCCGTTCGCCACGTGTAGCCGAAATGCTCGCGGAGCTGGGCGAGGGTCAGCTCGGGAACGGGACGCCGCATGGAGTTGCCGATGTTCGGGTTGAACGGCCTCGCGAGAAGCCCCTGCTTGCCGGCCTGTCTGACGAGTGCCACGGTGGAGTTGGGGCTCCAGTCGTGCCAGATAACGACCTCGCCGTCCTTCGTCAGGGAAAGATCCGTTTCGATGGCGTTCGCGCCGAGATCGAGGGCCTTCTTGAATCCGTCGAGGGTGTTTTCGACCGCGTGCAGGGGCGCACCCATATGGCCGATGATGAGAAAATCTTCCCCCGGGGCGCAGATACGCAGATCCTCGCCGGCCGCGAAAACGGCAGCCGATGTCGCGATGAGCAGCAGCACGATGAGGAACGTCCCGGAAATCGAGGTGCGATGCTTCATACACAACTCCTCGTGAAGACGATGGATCAGCCTTATCTGACAAGTATACCCGGGTATTCCCCCCTATTAGGAGAGACTGGCTCGATCGGGCTTTCCGAGGTGCCTGACGGAGGGCTAGCGGGTAGCCGGAGCGGACAGCCGGCCTTCCTCGATCAGGCTGATGAGCCGGAGGACGAGTTCCGTGAAGCCCTTCGTGTCGACCTCGCGCGCGGGGTCGTTGATGGTTGCGGAAAGGGCGTAGGTCGGCGAGGCGGGGGCTTTCTGCAGGGCCAGGGTGTAGTTCAGCACGCCGGGCTCGGAGCCGCCCTTGAACGCCACGCGGTGCCACCGGCTCTTCTCGACGAGCCCCGGATTGATGCCCGTGGCGGGGTGCGCGCGCAGCTCGTGGATCACCCGGCACAGCTCGTCCGTCGTGACGAACCATTCGATGCTGTCGATGAACGCCGGATCTTTCGGAATATCCGAGAAGGAGACGCTTGCCGTGCCGAGGGTGGCCAGCATCTCACGGCGCTTTTCGGGGCCGGCCTTCGCGAACGTCTCGGCACGGGCCTTGTCCGGCGTGAATTTGAGCCGGAACATCTCCATCGTGGTCAGGAACGGCCGCATCCGCCCGGGGGCGACGGCTTCGACGGCTTCGCGTCCGAGAATCGCGATGAGGTGGTCGGTCGCCGTGTTGTCGCTCATCGAGATCATCAGGTTGGCCAGGGTGGCGAGGGTGACGGGGGTGCTTGCGGGCCAATCCTGGCAGATGCCCGTCGGGAGCGTTTTCAGGGCAGGGTCCAGCCGGGCCACCGTTTCGGGAAACAGGCGGCCGGCCGTCGATGCCGTCTCCAGCGCTTTCAGGACGTACAGCTTGAAGGCCGAACCGACGGCCAGGGGCCGGTCGGGCTCGAGGGCGAACAGGCGCTCCGCATCGTCGCGGCGAACGGTCACCGAAACCGTGCCCGGGAGGTTCCCGAACTCGGCGGCGAGCGTCGCGGGATCATCGTTGAAGAGGCTCCAGGCGCCGAACCAGATCATATCGACTTTTCCATTTGCATCGATATGGATCTTGCATGGCGCTTTGCCTCGCGAGAAGAGAAGGTCGCAGGACCCGTCCCGGACAGCCGCTTCCCGCAGCTCACCCAGTTTCCCGCGGTACAGATCGCGGATCTCGTCCAGCTTCGCTGCCGGTGCCAGCTTCAGCAGGCTTTCGGCGAACACGGCGTCGTGGTCCTTCACGTCGCCGGCAAAAAACATTTTCAGGACGGCGGATTCCCGTGTTCCCGGGGCTTCGGCGGAAGAGGCCGACGTGGCGACGCAGAGCAGGATGGCAACGAGGAGCATCAGGTGGCGGAGCCGGTTCATCGGTTCATTCCTCTCCGAAAAGGATCGGGGCGATTTCGGTCAGATCGGCGGAGGGCCGGGACGCCTGGCACTGCATGTAGGCCCGGTGAATCTGGTCGGGTGCCGCCTCGATCAGGAGTTCGTGCACCGAATCCCCGTCGCAGCCGAAGCTGCCGCGGAAAGCGAAGCCGGACTCGAAGGGGGGCTTGAGGGCCAGGCTGATCGAGAGGGGGATCGAATAGGCTCCGGGCGGGATCCGCAGCTCGCTCTGCGAGATCAGGGAAACGTGCGTGCCGAACGAAACCTTGCCCGTCCATTCCGCCGATTCGCCCGGCATCAGTTGGGCGGAGCAGTTTGGTCCGGGGGTTTCCATACTGCCGGAAATAAAAATATCCCTTCCGATGCCGCGCCCCGTGTTTTTGAGCAGGACCGAAAGATTGCACTCGAGGAACTCCCCTTTGACGAGGGTTTTTCCATAGAGTTTGCGATACGTGATGCGGGGCTGCGGCCGTTTGCCGAACATGCCGGCGAGAACGGCGTGCGGGACGGGCATGAAATCCGACCCGGCCCGCATGTAATACTGCACCTTGCGCACGACCTGGTGCGGGGCGAGGTCGCTCTGCGGAATGAGCGACACGACGAAGCCCTCCCCGGTGACGGGGTCGACGATCGCGTGCAGGCTCACGTTCGGCACGGGGGGGATGGTGAGCCCTGAAACGGCCCCCTGGAGCAGGCTGAGGAATTTGAGCGGATCGCTGATGGGGACGACGCGCGAGGCGACATCCCCGAAAGAGGAGGCGCGGCAGTCGATGCCCCAGACGATCACGCCGCCTTCGGCGTTGGCGAAGCCCGAGAGCGCTTTGCCGAAATTGTCGCGGTCGTGGTCCGACAGTTTGCGGCCCCGGCCGTTGTCGCTGGACCGCTTGAAATCCAAAAACAGCTCTTCGGATTTGCGGTTGTCGATGAACTCCTGAATGCCGGCCAGGCCGTCCGTGACGAGCTTGTCGAAGATTTCCCGCGCCCTGCTGATGGTTCCGATATCGTTCATGGCTTGCTCCCGGGGCATTCTACCACCCCCGCTGCTTTCGGAGAAGAAAACCCGACCCGCAGGATGCGGGAAGTGGGCCGGCGGCGCCCGGATGGCGCAGTCCAGCCGGACCCGGCCGGCCTCACGGGGCGGGCTGGGCGAAAGGGGGCCGATACCCGTTCCGGAAGGTGAAACTCTGGTGCCGGGAACGGTAGAACTCCAGGCCCAGCAGGCCGATGCGCGTGTCGATATGGATCGGAGCCCCCTTGTTCAGCTTCAGCCCCGTCGTTCTATCTATATCGAGGACGATAATTTTCCCCTTCTCGTCCCAGGAGTCGACGACGAGCTGGTGCGTTTCGGATGAGCCGCCGCTTTTCGTCCGGGAAACATGCCGGGTGATATCGATCACCGTCGTGTCGCGGCCGACGCTTTTGAGCGGTATCAGGCCGTTGAGGGTGAGGATCGAGACATAGGCGACCAGAAGGCTGAACACGACGTTGGCGAGCACATCGCCGAGGGAAACCGTCTTCAGCCTCGAGAAATCGCCCGGGGAGAGGTCCGCAAGCCGGACCGGCCGGCCGAACTTGGTGGTGCCGGTGAGGGCCTCATACGCGGTGAGCAGGAGACCGAAGATCCCGGCAAGGACCAGGATCGATCTGGGAAACGGGCGGATCAGGGTGAACCCGAACCAGAAATGATTCAGAGCGAACAGCAGGAGCGCCGGGATCACGACGGCCCTGACAACGAACGCCGGGGACTTGGTGCCCCGGCTATCTGCCATCGCCAGACCCGGTGCCGAGCCGCTCCTTCAGAATCTTCGCGAGTCCGCCGTCACGGAGGGATTCACCGAAGGCGATGACCTGCCCGGCGCCGTCGAGAAGATACATGGCGGGAATCGACTGGATGGCATAGGCCGCTCCGACATCGCTTTCCCAGCCTTTCCCATCGAAATACTGGGGCCAGGCGATGTGATGTTCGCCAATATATTTGTTCAGCTCGGCCCGCTCCTGGTCGAGGGAGATGCCGACGATCGCAAAGCCCTTATCCCGGTAGGTGTCGTATGCGGCCGTGAGATGCGGCAGCTCGGCCTTACAGGGACCGCACCAGGTCGCCCAGAAATCGACGAGGAGGAGTTTCCCGCGGAAGCGCTCGAGGGAAAGCGGCTTTCCGTCGAGAGTCGTCTTGCCAGCCGGGAACGGAGGGAAGGCGAGGCCGACCGGGTTGAGGAAGAAGGGGTTGAGCAGTCGTTTCGCTCCGGCCATCAGATCTGCCGGGCCGCTGGCGGCGATTCCCCGGAGGCGCTCCATCGTGAGGGGGGAGGGCGCGGTGCCATTCTGGACGAGCGCCTGGGCGACGGACACGACCATGTCGTCCCCGACATCCCCCTCCCAGTTTTCGGTGAGGGCTTCCACCCAGGCAAGCTGGCCGGTGGAGGCGAACAGGCCGAGCTGGGTGAAGTCGAGGAACAGCCGATGTTCCGGCTTCTCGAGGGTCAGGCGGAATTCTTCGCATTTCTTCTTGACGGGCTCGAGGCGACGGCCCAGTTCGAGCCGGTAGGCTTCGTCATCCTTCAGGCTGATGATTCCTGCCTTTGCCTCGGCTTCCAGCCCTTTCTGGATTTGTTCGACCATCTGCTGAAGGACGGTGTCGCGAAATCTGGCGACCGGTCCGGACTCATTCATCTCCAGCTCGTCGAGATCTGCCCGGTTCGCCCTCTCCCGTTCGGCCTGGACGGGAAGAAGCGATGCGAGCGACAGAGCCGCGATCAGCAGGGGGAGCTTCAGGGCGCGCATGGGGGAACCTCCGGTTTCGGCGGTTGGGGCGAGGTCTGGGGACAGCATAGATACCCTCGCCGTGCGAGTCAAGGACCCGGCTCGAGGGTGGCGATCGTTTCCCTCGCGATGTCGGCGAATATCCCGGAAGCGTTCGGGCGAACTGCTTTCCAGAGGGCGAGAGAGCGTCTCGCCCGTTCGGGAAGGATGCGGCCCTGGAAGCTGGACTCGGTCCGTTCGATCCATTTCGGGAAGTGTGCCGTGCCGGGGATGCGCTCGGTGATGAAGAACCCGTCCCGGGCGAGGAGGAAAAACTCCAGGAGCCGGCTGTCGGGATGACACCGTTCAATAAAAGCTGGTATATTTATGCCGATATTGTCGGATTCTCCGAGAACGAACAGGTCTATGGCCGGCCTGCATCGCTCGGTGAAGGCATCCATCTCCCGGTAATTCCCGTAGATGATTGCGGCTTCCCGGGCGCTTTCGAGGGATTGCCCGAGCGCGGGATCCCGCAGGATCTCCACGGCCTTCACGAAGCACCCTTCCAGGAGAGGTTCCGGCATCGATGCCACGCGGCTTCTGAAGACCCGATTGAGCGAGTCGATCTCGTGCCAGATCCGCGCGGTGGCCGGTGAGTCCTCTGCCGCGGCGGGAAACACCCCCAGGGCCAGCGCAAGGAACAGCAGCGGGAGGGTTTTCATCGGGCGCGTCACGGGGCGGGGCTTTCCACGCGGGAGATCCAGCGTTCGAGCAGCTCGGCGGCTTTTGCCGGGTCATCCGCTTTCGCGATGCCGAAGAGTCGGCTGCCGGATTGCCGGATGATCACGTTTTTGTAAAGGGGGTCCTGCACGGACAACGCGTCATGGGTGCCTGAGGCGGAAGGTGCGGCGGGCTTGCCACCCGGCTGAAGCCCCGAAGCCGCGTAGGCGTCGAGGCAGGCCGCAGCCGAGGCGGGGGAGTCGGTGAAAACCACAAACAGCTTGACCGGCTTCCCGTCCAGGGTTGCATCCGCCGTGAGTCCGCGGGGAAAAAATCGATAGCCCAGCAGGCTTTGCGTCACGAACTGCTCGGTGCGGGGGACCGATTCCCCTGCGCGGATGATGGCGAGCTCAGACGGCCAGGAAGCCGGTGACGGGAGCTTCGCCGCGGCCGCGTTCGCGCAGCTCTGCAGGACGTCTCTCGTCGGATGGACCCTGCCGGATGAGGTGATGCGGACGAAATACCGGTCCTGGAAGAATGACACCTGGGTGTCCGAGCTCTCGCCCTCGACCCCGGGGCCCGTCGGCAGGGCCTCGGGATTGCGGTACCTCGAGTAGATGCCGAATGCATCCAGCGGTGAACCCATCCGGTAGATATCGACCGCGACTCCGGATTTTGGTGTATTCATGTCGATATAATATCCGGCGACGGCTTCTTCGAATCCGTAAGGAAGATACAGCTCCGCTTCCCCGTTGATATGCTCATACAGCGTGTCACGACCGAATGTTTCGGGCGTGCCATCGACCTTCCAGCCGGGGTGGAACCCCTCGTCCGGGAGACAGGCGGCGAGGGCCGTCTCCGTTGCCTGGGCGATACAGGGCGCGCCGCCGGCCAGGAGGAGAAAAAGAAGGGCCACCGTCGCGGTTGTGCGGAGAAGCGGGAAATGCCGGAATTGCTTCATGATGCCGTCATCCCAGGAGCGCACGGGCCGCGCTCATCCGAGAGGCGATATCGAGGCCGTGGGCGCAGGTCGCCACGCAGCCCGGACAGCCGGCACAGGTGCGGGCCGTGGCTTCCGGATCGAGTCCGTCATAGGTGGCGCGAGCCAGTTCAAGGCTTCCATAGCCTTCGGCATACATCAGGCTGCGGTTGACGACGCTGATCGCGACGCGGTTCGGGCAGGTTGGTTCGCAGCGGGCGCAGAGCCGGCAGTAGTAGCCGCTCACGGCCTTGGAATACCGTTCGAGCCGCTCGATGTCTGCCGATGAGAGTTTCATCCCCATGACCGACAGGTCCTCTTTGAGCATCGCCATGTCCCGCATACCGGGAATCGTGGTTGCGACGTTCGTATCCGCGAGCACCCACCGGAGGGCCGCCTGGTGCTGGGTCGTGGTGTCTCCTGCCGGGACCTGGTAGCCCCCCATCTGCGTCTTCATCGCGATGATCCCGATGCCGGCAGAAGCGGCCCGGGCGATGGCCGTCTTCAGCTCGGGCGGGCTCTGGAAATTGTAGGCGACGAGAACCGTGTCGAAGAACTTGTCGGGATCGTCGACCACGGCATTGATGACGTCGGCCTGGTCGGTGTGGGTCGTCACCCCGAAGAACCGCACCTTGCCTTCCTTGCGCAGGCCGGCGAGCGCCGCGCGCACGTTCCGGTCGAGAAGGCGGTCCCGGTTCGCGTTCGTGACGTTGTGGAGCTGGATGATGTCGATGTGGTCCGTCTTCAGGCTGGCGAGGCTCGTCTCGACATCGTCGATGATCGCCTCGGGGGTGACGGATTTCCCTTTCGTCTTGGTCGCGAGGATCACCTTGTCGCGCCGGCCCGTGAGGGCCTTGCCGACGATCTCCTCGTTGCGGCCGTTCATGTAGACACGCGCCGTGTCGAGGTAGTTGATTCCCATGTCGATCCCCGCCCCGATCACCTCGGGCTCGGGCGTGAGCATGGCGCCGAACCCGACGATCGTCACCTGGAGCTTGGTGCGGCCCAGGGTGCGGTACACGGGAACCGGGGGAAATGCGTCGGCCGCCGTTCCGGATGCCGGCGCGGCACCGTCGAGACGGCTCAATCCCGTGGCCAGGGCGGCCGTTCCCAGAGCGGTCAGCTTCAGAAAATCTCTGCGTTTCATGCGGCTCTCCTCTCATCGCGGCGCTCCGGCGCCGTCGTGTCATTTTAGCATGCCCACCTGCCGGATTCCCACCGCCGCTTCCCTCCCGTGCGCCTGGCCCGGCTGGCCGGAAGTCTGGACGGGATCGGGGAAAGCTGGTATCATGCACGCTCCGATATGGATATGTCTTCGTGGATCGTCGTTCTGGGCATCTCCTTTGCGCTGGGGTGCGACGCGTTCGCCGTCGGGCTTGCGGTGGGAACGCGCATGCCCGAGCGCCGGGCGCGGTTCCGGCTCTGGTTCCACTTCGGGCTGTTCCAGTTCCTCATGACGATGGGCGGCTGGCTTGCCGGGCGGGTCATCATCCCGTATGTCGAAGCATGGGACCACTGGATCGCTTTCGGCCTGCTCGCGTTCATCGCCTTGCGGATGCTCAACGAGAGCTTCTCCACGGAACAGGAGTCGGAAAGCGGCGAGACGGTCCGCAAGGACCTGACGCGGGGCTGGTCTCTGGTGGCGTTGTCCTTCGCCACGAGCTTCGATGCCCTCGGCGTCGGGTTCAGTCTCAGCATGACGGTCCGTTCGCTGCTCTGGGAAAGCGTCTGCATCGGTTTTGTCGCCGCCGCCATGACCTGGGCCGGCCTCCGACTGGGGCGAACCCTTTCCCTGCAATTCGGGAAACGCGTCGAAACCGTCGGCGCTATTATATTGTTTGTTATAGCACTCAAGCTCCTGTCGATCTGACGGGGCGTTGACAAGGCAAGGGGAGGCCGTCATGGCGAACAAACTCATCATCATCGGATCGGGGCCGGCCGGGTTGACCGCCGCGATCTACGCGGCACGGGCGGGCCTGGCCCCTCTCGTGATCGAGGGCTTCATGGCGGGCGGCATGCCGGGCGGTCAGTTGATGACCACCTCGGAAGTCGAGAACTTCCCGGGCTTTCCGACCGGCATCCTGGGGCCGGAGCTGATGGCGAAGATTCGCCAGCAGGCGGCGCATTTCGGGGCCGAATTCGTCACCGAGGATGTGAGCGAAGTGAACCTCACCCGCAAGCCGTTCACGGTCAAGACATCTTCGAAGACGCTCGAAGCCCATGCGCTGATCGTCGCGACCGGGGCAAGCGCGAAGAAGCTCGACATCCCGTCCGTGCAGACGTTCTGGGGCAGGGGCGTTTCGGCCTGCGCCACCTGCGACGGCGCGCTGCCGATGTTCCGCAACCAGGTGCTCGCCGTCGTCGGCGGCGGCGACACCGCGATCGAGGAGGCGACGTTTTTGACCCGGTTCGCTTCGAAGGTGCTGCTCATCCACCGCCGCAACGAGTTCCGGGCGAGCAAAGCGATGCGGGACCGCGCCCGCTCCCATCCGAAGATCGAGCTGGTGCTCGACTCCGTGGTGGAGGAGGTCGTGGGGGACCGCGCGATGACCGCGCTGCGCGTGAAGAACGTGAAGACGGGTGCCGTAACCGAGATGCCTGCCAAGGGCCTGTTCATGGCGATCGGCCACACTCCCAACACCGCCTTTCTGGGCGGCCAGCTCGCGGCGGATGAAACGGGCTACCTCGCCGTGAAACACCCCTCGAGCCTCACCTCCGTCGAAGGCGTCTTCGCCTGCGGCGACGTCATCGACCCCCACTACCGCCAGGCCATCGTCGCCGCCGGCTCCGGCTGCGCCGCCGCCCTCGACGCCGAACGCTACCTCGCCTCCACCCACCTCGGCTGACAGCACCCTCTCAAAATTGTCGTCGCCCTTCGCTGCAGAAGTCAGAACCAGCAGAGGGGCAACGGCAACCTGTCTTTCAAACCCGTCGAATTCGACGGGTTTGGAAGGCAGGCAAGCCTCAACACCTTCACGCTCAAACCGAAGCGATGGTTTGAATGCACGGGGCCAAATCCGCTCAACGGTTTCTACGAGATTTTGAGAATGGGTACTACGATACGTCGAATGCTCGAATTATTTTTCGATGTATGCTACCCTTCACCCAACGAACACGTCAGGATCGCAACATTCTGAAATGACAAAATCGCGTGTGGATGAGCGGAAAGCTGCGCGGGAACCATCAAAGCCTCCTTATAATGCCGACATGGTTGCCGGTGCTCTCTTGGAGCGGGAAAGCCGGATTATCGCCAAGCTCCTCCTCGACGGGGTAGGGCAAGATTCTTGGCGCGAACGGCTTTTGCAGGATAACCCCCTCCAGAAACGGAGCCTGAAGACGATCTTGCGACAAGCTGGGCTCGTTCGGAACCGCCTCGACCTTCTCGATGCGGCAGGCTGGCGGCTGATCGTGCGCGGGGCCTCTGATACCGTCAGGCAACTGCTTCTTGCCGCCTGTATCAAGCACAACAGGCTGCTGGGAGACTATCTGCTCACCGTCGTCAGAGAACACATCCGGTTGTTCGAGAAGACGTTGAACCCTCGCGCATGGAGCACCTATATCGAAGAGCTCGCGCATCGCGCTTCGGTGGTGGCGACGTGGTCTCCTTCGACGAAACGGAAGCTGGGGCAGGTGACACACAAAATTCTCGCCGAGGCTGGGATCATCGACAATTCCAGAAGCCGGAAGTTCATTCCCTTTTTTCTCTCCCCCGAGGTGGGCTCATACCTTGAGAACCGCGATGAAACCTATATCTTGAAGTGCCTGGAACTGACATGAAAACTGAGTTGGAAAAGCGGCTGAATCAGATCCTCCCTCGCCTGACCTCCCCGGAACTGCTTACCAATACCGGCCTCGGCAATGAAATCGGATTCTATATATTCGATTACCCCGCCGAGAATGAACTCGATGTCAGGGAGCATATAACCCACCTCCTGAAACAGCTTGAAAAGAAGCATTCAGACATCAAGGTGAAGCACGTCAACCTGTTCGAGCTGGTCATCGACTACCTCAAGTCACGGAACCTCCTCGATAAAGCCCTGAAGATCGAGCGCGAGAAGGGAGACGCCGAGTTGCTGAAAGCCCTCCAGTCACCGCTCCACGTCGAAAAACTCGCGGACTGGTTCGGTCAGAGTGTACAGCCGCAATCCTGCGACCTTGTTCTCATCAGCGGCGTGGGCAGTGCGTATCCCCTTATCCGCAGTCATGGGCTGCTCAACAACCTCCCTCGCATCATGGGAAGGGTTCCGCTCGTCGTATTTTATCCCGGCAAATATGATATGCAGTCCCTGAGGCTGTTCGGCAGGCTTTCCGACAACAACTACTATCGCGCGTTCCGTTTGGTGCCGTAGGCGTCACACACACGAAGAGAGAGAGCATCAATGAATATCAAAGACATCTTCAGCAAGGATCTGTTCCGCCCCATCAACGGCGTGGTCAAGGCCGACCAGCAGGACGAAGCCATCGTCTGGCAGGAACTCGATGAATATGTCGTTACACGCGAACTGGACAAGCATTTCCGGCTTTTCTTCGACTCTTACGGGAAGTCCATCGGGAACCGCGCTGATCCGACCCTGAGCGGTCGCATGGGGGTCTGGATCTCCGGCTTTTTCGGGTCGGGCAAATCCCACTTCCTGAAAATCCTCTCCTACATTCTCGCCAACCGAAAGGCGCACAGCCCAGACAAGCAGGAAGAACGACCGGCAATCGCGTTCTTCAAGACGAAGTTGGGATCAGACCCCATGTTTCTTGCCGATGTCACCCGCTCTGCTCAAGCCGGTGCCGATGTCGTTCTCTTCAACATCGACTCCAAGGCCGACCCCCGT
>DAOOQQ010000007.1:0-101979 GCA_035388825.1 Candidatus Ozemibacteraceae bacterium
GTCTTCTATCTCGACCGGCTCGGGGGGTTCTTCCTGGCCGTTCTCGTTCTCATCGGTGGTGCCGTCCTGCTCAACGTCGCGGGCCAGCTCCGGACAGCCGCCGCCGGCGGCAGTCAGCCGGCAGCCGCGTCGGCAGCTCATGGCGGCAACGTGCCCTTCTCGGTTTCCCTGGGGCTCACCCTGTTGTTCCTGCTCTTCATGATGCTGGGCCTCTGCTCGCGCAACCTCGGTCTGATCTGGGTCTGCGTCGAAGGCACGACGATGGTCTCGGCCCTGTTGATCGGCTTCGAGCACCAGCGCACCGCCCTCGAGGCCGCCTGGAAATACATCATCCTCTGCACCGTCGGCCTCTCCTTCTCGCTGCTCGGCCTCATCCTGCTCGTGTTCGCGGCCGATATCGCCGGCGCCGTTCCGACCCTCGACCCGGTCGGTCTCGCGGTGCTCGCGCCGCAGCTCCCCCCCACGCTGCTCAAGCTGGCCTTCCTGCTGATCCTGGTCGGCTTCGGCACCAAGGCGGGCTTCGCGCCGCTCCATTCCTGGCTGCCCGACGCTCATTCCCAGGCCCCGGCCCCCACGAGCGCCCTCCTCTCGGCCGTGCTGCTCAACTGCTCGGTCTACGCCATCATCCGCGCGGCCGGCGTTTTGAGTGCCGCAGGCCTCGGCGGGGAAGTGCGATCGGGGCTTCTGCTGTTCGGCTTCCTCTCCGTCGCTCTCGCCGCGCTGTTCCTGCTGGTTCAGCATGATCTCAAGCGCATGCTTGCCTATTCCAGCATCGAGCACATCGGGCTCATCACCCTGGGAATCGGCATCGGAACCCCGCTTTCCGTGTTCGCCGCCCTGGTTCACACCATCACCCACTCGCTTTCGAAAGCTCTCGCCTTTCTCTCGGCAGGAGAACTGGTCCGCGAGGCCCACTCTCACGAGATGAACCGCATGCTCGGCATGCTCCGCCGCCGTCCCGCCGCCGCTTCAGGCTTCGGGGTCGCCATGACCGGCCTTGCCGGGATGCCGCCCTGGCCGATCTTCGCCAGCGAGCTGCTCCTCGTCTGGGCCGCCCTCGCCGCCGGCCGGGTCTGGCTCGCGATCGGGCTGCTCCTGCTGCTGGCGACCGCATTCACCGGCCTTCTCTACCATACCGTCCGGGTCGTCTTCGGCGACGACCCCTTCCACCACTGGCATCACCACAAGGACGGGACCGGTCATCACGCCGAACCCGAAGTGCCCGACCGCGTTCCGGTGAAACGCGAATCCGGTCTTGTCTGGCGCGATCTTTCGATCGCCGTTCTCGTTTTCATGGTCACGACGACCCCGCTTCTGCTGCTGACGCCCGTCGCAGGCGTCATCCGCGCCGTGGCGGCGGTGATCCCGGGAGGTGCCCAATGAGCAGGCTCGAATCCTTCCTTGCCGGATGGCGGCTCACGCCCGATGCCGGTTCTCCGCAGAACTGTATAACGGCAGATATTGAACTCGACCGTCTCCTCGAGGTCGCCGCTGCCGCGAAGCGCGACCACGCTGCCGCCCTGGCGATGCTCACGGCCCTGGATCTGCATCCCCAGACGCCCCGGTTCCGGCTCGTGCTCGTGCTCCATGTGCCCGGCGAGCCCCGGTATCTGGTGCTCCGGGCCCCCGTGATCGCCGAAAAACCCGAGTTCCCGAGCCTCACGGCGATCTTTGCCAACGCGAACTGGCCCGAACGCGAGATCCGCGACATGTTCGGCCTCCACCCGACCGGCCATCCCGACCCCCGGCCCCTCGTCTGGAAAGGCGGCTGGCCGCGCGACCTCGCCCCCCTGCGCAAGGATGTCCGGCTCGATCGCGCGTATCCTGTCGAACGGACCCTGTTCCCTCCCCCGCCCGTCGAGGGCGAGGGCGTCTGCGAGGTGCCGGTCGGGCCGATCCACGCCGGTATCATCGAGCCCGGCCATTTCCGCATCCAGGTCGTCGGCGACACGGTCCTGACGCTCGATGCCCAGATGTTCTACTGCCATCGCGGAATCGAAAAGATGGCCGAGGGGCGCAATATCTCCTCGGCCCTGCTGCTTGCCGAGCGCCAGTGCGGAACCTGTTCCGTCAGCAACGCCCTGAGCTACTGCCTCGCCGTGGAACGGGCCGCCGGCACGACGGTTCCCGCCCGGGCCCGCTCGCTCCGGCTCGTCGTGGCCGAACTCGAGCGGATCTACAACCACGTCAACGATATCGCCGCGATCCCCGGCGGCGTGGGCTTCGCCTTCCTCGGCCAGCAGGGGCTGCGGGTGAAGGAGGAGATGCAGCGCCGGCTGCGCGGCCTGTGCGGCCACCGGTTCCTCCGCAACGTGCTCGTTCCCGGCGGGATGCGCCAGGACTTTTCCGATGCCGATATCCAGCGGGTCACCGAGGAGTTCGAGGGGCTCTGGAAGGATTTGCGCAAGCCCGTCGGCATCGCCCTCGATCACAGCATCTTCCTCGATCGGGGCGAAACGACGGGGTACCTCACGACGAAAAACGCGGTCGCCCTGCGCGCCGTCGGCCACGCCGCGCGGGCGTCAAATATAGCGGCCGATACACGTCTGGATCACCCCTACGATGGATACGCCGAGCTGGGCAGTTGGAAGATCCCGACACGGCCGGAAGGCGACGTGATGGCCCGGTTCCGGCAGCGGATCGCCGAGCTCGATCAGTCGTTTGAGATGCTTCGCCAGACGGTGAAGCAGCTTCCCGCCGGGCCCGTGCGCGCCGATATCGCACGGCCCCGCGCCGGCTCCTGGGGGCTCGGTGCCTCCGAATCGGCGCGTGGCGAAAACCTCCTTCTGATCCGGTTCGCCGAGGGAGGCACGATCGACCGGTATGCCGTGCGCACGGCCTCCTACTGCAACTGGCCCTGCATCCCGACCACGGTTCGCGGAAACATCGTTCCGGATTTTCCGCTGATCAACAAGAGTTTCGAGCTCTGCTACGCGGACGTGGACCGCTGAGGACGAAGCGATGTTCAAACAGCTCTGGATTGCGTTGACGAATCGGAATGTCGTGGGACAGCCGGACACGGCTCCCTCGCCCCGTCTGAACATGACGGGACGCCCGGCGGTCGAGGCCGGCCGCTGTACCGCCTGCGGCGCCTGCGCCGATGCCTGCCCGACCGGCGCCCTCCGCAAGGGAAGCCCCGTCCCCGGCTTCGCCCCGGGCAGGTGTCTGGGCTGTGCCCGGTGCGTAGAGGCCTGTACCCCCGCCTGTCTCGCGTTTGCCCCGGTTTCCGACACCTGGGCGCTCGGGGCTGCCGACGAGTGGCAGCCGCTCCGGACACGGGAGGTGAAGTGACATGGCCGTGCATCTCGAAAAGATCGAATTCCCGCTGCCGGCGGATCCCGTCGACCCCGAGGGATTGAAGGGCCTGCTGGGATCGCTGCACTTCCGGCATCTCGATGTCGGCTCGTGCAATGCCTGCGACAACGAGCTGATCGCCCTGGGCGGGCCGCATTACGACATGCAACGCCTGGGCATCGACTGCGTCGCCTCGCCGCGGCACGCCGACGTGCTGATGCTGACCGGCCCCGTCTGCCGCAACTCCCTCGCCGCGGTTTACGAGACCTACTCCGGCACGCCGCTGCCCCGTCTCGTGGTTGCCGTGGGAAACTGCGCCTGTTCCGGCGGCCTCTTCGCCGGGAGTTACGCCGTGTTCGACGGGGCCCGGGAGGTCGTGAGCGTTGCCATCAGCATCCCCGGCTGCCCGCCGGCACCCGAGGAAATTCTCGCCGCGCTGACGAACGGTCTGCGCGCCTACACGGATCTGGCGAAAAAATAATATCGTTTATATAAATAAACCGGGCGCCCCGAAGGGCGCCCGGTTCGTGTTTCTGTGGTTACTTTTTGAGGGCCAGATCGATGTAATCCGTCGTGACGGTCGGCCGGTCCTTGACGCCGAGGACGTCGAGCAGTTCGGCGATGATCTTCGCCTTGCTCTCGGCATCCTGGCGGCTCCAGGTGCGGCTCTTGACTTCGAGGAAGTTGCCGATGGCCGGCTTCTTCATCGTGTCGACGTTGATGAAGAACTCGGTATCCTTGAAATGCACGAGATACCGCAGGCGGTCCTTCTGGATCTCGGTCTCGTCCTTCGGCTGGAAATACTCGCGGTAGAAGCGGAGCGAGTTGTTCGCCGGGGCGAGATACCGGCTGCGGGAGAGCAGCACGGCGGACGGATACTTGTTCTCGCGATCCTGGCCGAGCAGCGTCAGACGTGCACGGACCTGGCTCACCTGGCCCTTCTCGTCGACGAACTCGTCTTCGCGGTACCGGATGCGGCCCTGAGTGGAATCCTCGAAGTCGAAATACGTGTCGAACTGGCGGTAATGGCGTTTCCGCTCGATTTCGATCTCGCCCTTCTCGAGGGCGGCGACGATCGGGGCGGTCTCGTCGACCTTCACCTTCACCTGGACCTCGAAGCTCTCCTCCTCCATGGCGCCGCCGATCGCGACCAGCTTCGACAGAACAGACTGTTCGCGCTTGGCCAGGAAGGCGTCGATCCTGGCTGCGAAGCCGGCGGCTTCGGCGATGAGAGCCTTCTCGTCGAGAGTCAGCACCTTCCGGTCACGCATCAGCCACTTGCCGTTCACCATCGAGTCGGTGACGTCGGTCGACTTGGTCGCGTAGACGATCTGGGAGTAAATGCAGGTCTCGTCGCGGTTGAAGCGAGGCTGGTTGTGGAGCGGATGAATATCGACGAGTATCATATCTGCCCGTTTGCCGGGGATCAGGGAGCCGGTGATCGAGTCGATGTGGAGAGCGCGTGCGCCGAGGCGGGTGGCCATCAGTACGACGCTGCGGGCCGGAAGCGCCGTCGGGTCGAGGGTGGACAGCTTGGCCAGGAAGCTCGCGAGGCGCATTTCCTCGAACATGTCGAGATCGTTGTTCGAGGCGGGGCCGTCGGTGCCGAGGCCGACCGAGACGCCCAGTTCGAGCATCCGCTTGGTGGGGGCCGCGCCCGAGGCCAGCTTCATGTTCGAGGAGGGGTTGTGGATCGCCCCGACCCGGTGCTTGGCCATCTCGCGCATCTCGCCCTCGTCGATGTAGACGCAGTGGGCCGCGATCGCCTTGGTGTCGAGGAGGTTCTGTTTGCGGAAGTAGGGGATGCCGGGCATGCCGTACTGCGCGCGAAGCCCGTCGACTTCCTGCGAGGTTTCCGAAAGGTGCGTGTGCAGGGGAATGTCGAACTCCATCGCGATCGCCGCGCAGGCCTTGAGCAGCTCGGGCGTCGTGGTGTACGGCGCATGCGGGGCGATGGCGGGCACGATCAGCGGATGCCCCTTCCATTTCTGGACGAAGGTGCGGGTGTAGTTGAGCGCGTCATCGTAGGACGGGGCGTCGGGGGCCGGGAACTTGAGCACCGACTCGCCGCACACCGCGCGCAGACCGGCATCAGCCGTGGCCTTGGCGACCTCGTCCTCGAAGTAATACATGTCGGCGAAGCAGGTGGTGCCGCTGCGGATCATCTCGGCGCAGGCGATCTTCGTGCCGAGCGAGACGAACTCGGGCGTCACGAACTCGCGTTCGACCGGCATCATGTACCCCATCAGCCATACGTCGAGGCGCAGATCGTCGGCCAGGCCGCGCAGGAGCGTCATCGGAACGTGCGTGTGGGCGTTGATCAGGCCGGGCATCAGCACGCGGCCGCCGCAATCGATCGTTTCCTTGCCGGTGTACTCCTGCCGGATCTGGGCTTCAGCGCCGACCGCCGCGATCGTTTCGCCGTTCACGGCCAGAGCGCCTTTCGTGTACTGCGTGAACTCCTGATCCATGGTCAGGATGTGGGCATTCGTGAAGAGAACGTCTACCTGTTTCATCGTGCCTTCCATCGCCTTTCTGTCATCGAATTTCCGGGTATGGCCCGGCACCTGTTCAGCGTATTGTACCATGCGTCGATTTCCGCGCCAATCATCCGATGAAAATCTGCGAAAAGAAACGAGCCGGAAGCATGGTTCCGGCTCGTCTGCGAGAGGCGTTTTCGGACGTTTCAGTCCTGGGGTGCGGGGGGGACCTCTCCCGGAGCGGCTTCGCCGTGGCCGGTTCCGGCAGACGGGGCCGATACGGCGGTTCCCGCTTCGGGCACCTCGAAATCGAGTTTTTCCGGGGCTTTCGCACGGATCAGGAGGGCGATCGCCTTGAGCTGTTCTTCGGAAAGGGTGAGCGCGGCTTTCTCGGCGACGTGCCGGACGGCTTCCTTCAGCTCCTCGAGAATCCGGTTCTGGTGCCGGACGAGGCCCGCCGGTTCGAAGCCGGAGGCGCCGCCCGCGGCCGACACCTTGGTCAGGCCGTCGGCGGATGCGGACTCGATCAGGCCGGGGGGCTGCATGTCGAACACTTCGTCGATGAGGTCCTGGGTGAATCCCAGGGAAGCGAGGATCGTTCCCAGAGAGTGGGTGAACTCGGCCATCTGCCCGGAGCGGGGGTCGAACACGGCCCGGATATCGGCCGGCGTGCTGGCGAGATCCAGTTGGCCACGCATTTTATCGATCAGTTGATAGAATCCCGCGTATTCGGTGCGGGATTTTTCACCGACGAGCGTCGTGACCGCATCGGCAACCAGGGCGAGGGTGGTGTGCTTGGTTTCGCGCAGGCGGGTCGCTGCGAACTCGGAACCGGCCGCATCGCTTTCCCCGAGGCCGGGGAGAAGCTTCTCGATGGGCTGATGGAGGAAAGCGTTTTCGAACTCGTCAAGGGCGCTCAGATCCTCGCTCGTGAAACCGAGCCCGCGGGCCTGTTCCTCGAGCTTCCGAAGGTAGACCAGACGCGCCTCTTCCGCGCTGATTTCCCCGTTCTCGACGGCTTCGATCATACTCTGGTGGAGATTGAATGCCGCTTCGGAAAGCTCCTTGAACCGCTCGCCGAACTTGAGGCGGCGGGCCTCGTCCATCGCCAACAGCGACTGAACGATGGGGCCAAGCTGTCCATCGAAGCGTGTCAGCGTCTCCTCGGGAACGAGGGCCGTCAGTTCCCCGAGACTGATTTCATCCGCCTTCCCGAACCGGCCCAGCTCCCGAACGATCTTCGCCTGGATGCGGCTTTCCGGATCCATCGTCGGGGCTCTCACGACGGCGCCCTGCTTCAGACCCGGAACGACGCATTCCGCCGTTTCCCCGTTCCTGAAGGCCTGAACGATCAGATTCCGGGCCGGAAGGGCTGGAACGGCATACGAAATCTGGTAGTAGCCGCGATCATCCGATTGACCGGTTCCCAGAACCTGCTCGGAGCCGTTCTCGGGATCGAGGGCATACAGGGTGACGCGGGCGTCAGCGAACGGTTCCGACAGCGTGGATGCGATGCGGGCGCGCAGGCTTCTGGCAACCGAATCCCGACTCACATACCCTTCCACGCCGCCTCGGACCGTGGGCGCAGGCAGAAGGCCGGCCGGGTTCGCGCCGCCGTCGCTGCTGCTGCCGCAGCCGCTGAAAACCATCGAACAACAGAATGCCGACAGGAACGCGAAATACCGCAGTTCGCTGCGTTGCGTGTGCTTCATGAAACCGCCTCCTGATTCGTGCCGATGGGAAGGGGGTTCCCTCCGTGGCATCATGTATACAGTCTCTATCGGCAAACGGGGCGGCATTGTGAAATCGGCGAAATCGCCGAGCGCGGGAAGAAATTGTCGAACCGTGTCGGGCGGGCGCGGTTGCATGCTATGCTCGAGCCGGTGAGAGCGGGGGCTGACCCTGCCGGTATTGAAATTGCTTTCAGAATGAGATGCGATCATTCGCCGGATAAAGGGGGATACGATGAATTACGGGAGATGGTGCAGACTGCTGGGGGTTCTGATCACGCTGTTCATGGCAACGCCTGTGGCGGCAGGCCCCGTTCAACCGGACCCGACCCCCGCTTCTGCCACGAAATCCCTTTCAAGCGATCCGTTTGCCGACCTTGGCGCCCGGCCGGAGACTGCTTCCGGTGGGGAGCTGGTCGCGGAATCGCGTACCGGCAGAACACGGGAACGCAGGACGAGGAGCTTCCTCAAACAGGAACTGCTGGAGCAGATTTCCTGGAATGATGCGGGCGCGGGGCCGTATCGTCGGCTGTCTTACGGTGGCGAGCTTTTGCAGCGGTTTTCCGATGCGGTCACGACGTGGGGCTCGTTCAATGCGCAGTTGCGGTTCGTGCATCGTGCCGGGTTCCTTCCCGTCCAGAACGATGTCGAGGGGGAGGAGAGGGAAAACGGGTTTCTCGAGTATCACAACCTGTATTTCGACCGGTTCAATGCCCTGGATGCCTTCCTTTCACCGGAAGCCCGCGCGCGGCACATCGGGCGGTTCAATTTCCGCCTCGGCCGTTTCTACCTTCCCTCGGGCATCAATCTCCAGACCGACACCCACGGCACCGTGCTCCAGCTGTCGAACGAGCGCAATTTCGGGTTCGAGCGCGACTGGTATGCCGGCTTCTGGGGGGCCCTCACCAAGGATCTCAATTACGATTTGTATGCCATGGCAGGCTCGGGATACGATCTGCGGCTCGAGGGGCAGAAAGGGCTGCTTGGGTTGCGGATCAGCCTGGCGAACTCCTGGCTTTTCGAAAAGGGCTGGGAAGGCGGGATATCGCTCGTCACGGGGGAACGCATTTCCAAGCATGCGCTGATGCGGAGCCCTTCCGTTGCGGCTCTGGCAGATCGGGGGAAGTTCATCGAAACGCGCCGCCTCGGGCTCGACATGCGCCATTCCCGGCCGGCCGCGAACGGCACGGTGACGATGACCGCGGAGTGGACGGCCGGGCGGGATGAAGATGATGATGTTCTCACGCAACTATATCAGGCAGAATATCTGCGCCGGGACCGGAAGCTCGGATATGCGGTGCAGTACCGGCGGTTCCGCCAGGCGATCGGCCCCGGGCCGATGCCGATGATGGCCGGCCAGGGGCCTGGAGATGCGGATGCATCGCTGATCGGCGAAGTCACGTGGTATTTCCGCAACGAGATCGGCAACGCGAATCTGCATTGGATCAAGCTCAACATCGAACGGCAGACGGAACGCCAGATGGGCCGGAACGACCTGCTGACGACGATCCAGTATTACCGGTACTGGTAGGATCCTCTCTGGAATCAGCGGGGGGGCGGGAGGGATTCCCGCCTCCCCCGGTTCTTTCTCGGGAACGCTTCGAGAAACACCTCGGCGTTTCTGACGCCTGGCACGCTTCATGCAATACCTCATGACTGAGGGTGGGGTCATACCACCCGAACGGAGGTGTGCCATGAAAAACCGGTTTCTGAAAGCTTTTGTTCAGCTGTCTTTCGTGATTCTCGAATGGATCATCCCTGCCTGGGTTTTCGCGGCCATCGGATGCACCCTCAGCAATCCGGCCCAGGATCTCAAGTTTCTCTACCCCGAAGTGACCAGTTTCAAGGAGGAGATCCGCGAGCTGCGCACCCTGCCGGGCGGTTCCGCCGTGTATGAGGGGCTGAAAGAGCGCCTCGGGAGCGATCTCGATCCGATCTACGAGTCGTTCGACACGCCGTACACCGTGTATTCCGTGTTCAAAGGGGACACGCGGATCGGGTATGTCCACGGCGTGAACGTTCCCGGGAAAGGCGGCGTGATCCAGGTCTTTCTCTCGACCGATCCTTCGACGGGCGAGATCCGGGATTTCTTCTTCCAGCGCATCGAGAGCCGGGCCGCGCGAGAATTGAAAGACAAAACGTTCCGCGCCCGTTTCCGGGGGATGAGTCTGGCGGATTTCTATAAGCATGACTATTTCAAGGTTGCCGAGCCCGAAAATCCGACGGACCGGCTGGCCGGGATCCGCCCTCCGGGGAGTGATGCCGACGTGGTTGCGGACTTCTCCTCATCGCTTCGCGGCATCCGGAAGAACCTGATCCTTCTCGACCTGTTTGTTTACGACCGGAAGGCCGAACCGTTCTTCGAACGGACGAAGTCCTTGCTCGCCGCCCGCCGGGAAAAATGATCCCAGGATAGGACCTGGGCGTCCGGAACGAATGATGCGTCGAGCCTCTCGGGGCTCGAAAGGAGATACTGTCATGAAAACTATTGTATTGATCGCTTTGTCCGTTCTCGTTCTGTGCGGAGCCGGACTCTATGTCCTGCTGAGCCCCGCGGAGGTCTATGGGGAACCTTTCAAGATCAGGTCTCTCACTTCCTTGCGGGAGATCGTCGGGCAGCCGGACCGGTATCTCACGGCGGACCTCCGCACATCCGGCCGGATCGTCCGCCAGTGCCCCAGCTCCGGCTGCTGGTTTTTTCTCGATGATGGCTCGGGCGGACAGGTTCGTGTCGAGCTCGGCCATCTGGGCATGAAGTTTCCCCAGCATGTAGGTGGTACCGCCATCGTCGAAGGCCGCCTGATGAAGGACGCGTCGGGGCTGGAACTCGTCGGGAACGGCGTTCGGTTCGAGCGCTGAACCGGGGCGTGAAAGAGAACACGGAGGCAATCTATGGGACATCTGAAACTTGCGTGGAGAAATCTGCTTCATCGCCCGGCCAGAACAGGTCTCACCGTTGTCGGCATCGCGCTCGCCGTTGCCGTGGCCGTCAGTCTGATCGGATTCAACGTGGGATACCGCGAATCGATCAACACGAGCATCGACAAGCTGGGGTTCCAGGTCATGCTGATGGCGAAGGGATGCCCGTACGAGGCCGCCACCATGATGCTCAAGGGGGGGACGGGCCTGCTGTATCTGCCGACATCGACATTCGACGAGGTGCAAAACGACCCGGAGATCGCGGCGATCACGCCGATCTTCATCGGGGTGGCCGAGAAAGAGGGAAGCGGCATCCGTGACGATTCGGCCTCCTCCTTTGCTATTCTTAGTGGTATAGAAACCGACAGCTTTCTCGCCATGAAGCCGTGGCTCTCTTTTTCACAGGCCCCCGGGGCTGCCGGAAGCCGGTGGTTCGCGAAGGAGTCGCCCGACGAGATCGTGATGGGATACGAGGTTGCCGAGTTCGAGCAGCGCAAGGTCGGCGACTCGTTCTACGCGACCGTGACCCCGCAGGGAAGCACCGAACCCGTCACCCACCAGTTCCGGGTTGTGGGCATCCTCGAACGGACCGGGACCCAGGATGACGGAACGGTGTTCCTGCCGCTGTCGACGGCCCGGAAGATCTTCAACCGCCCCGACGAGCTGACGATCGTGGGGATCAAGCTGCGGGAGTTCTCGGGCGTGAAGCTGCGCGAATTCGAGAAACGCTGGGCGAAGCTGCCCGAAGTCCAGGTCGTCAGTCTCCAGCAGGTGAAGACCACGCTCGTCAGTCTCGTCGAAACCGCCCAGACGATGATCGCCGCCGTCGCCATCATCGCCATCATCGTCGCGATCATCGGGGTCATCAATACGATCCTGATGAGCGTCGCCGAGCGAACCGGTGAAATTGGCATCATGAAGGCAATCGGTGCTTCCCGGAGCGATATATTCCAGTTGATATGGGCGGAGACGCTGATCATCTGCCTTGCGGGAGGCGTTCTTGGGTGTCTCACGTCGATGCTGGGCTCGAGGGGCGTCGAGGCGGCACTCCGGATGCTGATCGATGTCGGCGCGCACGGATCGATCGTGGCAATCACGCCGGCGATTCTGGCAGGTGCGCTTGCAGGGGCAACGGCGCTCGGTGTTTTCGCGGGGCTGTATCCGGCCTGGCGCGCCTCATCCCTGCGGCCAATCGAGGCGATCCGTGAGGGCGAGTGAACGAAAGGAACCAATTCATGAAGAGCGAAAACGATACAACGATGACCGATATCGTTCTTGAGGCACAGGGACTCACAAAGTCCTACCGGCGCGGCAGTGAGACGGTCCATGCTCTTTCCGGGGTCGATCTCACGATCCGGGCCGGTGAGATGGTCTCGATCCTGGGCCCTTCCGGCTCGGGCAAGACGACGCTGATCAATCTGCTCTCGTGTCTCGACGCCCCTGATGCAGGCGTGCTCTCCATCGCCGGCAGATCCGTTTCCGGGCTGGGGGAGGAGGCGCTGACCGAGGTGCGGCGCGGCCGGATCGGGTATGTCTTCCAGAAGTTTCATCTCCTGCCGGCGCTGACGGTGGCCGAGAACGTCGAACTTCCCCAGATGTTCCTCGGCCGGCCCGTCGATCGGGCGCGCACGATGGAGCTCCTCCGGCTCGTCGGCCTCGAAGACCGCGCCGGGCATCTTCCGCGCGAACTTTCGGGCGGGCAGATGCAGCGCGTTGCGATTGCGCGGGCTCTCATCGTCCAACCGAAGATCCTGATTGCCGACGAGCCGACGGGGAATCTCGACCGCGTCAACGGGGAAGCCATCTTCGCCCTATTCCGGCAACTCATCGAGACCGAGCGGCTTGCCGTGATCGTCACGACCCACAATCACGCGCTCGGTTCCCGCGCCGACCGGATCATCACCCTCGAAGACGGGCGCATCGTGCGGGAGGAGGCCGGAGCGGCGAGCATCGGATCGCCGGCCTGACGGGGGCCGGTGCCGCGAGCATCGGTCGATGCTCTCCGGCACCTCGCCCTTTTCACGGTTTGACGCCGAGTTTGCGCAGTTTGTACCGGAGCGTGCGCTCGTGAATCCCCAGCCGGCGGGCCGCTTCCGACTGATTACCTCCGGCTGTGGAAAGGGCCTCGGAGAGGAGCTGTCGCTCCAGCTCGTCGACCCGCTCCGGCAGCGTGCCGCCTGACCGGGGGGCGTGGTCCCGGGAATCGGGTTCGACAATTTCGCCGAACCGTTCGGGAAGATCGCCGAGGTCGATTTCCGGCTTGTCCGAGAGCAGGAGAAGACGTTCGATCGTGTTTTCGAGTTCGCGAACATTACCGGGCCATTTCCATGCGCAAAGCGCCTCGAATGCCTCGGGGGTGAACCCCTTCGGAGAAAGGCGATACTGCTTCGCCTTGCGTGCCGTGAGTTCGCGGATCAGGAGCGGAAGATCCCCGAGCCGCTCCCGCAGCGGGGGTATGCGGAGAGGAATCACGGCGATCCGGTAAAACAGGTCTTCCCGGAAGCGCCCTTCCTTTACCATGATTTCCAGGTTCCGGTGGGTGGCAGCTACCCAGCGCACGTCGGCTTTTCGCACCTGGTTGTCGCCGAGCCGGCAGTATTCATTGTTCTGAAGAACCCGCAGAAGTTTGGGCTGGACGGCGAGAGGGAGTTCCCCGATCTCGTCCAGGAACAGCGTGCCTCCCGTGGCTTCCTCGATCCGGCCCGGTCTGACGCGGTCTGCCCCGGTGAAGGCGCCGCGCGAATGACCGAAAAATTCGCTTTCGATCAGGTTCTCCGGGATCGCTCCGCAGTTGATCGCGACGAACGGATGCCCCGCCCGCGGGCTCAGATCGTGAAGCCTGCGCGCAAAGAGTTCTTTCCCGGTGCCGGTTTCCCCCTGGACCAGGACGGGGGCCACGCTTGGCGCCGCCCGGTCGAGCTGGGCAAGCACTGCACGGAAGCGTTCGTCGGAGCCGAGGATGTCGGAATCGGTCCGAAGGCCGGCAATCTGGGCCCGGAGAGCTCGGTTTTCCCGTTTCAGCAGGACATGCTCCCGGACGATTTCGAGCTTTCCCTGGAGGAGGGCGATGTCGACGGGTTTTTCCAGATAATCGAGGGCTCCGAGCCGCATCGCCTCGACGGCGGTCTGAACGCTCGCATACCCGGTGACGAGCAGAACGGCGAGATCGGGATCCGCCTCTTTGAACTTCTTCAGGAGTTCGAGGCCGTCGAAGCGGGGCATGCGAAGATCGGTGACCACGAGATGCGCGCCGAGGCGCCGGAGATGATCGAGAGCCGGGCCGGCTTCGGAAAACGCGGTCGCGTTGTTCCCGAGCCTGATGATGGCTTCGGCGAGCAGCGTCGCCTGCCGGAGATCATCGTCGATGACGAGAACGTCAAGAGGGGTCGCCATGAGGGCCTCCCGTGGAGTCGGGGTTGGAGGGGAGCCGGAGCTCGAACACCGTGCCCTCGGTGCCGCTCGCGATGAGCCGCAGGCTGCCGCCAAGGGCACAGGCCATCCGATGGGCGTTGTACAGCCCGAGGCCTGTTCCATCGGGCCGGGCCGTGTTGCCGGCCAGAAAGAGATGGTCGAGGATCTGTTGCGGAAGTCCGGGACCGTCGTCCGTGACGCGAAGGATGCTGTGCCTGCCTTCCGTCACGATCGAGAGGCGCACATGGTTCGCCCCCGCCTGAGCGGCATTCGAAATCAGGTTCCAGACCAGGCGGCGGAGGAGTTCCGGGTCGGATTCGACGGCCAACCCGGGAGGGGCCTCCGAAACGAGCGATGTTTGGGGAAAGGATGTCGCATACGCGAGTTTCACTTCGTCGAGCCAGGGGGCGAGGGAGAACCGCTGGATCTTCGGAAGGATCGGACGCGTTGTCTGGAGCAGTCCATGGACGAGACTGTTGGCTTCACGGACCGTCTGCCTGAGCATCTCGAGACGTTTTCCTGCTTCTGACGACACCCCGGCCGGCAACTCGGAAACCGCCGACTGGAGCGAATCGAGGCCGAGGGCGAGGGTGTTGAGCGGGTTGCGGATTTCATGGGCGACGCCCGAAACGATCCGTGCCAGCCCTTCGCTGCGGCGTTCGGTTTCTTCGAGAAGACGTTTCTGTTCGAGCAGCTCCGCGTTGCGGAACTCCCGGCGTCTCAGCAGCAGGAGAAGTCCGACGGAAAGGATGCAGGAGACGGCGATGGCCGAGAGAGCGGCCTTGCGGAGGGCCGAGAGGCCGGGATCGTCGAGCTCGAGAAGGAATCGGCCGACCGGTTTCCCGTGAAGGACGATGGGGCGTGAGAGGGTGGGGATGCCCTTCGTGCCGGCCGGGGCGGATGCCGGGGACAGGATCGGTTTGTCCTGCATGTCGACGAGCTCGAGCCGACGGATGTCGGGATGCTGCCGGAAGCGCTCGATCAGGGCAGGAAGGCCGACGTTGCGTTCGAAGCCGAGAACGAACGCGACATCGGCGATGACGCGGACGAGGCCGCCGTCCGGCATGCGGAGCGCGACCCCGAAGGCGTCGGCCTCGCAGAACATGCCTTCGGAAAAACCGAATACATGCTCCGTCTTGGCGCCATGCAGCACCTCGTGGCAGCCGTACGACTCGGGCAGCGACTCGGCCGCATCGCCTGGAGGACTGCTGAGGAGCAGGCTGCCGGAGGAGTCATACAGGGTGATCGACCGGATCTCGTTTCGCCGGACGAGATTCGCGAGTTGCTCGGGATCGGGCCGGCCAGGAGCGGAGGCGATATCGTATGCTATAGAACGGAGCTTCGCGCTGACACGCTCTTCCAGGTAATGGCTGGCCTGGAGGGTCTGTTCGGCGCTTTCGAGCAGGGCATCCGTGAGGAGCTCGGCACGGCTCGCGGCGGAACGTTGGAGGAGAAGACCGGTGTGAAGCCCTGCGAGAAGATGGATGATGACGATGATGGCAATCAGACCTCCCCACAGGGAGCGGACGCCAGGGTGACTCATCTCTGGTGCTCTTCTTTCGCGGCGCCTGTGGCCTCGGATCGAGAAATTCGCAGAGGCGGGAGATGCCCGCCTCTGCGGATCAGCTTGTCAGGAACGGCAGGATCGGGTCACTTGCCGGCAGAGGGGCAGGCCCCGCAGGAGGAACAATCCCCGCAGGCTCCCGGGTCGGCCGATGCGTCGGCGGCGGCCGGGGCGATCGCCGCGCCGGATGCGGCCTCAGGAGCAGGCGTGGCCGAAGGGGCGGCTTTGAGGGCTTCCTTGCCGATGCAATCCTTGCAGAAATAATAGGTGACGGTGTCGCCGTCGATGCGGAAGAACTCGGCACTGGCCGCCTTGCCGCAGACGGGGCAGATCCCGTCGGCATTCGTCACCTTCAGCGGGACTTCGGTGGGGTTCTTGATCTTCGCGATGGTCGCGGCCGGATCTTTTTTGAACGTGTCGATGCAGCCAGGGCAGCAGAACCGGTAGATCTTGCCCTCATGCACGGTCATCACGTCGGGCTGCACCTTCCCGCCCATCACCGGGCACTCCTCGTAGCGGACATCGGTCAGCGCAGGAAGAGGGGCCGAGGCCGGGGTCTGAGCCGAGACGGCCGTGGTCGCCAGCAGGGTCACGAAAAACAGGATCATCAGGGAAAGGCGTTTCATGGGATTCTCCTTGATTGAATTCCGGAAGGGCTCATCCGTGAGAATATTCCAGCAAGATTGTTGCCAGATTCGCTCACATGCTTGGTGGGGCGGCCTCGCGAACGACCGAGCCGAGGGCGTCGCTCATGATCAGGATCGAGAACCGCTCGACCTGTTCGAGACGGTTGGTGCTGAGCGACGCGTAATCGAAGCGGCCCCGGAGATCTGTATATCCATCTTTATAGAACACTGTCTGGCCGTCTTTGAGGCGGGCGAACACCTTGATATACACCTGCGGCTGTGGGGATCCCGAGTCGGCGGCCGTCACGGCCACCTGGCCGTAGGTCTCCATCATCCGGATGCCGAGCGAGTTGGGATAGTAGGCCTGGCTGCGCGTGATGCCCGAGCCGGCGGCCTCGATCATCACGTTCCGGTCCTTGAACTCGGCGGGAAGCGGGATCGTCAGGACATCCCTGCCGGCCGGCAGCTCGACCGTGAGCGTGGCGTTCGGATGGATGATCGCGAACTGGCCCGTGACGTCCTGCACGAAGGGGTTCCGCGAGAAGAGCAGCTCGAGATCCATCAGGTAGAAGTTGAGGCGGCAACCTTGCATGTTCTTGTACCGGAGCGTGATTTCCCGGTTCTCGACCTTGAGCTCGAGGGTCGGAGCCGTGTCGGCAAGCCGTGCCTGCTGCTGATCGCGGTCCTCCTCGTCGATCACGGCCGAGGCGCTGCCGGTGATCTCCTTCGCCTGGGCGAGCACGTCGCGGAAGAGGTTGCGCCACCGGTCGACCGGATACTTCTCATACGACGCGGCAATCTCGACGGCCTGTTCCGGCTGCCGGCGGGAAAAGGCGAGATAGGCCTTGAAGTAGTTATATTGAATGGTATTCATGACGGCCGGGTCCTTCACCCGGTCGAAGAATCGCAGGGCTTCCTCGGCCCGGTCCTGGAGCAGCAGGTAGTACACGACGGCCATCAGGTCCGTGTCGGTGAGGCTCGGGTGATACCGGAGATCGGCCAGCAGGGCCTGATACTGCTGCAGGAACTGGGCGTTGAGAATCTTGCGCTTCTTGCCGAGCTGGTACACCCGCGCGTTCACCAGCGGCCAGTATTCGCGGTGCTGGTAGTCGAACCGCTCGACCGGGTCGAGGGTAAGGAGAGGGCTGACGAGGGTCGTTCCGCAGGTTCGGGGAAGGGCGGAGTGACGCAGATACTCCCGGATCACCGGGACGTCGCCGTGCTTCAGGCCATACGACCAGAGCGTCTGGTGATACACGTGGCGCGCCTGGAGCAGATCGAGCGTCTTCCGGAAGAAGTCTGCGTCCGCCATGCGGAATGCGATCTGCTCGAGATCGAGCCGGTCGATATTGTTGTTCCGCAGATACGTCAGGACCTCGTCGTCGGATCCATTCTGAGAAATATATTCCCACGAGGTCGTATCGAAGCGGGTCGGTTCGTCGACGACCGTGAACGTGAACGGCTCGGCAGATCCGATATACCGCCCGTTCTCGGCCACATGAACCGGGAACTGTGTGAAGCTTCCCGGCTTCGGGAAGTAGAAGAAATACTCGACCGTCACGGTCGAGAACGGGTCGAGCACCTGGTGCCGGCTTCGCGTGAAGAAGCCGAGCTCCACCGGCAGGGCGCCGTTCGGGATCTGGAGCAGCAGATCGACCTTCTTCCGCGCGGAGGTCGGGTTCGTGAGCACGATCTGGCACCCGTACACCCGTGTCGTCTGGAACTCCTCCGTGACGAACTTGTCGAACCGCTCCTCGTTCTCGAACCGGTACCGGTCGTCACGGGCGAAGAAGTTCTGGCCGATCAGGATCGCCGACCCCTTCTCGGGGGCGGCTGCGGGCTTTATCTCCTGGTGGAAGATCACGACGTCGCAGCCGGGCTTCAGATGCAGCCGGCTGCCATCCTGCGTCAGCTCATGCGCCGGCGCCGTGAACGGCAGATCGAGCAGGGAAAGCGCGAACATCATCTCGGGGAAGCTGTTCGCTGCCTCCGCCAGCCGCGTCGAGAGGAACGGGCGATCTGCCGGGCAAGCCGCAAAATCGCGCCAGAAGCCGTTCACCTTGATCAGTTCGGCCGTGTGCCGCTCGATCGGCAGGTGCCAGTAGTTGTTCTCCACCCACTCCTCGGTCTTGTCGAGCTGTCGGAACGACGGCCGCGCCTGCTCGCGCTTCGAAACATCCGCATCGATATCGAATCCTTCTGCGGAGGCTTCGAACTCGGAGGCCTCCATCGGCATGTCGACATTCCGGTCCTCCTCATCCGCAGCGAAGGCCTCGCGCCTCTGCGCCTTGCCCGCTCGGGAAGCCTGGGGAGACGGCATCGCCATGGGTTTCGCCGGCGGAGCCGAATCTCTCAGGCGCGACAACAGCCCACCGCTTCTCCCGCTCGGGGCCGCGGATGGGGGCGGCGGAGGGGGCGGGGGGGCCATCGCCTTCTTTTTCCTGTCCGCCTTGATGCCGCCGATCGTGTCCGTCTCGAGCGCGCTACCCTTCAGGGCCGCCGCGAAGAGCCGGTTGAACTTCTCCGCATCGGGGGGAATCAGATCGAACAGGTCTCCCACATGACGTTTCGTCGCTTCCCACTCGCCCTCGATCCGGCGGGCGAGCAGGATCCGCTCGACGACGTTCAGGCGGCCATAAGCCCAGGGCTCGAGATACCGGCGCAGGTCGTCGCCGAGCAGCCAGTGGTCGAGGAACGTCTTGTCCTTCTTGCTGACCAGATAGGGGTTGATGACATGCCGGAAGAAGTCCGGATCCTTCCTGAACAGGAAGAAGTTCAGCTCGTGACAGGCATACTTCGAGTAGAGCGCACGCTTTTCTTCCGGAGACTTCGACGGCCAGCCCAGAATGAAGCTGAACTCGGTCATCGCCGGATCCGCATTCAGCGCCGTGAAGAGGGTGTAGACCGAGCCGAGCGTGTCGTAGACTTCCATTTTCGCACTGGAAGCCTCTTCGAGAGTGAAGGTGCTGCCGGCCGAGGCGAGCGTGACGTTTTTCTGCTCCGAGTGATGGCTCTGCGGATCCAGCCCCCTCGACATGCGCAGATCCAGAGGCTCGCACGCCTGATCGGGAAGAGCCAGCTCGCGGCAGGCGACGTCGGCGAGATCGATCGCGATGACGTGGAGCTGCCGACGCGATTCCAGTTCGGCGGTCGGGAGCGTCACGAGCCCGTTCTGATCGGGCTTCAGGTTGAAACGCGAGAAGGCGGGCCGGGGCAAAAAGTTCAGACTGGCGTACGCCGATTCCCCGCCCTGAGCGGCGTCCTTGGCCGCGAAGCCGCCGCCCGAGCCGGCGACGGAGGGTTCGGCCTCGGGCACCGAAGCCCAGGCATCCCCTTTCGCGGCCTCGTCGGTCGAGGTGTCCGTCTTGCGCAGGCTCCAGGGATTGAGCAGCAGACCGGGCCGGCGCAGCATGTTTCCCGGGAAGATCGTCGCGTATTTTCTCTCGAGCACATAGCGAAGTTCATCCCCGATCGTCCGGCCGGAGAGATAGCGTGACAGGGGAAGGAGGCATCGGATCTGGACCGGATCCGGCACGCCCCGATTCGCGAGCGAGGCCAACAGGTCGTCGTCGGGCTGATACCGCGTGGCCAGAACATGAACCCGGGTCGAGGTGGTGGCATGTTTCAGGTGGATGCGCACGAGCCCGGAGGCGGCGTCGTGGTCGACACCGGTGATCTGGACCGGCGGCACCGAGCGGGTCTGCAGGTAGCGCGAGGCGGACAGCAGGAAGGTGCCTTCCGGCTTGCCGCGCGTGACGCGGATGGTGATCGGCCGCGCGAGGGGCTTCACGAACAGCTCGTAATCCCCGGCATCGAGTCCCTCGATCGAGAGGTAGCCGTCCTGGCGCTTGACCCGTGCGATTCCGTCGGTGACGTAGGCCCCGCCGCGCGTTTCGAACAGTGAAATCAGCTCCCCGACCGGAATGTCTTCGCGGCTGGAAACGGGAACGAGGATGGGGGCAGACGCGAGAGCATGGATGGTGCCCGGCAGCGTATGCCAGTCGGTGGCCGGGGTGACGCGGATGGAGCAGCCGGCCGGGCTGGTGAGCACGACCTCTTCGATCTCGGGCAGCGGGCCGAGGTCGATGCGGCCGTTCGCGGCCGTCTGCAGCACGCCGTGGAAGGGCTCACGGAACAGCCGGTGTTTGACCTGCACCTGGATCGGCCGGTCGGCAAGCGGCTCGCCGGTCTTGCCCAGCAGTTCGAGCGTGTAGCCCTCCGGCAGATGCCGCACGAACAGGGATTCGATCCTGTCCGTCGCCTGGATGCCGTTCAGCTCGATCGTCCGGCTGATGGAAAGATCCGTCTTTTTGCCCTGGCTGAGGTTGTCCACCTTGCCGGTGAGGGAAAAGGTGATCCGGGCGAGATTCTCGGGCACACGGAACGAAACGAGCGTTTCCTCGGCATTGCTCAGCCTGGGTTCCGGAAACTCCTTGGCGGCCGACACGCCCTCGTGATCGACGGTCGTCACCGTCAGGCGGGGGTGTTTGAGCAGGCTGATCGCGGCGGGAAAGCCGTTCACGGTCAGATCGGCCCGCACCGCGACCGTGGCGATCTGGCCTTCGAGCAGCGACTCGCGCGCCACGAGGAAGCCGCCGCCGAGCTCGTACGATTCGGACAGGTGGTTGAACTCGTGCAGACTGGCGAACGAGCCGCGCCGGATGATCAGCTTGCGCGACCCGGGCTGCGTGGTGAAGGGGATCGTGAATTCTCCGCGCTGATCGGCGGTGTATTCATGCCCGGCGAGCCAGAGGACGGCATCCTTCACCGGGTTGTTCGCCTCGTCGTAGACCGAGAACACATGGCCGGCGGCGCCGATGCGCTGGGTGAGGGCCAGGCGGCCTTTCCGGATCAGCGCGCGGCTGCTCTTGCCGTTTCCGATCAGTTCCACCACGTAGATCCCCGGTTCGGTGATCTGTGGAAAGGAGAAGGTCTCGACGTGGCGTCTGATCTCGGGTTCGCGGGAGGTGACGAGCTTCTCCTCGTTCGGCACGAGGCCGTCCAGATCGATCCCCGTGGTGAGCTCTTCGCCGGTTTCGCGGTAATGGGTGAAGGCATTGATGCGGAACACCTTGATGATCAGCGTCGGCACATTCTTGACCGCGACGCGCAGGGCGATGGGATCGGCCGTTCCGATGACTTCACGGTTCGTCGGGAGGAACTCGATGTCGACGAGCTCTCTGAGCCCTTGCAGATCCGTTGCCTGCAGAAGGGAATACCACCGCTCCGGGTTGGGCGAGCCGTTCAGGAGCTTCGTTTCCGCGAAGAGCCTGGTCAGCCAGCCCGACTCGAGATACTCGCGGAACATTCCCGGGTCATCGGCCCCGGCGAGGAACTCCTGAAGATAGGCGCGCACCAGAGGCTCGTCGTTTCCGATCGCGGGGAGTTGGGTGGAGGTCGAGAAGTCGGCGCTGAGGTCGACCGGAAAACGCCGGTTTTCCTCGGTGCGCAGCCAGCGCGCGTTCATGTAGAACTGAGCGCGTGGGAGCTTGAGATAGGCGAGAAACCGGTCCTTGTCATGGATGCCCAGGGATTGATCGTGCCGGAGACGATGGAAGAGAATGCAGGCCTTGAGCGAGTTGTGGACCGGTGGAAGGGACTCGGCGAAGGCCCACAGGCGAGTGAGATACGCCTCCTTCTCTTTCAGATCGAACCGGATGTCAGTGTCGGCGGGCGGCTGGAGCCTGGCGAGCATGGCATTGACGAATGACGTCATGGTCAGCAGTTCCGGGGCCAGCTTCGCGCACTCCTCGAGCTGCTCGCGCGTCAGTTTCGCATGGATCGCAAGCGAACCGAAGCCGCCGCTGTTCTCGGCGTTGAGGTCATCGACGACCAGGCGGGCGAGGGCGGCTCCACCGTCGGGCCGGGACATGCGGCTCAGCAGGTGCCTGCGACGGGCAGGATCGAGATCCGATGCTCGCAGGACGTCGAGCGCCGCGTCCTCGCATCCGCTCAGATCTTCATACTGGGCGAATGCCCTGGTCTGGAATGCGTTCCGGCTGATGAGGTTCGGATCGAGGCGCGACGGATGCTTCGTCGTCTGCCTGAGATGCTTTTTCTGATGCTGGAACCGGAGGTTCAGCTTGTCGGCCAGGTAGGCCAGCGACCCTTTGGGATCGGTCGGATACTTGAGCAGGGCCTGCCGGTTCAGGATCTCCTGGACCTGCGAAGTATAGCTGCTTCTTTTGATCCACTGAGCGACCAGCTCGTCGACCTTCTGGTACTCCCCGCGATTCTGTAGGTGCAGACACGTGTAGTAATAATGCTCATCCGTGCCGGGAATCAACTGTTTCAGCGGCACCTCGCGGTCATCCGCAAGGCTGAACGACTCGTCGAATCCGATTTCCCCCGCACGAACCCCGAGCGAGCAGGCCAGAAACACGGCAAGGGCCAGCAGTATCTTGACACCCATGGCAATCCTCCTCGATTTCGGCTTCGAAAGCCGACGATCCTCGTATCTCGAACGTGTATCCCCCCATGAATACCTGAAAAGCGGATCCGGATGCAACCGATGGCGGTACGGAAAAAGGAGGGAGCCTTGCGGCTCCCTCCTGTGTGTGTTGCTATATATCGCTATCTACAATCAGCCGTTCTTCTTGGCGAACTCGTCCATCAGGTTCGCGAGCGCCTTGGCGCCCTCGATCGGCATGGCGTTGTACACCGAGGCGCGGCAGCCGCCGACGCTGCGATGGCCCTTGAGGCCGTCGAGCTTCAGCTTCTTGGCTTCCTCGAGGAACTTCGCCTCGAGCTCTTCGGTCTTGAGCCGGAACACGACGTTCATCTTCGAGCGGCAGTTCGAGGCGACCGGGCAGCGGTAGTAGCCGTTCGACCGCTCGATCGCGTCGTAGATGATCTTGGAGCGCTCGGTCGCGAGCTTTTCGGCCGCGGGCAGACCGCCGATGCTCTTGAGCCAGTCCATCGTGAGCTTGATGCCCCAGATGCTGAAGACGGGCGGGGTGTTGTACAGCGAGTTTTCCTTCGCGTGCAGGCGGTAGTCGAGGTAGTTGACGATGCTCTCGGGGCAGCGCTCGAGAAGGTCTTCACGCATGATGACGATCGTGCCGCCGGCCGGGCCCGCATTCTTCTGGGCGCCCGCGTAGATGATGCCGAACTTCTCGACCGGCACGGGCCGGCTCATGAAGTCGGAGGACATGTCGCAGAAGATCGGCACGTTGCCGGTATCCGGCCAGCCCTGCTGCCACTGGACGCCGCCGATGGTCTCGTTCGAGGTCATGTGGAAGTAGGCCGCGCCGTCACTGGCCTTGAGGCTCTTCGGATCGGGCAGCGAGGCGTAGTTGTCGGCCTTGCCGTCCCACACGATATTGATCTTGCCGACTTTCTTCGCGTCGTCGATCGCCTTCTTCGCCCAAACGCCGGTGTTGGTGAAATCGGCGGTCTTGTTGCCCCAGAGGAAATTCAACGGGAGCATGCCGAACTGCAGCGTGGCGCCGCCGCCCAGGATCATGATCTTGTAGTTGTCGGGAACCTTCAGAAGCTCCTTGATGAGGGCGATACATTCGGTATGTAGCGCATCATATATTTTGCCGCGGTGGCTCATTTCCACCAGCGACATGCCCGAACCCTTGTAATCGACGAACTCGTCGCGGATCTTTTCGAGAACCGATACCGGCAGAATGGAAGGGCCGGCGCTGAAGTTGAAGATGCGAGCCATGTCAGATTGCTCCTTTGAAGATTGTTGTGAATCCGCTTCCCGATCCCGGGAAGCGGACGCGTTCCCTTGGTCGTTCGTTCAGTGCGTCTTTGAAAGCTCGTTGATGACGACCT
Organism: Candidatus Ozemibacteraceae bacterium; assembly: GCA_035388825.1. Lineage (GTDB taxonomy): Bacteria > Muiribacteriota > Ozemobacteria > Ozemobacterales > Ozemobacteraceae > MWAR01. The sequence continues at coordinate 23,810 of DAOOQQ010000007.1, forward strand.
CAACGACGTCCTGCCCAGCGCGACTCTGACCTTCCGCCGTTGAAGCGCCTAGGTGGGGAAGGGCTATCACGTTCTGGTGCTTGACCAGATCGAAGTTCGCGGTCGGCTCCTTTTCCCAGACGTCAATGCCGGCCGCCGCGACCGTGCCGTTGTTGAGGGCTTCGAGCAGCGCCTTTTCGTCGACCGTGCCGCCGCGGGCGCAGTTGATCAGGAACACGCCCTTTTTGACTTTTGCGAACTCGGCCGCGCCCAGAGCAGGTCCGGCTTCCTTGGCGAACGGAATGTGCAAGCTGATGAAGTCGCTCTTGGCGAGCAGTTCATCTTTGGTGACCATGACGATCTCGGGAATGGGGGATTCCGTGGAGGAACGTCTGTATCCGATGACCTTCATCCCGAAAGCAACGGCGCGGGTAGCCACGGCCTGAGCGATCCGACCGGTGCCGATCAAACCGAGAGTCTTGCCATACAACTCGGCGCCTTCAAAGGATTTTTTGTCCCATTCCTGGCCCTTCATCGAAATGTTGGCACGGCCCATCTTGCGGGCGACCGACAGCATCAGTCCGAACGCCAGCTCGGCGACGGAAATGGTGGTGCAAGTGGGGGTGTTACGGACCGCGATTCCCTTCTCTTTCGCGGCGACCTGGTCGACGTTGTCGAGGCCGACGCCGGCGCGGGCGACCAGCTTCAGATTCGTGCCGGCCTCGATGACCGGGCGTGTGACCTTGGTCGCGGAGCGGATCACGATGGCGTGATAGGCCGGGATCTCCTTGATCAGCTCTTCCGGGGTCATCTTGGTCTTGTAGGTGACCTCGAACGCCGGGTTCTTCTTCAGAAAATCGATCGCGGACTGATCGAGCGAGTCGGAGATGAGCACCTTGAATTTGTCGGACATTCCCGTCTTCTCCTGTTCCATTCCTTGTGCTGTATTTCTGTTGCCTGTCTGGCAAACGGGCTCATCTTAGCGCCCATCCGCGCCGGTGTCAACCCGACGGAGCTGCGGGGTTTCTTGTCGGGGCGGCCGGGGTGTGATACAGTGAACGAAACCCCTGCTCAGGGGAGCCGGGAGGTGCATGTGAGACGGAAGTTCGCGCGGCGTTTGCGGCTGCTGGCCCTGCTGCCGGTTCTGGCAGTGGCGTTCGGGCAGTCGCCGATGATCTGTTCCGCCCAGGATGAATCCCTGGAAGACGCAAAACTCCTGTACAAGCAGGCCATCGACCTGAAAGCCACGGGAAAGGCCGACGAGGCCATCTCCACCTACGAAAAAGCGATCCGGATGAACCGCGGCATCCTCTCGGAGGACGACAAAGGTCTGATCGGGCTGCTGCGTTCCAAATACGAGAAAAAGCTCGAGTCTTCTCCCGACGATCTCGATGCCCTCGAGGGAATGGGCTTCGTCCAGGCCGTCTGTTACGCTGACATGGCAAAGGCGATCGCCTGTTATGAGAAAGTGCTCTCCCTTGCCACCGAAGAACGGGTCAAGACGAAGACCGCGAACCTGATCGAGCGCCTGAAAGCCATGCAGGAAGCCACCCAGCGTCAGAGCGATGAGATCACTTCCCAGATGCGCGAGGAGCGGCTCAAAGGCTGGTCCGAAATGGAAAAGCAGGAACGGCTGGCCGCCCAGAACGAAGATAGCCAGAACCGGGCCGCGCAGTATGCTCAGGCGACGCAGCAGCGGGAACAGCTCGACACGCGCATTCCCCAGCTCGAAGAGGAGATCAAGAACCTCGAAGAGGAGTACAACAAGGCAAATCGCCTGTGGTATACCCTGAAGGACGATCGGTATGACCGGCGCAGAGACCGCTTCGAAAAGGATCTCGAGCAGAAGCGCCGCGAACTCGCGAAAGCGAAATCCGATTTTGACCGGGTCACGGCCGATATCGAGAAGATGGAAAAAGAACAGCCGATGGATGGCTCACAGCCGGGCGCGGCCACGGCCAGCGCGGAGCCCGGCACCGGCGAGCCGTCTGCCGATCAGCCCCCGGCCTCCGGGGAACCGCCCGCGGATCCCGCTCTCCCAACCGGGGACAACCCCGACTTCCCGACGCAGAACCCGCCGGAAGGCGGCGAGGCAGGCGGCGGGGAGCCGTCGGCGGGGGAAACTACCGGTGGAGGCGATGCGGAGCCGCCGACCCCTGCTGCAAGCGGGATGTGACGGACACCGCTCAACGAGCGCATTGACACACGAACGGCCGGGCAAGATGCCCGGCCGTTCGCCGTGAAATGCGTGTTACGCTTACAGGCTGAGCGCCTCGACGGGGCACACGGAAACGCAGGCGCCGCACTCGATGCAGCCGTCGCCCTTGTAGTTGGCCTTGCCGTCCTTGATTTCGAGAACTTCGACGGGGCAGGTGCCAACGCAGGCGCCACAACCGGTGCATTTGCTCTTGTCGACCTTGATAGCCATGAGAGAGAACTCCTTTTCCGAAGTTTTGCCTCGGTGGAGGCGGGGTCATGTTACCGCAGGATGCGGTCATTGTCAAAAGGCGTGGGCTACCGCCCGGGATCGGATACCGGCTGGCGTGGCGCAAGCATGGAAGCCAGGAAGACTTTCAGGAGATCCCCGGCGAGGAACGGGAGAACACCGTGCGTGAAGGCGCGTTCGAACCCGATGAACGCCGAGAGCCGGAGCAGGCCGAAGCCATAGATGGCGAGCATGCCGAGAAACATGGCGATCCCGCGAGGGAGCCGGATGCCCCCGATCCGCCTGCCGGACAAGCTGCCGACGATGGCCGCTGCGGCGATGAAGCCGATGAGATAGCCGCCGGTGGGGCCGAGAAGCTGATACAACCCGAAGGAGCCGCCCGAGAACACGGGCAGCCCGGCAATACCGGCAGCCAGATAGAGCAGGATGGCACCGGTTCCCTGAACGGGCCCGAGAAGCGCAGCGACATACAGCACGCCGAAGGTCTGTCCGGTGATGGGAACCGGCCGGAGAGGAATCTCGATGCCGGAGCAGAGGGCGATCAGGGCAGCCCCGGCGATGATGGGGAATAGGCGGCCGCGCGGGATGCTGAACGGCGCCAAGGGGGCTTCGAGAGTGGTGCTGGGTGTCATGATGTCTCCCGGAGGTGAGATCGTCCCGGTGTGGGACGCTCGAGGATAGCACGACCGGGGGGCAAGGAAAAGAGATCGGGAGCAGGTGGCCGGGACGAAGATCCCGGGAAGTCACGGAGGTGAAGGATTCTTGGACTTCTCACCGCCCGTGGTCTGGGCGGGCGCCTCCTGCCGGCATCTGCCCTGTCGAGGACGACGGTTGCGGTCCGGGACGTTCGTTGTTAGAATCCTTGGTTCTGGTTCGGCGGTGTCGGGCTCTGGACAGCCCGAGGCGATCCGCGAAGGACCGACAAGGAGGAGTGACGATGCTGCAGGATGGAGACAAAGGCGCGATCATCCAGCGCGACAAGACGACCTACGCGATTGCCCCACATATCCCGTGCGGGATCGTGACGCCCCAGACCCTCAGGAAGTTTGCCGAGGTCGCCGAACGTTTCAAGATCCCGGCGCTCAAACTCACAAGCGCCGAGCGTATCACCCTCGTCGGCATCCGTGAAGAGGATGTGGATCCGGTCTGGAAGGCGCTCGCCATGGATCCGGGGGCTGCCACCGGCCTCTGCATCCGCAGCGTGAAGACCTGCCCCGGGACGACCTTCTGCAAGCGGGGTCTCCAGGACAGCCTCTCGCTGGGCATGGAGCTCGATCGGCTGTATCACGGGATGCCGCTGCCCGGAAAGTTCAAGATCGGCGTCAGCGGCTGCCCGAACCAGTGTGCCGAGACGTGCATCAAGGATCTGGGCTTCGTGGGGATGCCGAAGGGGTGGCGGGTCGTGGTCGGGGGGAACGGCGGCGCCGTTCCGCGGCTGTCGAAGGAGCTGGTGCGCGATCTCGACCAGGCGGCCGCGCTCGACGTGGCCCGCAAGGTGATCGAATGGTTCAGGACGAACGCCCGCCCGCATCAGCGGCTCGGGATGATCCTCGAAAAGAAGGACATCGCAACCTTCCGCACCGAACTCCTCGGCTGACCGTACGAAGGATTATCCGCAGATGACGCAGATGAACACAGATATTCCGGAAAACTCTCAGAAAAGGGAGAGAGATGTCCAGGATATCTGCGTCATCTGCGCCATCTGTGGATCATTGTTCAGGCTTTGACCGAGGCAGGAGCCTGCTCGGGGTTCCGGTCGGTCACATATTTGAAGATATACAGAGCGACGGCCGAGACGAAGCCGATGGCCAGGAAGACGAACCAGATGTTGTGGGCGTTGGCGTAGACGGCCGCCTTTTCCGCCGCCGAGATCCCCGCCGGCAGCGTCTTCGGATCGGGGCAGTAGGCGTCGAGCAGGAAGCCCGAGAGAATGAAGCCGGCCAGCGCCGAGAAGAACGAGTGCAGGTGGCTGAAGCCGAGATACACTCCTTCCTGGCCCTTCGGGGCCTGGAACGAGAAATACTCGAGGAAGCGCGGCGAGATGAAACACTCGGCCAGGCCCTGGATCGCGATTCCCAGGATCATCATCACGGTCACGGGGTGCATGCCGAACACGCCCGACTCGAGCCACTGCGAGCTGGCCATGGCGAGCGCCGAGAAGGGCATCAGCATCATGCCCACCAGCATCGAGGAGACGGCCGCGAACCGCTTCATCAGCTGGGTGATGGGCACGACGAACAACACCACGACGAACGGGTTGACGTTGGCCAGCCACTCCGGCTTCGCGGTGTCGCCGATCAGGCGAATGACGTATTTGGGCATCGTCGCGTACATCTGCTGCTGGATGATCCAGAAGCCGGCGACGATCAGCGTCAGGGCCATCAGCCGCGGCGAGAGGAAGATCGCCTTGAGCGAGGTGAACACGTCGCCGACCGACTTGTCGGATTTGGCTTCGTTCTCGACGCTCTTGAACAGGAAGATCGCGAACAGCAGCGCGAGGAACGACATGCCGGCCGAGAAGAAGTTGACGTACTCGAGACCCATGCCCTGGCGCACATAGGGCACGACGGTCTTGCCGCCGAACGCGCCCAGGTTCACGACCCAGTAGAACAGCGAGTAGGCCCGGGCGCGGTTGGCCTCGTTCGTCGTTTTGGCGACGGTGCCGGTGATCAGCGGCTTGATGAACGAGCCGCCCAACATGAGGATCCCGAGGATGCCGATCACGGCGAGCTTGCCGTGGAAAAAGCCCAGAAGGGTGTAGCCGATGGTCAGCAGGGTGAACGCGAGGATCATACCGTTGCGGAACCCGATCTTGTCGCAGAACGCGCCGACGAAGGGTGGCAAAAGATAGAGGAACGCATAGAACACGCCGGCCACGACGCCCGTTTCCTTGTCGGAGAAGCCGACGATGTCGGTCAAAAACAGGGTGAGGACGATGAAAAAGCCGTAGTAGGCGGCGCGCTCGCACAGCTCCATGAAGTTGGCGAGCCAGAACTCCTTCGGGAATTTCCAGGTTTCAGCAGACATGACGGTTCCTTTCCATGGTTGGGAAATCTGTTGCGGATGACTATAGCACACCTTCGTTCGTCGAGCCCCTTCCGGCAGCGTCACGGGGCAGGGTCTGCCGTGGACGCCGGGGCCTTGACCGCGGGACCGAAGCCGCTTAGAGTGGATACATGGATCCCGTCACACACACCCTGATGAGCGCGACGATCGCGCGTGCCGCCTTTCCCGCCCTTTCGGGCGCCCGGGGTCTGCTGCTGAGCGTCATTGCCGGCACCTTCCCGGATGCCGATGTCCTGTTCCGGAGCCTGGGCGATGGCCCACTCGACGGCATGCTGCTCCACCGCCACTTCACCCACAGCGTTTTCGTCGCCCCGCTCGGGGCGCTCGTCGCGATCCTGCCGTTCTTCTTCTGGAAGGAGGATCGCGAGCGGTGGCGAAGCCTCTGGTTCGCCTCTGCCGTGATCTATCTCGGCCATCTGTTCGTCGATTATTGCACCAGCTATGGAACGCTGCTGCTCTGGCCCTTGACCGACCGTCGCTTTGCCATCGACATCGTGTCGATCTGCGACCCGATGCTGCTGGCGCTCTTTTTCGCCGCGCTGGTCTGGAGTTTCCGGCCGGCCCGGCCGCTCGCCGCTGCCGTCGGGCTGGTGTTCGCCGTCGCCTGGCTCACCCTCGGCTGGCATCAGCGCGACCGGGCTCTCGAACTCCAGCAGAAACTCGCGAAGGAACGCGGCCATGTGATCGAGCACGGCCGGACGACGCCGATGCTGTTCAGCATCACTCGCTGGCGGTCGATCTACCGCGCCGGCGACACCCTCGTTGCAGACGAGATCCAAACGCCGTTCATCGGGGCCGCGGTGAACGGGGAAACCGCATCCGTGCCGCTGTTCACCCTGCCTCCGCAGGATGATCCGTCGTTCGACGAGCGCATGCGGGCCGACGTCGGAAAATTCTCGGCCTTCGCCGACGGCTTCGTTGCGTTCGCCCCCGACCACGATGATGTCATCAGCGACATGCGGTATTCGCTCCGCGCCGGAGCGTTCAAGCCGCTCTGGGGCATCCGGCCCAGGCCCGGGCAGCCCGCCGAGTTCATCCGGACCGGCGTCTCCCCGCTCAAGACGGTCGAAGAGATGAGCCGCACCAGGCCGACGGTGCCCTCCGGACCGGGGCACCACGCGAAGCCGAAACCCTGAGCGCCCGTTCCGGCAAGGGCGGCCGCGCGGTCAGCGCTTCAGGAGCTTCTGCCACGAAGGCGGCAGGTTTTTCTCGATCTCGACCCCTTCGAACGGCTTGCCCGTCCGTGCACCCGCCCGCTTTGCCCACGCGGCCATGCCGGCGAGCCCGTCCTCGAGCCTGACGGGCTCCGTCGTGATGCCGAATACGCGGCGCGCCTTCTCGTGCGAGGCATACGCATGGACGACCTCGTTGCGGGCGGGCAGATGCCCCACTTCGCCGTGCAAGCCCATGGCCGCCATCACGGCGCCGGCCAGCTCGTTTACCGAAACGGGGCGGTCGGCGCCGATGTTGAACACCTGGTTCCGGGCCATGGGGATATCTATACTATTCGCTATGATGGGTGCGACGTCGTCGATATGGCTGAAGGCGCGGGTCTGGGTGCCGTCTCCGAACACCGTCAGCGGCTTCCCCTGCATGAGCTGGTTCATGAAGATACCGATCACGTTCCGGTAGGGATCCCCGAGGTTCTGGTTGGGGCCGTACACGTTGTGCGGCCGGAACACGATCCAGTCGAGGCCGAACATCTCGTGGGCCGCCCGCAGATCCAGTTCGACGGCGTATTTGGAAATGCCGTACGGGTCTTCGGGCTGCGGCGTCAGCTCCTCGGTCATCGGGAGCTGGTTGCGCCCGTAGACGGCGATCGAGCTGGTGAAGACGAAGGTTTTCACCTGGTGCCGCACCGCCGCGTTGATCAGCGTGACGCTGGCGAGCAGATTGTTGGTATAGTTGAAACTACGGATGAAATGGGACAGGCCTTCGGCGGCATAGGCCGCCAGATGGAACACCTGATCGAACCGGTGCTCCTCGAACAGCCGCTCGATTAGCCCCGAGTCTCCGGCATCACCCGCGACGAACCGCGCGCCCTGGGGCACGTTGTCGGGGAACCCGCCCGAGAGATCGTCGACGACCACCACCCGGTGCCCGGCCCCGACCAGATGCCGCGCGACATGGGAGCCGATGAAACCGGCACCGCCGGTGACGAGAACCGATTGGGACACCATGGTGATCCTCCTCTTCCCTCAGCTCGGGCAGAACTCTTCGAAGCATTCCCGGATCAGCGCGATCCGTCGGACGATGCGGTCCATTTCCTGGATCAGCTCGTCGTTGTCGGGATTGTAGGCGGGGTCGGCGAGGATCTCCTCGCGCCGCTTGTCGAGCAGATCATACAACGCGTGCAGCTGGCGGCACAGGATCTCGGCCGAGTAGCCGCTCTTGGGGCCCGTCTGAATGGGCTTTTTCGGTATTGCGTTCGGCATGCCTTCCTCCAATACGTGAGGGATGCGGTTCGATCCGAGTATAGCACGTTCGACACAACACCCCGGAACCGATGTTCCGGGGTGTTGGCTGCGAAATTGGATCAGATCACTTCTTGGGGGCGGTCAGCGCACCCGAGTTGAGCTCGATGACCCGCTGGAACGCCTTTTCGGCCTCGGCGGTCTTGCCGGCCTTGCGCAACATATTCCCGAGCTGGAGCATCATGCGGGAAGCGACTTCGGGGTTTTCCGCCTTCGTTTTTTCGACGCCTTCGTTCAGGATCGCTTCGGCTTCGGCGGTCTTGCCCTTCTCGAGGTAGATCTCGCCGATCTCGTTGTAGACGCGGCCGATCTGGTCGGCGACGCGGCGCTTCATATCGGGATCCGTGACCGAGGCGTGCAGATCGAGAATCTTCTTGAGCTGGGCCACGGCTTCATCCGTCTTGCCCTGCTCGCGATACAGGTTGGCGAGGTTCTTGTAGGCCTCGGCGGTCGTGCGCATCGCGGCCATCTTCTTCATTTCCTCGGGATCGATCTTCCGGCCGCGGGGACCCATGCCGGGACCGCCCGGGCCCATCCGGCCGCCAGGCCCCATCCCCGGTCCGCCGGGGCCCATCATCTCGGGCGGCGCGTCACCCGGCTGGGGTTCGGACGGAGGCTCCTGCGTCCAGGCGGCACCGCCGAACGCGAGCGTCAGCAAGAGAACGAAGCAGGCTATCCACGTGAATGATCTTCCCATAACTCCTCCTTGTCGTTTTCATCCTCGATGAATGAGAATGATGAATCCTGGTCGAGAAACGTCCATGAGTGAGAGTCGTCGGTTTCGGTTCTGGTTACGAACGAGTATTCCTGGGCCGGTTCGAGAAAGCTGAAGGGCGCCCCGGGCTTCTCCTCGGGAAGCAGGAACGACAGGGTCTCCACCGCCGGTGTGGGAATCGGCCGCGCGGGCTGGGGAATACCGCGAACGGTGAGCAGATACAGCGCGAAGGCGGCGGCGACACCCGTCAGAAGCAGCGAAAGCCGGTGAAAGAGGGTGGAGCCGGGAGCGGTCGGCGTGGGCATGCGGACATCGACACCTGTAGGAAGGGCTTCCCAGAATGCGGGTCGAAGGCCGGACGGCGGGGTGGCGATTTCCCGGTCGAGCCAGCCGAGGCAGTCGGGGCAGGTCGCGAGATGCTCGAGGGTTGCGGCATCGGGTTCCGGCTGGACCGCGCCATCCGGACGCCGCCGGCCCACTTCCGTCGGTTCGAGCCGTTGGCGGAACACCGCACAGGTGATGGTCATGACGCAACCTCCTTTTGCCGGGCTTCGTCTGCCCGAGGCCACAGGCCGGCGAATTTTATCCTGGCCCGATACAGCAGGATCTTGACGTTGTTTGCGGTGATCGAGAGGACATCGGCGATCTCGGCACAGCTCAGGTCGTCCCAGTAGGCCATGATCAGGATTGCCCGATCCCGCTCCGGCAGCCGGTCGAGGACGGCCCGCACGTCGAGGCGGGCCTCGAGATCTGCGTGAGCCGAGTCGCACGCCGGGAGATCTTCCGGAAGCTCCGTCGAGCCCCCGCCACGCAGGTGCCGTTCCCGGACACGGAGCACCTCGTGGTAGGCGATCCGGTACAGCCACGTTTTCAGCCGGCTGTCCCCGCGGAACTCCCGGATCGAACGGAAGGCTGCGGCAAACGTCTCCTGAACGGCGTCTTCGGCGAGTGCCCGGTCCCTCAGCATGCGGAAGGCGAGGGTGTGAATGTACCGGCCGTAGGCTTCCCAGATGCTGCGGAACCCTTCCGGCCGGCCCTGCCGGGCCAGTGCGACCCGCTCACCGTCGTTCATCATCGAGTATGATACGACGGGGCGTCGGGCGGTTACAAAAATATCTTGTGATATAAGAAAAATCCGCCGCGGGTCGCGGCGGATTCAGCGGATACGAAGCGGGGATCAGCGGCCCACGTACAACACCTCTTCGTGGAGTTCGATGCCGAACATCTCCTGGACCTTGCGCTTGAGCAGCGAGGCGAGGGTGCGCACGTCGGCGGCGGAGGCCTTGCCGTAGTTCACGATGAAGTTCGCGTGTTTCGTGTAGACGCTCGCGCCTCCTACGACCATCTCCTTCGCCCCGGCCTTCTCGAGAACCTCCCCGGCGGCCCGGCGACGGAGTTCACCGGGGTTGGGGTCGAGATTCTTGAAGAACGAGCCGGCACAGCCCACTTCGATGGGGGGATGCTTGGAGTGGCGCTGGGTAAGGATGTCGTTGATCTGGGCGAGGATCGCGGCCGGATCGCCCTGGGTGAGCCGGAAGGTGGCCCGCAGGATGATGCCGGGCCGGCGCTTCAGGCTGCTGGTGCGGTAGCCGAACTCGAAGAACGAGGGCTCGACGCGATGGACCTCCCCGGTGGTCGGATCGAGGATGTCGGCGGAGGCGAGCAGATCGCCGATGCATTTCCCATACGCGCCGGCGTTTCCGTAGATGGCGCCGCCGACCGTGCCGGGGATGCCGGCGAGGGTCTCGAATCCGGTGAGCCCGCTGCGCTGCGCGAGTTGAACGACATCCCACAGCGGGTGGCCGGAGGAGACGGTCAGCAGCCCGGAAGCCGCGTCGACGAGATTCCCTTCGCAGACCCGGTTCCGGATCACGAGGCCTTCGACGCCCTGATCCGAGACGACGAGGTTCGAACCGCCCCCGAGCAGGAAGCAGGGGACGGATTTCGAGAGGGCCAACCGGACGGCCGCCGTCAGCTCTGCCTCGGTTCGCACTTCGAGGAACAACTGGGCAGGGCCGCCGATATGGAACGTCGTGAACGGTGCCAGGGGCACTTCACGCATCAGGCGCTGTTCGAGTTCCTTCATGATTCCATCCATCGCACACCTCCGACGAATTCAGTCCAACCTGTATATCGGCTGAAGAGGTCGGAAGCTGCACCGGAAGTTACTTCTTCGGGGCTCCCTGGACGATCGCGATCTGCATCTTGTCGCCCTGCTTCACCTTCTCGGGAACCTCGTGGCCCTTCACGACCTGACCGAACACGGTGTACTGGCCGTCGAGATGAGGGATGGCGTCGAGGCAGATATAGAACTGGCTGCCGGCCGAGTTGGGATCCATCGTGCGGGCCATGGCCAGCGTGCCCTTCTTGTGCTGCCGCTTGCTGAACTCGGCGGGAAGCGTGTAGCCGGGGCCGCCGGTGCCGGTGCCGAGAGGGCAGCCGCCCTGGATCACGAAACCGGGAACGACGCGGTGGAACGTCAGGCCGTTGTAGAAGCCCTTCGCGATCAGGGTCAGGAAGCTCTCGACATGCTTCGGGGCGACATCGGGATACAGTTCGAGCCAGACCTCGCCGGCGTCGGTCGTGACCTTGACGACGGGATTGTCCTTGTTCTCGAGTTTGACATCGGCCGGAATCTGCGCCATGACGGCGGAAGCGGCGAAAAACAGGAAACTGAACGCGGCGAAACGCAGCATCGGTGAAATCCTCCAAGATATTCGAAGATGAAAAGCGAGAGGCATTTTACCTCAGGAAGGCTCCCGGAGGATAGGGGCGAACCCGTCCAAAAGAAAACCGCCGGCGCTGGGCCGGCGGGGCTGGTTTGAAGAGAATGTCAGCCGTTGAGGGTGAACTGGACGGTGATCTGGACCCAGGTTTCGCGGGGTTCGCCGTTCACGAGCACCGGGGTGAACCTCCATCGGCGCAGGGACTGGGAGCCAACGATCGCGAGGCGCGGGTCGATCGTGGAGCTGAGCGTCATGACGTCGCCGACGGTGCCGGCTTCCTGGATGAGAACCTTGTAGACGGCCTGGCCGCGCACGCCCTGGCGCCGTGCCCAGTCGGGGTAATCGGGAACCACGCGGCTGATGATGCGGGGCGGTTCGAAGCGCTCCGTGCCGCCGCCGAGAGACTCGATGCCGGCGATTGCGACGTCGCCGCCGCCCGGATCGGCCTGGGAATCGGGGTTGCCGCTGGGAGAACTCTTTTCGTCCCCGGCGCCGCTTTCGAGGGGGCCGCTCATCTCGTCGGCCGGCTCGGGCGTGTCGATCGGGTCGCCAAGCTCGAGGCCGGCGATCGGCGAGGTGATGGGGGAGGGGGCTGCCGCATCCGGCGAGAAGACGCTCACCTGGTCGAAACTCGGCTGCTGCAAGGTCGGCCGCCGATCCCGCGAGGTGTCCGGCCCCGCCTGGACGACGGCGGGCTGGACCTCGGTCGTCTTGACGGGATCGACCTTGCCCGGCTTCGCGCGCTCGCCCGGCTTGTTGACGGGCTTGGTGCGATTCGGACCGGCAAGCGTCGGGCTGTGCTTCTTCCGGGCCCGGGCGGCCGGCCGTTTCGGACCGGTCAGGCCGGTCGACAGCTTCGTGCTGGTGCCGCTGCGCAGCGTCGACGCGGGCGTGGGCAGGGGAACCCGCCCCGAGCCGGGTTTGGCCGTCACCAGCGGCCCGACGAGGCGGACCTGGTGGATGACGGGCAGGGCCGGGGCGATGACGCTTCGCCAGGCCACCCAGGCAGTCATGAAGAGAAGCAGTGCCGCGTGCAGAAGAATCGAGACCTTGAACTCCTCGGTCCCTTCCTCTTGCAGCAACGGCAATGCCTGTTGTTCAGCGCGTTCCATTCGTCACACTCTTCGTGGAAAGTCCGACGTTCACACCGCCGGCGATGCGGATCTTGTCGAGAACCTGGATCACGATGCCGTAATTCGCGCCCTCATCGGCCTCGAGCAGAACCGGCCGGTTCGTGTCGCCCGTGACATACTCCGTGACGCGCGCCGCAAGCTCGGCATCGTCGATCTTCGCGCCCGACAGCATCACGGTTCCCTCGCGGTCGACCTGAATCGACAGTGTCTCACCCTCGATCGCGGCCCCCGACGAGGCTTTGGGAAGCTCGACCGGGAGCTTTTTCGCATCGTTCGCGAACGAGCTGGTGATCATGAAGAAGAAGACCAGCAGCAGGATGACGTCGATCAGATTCGTGACGACGATCTGGGGTTTCTCGCGGCGCCGTTCAGGCAGCAGCTTTTTCACGGTGTCCCTCCGGCGTGCTGGCCGAGAGCGCCAGGTTGTTCGCGAGATCCAGCGAGTAATACTCGACCTGCTCCTCGAACTCCTTGATCCGGCTTTCACACCAGTTGAAGGCGGCAAGGGCCGGAATGCCGATGAACAGGCCGGCAGCCGTCGTATACAGGGCTTCCGAGATGCCGCCGGCGAGAGCGGTCGGGTCGCCGATGCCGATCGTCGAGATGATGCTGAACGAGGAGATCATGCCCGTGACCGTGCCGGTCAGGCCCAGCAGCGGGGAAATCGCCGCGATCGTCGAAAGGATGCCGGTGTTGTGCTCGTACCGCTTCATCTGCCGCAGCGCTTCCTGGCGCATCACGTCGAGCAGGGCATCCTTCGGCAGATCCAGGCGATCTATACCGGCCTCTATAACACGTGCGAGCGGGTGCGTCTCCTTCCGGCACATGCGGATGGCTTCGAGGTAATCCCGCGCCGCAAGCGCGCTGCGGACATGGACCATGAACTGCTCGGCGCCGTTCGCGCGCCGCAGGTAGAACCGTGCCCGCTCGATCATGATGGCAACGCCGATCACGCTGCACAGCATGATGGGCACCATCACGGGGCCGCCCTTCACGAAAACGTCGACGATGAACAGATTGCTGAACATGGCTGCCTCCTAGAAGTGCGCTTCGATGCCGGCGAGAGACACACGCCCCTCTTCCGGAACCGCGTAGCGGATGCTTTTCGCTTCGTCATACAGATCCTTGATCTTCACATACGCATGGATCTGCGGGGTGACCTTGTATTTGAGCGTCAGGTCGGAGCGGCTGTAATCCCCGGCGTCCACGGAGGCGACCGGGATGTAGGCGATCCGGTCGAACATCGCCTGGCGCGAGAACTCGCCTTCCCACCGGCTATTCTGATAGGAAAACGAGATGTCGAGCAGCCGCTTCGCTTCATACGAGAGCCGGGCGCCGGTATCGTCGTTCTTCGGGGTCTGGAACGTCGTGGCCGCGCGCAGCGTGAAATGGTCGTCGAGCTTGAAGCTGCCCTTGATCTTCGTTCCGGTCCGGCGGGCGGTCGGAACGAACCGCAGCGTCGAGGCCAGCAGGCCGCGCCCCGGAAGATACTCGTCGGTATACTCGATCGCATCGTTCTCGCGTTCCGAAAACAGCTCGAGGCCGAACGTCGTGTCATCCTGCCAGCGGTAACTGATCGTGCCGGACGTGCGCTTCAGGTGCGAGGCCTTCAGATCCGCCGTCGCCACATACCGGCGCGGCATGAAGATCTTCATCAGATCATCGTTCTGCAGCCGCTCGTCGTAGTCGAGAATGAACTGCCAGGGCTTGGCCCAGCGGTAGTCATACCGCAGGAAGGGGGCCGTGCGGTCGCGCCCCATCAGGCCCATGCTCTTGAGGCCCAGCTCGAGATACGAGCGGCCCTTGAAGTCGAACTCGCCGGATACGGCGATCGAGCGCTTGGTCAGATCCTGTTCGTTCGCGTTCTCGGGGCTCCATGAGGCCTTCTTGAGCTCGAGTCCGGCCTTCCCCTTCAGGTTGGGCCGAAGATCCGTCTGGTACTCGGCCTCGACCTCGGAAGAGAACAGGGTATCGTCTTCCTCATACGAGATCGAAGAGTTCTCGGCGATCCGGTTGGCCGAGTCGATCCGGGCGCGCGCCTGGAAGAAAGCGCCGTCGGAAAGGGTCGCATGGCCTTTCGCCGAGATCGAGCGGACGGTGTCGCGGATCTTCGCGTCGGGCGTCGGGAGATGACGCCAGCCGCGCTGTCCGAACGTCTCCCCGGTGAGGTCGCCGAAGGTGGTCAGCTCGTAGCTGCCCTCGCCGAGCGAGGTGATCGCGGCATGAGCCGCATACTTCTTGTCATCGGTGAACGAGTTGAAACCGTCGTGGAACGAGCGTTCGAGCCGGATATCCCCGACATACCCATTGTAGCTGCCCTTCCCGCGCAGGATGTATTCCTGGGTCCCGCTGCCGCCCCGGCCGATGGCCAGGCTCACCTCGTCGGTTTTGGCGCGGGGCGCCGAGATCGGAAACGCCTTTTCCACGAGGGGAAGCGCCTCGGGCTCGGCCTGCTCGGGCAGCAGGTCGGGAAGCGGCGTGTCCTTTTCCCCCATCGACATCGAGATGTCCTGCGGATTCGGCGCGAACGCGTCGGACTGCGCATCCTTCCCCACGACCTGGACCTGGCCCATGTCGTAGGTGTCCTTTGCCGAGGCCGGCTGACAGCAGGCCAGGATCGCCATCATCACTCCAACAGTTTTCCAGCGCATGGTTCCCTCCGGACAATTTTTTCTTATCTGCATTCCCTATCGGCATCCGGCTGCCAAATCCTGACCTCTCATGGAAAGCCCCATCCGGAGCGGATCTTCAGAGGTGTGAAAGCCCCCCGGACGAAGCCGGGGGGCGGGTGCTGCCGGTGGAGGAGGGACGGGGGCCGGAAGAGCCTCTCAGGGCTTGTAGGCGGCGGCCTCGTCCGCGAGGGGGCCGGATGGCTGGATCCGGAGGACCTCGGCCCACATCCGTTTCGCCTTGTCCCGGCGGCCGGCTTTGTGGTAGCCGCGGGCCGCTTCGGCATAGGCATCGGCGTGCAGCGGGGATTTGGGATACATCACGGGGATCTTGAGCAGCTCGCTGATCCCATCGTCGGTCCGGTCGAGGGCCAGAAGGGAGCGGCCGAGCCAGAGGCGGGTCTCGGGAATCGTCACGTCCGTCGCCGGGTAATCCTTGAGGATGCCTTCGAAGGTCTCGACGGCGCCCGCGTAATCCTTCATCAGGAACAGGCTGATCCCGACGGCGCGGCGGGCGCGCGGGGCGATCGGGTTCGTGGGCTCCTCGGCGATGATCGCTTTGTACTGCTGGATGGCGAGCGGGTGGTTGCCCAGCTGGCGCGAGATCTCCCCGATCTGGAACCGCGCTTCCTGCCGGAAATACCCGGTCGAGTCGCGGAGCTGGGAAAACGCGACGAGGGCCTGTGCGGGGTCTTTGAGTTCGATCTGGCAGAGGCCGGTCTTGAACAGGGCATCCTCGCGGAGGGAGCCCTTCGGGAAGCGCGTGAGATACTCCTCGAACTGTTTCACGGCTTCGGGATACCGGCCGGCTTTCATCAGCACCTCGCCGGCACGGAACACGGCCTGGGAAGCGAGATCCGTGGTGCCTTTCCCAATGGTCGTGAAGGCTTCGAGCGCATCCGCATGGCGCCCCGACTGGTAGGCGATTTCCCCGAGCTGGAACAGGGCGTCCATGCGCGCCGTGCCCTGCGGGTAGTCGGCGATCAGCCGTTCGAAGGTTTCACGGGCCGAGGTGATGTTGCCCAGGTTGAAATAGCATTCGCCGGTGCGGTAGAGGGCTTTTTCGCGCACGGCCGGCGTTGTCTCGCGGCGCAGGAGCGGGGAGAGGTCGTCGAGGGCTTCGCGATACTTTCCCAGAGAGATGCGCACGAGCGCGGACTGGTAGCGGGCGTCCTCGCTGCGGACATGCTTCGGATGCGACTTGATGAACGTCTGGAACGCCGTGAGGCTCTGCTGATACTCGCCCAGGCGGGAGAGGGCGAGACCCCGCATATACTCCATCTCGAGGGCCTTGTCACCGGAGAGGATCTGGGATGCCTGCTTCATGCGGTTGGCCGCGTCCTGATACCGGTGCAGGTTCATCAAAAGATCGATGAGGTTCTGGATGGCTTCGGCACGGACGGTTGCGGTGGGATCGTCGGCCAGCCTGCCGAACAGCGGCAGGGCCATTTCGGGCTTGCCGTTCTTGATGTGGCACCAGGCGAGCGAGTAGACGGCTTTGTCCTGGAGGTCCTTGCGCGGGGAGGAGGCGATGATCGACTCATACTGCGTGATCGCCTCGGGATACTGCTTGTGACGGAAAAACGATTCGGCGAGGTAGAAGGCGACGCCGGGCTTCTGGTCTTCGGCCGAAAGGGGGAGCGCCTCCTGGAAGTGCGTGATGGCCTGTTCGTGGAGGCTCTGGTTGAATCGCACGATGCCCGCCTGGAGGTGGGCTTCCTGGCGCTGGGCCGGCTTGAGATCCTTCTCGGCGAGCAGCTGCTCGTACACCTGGGCGATCTTTTCGGGGCCCATGCCGTATTTGACCATGAGGAAGCCGGATTTCAGACGCGCGTCGATCCAGAGCTGGCGGTCGGAGGGCTGGACGAGGCCGAACGCCTCGATCGCGGATTTGGGATTGTTGTCTTTCGCATGAGCCCAGCCAAGCCCGTATGCGGCGCGGTTGCGGAAGCTGCTCTGGGGATAATCCGCGAGCAACTGGGAATACAGGGCGATGGCGGAGCGGAAATTCTGGGAGCGGTAGCGGCACTCGGCCTGCCAGAAGATCGATGCGTCACGGTTCGAAAACGGGGTCGGGTCCGAGTTGATGCGGGAGAGGATATGGTCGGCCTCTTCATAGAGCTTGCGCTGGATCAGGCCGAGCGCGTATTTATACTGCTGCACGGTTTCGGGGGCGTCGCCGGGGGCGGCGCCGGACGGCAGACCGGCGAGGGAGAGGGCCAGAACGAGCAGCAGCCGGCAAAGCGCGGTTCGGAACGGGTTGCGCATGGGTCAGTTGCCGTCCTTGCCGGAGTCGCCGGATTTCGGCTCGTCGTCGGGCTGGCCGTTCTGGGCCTTTTTGAACTCGCGGATGCCGCGTCCGAGGGCTTTTCCGATCTCGGGAAGCTTGCCGGGCCCGAACAGAATCAGCACGATGACGAGGATCACGATGAGTTCTGAAAAATTCAAACCCATATTATATCTCCTTGCATAGGAAAGACATGCGTCTCTTGCGCGTCGTTCCGGAGCATTGTAACATGGGCTTCCCATCGCATCAAGCCGCGGTGGGATGCGATGCGAATGACACCGCGACAGGAGAAGAGGCGTGAACAAACGATGGCTGATGGCGGTTTGTGTTCTGATCATCCTGGCCTGCAGCGTTACGGCCAGGGGGATTGCCGGCCCGGAAACCGCGACGCCGTCCGTTTCCGCCGTTCTTCCCGCCACGGCAGCCGAGGCTCTCGCCGGGGAGGCGCAGGCGTCGGCGGCGCAGGGGTTCCGGACCGACCGGGAACTCGAGACGTATGAGCTCACGGCCGTTGCGGTCGGGATGCGGCTCGCTCGGACGAAGGCGCGGGCCGATGCCATCGCCTCGACCAGCCTCGATCCGGCCGATGCGGTCGATCCCGAGGCGGAGCGGAAGGCACTCGACGGGCTTGTCTCCTCGCACGCCGAACCGGTTCTTCCGGCGAAGAGCCGCACCCGCCTGGAATCGGCACGGCTCGATCAGAAGCTGATCCAGTCGAAACGCCAGATCGCCCTCTCGAAGACTGCCAGTCTCGAGGCCAAGGCCCGGCAGCTCGGGCAGGAACTTTCATCGGCCGAACTCGAACTCGGCGAGTGCACACGCCTGCTCGAGGAACACCGGAAGCGCCTCCAGGCCCTCGAGGCCGGTGGGGCCGCGGCGCTTTCCCGGGAGCTCGTCATCCGCAAAAAATCCCTTCTCGACGAGCTGATCACCACCCGCGAGGAGTATCTCCGGCAGTTGCAACGTCTCGCGGCGGGGGCCAAGAACCGTCTCGCGGCCGTCGATGACCGCGCGAAGGCGTTGCGGGAAGTGATCGCACGGTATGAGGAGTTCGACGGGAAGATCGGCCTTCTCATCCGGCGACACGAAGAGACTGTCCGGCGCCAGACGATGGAAACCGAGGCGCAGGCCGCGCAGGAAGCTGCGGATGCTGCGCGCCGCGAGATCGAGGCCCTCGACCGGAAGCTTCAGGACGTCGACCGGGATCTGGCCGAGGAGTCTGTGGCCAGCGCCTCGAGCGTCGCCACCAAGCTCCTGCTCGTCTCGAAGCGCGAGCTTCTGCTGTCCCAGAAGGATGCCCTGGCCGAACAGGCACGGCATCACGATCTGCGGGGACGGGCGGCCCGGGATACCGCCCTGTTCGAGGAGATCGAGCAGCAGGTCGAGACGGCGAGAACCGGCTCCGGCACCATTGTTGCCCTCGGTCGCACGGAATGGCTGCCGCGGCTCGACCAGGCCCTGACCGAATACCAGAATGAAAAAGCGCTTGTCGCCAAGCGGATCGAGCTGCTCGGTTCCACACGCCTGATCGTCGAGCAGGCGCTCGCCGAGGCCGAGAAGGCGGGTGGCCGCGCCGGTGCCGCTCTTGCAGCGGCGCGTGACGAGGCGAGGCTCCGCCGGCCTGTAGCCCTCCTGCCGTTATTCGTTATAAAACATCTTGCAGCGGCGCGTGACGAGGCGAGGCTCCGCCGGCAGCAGCTCGGGCATCTCCAGGCCGCACTCCAGGCGTTGAACGAACAGAACGCGCGCTACGACGCCCTGATCCGGCAGGCGTTCTCCGTGAAACAGACGATCCAGTCCGCGATCGACGCGGAACAGGACAGGAGACTCTTTGCGCGCAGCCGTTTCAGACCCCGGCCCGGCCTGGTCAGGGCGATCATCGCCGACGTCGGTGCCGTTCCGGCCGGTATCCTCGAGCGTCTCGCGGCAACGGGCCGTCAGCTATCCACCGGCCTTGCGGCGCAGCTCCTGCTGACCCTGCTGATCTGCTTCGGGATCGGCCGCACCCTTCACGGCATGCGCGTGACGGCGCCCGATCCCGAGCGCGACCACGCCACCATCACGGAGTGGGTGAAGGGAAACGCGGTATTTCTTGCGACGACGGCGGCGCTCGTTGCCGTCTCCCGCCAGGCGGAGCCGCTCATCCCCCTGTTCGACGTGCCGGCGGCCTTCCTCGCCTCCTGGCTTGCCTACTCTCTGATCGAGCGAACCCTGCTGCGGCGCCTTCATGAAAACCACATCCTGCGCCTGTCCCTGACGGGCATCGCCCGGGTGATGGCGGTCGGTATCCCGGTCATCGCCCTGCTGCGCTCCTTCGGCACGTATCCCGAGCTGGTCTTCCTCGTCCGCCTCGCCTGCAAGCTGCTGATCCTGTGGCCGATGATCCGGTTCATCCGGGCCGCCGCCGCCTTCAGCGGTCTGCTGCAAGCCTATTTCGGCCTGAAACAGGAGTCGCGGCTGCTCCGCATCGCGGTTCTCGCCTATAAATTCATCGCCATCCTGAATCTCGTCTGCCTGCTGACGTCACTGTACGGCTACGGAAACCTCGCCGCGTTCGTCTTCATCCGGAATATGGAGGTTTTCGTGATCGTGCTGATGATCACGATCTCGAAACCGGTATCGGAACGTATCGCCGACCGCCTGTTCGATCCCGCCACGGGAGTCGCGACCCCGCATGTCACGCCCGAGCGCGCCCAGTTCCTCTCGTTTCTTTCCCGCAAGCTGATCCGGCTCGCCGTCTATCTGTTCGCCGCCCTCTCCGCGGCCTCGATGGCCGGAATCACCACCAGCACCCCCGCCGTCCGCTTCATGATCGATTGGGTCTCAGGCCAGAGCGACTGGCTGTTTGCCCGCATCGGCCGGATCGCGATCATCGCCGCTGCGATCGCCCTCGTCCTCGAGTTCGTCCAGACGCTTGGGGAAAGCGTGATCGCGTATGTGAAAAACGAGGACCGATCGAGCCTCACGGAGAACGAGCGGCGTGCCTCGACGCTCGTGCAGATCGTCAACACCAGCGCCCGGGTGGTGTTGTTCTGCATCGGGGGCATCATGATCCTGCGGGAGCTCGGCATGGACATCACCCCCCTGCTGACGGGCGCCGGCATCGTCGGTGTCGCGATCGGCTTCGGCAGTCAGAGCCTGGTGAAGGATTTCTTCGCCGGCTTCTTCATTCTCGTCGAGAACCAGTTCCGCGTCGGGGACGTCGTCGAGATCGCCGGCCGGGCAGGGGCCGTCGAAAAGATCAACCTCAAGACGACGGTGCTCCGTGCCAGTGACGGGAGCGTGTTCATCATTCCCAACGGGGAGATCACGGCGGTCAAGAACATGACCTACACCTGGTCCCGGGCCGTTCTCGATATCGGGGTCTCCTACGAAACCGATCTGGATCGTGCGATCGAGATCCTGCAGCGCATCGGGGACGAACTCGCCTCGGATGCCAGGCACGCCGCGGACATCTGGGGACGGCCCGAGGTGCTCGGCGTGGAAAATCTCGATTCGTCCTCCGTCGTTCTCCGGATGCTCGTCAAGACGCGGCCCCTGACGCAGTGGGAGATCGCACGGGTGTTCCGCAAACGCATCAAGCAGGCATTCGACGAGGAGGGAATCGAAATACCCTTCCCGCAGAGGGTCGTCACGCTGCGGGTCGACGAGGATATGAAACATCTCCTGCGCGGCCTGGGATCGAAAGACGTGTGAGCCCTGGCCCGGAACGAAAAACCGGCCGGAACCGTTTGGTTCCGGCCGGTCGTGCTGCGGGCTGACTCAGATCGCGTGCTGGAGGAAATACCACGCAACCCCGCCGATGGCGAAGGTGATGATCGTCTTGATGATGATCGAGCCGATGACGTTGGGCTCGGCGCCGGGTTCCTGGGCGGTCGCGGGCGTGCGGGACGAGTCGTTCTGTGCGTTCATTTCATGCGTCCTTTCATATTGTCCGTAAATACAAGTGAAAATATAATACTGCTACGGATAATATGTCAGAGGCCGGGACGCGGGAGGTGGGTGACGGGAAGCCGCCAGGTGAGTCGCGGGCAGGCGCCGGGCAGCGCGTCGATGCGTGCACGGGCGAATGCCGATGTGGCGGCGAGGGGGCGATCCTGGGTGACAAGGCCAGGGACCGAGCCGGAGGACTGCCGGTCGGCAGGGAGCTTCGAAACGGAGCGGATGTCGCCGATGCTGCCGGAGTCGCGTGCCGGCGGGGCGGAAACCGTGCCATCGGCCGGGTTTTCGAACGCGGGCCGGGCAAGGGGGATTCCGCGGCGCGGCAGATCCGCCCCGGAGGCCGCCACGACGGGGACCAGCAAGGCAAGGATGAGCAGCAGCGAGAGTATTCTTCGCATAGGTTTCCATTCTATCAGGAATCGGCTGCCTTCCACAAGCAGGCCGGATGGGAATCCGGAAACGGCCGGAACCGTTGACATCCATCAGGGAGGTGGGATACTCTCAGAACCATGCGAATACCGAGAATTCCGACGTTGTTACTCGCTTTGATGCTGCTTCTCGGCATCGGCTGCCCTGCGCTGCCCGCTGCACAGACGGTCGATGTCAGCGATCTTGCGGACGATATTCCCGAGCCGCAGGGCGCTTCCCAGGAGCTTCCGTCGCCGGTTCCGATGATCTACGAGTTCGTCGGCGGCATGATGGCCGGCGAACACGATCGCTGTCTCGCGAATTTCGACGTTCGCACGTTCATGACCCTCCTGTTCGGAAAGCCGCTCAAGATGATGAGCCCGTCCGAATTTTCCGAGCTGTTCGCGTATCAGGTCCAGTCCCAGCGGAACGAGTTCCGTTTCCTGGCAAAGGTCATGTTCCGGATCGGCAAGGACGCGAAGTTCAGCTACTCGAACCCTCGCTTCCATGGCAAGACGCAGTGCAAGGTGAACGTGCGCTTGAAAACCACGAAGGGCACGTTCGATTTCACCGTCTACTGCCGGTATCTCGAAGACCGCTGGATCGTCTACGATTATGCGCTGAACGAGCAGCGCTACTCCGAAACGTTCAAGACGGCGTTCGCGAAGATCAAGATCGATGACTACGTGCGCATGCTGCGGCCCTTCTACGACGAGGAGATCCGCTTCCGCCAGATCAAGAACGACGAGTTCGGCATCAGTCTCAAGGTGCCGGATTACCTGACGATCCGGGAAAAGGTCAGCCCGGCGCTGCTCTACTCGATCTCCGGAATGAATGGCCAGATGCTGATCCACGTGCAGGCGGCGACCTACTCGCGACCCCAGACGCTCAAGCAGGTCGCGATCGAGATCAAACGCAGCCTCATGCCCTTCAAGCCCCGCCTCTATGACCAGTGGAAAACGGACATCGCCGGCGTCGACATCGGCCATGTGCTGTTCAAGTTCGAAAAGAACGGCAAGATCCTCTACACCCACATGATCATCGTGCCGATGGGCCAGAAGCTCGTCGTGCTCAACTTCTACCACGCCTCCCTCCAGCTGATGAAGCACTACTCGACGATCCGCGACAAGATTTTCGAAAGCTTCCGGCTGCCGAAGATCGAGGCCATGGGCGGCGACCTGAGCATCCCCTCCGACGATGCGGCACTGCCCACCGCCAACCGGACCCCGAGTGAGCTGCCGCCGTATGGGGAGCAAACCCCCGCGAATCCGCCGGTCGAGGAGATTCCGCCTCCGCCGCCGGGTGAGGAAGGCGTGCTGACGCCGGATACCGGCCTGCCTCCGACCGGTGACGAGGAAACGCCGCCTCCGCCGCCGCCTGTAGACGACGAGAATGGGGAGCTGCCGCCTCCGCCGCCACCTGATGGTGACAGCGGGGAAGTGCCGCCGCCGCCCCCCGTCGACGATGAGAACGGGGAAGTGCCTCCGCCTCCGCCTGCCGACGAGAACGGTGAGGTTCCGCCTCCGCCCCCGCCGGCCGACGGGGACCAGCCTGCAGATCCCGGACAGGATCCCGCTGGGCTCCATGGCGACGAGGAGGTCCCGCCTCCTCCGCCCCCGGATGACAGCGGCGACGTTCCGCCTCCGCCCCCGCCGGATGACGGCGGCGGAAGTGATGTGACCTTCTGAAACCGCTACTCGACCGGATCTCCCGGTTCGAGAAGATCGACGAGAACTTCCCACCCGTCCACGGACGAGTGGGATTTTTCTTGCAGGCGAGCTCTTCCGGAACGGCCGAGCCCGTATCCGTCGTTCCGGTCGGCGTCGGATTCGGAAACACCGCCGAGTTCGGTCCAGCGGCCGAATGGAACCTCGATATGCGTGAGAAGCAGCCGGTTCTCGTGTTCCGGCCCGGAGGACGCCCGGAGTTCGATGATCGCCGCGTCGGTTCCCACGCGGGTTCCACGAATTTCGATTCCCTGGCGGTGGGTGATCGCGATCGTTTCCGGGCCCCACGGCGCGGGGACGGTTTCGAGACGCAGGGCATCGTCGGTGAAGCGGAGCCAGGCGCCTTCCATGCCGACGACGCTGCGCCGGTCGGTGTCCCGGGATGTGCCGGAGCGGGATTCGAATTCTGGCCGGGGGTGGGAGCCGCTCAGGCCGATCTTCGTGACGGAACGGGCCGAATTCGTCCGGCGTCTGACCGAGTACCGGAGCGTTGCCGGGCGGCGGTCGAGCCTGGAGATCAGAGCTGCTGCCTCATCGAGCCGTTCCTGCGTATCGGCGGCGAGGACGACGGCCTGGATCGACGGAACGGGTGAACAGCGCAGATCGTCTCCGAACAGGCGTTCCAGCATCATGCATACGTCTTCCGGGCTCTGGGAGCGGAGTTTTACAACCCTGGAAGCGGCCTCTGCGGAGCCTGTAATCAACAGAAAAGCCGCGAGAAGGGTGGTGAGAAAGAGGCGCGTATTCATCGGAATTCTCCCGTCATGAAGTTCGAGGGGTCAGCGGCGTGGAGAAGGTTCGGGAAGAGTGCCGGCGGCCCCGTCGCGACGGGTGTCACCCACGGCGACGAGGCCCTGGGATGCGACACCGACCGCGGACACGAGGCCGAACAGGTCCGCTCCGGCCGGCAGAAGGCTGATCCGACGCGAACCGGGCAGGGCGGACGGAACCGGCGGCTGCTCCACCTGGAGCCCGCCGGAACGCTGGATATGGATGCGCGGGGCATGGACCGCATCGGGGAGGGAGCGGTCGCCATGCAGGAGGGCGTCGAGGATCAGGAAGAGATTCGAGACGATACGGCCTGCCCCGGCGCCGCCGATGGCGCAGACGGGACGGTGTCGATCGAACACGAGCAGCGGGGACTTTGTCGAGACGGGGCCGGCATCGGCCGGATACGTTGGCGGATACCGGAACGCGGGATTTTTCCGGTTTGCCGTTTCGTTGTTGTAGAAGAAGCCGAGCGGACAGAAGTCACCGGTACCGAAATGCGTGCCGAGGGTGAGGGTCATCGATACGATCATGCCGGTCCGATCCCAGGTGACGAGATGCGTGGTTTCGCCGGGCATCTCGGCGGAGTCGGGAGCCGGGGGCTCCGGTCGCGTGCCGATGGCGGCGAGGCTGCGTTCGGCCTCGATGAGAAACCGCGCCGGCGAGCCGATCGATGCGGGCAGAAGCGAAGACATCAGGAAGAACAGGCGTTCGATGATGCGGATGCGCTGTTCCGGGGAGGCGCGCCCCCCCTGGCGCCGTTCGAGATCGAACACGGCCTTCAGGCCGGCCATCACGACGACGGCAGAGGAGGGAGGCGGCGGGCCGGCGAGCGTGTACCGGCCGATCCGGAGAACGGCGGGCCGGACGAAGCGTGGTCGGAAATTTGTTATATCAGATATAGGATAGAATGAACCGCGAGCCCGGAGATCGCCGGCCAGGATGCCGCCGGCCAGCCCCTGGGACAGGCCCGGAAGACCCCGGGAGGCGAGGAGGCGGAGGGTTCGGGCCAGGGCGGGTTGAACGAGCCGTTCGCCGGGGGCCGGGGGACGACCGGTGGGGGCGAACACCCGTCGTGCCAGAGGATCGCGAAGCCGGGGAAGACGCTCTTCGATCCGGCGGGCGAGATAGGCTGAGACGGGAAAGCCCTCCGCGGCAACCCGGATGGCGGGGGCGAGCACCTCGGCCCGGGATCTGGAACCGTGCCGGTCGTGGAGATGGAGAAGAAACGCCGGTTCGGTGGGAAGCCCGATGTCCGAAGAGCCGGTCGCCGCACCGGGGGGCAGGGGGCTCGAGGCGTCCCAGGCTTCGAGGCCTTTGGCGGGGAGACGGAGGATCGCGAACCCATCACCGCCGAGGCCGGAGTTTGATGGCTCGACGACGGCAAGCATGAAGGCGGCGGCAACGGCCGCATCGACGGCGTTCCCCCCCTTGTCGAGCAGATCCAGAGCTGCTTGCGTGGCCCGCTCGTGGCCGGTCGAAGCCGCACCTCCCGGGCCGTGGGAGACGAACTCCCGGGCCGGGGCCTCGTGGGACAGCAGGGCGAATAGCAGGAGAAGAAGAGGAAGGGGAAACCGTCGGACATGAATCATATCAGCAAATATGCCTCGATTTTCTGGGTCTTTCCCTTGACCTCACGGAAGGGAAGGCGGACCGTCGGCGTGCCGGCGGGGGCAAGGGCCAGAACGGGCCCGGAAAGCACGATGCGGGTTCCCTGGGTCGTGTGAGCCAGGGTCGCGAGACGCGCCGCGAGATTGACCGGATCCCCGATCACGGTGAAATCGAGGCGGAATGCGGCGGCTCCGATGGTTCCCGAGACGACGGTGCCGGTGTTCATCCCGATGGCCGTCGTCCAGGAAACGCCCTGCTCCCCGAGGGTGGGGGCGATCGCCCGGGCGACCTGGAGCGCGGAGGAAACGGCCGCGCGGGCGCCGCCGGGCACGTCATGCCGGAACACGACCATGACCTTGTCGGTGATGATCTTGTCGATCTCGCCGCCGTGCCGGATGACGGCCGCGTCGATGACGCTCAGGTGGGTCTGGAGCGCGGCGAAGACTTCGGCCGGTCCGTGGTCCGCCTTGAACTGTTCGAAGCCGACGATGCTCGAGAACAGGACCGTGACATCGCAGGCGCGAGGTGTCCGGTCGGCTTCGCCGGTTTTGATCGCCTCGAGTACCGAGTCGGAAACGAAGGATTTGAGGTGCCGGCCTTCCTGAAGCCGGCGGGACATGTGATTGAACGCGGCGGCGATCGAGCCGAACTCGTCGTCCCGTGAGGTGTCGAGCCGGAACCCATACCGGCCGGAGGAGATGGCGTCGATGCCGCGACGCAGTTCCGACAGGGGCAGGAGAAAAAAGACGGCGGCGAGCGATCCGAGCAGAACCGCGCCGATGACGAAGCCGAACAGACCCAGGAGGGCCGAGCGGCTGATGCGTTCGAGATCGCGGTCGATCTGGCCGGTCGAGCGCTGGCCGGCGATGACGCCGCGCAGATAGCGGGCCGGATAGACTTCCTGGACCGGCCGGCCGGGCTCGTTGTCCGCCGTGCGCCGGATGATCTGCTGGGTCTGATACCCCGTGTTGAGGAGCGCGTGAAGGCTCGGAAACCGGTCGCGTTCGACGGCGAAGGAGGCGGGGGTGATCGTGCGATCGTGCTTCATGCCGCTCATCACGACGGTCCGGTCGGGCGAGGCGGGATCGGGCAGCGTGCGGAAGGTGGCCGTGAGATACGGTTTGTCGAGCGCACGGCAGCCCCAGACCCAGGTGAGGTTGATGCGGAGGCCCGGAGCGAAGGTCAGTTGCGTATCGATCGAGAAGTTGGCCTCGTGAAGGAATTTGACCTCGAACAGCCGGTGCGGATAGAACGCGATGTTGATGTAGGTCGAGAGGCCGCCCAGGTTGATGAAGATGTCCTGAAAGGTTTCCTGTTTGAGGGCTTCGGCGAGAGCGGTCGCTTCGGATTTGCCGGCCGCGGTCTCAGAGGTGTCGACCCCGAGACGGTGGAGGCCGCGACTGATCATATACTGGACGATGGGGTTCGGGTCGACGCGCGAGATGATCTGCTTTCTGCCGGACGGGAGGAGCATCGCCTGGATGCTGTAGTATCTGCCGTCGGAGGCGACGACGAGGATGTTGTGGAAGACATCGTTGTGGAGCGCATTGAAGGTCTCGAGAAAGGTTATAAAATAACTTTCGATATCATTCAGCCCGATCGTCGGATCCGAGAACCGGTCGATGCGGGACCGCCGGTGGAACGAGCGGAGGTAGTTCGAGAACGAGGCGATGTGGGCGCGGTCCCCTTCGTCGATATCGACCAGCTCCTGGTGAAGATCGCGCTGGAGAGAGGCGCGCCGGTCCCGTTCGGTCTCGAACTGGTACCGGCCGATCATGACGCCGGCTCCGGTCAGGGGGAGGAGGGCGACGGCGAGGAAGGCGGCCGGAAGCAGGCGGCGCACCGTGAAAACCGGGCCCCGACCGAAGATGAGGCGTTCCCCGGCGATGAAGCTGCCGACCGTCGCGAACAGCAGGAGGAGGCCGAGCAGGGAGACGGAGGAAAGCGGCCACTGTTCCGGGGCGGGGAGCGGGCGCGCGACGAGCAGACGATAGCCGGGGGTGCGCTCGGGGGGCGCGGCACAGATCATGAAGGGGCCGGCTCGGGCAGAATCGAACCGGGACGAACGGTATCGGGAGGATGAGGAGAGGTGACGGAGGAGATCCGGCGTCTCCGACAGCCGCCGGTTCGTGAGGAGGGGGCGGCCCGAAGCGAGCGGAAGCATCATCGCACACTCATCCGGAGAGTCCCAGGTGTTCACCAGAAGCGCCGGGAGGTGAGCCATGGGAATTTTCCCCAGATCCATCCAGAAGATGACGATCAGGTTGGGCTCGGCAAACGTGTGGAAGAGAAAGTGGGTCGTCTCGAGGGATCGGAGACAGAACCCGTCGTCCCGTCTCAACCGGAGGGGATCGATCGGAATGAGCAGGCCGAACCGCTTGAACAGGTGGCTGCGGATCTTCTCGCCGAGCGGCGGAATGGGGCCGTTCTCGCCCTGCTCCTTCAGATAATCGATCTGGGCATACGCATCGGCAATGGCGTCGAAGCCGCCGCCCGGAGCCGATGTGAACAGCCGTTCGGGGGCCGTGCCGACCCGCACCACGAAACACTCATGTGGCGGAAGGACGGGGGCGAGGAGGGATGCGTGGGTCGAGGCGATGCGCTTCTTCAGGTCTTCCGTCGTGTAGGAGGTCGGCGGCCGGCCGTCCAGCGCCGCAGCGAGGAACCGGGTGATGGCTTTGCTCATCAGGCTCGGCGCGGAATAAGCGCCGGTGGCTTCGTTGATATTCCAGCGAATATGGTTTCTGATCTCCTCGATCCGTTCCTCGGAGCGGAGATGGAGATTCTGACGGATCGTCACGAGATACGCCAGGGAAGGCAGGAAAAAGAGGGCGAGGAAGAACGCGAATCGGGTCATGCGCCCCGTCATGCTTCGGCCTCCCTTCTTCGGACCAACTCGGCGGCCTGTTCCCGCGGGAACGGTTCGAAAACGAAGGAGGGGCCCGCGAGGGAAACCGTCGCCTCGTCGGCGATGATGCGGCTGTGCCGGCCGCGCTTCGAGAGGTTTTCGAGCGCTTCGGCGCGACCGCGGGGCGTGCCGATGACGACATAATCGCGGCGGCGGCTTCCGGCGAGGGTTCCGGCCATCAGCTCGCCGGTTGCGATGCCGATGCCGACCGCATAGGTGAACGAGCCCGAGACGGCGCGGAGACGATTGATGCGCTCGACCTCCGCGTTCATCTCGAGAGCCGCGAGAAGGGCCGCGTGGGCACCGGCATCGGGGCCTGTCGCCCGGAACAGCGCGACCACTGCATCGCCGATGAACCGGTCGACATGTCCGCCGTGGCGCAGGATGGCCGACGTCATGGCCTCCATGTGTGTATTGAGGAGATCGACGATCTCTGCGGGCGGATGGGACTCCGACATCGTGGTGAAGGAGCGGATGTCGGAAACGAGGATCGTGCCGGTGAAGGCATCGGCGCGGGCCGTCTCCATATCCTCGCGGTCGAGGGAGGATTCAATAGCTCCTGATACGAATTTTCCGAGTTCGCGCCGCTCGCGGAGGCCGTCGATCATCGCGTCGAACGAAACGGTCATTTGGCCGAGTTCATCGGGCCGTTCGAGGCCCGTGCGCACCGTCAGGTTGCCCGATGACACGTTGCGGAGGGTGCGATCCACGGCCTCGAGGGGTGTCACGAGGTGGTCGGCGGTGAGTCGTGCGAGCCGGTAGGCGATCACGCCGAGCAGCGCCGTGAACAGCGCCAGGAGGGATTTGTTCCGCGCATCGATGTCGAGGATGCCGTCGACGGACCAGAGGCTGGCCGTCACCATCGGGCCAAGGGTCCGGCAGGGGGCTGCGACGGCGAGGAGGGTCCCGCGGCGAATCGTGATGGGCGTGTCGGCCAGGGCTGCATGATCCATGCATTGCCGAAGCAGGCGGCCGGGTTCCGAGTTCCAGAAACCGGCGTTCTGGGGCGGCTGATGGGGAGTCGCTCCGCCAGGTGTCACATCGCCGCAGGCATGCCGCGCGGGATGCTGCAGATTCAACCGGTTGATCTCCTGGGTGAGAAACGTCTTCTGCGAGCCGCGGGCGGGCGTGTTCAGGAGCACGTAGGCCCGGGGGACGCCGGATTCGAAAAACATCTGGGAAACATGCAGCCCGATATCCTCGGAGCCGATCGAGGTCATGTGGCCCGTTTCCATCAGGCTGAAGAACAAATCGCTGAACTGGAGGACGCCGAAGCTTTCGAAAATCGTGCGCCAGCTCTTCTGATTCTCGGTGTCGAGCATGATGCTCGAGTTGCCGAACTGGCCGAACCGCGAGATCAGGGAGTTATGGGTCAGGTTGATGATGCCGGCGAAAAAATCGAGATTTTCGATCGAATCCTTGTCCTCACCGCTGGATGAGAACGAGCGGCCCTGGCTGCCGGGCTGGAAGATGAGCACGTTGTTCAGGGGCTCACGTGTTGTGGAAAACGTCCCGTAGCACTCGGCCGCCGCGCTGGCGACGTCGGCGGAGGAGCTGCTGAGAACATTCCGGATGAAGGAGGGGGAGGAGAAAACCTGTTGTGCCGCGCGAGAAAACCGGCCCAAGCTCTGCCGGCTGAGAATGTCGAGCGCGTTGAGGGAATCGATTGCCCCGGTTTCGATGGTGTCCACCGCGCGCTGTGTCTCGGTCGAGATCTGGAGATATCCGAAGGTGGCCAGCATCCCGAGAGGCAGCGATGCGACGAGGAGAAACTGGGTGCGAAGCATCGTGCGAAGGGAAACGGGCGGCGGTCTTCCGGATACCATGACATATAAAAAGGTGATCCCCCAGCCCAGGAGCAGGAGCGCGCGGCTTGCCGTCAAAAGCCCTGAAAGCGGGGACGGATGCTGGGGGAGGGGAGCGATCGCGAGCATGTCGAAGGGATGTTGGGGAGAAAAACTTTCCCGGAACACGAGGAACTCCTCGTACACGGTGAGACGACCCTGTTTCATCGATGGGGCTGCGGCGACAAGCTTGCGGAAGGAGGCTGGCCGGATGCGGGCAAGGGCAGCGGTGGAGCGCGCAAGAAGGGGCCTGCGCCCTTCTGATAGCCCGGGAAGGGGAATGAGCAGAGGATGGAACAATCCCGCCGCCGACCGGTCGGCCAGTTCCAGGGTGTGCCGGAGGGCGCGGGGAGAATCGCTCAGGTTCCCGGGCCAGAGAATCAGCACGGCTCCGAGGATGTGCGAGCCGTGGTTGATCGTTCGCCACATGGTGAGCTGGAGACGCCCGTCGATGATGGTGGGGGTGACGCGGCCTTCCCGGCCGGCCAGGACACGCGGTGGCGTCCAGGGGCCGAAGATGAGGGCATTCGTCGGCATGAGCGCCTTCATGCGGCGCTGGTCGATGGTGCCGGATTCCGCCGTGGTGCGGTAGAAGTCGAGCAGCTCTGCCATCAGCCGGAGTTTCATGCGTGGAAACGAAGGATGCCGAAGGGGTTTGAAGCGGCCGTCCGGGGAAACGCCGAAAGAAACCACGAGCGTACCCGCCGGCCGGTGCGTCGGCGGGTACGCCCGTTGAAAGGCAGCCTCCGGGATGCCGGAATCAAAAAGAGATCCCTTCCGGGATCTCTTTGCTGCTTCGAGGATGAGGCTCTCGAAACGGACCCCCATCATTTCCAGTTGGGAGTCGATGGTGTGCGAGGCTCTGAGACGATGAAGACCCTGTCGGGCAAGACGCTGCCACTCGCGACGGTCCCGCTCATCCCTGAGGCTCGCAAGGCGCATGTCCGTGACGGACAGCGCCGCGAGCAGCAGGAACGTGAGCAGGAAGGGGGCCGCGAGAACGATGAGTGCCTTGACCCGCGAAGCCACTTTCGATCTCTAGAACCGCAGCACCGGCCTGAGCCGGTTCAGCGCTTCTTCGAGGAACGGGCGGCGGCCTTCTTGGCCTTCTTGGCCGGGGCGGCAGCTTTCTTGGCCTTCTTGGCAGGAGCCTTCTTGGCAGCCTTGGGAGCCGGTTTCTCAGCCTTCTTGGCGGGCTTGGCGGACTTGGCAGGCTTTGCGGCGGGCTTGGCAGCCGGCTTGGCGGCCGGTTTCGCGGCCGGCTTGGCGGGCTGTTTGCGGGAAGAGGGGAACAGGGGCTGATCGGTGTCGTCCTTCACGGCTTTGCGGGCGGCAACGTGCTTCTGAACCTGCTTGCGCAGTTCGTCGGTGGTGTACAGGTTCTTGCCCTTGTTGGTGATGTGCTCTTCATAATAGGAGGTGATCAGATCCGTGACGGATTTGAGGATCATATCGTCCTTCGGGTTCTTGATGGTGCCGAGCACGATCTGGGAGGCATAGCCGAACACCAGGCCGAAGAGGGTGTTCATGGTTTCCTGATAGGCTTCTTCGGTGCGGATCGAGGCCAAGAAGTCGACCTTGCGGACGCGGTCGCGGACCCACTTGTGGAAGGTGGACATCAGCTTACCGGACTGCTGCTGCTCGAAGAACAGGGCTTTGAAAACATTCGGCTTGTCGCGGCCGAGGAGGCACATCGCCATCGCCACATCCCCCAGCAGGTTGTTGCCGCGGGGCTTCTTCACTTCGGCGACCAGATACTCGATGGCGGCCTTGAGGGTTTCGTTGCGCAGATCGTTGATGGTGTGGAACAGCCAGAAGATCGGCATGGTGGAACAACCGACTTCGGTGGCAACGCTCACCGCGGTGACGGAGGGGAGGCCATCACGCTCGAGAACGGAATAGGCACCTTTGAGAATGTCTTCATAACCGAACATGGTACGACGGGGCATGCAAGTAGCTCCTTCTCGTTTAGATATAACCTCGAGCAAAATAATATCACCCAAGACATTACGCTCGATATCCAATCATAATGTACCGGTTCGGATTTCGCAATCGGTAATTGAAAATATTTTCAAAAATTTTCTGGCACTCTCAAAACGCCTGCTGGAACGGGATTCGTGCGTTCCCGAATGACAGACGGCCCATTCTATGGTAACCTTTTTTCTCGATCGACCTTCACCGGGTACCGAAAACGGGTACCCACGAACGGAAAAATCTGGACGATCCCCGTAATCCGCGGAGACGGCCAACCTAGGGAAGGAGTCTTACGTGTACAAGATCCTCGAGAAGGAACAGCTGGCGGCGGGTATTTCCCGCCTCGTGTTCGATGCCCCGCTCATCGCGAAGAAGCGGAAAGCCGGCAACTTCGTCATGTTGCGCGTCGCCGAAGGCGGAGAGCGCATTCCCATCACCATCGCCGATTCCGATCCCGCCAAAGGCTCCGTGACGCTGTACGTCCAGGCGGTTGGCAAGACGACGAAGCTGCTGACCTCAAAGAATGTCGGCGAATCGATCACCGATCTCGTCGGCCCCCTCGGTGAACCCACCCATATCGAGAAGTTCGGAACCGTCGTCTGCATCGGTGGCGGCGTCGGCACCGCCGAGATCTATCCGATCGCCAAAGCCCTGCGCGATGCCGGGAACCACGTGATCGGGATCGTCGGCGCCCGCAACAAGGATCTGGTCATCCTCGAGCGCGAAATGCGTGAAATATGTAATGAATACTATATCACCACCGACGACGGTTCCGCGGGGATGAAGGGATTCGTTTCCGACAGGCTCAAGCAGATCATCGACACGGGGGTGAAGATCGGCTGCGTCTACGCCGTCGGCCCCATCCCGATGATGAAGGTGTGCGCGAACGTGACGAAGCCGTTCAGCATCAAGACCTACGTCAGCCTCAATCCCCTCATGGTGGACGGCACCGGGATGTGTGGCGGCTGCCGCGTCACGGTCGGAGGCAAAATGAAGTTCGCCTGTGTCGACGGCCCCGAGTTCGATGGCCACCAGGTCGATTTCGACGAACTGATCATGCGCAACCGCACCTATGGCGACCTCGAGAAACAGTCGATGAACGAGCACGAATGCCGGCTACAGAAGGCGGCAGATGCGAAAACCGGAGGTAACTGACATGTCGGCGAACCCTCTCACCCCCCAGCAGCGCATGGCTCTTCCCCGCCAGAAACCCCTGGAACAGGATCCGAAGGCACGCAGCCGCAACTTCCAGGAAGTCTGTTTCGGCTTCGATGAAAGCCGCGCGCGCGAAGAGGCGAAGCGTTGCCTCGAGTGCAAGAACGCGCTGTGCGTCAAGGGCTGCCCCGTCGGCGTGAACATCCCGGCCTTCATCGCGAAGATCGTCGAGAAGGATTATGTCGGCGCCGTCCAGAAGATCCGTGAGCAGAACTATCTGCCCGCCGTCTGCGGCCGCGTCTGCCCGCAGGAGATGCAGTGCGAGGCCCAGTGCGTCCTCGGCAAGAAGCACCAGCCCGTCTCGATCGGCAAACTCGAGCGGTTCGTGGCCGATTACGAGATGCAGAACAACCTGTTCAAGAGCCCCGTCATCATGAACCGGCTCGACCGCAAGGTCGCCATCGTCGGCTCCGGCCCCGCCGGCCTGACCTGCGCCGCCGAACTCGCGAAGCGCGGGTACCAGGTGACCGTGTTCGAAGCGCTGCATGCCGTCGGCGGCGTACTCCGATACGGCATTCCCGAGTTCCGGCTGCCAAAGGCGATTCTCGACACCGAGATGGAGCGCATCAAGGCGCTCGGCGTGAAGGTCGTACTCAACTTCGTCGTCGGCCGCACCGCCACGCTCGACGAGCTGTGCAACGAGATGGGCTACGAAGCCGTTTTCCTCGGAACCGGCGCCGGCACCCCGAAATTCCTCGACATCCCCGGCGAGAGCCTCAGCGGTGTCTACTCGGCAAACGAGTTCCTGACCCGCGTCAATCTGATGAAGGCCTACGGCTTCCCGGAATCCGACACCCCGATCCGCATCGGGAAACGCGTCGCCGTCTGCGGTGGCGGGAACACGGCCATGGATGCCGTCCGCACGGCAATGAGACTCGGCGCGGAAAAGGCCTACCTCGTATACCGCCGCACCCGGGCCGAGATGCCGGCGCGCGTCGAGGAGATCCTGCACGCCGAAGAAGAAGGCATCGAGTTCCTGTTCATGACCAACCCCCTCGAAGTCCTGGGGGATGAGAAGAACTGGGTCAAGGGCCTCCGGCTCCAGAAAATGGAGATGGGCGAGCCGGATGCCTCGGGGCGCCGCAAGCCGGTTCCCGTCAAGGGCTCGGAGTTCGTGCTCGAGGTGGAGACGCTCGTCGAGGCCATCGGCCAGGCTCCGAACCCGATCATCCAGGCCACCACCCCCGGCTTGAACGTGACCAAATGGGGCACCGTCGTCGTCGACGAGAAGATGACCACCAGCCGGCCCAACGTGTACGCCGGCGGCGATCTGATCACCGGCGGCTCGAAGGTCATTCTCGCGATGCAGGACGGCCAGAAAGCCGCTGCGGCGATCCACGAGTATCTCCAGACCCATTGTAAATAGCTGGTGCTTTGTCATTCCCCCGGTCGCAGGACGCGAAACCCGTGTCCATGCGGTCGGGGGAAAATATTTTGACCCGGTCGTGCAATGGTGGTATGATTCGTCCGTCGTTCTCGTGAAAAATGGAACGAACAACAAGGAACAGGAAACTGGAGGAATTGGTGATGGCTGACAAGTCGTTCAACGCGTTTGAATTGGCCCAGGGACAGTTCGATGACGCCGCCAAGGAAATGGGACTCGACCAGGGAACCCGCGACCTTCTCCGCAACGTCGACCGGGAATATCATTTCAATATCCCCGTCCACATGGACGACGGCACCGTGAAGGTGTTCCGCGGCTTCCGCTGCCAGCACAACGACGCGCGCGGCCCGTGCAAGGGCGGCATCCGCTTCCACCCGCAAGAAACCATCGACACCATCCGTGCCCTCTCGATGTGGATGACCTGGAAATGTTCCGTGGTCGACATTCCTCTCGGCGGCGGCAAGGGCGGCGTCATCTGCGATCCGCACAACCTGTCGATGCGCGAGCAGGAACAGATCTGCCGTGGTTGGGCCCGCCAGGTCGCCCGCAACGTCGGTCCCGTGCAGGACGTTCCGGCCCCCGACGTCATGACCACCGGCCAGCACATGATCTGGATCCTCGATGAGTATGAAAGAATCATGAATGGCAAGTTCCCCGGCTTCATCACCGGCAAACCCGTCGGCGTCGGCGGCTCCCTCGGCCGCACCGAAGCCACCGGCTACGGCGTGATTTACACCGTCCGCGAAGCCATGAAGGAACTGGGTATCGACATCGCGAAGTCCACCTGCTCCATTCAGGGCTCCGGCAACGTCGCCCAGTATGCCGTCGACATGTTCACCCAGCTTGGTGGCAAGGTCATCGCCATTGCCTGCTGGGACAACCACGACAAGAAAGCCTACACCTATCGCTGCGCCAGCGGCATCGAGTTCAAGAAGCTCATGGATGCCGTCGACAAGTTCGGCACCATCAACCAGGAAAAGGCCAAGTCCTACGGCTGGGAGAAGCTCGACGGCGGCGCCTGGATCGAGCAGGAAGTCACGGTTCTGATTCCGGCCGCCCAGGAAGGCCAGATTACCGAAGCCAACGTCGGCAAGATCAAGCCCTCCGTCAAGATTCTCGCCGAAGCCGCCAACGGCCCCACCGCCAAGGAAGCCGACAAGGTCATCGAGAAGAGTGGCATCTTCCTGATCCCCGACTTCCTCTGTAACGCCGGCGGCGTCACCTGCAGCTATTTCGAGCAGGTCCAGTGCAACATGAACTACTTCTGGGAGAAGGACGAAGTCCTCACCAAGCTCGACACCAAGATGACCAACGCATTCAAGGCCGTTTCGGCCCTGGCCCGCGAGAAAAAGGCCTACATGCGCAAGGCCGCCTACATGATCGCGATCGAGCGCGTCGCCAAGTCCTGCAAGCTTCGCGGCTGGGTGTGATGTAAACCAATAGCTATAAAAAAACGGGGGCGAAAGCCCCCGTTTTTTCGTCCCGGGAGCTCCGTTACGCCACACCGGAGGATGTCTCGAGAAAACGATTCACCACAGAGTCACCGAGGCACAGAGGAGTATTCTCTTCGACCTCTGCGTCTCGGTGTCTCGGCGGTGAATCGGTCTGAAACAAAGGTCCGAACATGGATTCAGCCGTCACGATGATTGTGGAGCCCCTCCGGCATCCCTATGCCGCGGGGCTCATCTTCGCTTTCACCTTCGTCCTCATTTCGTTCCGGCAGATGCGCTTCCTTCCGATCGGCAGGCCGTCCGGAGCCCTGCTCGGCGCCGTGCTGATGGTGCTGTTCGGCGTGATGTCCCCCGAGGAGGCCTATGCCCTCGTCAACTGGGACACGATCTGCCTGCTGCTGGGGATGATGATCATCGCCGAGCACCTGCGCGACGCGGGGCTGTTCGAACGACTCACGCGGCATCTGGGAACCATGGGTTCGCCGTTCCAACTGCTCGTCACCGTCTCGATCACAGCAGCGCTGCTCTCGGCCCTCCTCGTGAACGACACGATCTGCGTGGTGATGACCCCGCTCATCCTGGCCGTGTGCGATGCCCGCCGACTCAATCCCTTCCCCTACCTGATGGCCCTCGCCACCAGTTCGAACATCGGCTCGGCCCTGACACTGACGGGGAATCCGCAGAACATGATCATCGGCAGCATCTCGCGGCTCGACTACGGCCGGTTCATCCTGCTCATGGGCCTGCCCGTGACGATCGCCATGATGATCAACCTGTACCTGCTGTGGCTCTTCTACCGGAAACGGCTGACCCTGCCGGCTGGCGGTGCGGGGAGAACCTTCGAGGGCGAGATTCCCCACACCCGCAAACTCCGGATCGGCGCGGCTGCGATCTGTATCACATGCTATGGATTCTTCGCCGGCTTCTCGATGGCATTCTCGGCCCT
Organism: Candidatus Ozemibacteraceae bacterium; assembly: GCA_035388825.1. GTDB lineage: Bacteria > Muiribacteriota > Ozemobacteria > Ozemobacterales > Ozemobacteraceae > MWAR01. The sequence continues at coordinate 61,483 of DAOOQQ010000007.1, forward strand.
CGCGGGCGCTGCCCTGGTCATCACGTTGCACCGCCGGGATCCCCGGCACATCCTCGAGCGGCTCGAATGGTCGCTGCTGATGTTCTTCGCGGCCCTGTTCGTCGTGATCGGCGGTCTGAAGACGAGCGGTCTCTCGGCGCTGGGAACACGATGGGCACTCGGGCTCCTCACCGGTGATCCCGCCTCCCAGGCCTGGATGTTTTCCGGAGTCACGCTCGTCGGCTCGAACCTGTTTTCGAACGTGCCCTTCGTGCTGCTTGCCTCCCAGGCCGTCGCGAAGATGGCCTCGCCCGACCTGTTCTGGTGTCTGCTCGCGTATGTGAGCACCGTTGCGGGCAATCTGACGCTGTTCGGCTCGGTGGCGAATCTGATCGTCGCCGAATCCGCTCGTGACCGGTGCGAAATCGGCTTTCTCGATTACGCGAAGTTCGGCATCCCCTCCACGCTCCTGACCCTCGGAAGCGGGATCGCCGTTCTGATCGCCCTCCTTGCTTTCTGAAAAATCCCGATGATTGTGCTATTCTGGCAGACGCGGCAGAGAGGGTACGGCCGCAAACCCGTAGCGTCACTTCCCGAGGTACATATGCTGAAAAACCTGAAACATCTTTTCCTGGCCGCAGCCATCACCTTCTCGACCGGCATTGCCGTCCCGACGTCGTCGGAAGCCCACTCGGCCGATCATTACAAGGTCGCCCAGGGCATGCCGTTCGTCCACTTCGACATCGAGGACATTTTCCACCAGCGCTGGGTCAGCTCGTATCTGCGCGGCCGCCCCGTCATCATCCTGACCGGCCACCGGTACCAGCGGTACGAACTCCTCAAATGGGCCGAGTCGCTCAAACGGGATTTCGGTGTCCCAGGCGCCGCCCATCTGCTCTGGGTCGTCAACGTGACCCACGCCCCCTGGTCGACCAGCCGGGGGACGATCATCAACCAGTGGCGCAGCTTCGGAGCCCCGATCCCGGTCCTGATGGACTGGCACGGCGTGATCGGAAAGGCCACGCGCGTGGATTACAATGTGCCGAACATCATTGCCCTCGACGCCGACGGCCGGCTCGCCATGCACGAGAAGCACACGTTCACCCCGGAAGTGTACAGCGCCGTCGCCACCCGGCTGCGCGCCCTCGTCACCTCGGCACCCGGCATGGCCAAGCCCGCCACGCCGACCCCGATGGATCCTGCCGTTCAGCCCGCTCCGGAAACCGCTGCAGGGGCCCCCGCCTATGCGCCGCCTCCGATGCCGGCCCCGACCGGCGGCAAACGTGGCGACTCATACTGATCCGTATAGTAGAAAATATATCTCATAGAAGGAAAAGGAGTTTCGGATGACCCGTTCTCGACTGTTCGTCGCTCTGCTTCTGCTCGTTGCGTTCGCCCTGCCGGCCCAGGCGGAAAAACCCTTTCGCATCCTCGTCTCCGACGATGACGGCATCATGTCCGAAGGGATCCTCGAACTGGTGAAGGCCCTCGAGGAGGTCGGCAGCGTCACCGTCTGCGCCCCCGCCGAAAATCAGTCGGCCATGGGCCACGCCCTCACGACCGATGGTCCGATCCAGGTCGAGGAAGTGGAGCGCGAAGGGAAGTTCTTCGGCTACGCCATCAAGGGCACGCCCGCGACTTCTGTCAAGGCCGGGATCATCGGCGGTCTCGTTCCCGAAACCCCCGATCTCGTCGTTTCGGGCATCAACGAAGGGTTCAATATCGGCCGTATCGTCTACGTTTCGGGTACCTTCAACGCCGCGCAGGAAGGCGTTCTCTCGGGCATCCCCGGCATCGCCGTCTCGATCGAACGCAGCAAGGACATGGATTATCGCATGGCCGCAGAGTTCACTCGCGACCTCGTGAACGTCCTGAAGATGAAGGGCTTCCCGAAAGATGCCGTCATCAATGTGAACGTGCCGGCCTGCAAGCGCGAGGAGCTGAAGGGCGTTGCCGTGACGCACCTGTCCGAGTTCCAGTATCGCGAACAATGGGTCAAGCGCAAGACCCCCTGGGGCAAGACCTACTTCTGGACCTCGGTCAAACGCCCCCCGTCGATCCCCGTCGAGGGTTCCGACTACTGGGCGATGGAGGAAAACTACATCTCCGTCACCCCGGTCCCCTTCATCAAGGGCGCCCCCCACGCGGCAAAAGAGCTCACCCGCCTCGAACTCACCTTCGACGGCAAGCTCATGAAGTAATCCCCCACGAACGACGACCGGGCCCGGAACAAGCTTCCGGGCCCGGTTTTTTTGTGCCAGCGATCACTCCGCGCGGACTGGCTGCATTTCGGATATACGGGCAATAATATATATAAAATACAATAGAATTATGTCGATGCCCCGAGCGCAGGAGCCGCCACCGGTATTCCCCACGTGGGCGTTCCACAGGGGGAAGCCCCGGTGACGGGAAACGGATCGGAATCAGGCAGGCGTTCCCTCTTCGGTTTTGAACAGGGCCATGGTCCCGGCTTTCCCTTTGAGCGTGAACTCCCGCACCAGCCGGCCGTGAAAGCCGTCCGGCAGATGTTCGGCCACTTCGCGACTGAACAGCAGGGATGGCCCGGGTTCACCTGCGGCCTGTGCCTGGATGCGGGCGGCCGTGTTGACGGTGTCGCCGATGACGGTGAAGTCGATCATGCCGTGGCGCGAACCGACCTTGCCGGAAATGGCGGGACCGAAATGAATTCCAAGGTCGGTGCGGACCGTGAAGGAGCCTGCCGCGTGTCGGGAACGGTTGAACTCCTCCTCCGCCTGCATGATGGCACGGGCGGCCCGGAAAGCCCTCCTCGCCGGGTGCTCGGCTTCCGGCTGATCGAAGAAGACGGCCATGACCGCATCGCCGATCAGCTTGTCGATACTGCCTCGTTCCTGTGTGATGCATTCACTGATGAAGGTGAAATACCCGTTCAGCATCTCGATGAGCGCAGGCGGCGTCTGGGTTTGCACCAATCCGTCAACGTGGTGGATATGCGTGAAGAGGACGGCAACGTCGCGCCGCTCGCCGCCCAGGGCAAGGCTGCGGCCGTCTTCCTTCTTGACCTCTTCGAGAACCTGGTCGGAAACGAACCGGGACATCCTCTCCCGTTCCTGCAGGCCTCCCGCCATTTCGTTGAGGGCTGCCGCGAGCTCGCCGAGCTCATCATCGGCAGGAATTTCGGCACGGACATCGAAGCGCTTGAGGGCGATTCCCCTGACCATGACGGTCAGTCCCTGGATGCGGCCGACGATCCACCGGGAGACCACGATCGCCATCGGAACCATCAGCAGAAGGCTCAGGACGATCGATGTGGCGAGAACCCGCAGCGTGAAGACTTCTTCCACCTCGAGCGGAAAAGGGGGCTTCAGGCCGAGAATCAAAGCGGCCTGATCGGCCCACCCGGCCCCGTCATCCGGCCGGCATTCCATCAGGCCGATCATCAGATATCCGCTGACCTGGACGGGATAGGACACCACGGCGAGAAACCGCCTGCCGTCGGGAAAGGTGATCTCACCCGTTTCGCCCGCCCGGAACCGGATGGCCCGCTCGACCAGGCGCCGCAGGGATGCCGAGTGTCTCCAGGCCCGCGGATAGAAGGAGCCGTCGGTTGCCGCGAATCCCGTCAGGACAGGGTCTGCCGGCTGCGTGGAGCTCGAGATCTGGGCCATGGTCGCTTCGACGAAGCCGCGAGAAAAAGCGACGTCATCGAACGCCCAACTGACCAGGCCGACCGCCCGGGGCGGGGTGTTCCGCCGGTCATACAGGGGCGATGGTTGCTGCATCAGGCTCCGGTTGCGGGTCTGCATGCGGTTGAATGTGCGTTCCTCCTTGAAGAAGGTTCGCAGGAGGGCTTCCACCTGTTGATCGGTCATCAGGAGCCCCGTTGACAGCAACGCAGGGTCGGGAACACGCCCTTCCGCCTCGATCAGGATGGCCAGTTGGCGCAACATCAGGCCCACATACTGGCCTTTGCTTTCGAAAGCCTCGCAGTCACGAAGCAGGGACATCCGTTTCCCCTGCTCGTCGACCACCACGACTTCGAACTTTTCCAGATCACGACACAGGTCGGACAGCCGCTGCTCAGAAAGGGGATGATTCGCGACCATCTGGCCCTCGATCTTCCGCAACTGGGCAGATCGGTGTGCCTGATACTCCAGATGGCGGCGGTCGATATCATGATGCCGGGCCTGGATCCGCTGTTCCCACCTGCTGCGGGCCGTTCGGGCGTTTTCCCTCGCCAGATCCATCCCCTGAAGGAAAACGGCACCCAGCGGCAGGATCGTGATCAGAGCGAACAGGCAGATGACCTGGCTGTGGAGACCGAGATCGGTGGGGATTCCAAGCCAGAGGGTGCGCCAGGCAAATGCTGAAGCGGCGAGGCATCCGAGCAGCCCGGCGAACAACAGGAACGGTCGGGCGTGGTCGAGTGGGCCATCCCGCCGGTCGGGGGCAAGCCCTGCCACGAGCCAGCGCCCGTCCCCTTGGGGAATGTAGCGCGCGACCCAGGACCCAAGCCGGTCCTCGGCCTCGGTCCGTCCCTGGAAAAAACGGCGGAGGGTCGAAGGCAGGACTCCACCTGCCCCTCTCCGGACCTCTATTACAGGGCGGTTACCGGACTGGCGGACGATCATCCCGACATCAGCCCACGGGAGAATCTGTCCGAGAAGCCTGTGTTCCAGGTTTCGAAGGGGAACGCGAACGGGATCCAGGATCACCCAGAGGCCGCCGAGATCACCTTCATCGGTGCCTTCCAGCCTTCCCTGAATCCTGGCGGAAGGGATCACCCAGGACAGCCGCATCTGGCCTCGGTCCTGGAACGCCCGAGGGGAACCGTCACCCGTGATGAAATCGGTGAGCTGTGTCAGGCTTCCGTACAGCTTCCGGCAGAATCCCGAGGCTGCCTGGAACCTCGTTTCCCGGGTGTTCCCGCCTCCCCGCCGCTGCAACGTGACGACGGCGTTCCAGAGGGTTTCCCTTGTGCGGCGGGGATCGCTGCCTGTCTGGAAGACCATTCGCCCCTGGTCATTGAAGGCGAACACCGTCGCCCCGGGAAATCGTTTGGCAAAGCGTTGGCCGATGCGGCTTGCCAGGCCGCTGTTGAACGGGGAACGGCGAACGGCATGGTTCGCCCAGGAAAGGAGGGGTGCCCCCCGCAAGGCCACCAGGTTCGGATGCCGGAGGTCCTCGGCCAGGGACAGGACGGCCTGGTCGAGTCGTTCGAGGGCCTCTCTTCCCCGTTCCACGCGGCCGTCGGCGGCCCGACGCTCGAGGAGTGTCACGGAAACCCCGCATCCCAGGACGATCAGGAAGAGGATGAGACAAAACAGGAATTTCCGCGGGGTGGGTGGGACCGGAAGTTCAGATCTCATCGGTGATTCCCGGCAGGATCTCGAATCCCTCCCCGAGCGTGGCGGGAAGAGGGGCCATGGCGAATGTTCCGGCGACGACCAGCCCGGCTTCCTTCGAGAGGATCACCTTCGAGACGGATGTGTGCTTGCTCAGGCTCTCCAGAGCCTGGGCGCGGGCGATGGCCGGGCCGATGACGGTGAAGTCGAGACGGCCGCCGGCGGCACCGACGTTTCCTTCGACCACCTGGTCGAAATGGATGCCGATGCCGTTCTCGATCTCGAACCGGCCGGTCTTCCGGCGGTCGGCGTTGAAGCGGCGGACGGCGGCCCGCATCTCGAGTCCGGCCTGCACGGCCCGGAGAGCGGGGTGAGCGAGCTCCTCCCCCTCGTGAAAGACCGCCACGATGGCATCCCCCACGAGCTTCTGAATCTCGCCACCATGGCTCTGCAGCAGGAAATCCATCTCGGTAAAATAGGCGTTGAGCATTTCCACGACGTGATCCGGAGGATGGCGTTCCGAAATGGTGGTGAAGTCGCGGATGTCCGAGCATAGGATGGCGGCACGTATAATACGACCGTGAATACCGGAACCCCGTCCCGCCTGTTCCTCCCGGATATCTGACAAGGCGGTTCGGGAGACGAAACGCCGCATACGCTCGCGTTCCTGCAAACCCTGGAGCATCTCGTTGAATGCGCCGGCCAGCATACCGAGTTCGTCACGGCTGGCCACCGGGAGACGATGATCGAGCCGCCCGCCGGCGACCTCCCCCGCGCCGGCCTTCAACTGCCGAAGGGGGGCCACCAGCTTGTTCCGAAGAGTCACGGAAACGGCCAGGATTAAAACCAGCCCGGCCAGAAAGAGGAGAATCACGATGCGCCCCTGGTGATCGCGGGTCTCGAGGATCCGGCCGTAGGGCATGACCCCAACCGGGAACTGACCGGCCAGAGCGTGTGTGAAAGCCGTAACCCCGAGAAATTCGATGCCGTCGCGATTCCGGTAGCGGATCGTCTCGGAAGTCTGGGTCTCCCGGGTTCGCTCGACGGCCTCACGAAGGAGATCCGAGTCGAAGGTGGGTTCCCAGTACCCGCCATATTCGGGATGGACGGGAATGACGCGGAACGGCCCGGCCCGAAGCGGGGGATGGGCGCAGAGGTCGCGGAAAAAGGCGGAGGATTCCCGGGCTGCGTCGAAGACGAACAGGGCGAATGTTCGAAGGGGTGCCGACGAGGGATCGGTGCGGTTCGGGCGATCCTTCCCGATGTGGCAGAGGGATATATATCGGGTCTGATTGAATTCGGTGGGGGTCACTTCGTCGAGGGTTTTCACCATTTCAAGGATGGGGGAGGATTCCCCGAGGATGTCCTGGACCGTCAGCTCCAGCCCTGCTTTGTTCGCTGAATCAGCCGTCTTCAATTGCCCCCGCTCGCGCAGGATCTGCAGAAACAGGTCCAGAATGACTTTCTTCAACTGGCCGGCTCTGGCTCCCAGAGCTTGGTCTGGGTTGGCGATCATGGATGAATACAGGCGGGGGGAGAATCCGGGGGCTGCGGCATCGGCCAGGAAGATGGTATGGGCGGGTTGGAGGGGGGCCGGAATACGGTCGGCCTTCAATTCACCGGTGTTCTTCAGAGCTGCCTCCCGGCTGAAATCCAGGCAGGCGCTCTGAATGCTTTCGAGCTGATTGCGGAAATCCCGGTCGGTCCTGGTCAGTTGTTTCTGCATGAGATTCGTCCAGTGCGCCCTCTCCATCTCTTCCAGCGCGATGAACCGCGAGCTGCCCAGATAGGCAAGGGCCAGAAGAGGGACCGAGCCAGCGAACCCGAAGGCAAAGGCAATCTGCCAGCCGAGGCCCACGGAAAGCCGGATGCGACCCACCAGGATTCCGGCCACGAAATGGCATCCCCAGAACCATCCGCCCGCTATGACGGCTGCAATGAACAATCGGATGGCTCCCGGGATCTGGAGAAACCATGGGGCGGGCACCGCCAACACCAGATACCCGTCGTTTGCCGGGGCCAGAGGCTTCTTCAGGATCACTCCCTCGGGATGCCAGCCGGCCTCGCCGGTTGTCGGCAGATCGTTCAGCCGGGAGGCGGGGAACCAACGGTCGCCCCGGGCCTCGATGATCTCCCCCGAGCCAGCCGACACGACGGCACCGAAGGCCACCTCGTCAGGCAGGGCGCGCAGTCCGTTCCGGTATCTCATCGTGGAGGGGAGATCCCGATCGGTGACTTCGATGTGCAGTACGGCCTGGTAAGGGGTGGCCTGGTTCTTCGGCAGGAAATATGCTCCCAGGTGTTTTCGGGGCTGGCCGGGCTGCTGGAAGGAATATCCGAACCGTCGAATCCCACGAAAAAATGAGGGATTTGGCTGGCCGTAGGTGTCCTGGCAGAACCGACGAATCCGCCTGGCCTGTTCGAGAGAAGGGGGGGATGCGCCCGGTTCGAACTGCATCCGTTGGGCTGTGAGGTTCAGTTCCGCGAACAGTTCCCGGTTGGGGAAGTTCCCGGCGGGGTAGACCAGGGCGCCATCAGCATCATAGGCAAGAACACGGGAAGGGATTCCCATCGCCCGCTTTGCCCGCTCGGCCAGGATGGGGAGGGGCTCGCTGGCCAGCCGCTCATCAACGGCGTTGGGAAACTCCCGGGTAAAGATATTCCACAGGACATTTTCCGGCTTCAGATTCTCCCCGACATTCCGAGCGACGCGGTTGAACAGGTCTCCCTGCTGCTGCAGCACGATCTCCCGGTAGTGGGTGAGGAATCTCTCGACCAGGAACAGTCCCAGAAGCATCGGAATCAGGAGAAGAACCGACAATCCCAGGGCTGCCGCCTCGAGACCCTGGTTCCCGTCCTGGGCTCCTCCCATGCCGACCATCCCTTACATTCCCCCGGGGGCCGGCAGGAGCGGGCAGCCGTCTCCGGCGGTGTCGATCGGGGCTGCGTCGCGCCTGGGCGGAAGAAGTGTTCGATATCTCCCCGGTGTTCCGTGATGCAAATAATATCTTATAGGATATATAACCACGAGCATCCGGGGGATGCTCGTGGATACGGACTGCGGAACGGCCGGATCGTGACGCCTTGTCATTCCCTTGGGGAACGGCTTATTCGGTGGCTTCGAGGTAGGTGTAGCCGTAGAGACCGGAGCGGTAGATGGCGAGGAACTCCTTGCCTTCCTTCACCGTGATCTTGCCCTCCTTGACCGAGGAGCTGACCCAGCTTTCCATGGTGCGCACCAGCTTCTTGGGCACGAACTGGACGTAGTCGAGCACGTCGGCGACCAGCTCACCGTCGATCACCTTCTCGATCTCGTAGCCGCCGTCGGGCGTGATGACGACATGGGCGACGTTCGTGTCGCCGAACAGGTTGTGCAGATCGCCGAGGATCTCCTGGTAGGCGCCGATCATGAACACGCCGAGGTAGTAGGGGTTGCCATCCTTGATCTGGTGGACCGGCAGCGTCGAGGAGAAGGTGCGCGTGCCGATGAAATGGTCGATCTTCCCGTCCGAGTCGCAGGTGATGTCCTGAAGCGTGGCCTCGCGGGTCGGCTTCTCGTTCAGCCGCTGGATGGGCATGATCGGGAACAGCTGGTCGATCGCCCAGGCGTCGGGCAGGGACTGGAACAGCGAGAAGTTGCAGAAATACTTGTCGGCGAGCATCTTCGGCAGCGGCTTGAGCTCGTCGGGCAAGTGCTTGAGATCCTTCGACAGCTCCATCACTTCGTATGCGATCGACCAGTACAGCCGCTCGACCATCGCGCGGGTGCGCAGATCGACCATGCCGAGGCTGAACAGGTCGAGCGCCTCTTCCCGGAGCTGCTGCGCGTCGTGCCAGGCCTCGTGCATGTTGCGCTGGTTCAGGTGCTTGTACAGCTCGTGCAGCTCGCGCACCAGCTCGTGATCCTTCGCCGAGATCTTGTGGTTGTTCCCCTCGAAGGTCGGCGGGCTGCTGGTTTCGAGCACGTTGAACACGAGCACCGAGTGGTAGGCGGTCAGGGCGCGGCCCGACTCGGTGATCAGCGAGGGGTGGGGGAGGCCGTTCTTGTCGGCGGCATCCTGCAGCAGCGAGACGGCGTCGTTCGCGTATTCCTGGAGCGAGTAGTTGACGCTGCTCGAGATCGTCGTGTGCGAGCCGTCGTAATCGACGCCCAGCCCGCCACCGATGTCGACGAACTCGATCGCGCAGCCGAGCTTGCGCATCTGGACGAAGAACTGGGCGACCTCGCGCAGGCCGGCCTTGATCTTGCGGATGTTGGTGATCTGGCTGCCGAGGTGAAAATGGAGCAGCTTTGCGCAGTCGAGGAACTCCGACTCGGTCAGCAGCGCGACGGCATCGAGCAGATCGCTGGGGTAGAGGCCGAACTTGCTCTGGTCGCCGCCCGACTCCTCCCATTTGCCCGAGCCGCTCGAGGAGAGCTTGATGCGCAGGCCGATGTTCGGCTTGAGCTTGAGCCGCTTCGCCACGTCGATGATGAGCCGCAGCTCGTTCAGCTTCTCGACCACGATGAACACCTGCTTGCCCATCTTCTGGGCGAGCAGGGCCAGTTCGATGAAGTCCTCGTCCTTGTACCCGTTGCAGACGATCAGCGCGTCGGGGTTGTCCATGATCGCGAGGACGGCGTGCAGCTCGGGCTTCGAGCCGGCCTCGAGGCCGATGCGGAACTTGCGGCCGTGACGGACGATCTCCTCGACGACGGGCCGCATCTGGTTCACCTTGATCGGGTAGACGGTATAATACTGACCTTTATAGTCATACTCGTTCGCGGCCTTCGAGAAGCAGTTCGAGATGTTCTCGATCCGGTCGTCGAGGATGTCGGGAAACCGAAGCAGTACGGGCATCGCGACGTCGCGCAGGGACAGCTCGTCAATGACCTCTTTCAGATCGATCGCGGGCCCCTTCTTCTGTCTCGGAGTGATGACGACGTGGCCCTTCGCGTTGATGCCGAAATAATTGATGCCCCAGCCGTTGATGTTATACAGCTCGGATGAGTCTTCGGTCCGCCATTTGCGCATCACCAGTCACCTCGTTCGGAAATGGGCCGGCAGCCGTCGCCACCGATCCCCTGCATGGTATGCGGAAACGCGTCCCATCGCAACGGGTTTGACGAAAATTTCCGGGAACCATTGGAACGGGGGGGATCGGCCGATCAGATATGCGAAAAGATATATTATTTTCGCGGTGGGGAAGGGGCGCGCTCGGCCTGGACAAACGTTTTCCGGACTTTTTTCAGATAGCGCGATCCGGTAAAACCGCCGACCGTATAGATCAGCTCGACGGTGTCGCCGATCGAGATCGCGTCGTAGTCCGACTGGTCGACGCTCTGGGGCAGGTTCAGCGTGGGCGAGACCTGCACGTGGAGAAACCGGCTCGTGCGGGTCTTCGTCTTGCCGTGGGAACGGGTCGTCGAGGTTTTCACCTTCTTGTCGGTGACCAGCCCCGACTCGATCACGGTTTTCCCGGTCATGCGGTCCGCCGCGAAAAACCCGAGCAGAGCGAGAAGGAAGCAGAGCATGACAATGTGGATGCCGGAAAAACCGCCCAAAGCGGGATTACGGAACGATGCCATGACGAACCTCCCGGAACATCCTATCACGGAAAAGGGCAGATCACATGGCCCGCGCTCGTGATTTCCCTCCGTTTCCGCTTGCCCGCGAACGATACGGCGTGGCATCATGCGGTGGCCGCATCATGTGGCATCGGGAATCCTCCGGTGCAGATCGCGGCGAACCATATCGATGGGGGAGGAACCCGATGAGAAATCTGATACTCGCGACCCTGATTGCCGTAGCGGCCCTTTCCGGTCAGCTTCTCGCCGATGGCGGGGATGAGCGGACCCGGCCGGCGACGGCCGAAGAGAAGGCGTGGAACCGTGGGGCGCTCGAGAAGGCCTTGTCCGCGCTGCCGCCGGCGGCCGAAGGCTGGACCCGGAACGATGAGTCCATCGACGAGATCGAGAAGGTGTACGTGGCCCAGACGAGCCACCTCTGGAATATCCACACCGGCGCCTCCTACGAGAAAAACATCGAGTTCGATGCAGCGAAGATGAGCGAGTTCTCGGGCAGCATCGAGGAACTCCAGGCGAAGCTGGTTCCGCTGACCGAAAAACTCACGAAGGCCGCGGAGAAGGGCGACCAGCAGGAAATCGCCCGCCTCCAGAAAGAAATGCAGGATCTCCAGACCGGGAATGCCGGGCTGGCGAAAATGAATGACTTCACCGAGGAGCGGGCGAAGGGGACGGCCCGGGTCGAAGTGACCCTGAACCATGCGGGCATGGATTTCGACTTCGTGAAAGAGCTTCCCGGCAAGGTGAAGGGCGCGACCGTTCTGCGCCGTGATTCCTCGACCGTGTCGAAAGACCTCAACTACGGCAAGGACGGCATCACCTGGGTTCTCTTCGGAGCCTTCAGCAAGGAGCAGAAGCCTGATGGCATCAAGGCCTACGCCGAGCGGAAGGGGCCATTCATGCAGGTGAAAACCGTCGTCGTCCAGATCACGGCCCGCGACAATGCCGTCGCCGACGATCTTCTTGCGCGGCTGAATGCCGACACGCTCGCGAAACTCATTCAATAGGAAAGAGTATTCCAAAAGGAAGCTGCCCATCCGGATCTCCTCCGGGCGGGCGGCTTCCTTTTACGCGGGGGTTGCCTGTACGGCGGAGGCGGGTCAGTGGGTTCCGAGAGACTTCTCGTACAGGACTTTCTTGACCAGGCCGCCGCGCACGTCGCTGATCGGGAAGACGAGCACGAAGGCATTCTCGTCGATCTCGTCGATGAGCTTGCGCAGATTGCTGATCTCGAGCCGGGTCACCACGCACAGCAGCACTTCCTGGTCCTTTTCGGAATACCCGCCCCGGCTCTTGATGATCGTGACGCCGCGGCCGAGATTGTTCACGATATTGAACCGGAGCTGCTGAGACTTGCCCGACATGATCATCACGCCGTTGTACGACTCGATGCCGTGCATCATGAAATCGAGGGTTTTGGAGGCCGACAGGTAGGTGATGATCGAGTAGAACACGTGCTCCGGGCTGAGCAGGGTCAGGGCGGTCGAGAAGATGATGATGTTGAAGAACAGGATCGAGTCGCCGACGGTTGCGGGGAAGCGGCGGCTGATGATGAGCGCCATGATCTCGGTGCCGTCGAGAACCCCCCCGCCGCGGATCGAAAAGGCGATGCCCGTTCCGAGAAAGAATCCGCCGAAAATCGAGTCCAGGAGCCGATCCGTCGTGACGACGGGCATCTTGATGAGGGGCAGGAGGATCGAGAGAAGGATGATCGAGAACGAGGCCCGCCAGGCGAACCCCTTGTCGAAGTTGAAATACGCCGTGACGATGAAGGGGATGTTGATCAGGAAGATGAACATGCCCAGCTCGATGCCCGTGAGATGGGAAAGGAGCATCGAGATGCCCGTCACCCCTCCGTCGATCAGCCCGTTCGGGATCAAAAATCCCTTCAGGCCGACGATGGCCATCAACGGCCCCGCGAGAATGAAGAACAGTTCGTACAGCACTCCCCGGGAAACGCGGAACATGCCCTGAGACAGGGGAATGACATGAGCTACCTGATACCGGCAGTGCGTGCAGACGAAGGTGGCGCCGGGCGCGGAGGTCTGCTTCTGGCCGCAGTTCGGGCAGGTGTGTTCCGTCGCGGCGGCAGGCTTCTTTGATAGTATATGAGATACGATACTTATGAGGCTCATGAGCGCATTGTACTACAGATGGGCCCGGCTGTGAATCAGATTCCCGAAAGGAGGTGCGCCGTTTCCCGCTCGATGCGGGCGGGCTCGTGGGGCCAGTAGCACTCGAGGAGCGGCCGGATCTGGGTCTGGACGACCTCGGCATACCAGCCGTTCCAGCTCGTGACGGGCTGGTCGGGAGGCATGAAGTAACTGTGCCCGATGCGGTATCCAGGGCCGAGGTGGCCGGCCTCGGCCGCGATGCGACCGTTCAGCGCGGACATGCGGCTGCACAGCGTCTCGACGAGGTCAGCGGGCATGCCGGCGTTTCGAAGATGGTTCCGATACGCCGGTGCATCGAAACACGGCTCCAGATGGACGAAGGCGAACCTGCGCCGGAAGCTCAGATCCGTGAGCCCTCGCGCCGGTTCGGCCGCATTCATCGTGCCGATCATGTGCAGCCGCGGGGGGACGTAGAAGTCCGGCTCACAGGGATCGGCGAAGGAAAGCGCAAGAGCGTGGTCGGGATGCCGGTGATCCGGATCGATCATCTGGAGCAGCTCACCGAAGATGTGCTCGGGGGAACCCCGGTTGATCTCCTCGATGATGAGAACATAGTCGTGCTGCTCGTCCTGGCGGGCGAGCCGGCAGAGCTGGAGAAACGGGCCGGCGAGGCGCTGGTCCGGATTCTGGGATCCACCGGGGCCGTGAATGAAGTCGAGGAAGGTGTACGAGGGGTGGAACTGGACGATGCGGATCCGATCGTCGGCCCGCTGTCCGAGGAGCAGCCAGGCAAGTCGGCGGGCCAGGTGGCTTTTGCCGACCCCCGGAGGTCCCTGGAGCACGAGGTTTTTCCGGTGCCTCCAGTAATCGAGGATCCCCGTGATCCGGCCGGCGTCGAGGAAGCTGTCGGAGGTGCAGTCGGCGAGGGTGTACTCGTCGGCCCGCGCGGGTGGGGCCGCAAGGAGCGTCTGGATCAGCCGGTATTCTGACTCGGTGACCCGGGATAACGAGTGGGGCGACTGCTGAAGCAGGCTCGACGCGGCGAAACCGGGGTGCATGGCGAGTTCGGCCCGACTCAGGGGCCGCTCGACGGATCGGGTCTTGCGGACCCGGACGTTTGGCCCGGACGGCGTCTGCGTGAGGGGGGAAACGACCTGCCCGAGTCCGGTCACGGCATGGGTGGGCGCCCCGGTGTACCCGATCACGAGATCTCCCGGAGTCATGTCGAGAAAATGGCCGGGGTGGGTGAGAGGGCGCCCATGGCTGTCCAGGGGCTTGAGGAACAGATCGCTGCCGGTCTCACACCGGTCGAACCCGCTCGTTCCGGCCGATGTGTGCGCCCACCAGATACGCCGGTCCGGATTCTCCAGTTCGGGTTGGGACAGGCCCATGGCATCCAGAAGCGAGGAGGTCAGTTGCGGAAACCTCGACAGGGACACCAGCGGTCCCGGGCTGCACGAGAGATGTTCGGGAAATCGCCAGCCCCCGCACTTCAGCCAGGTCACCGGCCGCATCAGATACGGGCCGGCTTCGTCATTGACGAGGATACCGGGTCCCTCGATCCGGGCGATGCCCGACAGCCTGCCCGAATCCTGCCGGACGAACACGAGGTCGTTCTCCCGCAGCACCAGGAGGAAATCCCAGGCTGCCTGCCTCTTCGGCGGGGGGCCTTCGGAGGAGCGGGCGCCGTCGCCGTTCATCGAGGCGGATCGGAGATCGTCGAGATCCGACGGCTCGCCCGCATCGAGGGCGACGAATCCCTCGGCGAGACATCTCTGCTCATCCGGATGACGGCTGCTCGTCAGCAGCCAGGTATTGCCGGCTTCGCGGCCGTCTTCCTGATGTGCGTGCATATATAAAGAAAAAAATGGAACATGGGTCCGGTGTTCGATCCGCTGAAGCCATTCCCGATACCCGCGGGCGGTGTTTTCGGGGCCGGTGATGCCGAACTGTTCGAGATGGCGCCGGAGGCGGCGGTCGGCAGGGAGGAACAGATGCGGGTCGAGCCAGAACAGACCGGCGGTGAGCCGGTGGAACTCGGCCCCGTCATCGGCCAGGCACCGTTCGAGGGCGGGAATGGCCGCCGACACTCCTTCCATTGCCGCTTCCGCGAGATCCCAGAGCAGGGCGGCCGGCGTGCCGCCGGGACTGGCCGGATCACGGAAAAACCAGGGTCGCACGTGGCTGATGGCAGGAACCGGGGGGAGTTGAGAGGGGAGCGGCGTGCCGGGAAGGAACCGACGGCCGAGCTCGGTGAAGATCCGGAGCCGTTTTTCCGGGATGACCTGCCGGTTGAAGACGGAAAAAAACGTGAACGGTTCACAGACGTGCAAGGGGCGCATCTTCCCGGCGGCATCGAGATGGGCGAGCGGGATCATCGGCAGTCCAAGCCGTTCGAGGTCGAGCAGGGCATCCAGCAGTTCCTGCTGCCGGGTGCGGAGTCCGACGATCCGGCCGGCCAGGTGGCGGTAAAAGAACGGCCAGGAGTCGGGGATGCGGGGTTCTTGGAATGTCACGGAAACGTTCGGCTCACCGCTTCGAGAGATGGGAAAATCACTGCCCGGGCTCCTGTGGGGCGGTCTCCTCCGCCGCATCGATCGTGCCGCCGGATTTGCCCAGATTGAGCAGGAACTTCTTCCCGGCAAGAGCGCCGGCATGGTTCGGGATGATCCGGAGCGCCTTGTCGTAATCGACGATTGCGGCATCGATGGCCCCGTTCGCGCTGTTCTCCTCGGCGTTGTCGATCAGGTTCTCGACGGCCTGGGCTCGATAGGCGGCGGCCTCGTCCCGCCTCTTCTTCTTCTCGAGGTCCCGGCAGAGTTGGATGATCCGGTCCACATGCCGGCCCACGACCTCGGGCTGGGTGAGCTGGGAAAGTTCGCCGCCGGTTTCCGAGGGCGTGACGGTGACCGGAGCTTCATCGGCCGGCGTCGAGACCGGCTCGCCATCGGGGGCGTCGGAAGGGGGGGCGGGCTGGGGCTCGGGTGCCGGCTTCTCGGGGGCGGCCGCACGGGCTTTTGCCGAAATGTCGGCCAGGCTCGCCGTGACCTGCGGGTCGTTCTTCATGCCGGGAAAACCGGTGATCTGTTTCAGCAGCCGGAGCGCCCCGTGGGGATCCGTGGCGGAACGGGCCGTTGCCGCCTTGATATACCGGTCGCGGATCTCGCGGGTCAGCTCCGAGGCCCGGGAAGGATCCTCGGCGGCGAGAGATCTGAGCTTCGCGATGAGCGGACGGGGCTGGGTGAAGCCCGGTTTGAAGGTCTTCGCAGCTTTTTCGGCATCGGCAACCAGGGAAGCGCGGTCGCGGGCCTGGTCCTGTTTCGATTTCTGGGCAGCGGCCGCCTTCTCGGACTCGAGGGCGGAGCGGGCGAGGCCGATCTTCGCTCGCGTTCCGGGCTGTTCGGGATCGAGACCGATCGCCTGCTCGTAGAACTGGAGGGCGAGCCGCTTGTCGATATCGAGCTTCACATCGCCGATCGCCGCGAGCTTTGCGGCGAGACGGAGTTTGAGGGGCTTCACGGCGCCGGCACCGGCGAGGGTCTCGAGCGCACCGATTTTTTCCAGGATCGGCGTCGGCGAGGCCTCCCCGGAAAACGCGTCTATGGCGGCGCTCACTTCGGTGATCGGCGCTTCGAAGGGATTCTGTGGTGCCGGAGGCTCGACAACCGTCTGTGAAGCCGGTGAGACGGGCTGATTTGCGGGAGCCGGCGTTTCTTCGGGTTCGGAGGCCGGTGCGGCAGATGCCACGGGTGCGGGCATGGCCGGTTCGGGAGCCGTTGGGGCTTCCACCGGTTCCGGCGGCGTGATTGCAGGCGGCTCTGGGGTGGAGGAGGAGGCGACCGGGACGATGTCGGGGGGAGCCGAGGCTGGCGCCTGGGATGCCGAGTGTGCGGGAGGTGCCGATGCACGTTCGAACGCCTCGAGCGCATCGCGGTTCGCCGGTTCGAGATTCAACGCGTGCTGGAGCAGCGCACGGGCTCCGGACAGATCGCCGAGCGCAATCAGATCGTTCCCGCGTTTGACGAGCGCCGCACACAGGCTCGTCCGGAACACCGTCACCTGGGCGGCGACGCCGGGCTTCCGGGCAAGCAGGCCGAGATCCGTTACGGCTTCCGGCAGTTTCCCGGTTGCTATATTTTCTGCTATACGACGATTCAACGCCGCGATCTCCTGGTCCTCGGTGGGAGGAAGGGGCGGTTTCGGGCTCCCGGCCCACCAGAAAACGAGGCCGCCGAGAAGGAGGGCGGCGAGGAGGCCCCCGAACAGCTTCATCCGCATCGTTCCCGGCTCTTCGGGCGTGAACAGGCCTTCCGCCGTGGACCGGCGCAGACTGTCCCGACGCCGCGCGGTTTCGAGACGGAGCCCTTCGACGGGATACGTCTTCAGATGCTCATCGAGCAGGGTGATGATCTCGTCCGTCGTCGGACGCTCGGTCGGCTGCTTGTCGAGCATTCGGCGGATCATCGGCACGAGGGCCGCCGTGGCCTGATCCGCGGGCAGGGCCGGCATCGGCAGTGTCCCCTGGACCTGTTTGAGGGCGATCGACAGTTCGGGATTCGACTCGTTCTCGGCGATGAAGGGGGGGGCGCCGAAAATCATTTCCCACAGCACGATGCCGATCGAGTAGACGTCGGATGCCGGCGTCAGGGCCGCGCTGCCGGTGCACTGCTCGGGCGACATATACTGCGGCGTGCCGAGTGTCATGCCGACGCGGGTCATGGCGGCCTCGGTCTTGGCGATGCCGAAATCGAAAATCTTGAGCGTGCCGTCCCGGGTGACCATCAGGTTGGTCGGCTTCAGATCGCGATGGATGATGCCCTTCTGGTGACAGGCCCGGATGCCGTCCATCAGTTGCAGCATCAGCGGCACGATCCGCCGGTGATCGAGGAGTCCGTCGGTTTTCTTCAGATCGCTCAGGAGTTTTCCGTCGATGTATTCCATCACGAGAAAGGGCCGTCCGGTTGTCCGGTCGCGGGCCGAAGCATAGATCGAGAGTACGTTCGGATGGCCGACCGTCGCGAGCAGCTGGCCCTCCTTGAGGAACCGTTCGACGATCCGCTCATCGGAGGAGATGCTCTGATTGAGCATCTTTATCGCCACAGGCCGGTTGAGCGCGGTGTCGAGGGCCTTGTAGACCGTTCCCATGCCGCCCTGGCCGAGGACCCGTTCGATCCGGTAGATCTCGCCGATCAGATCGGGATCGTTCTCGGACGTTGCCTCGCCCGGGGCCTTGACTTTCATCTGCCGCTTGAGCTGTTCGATGATGTCGGGAACGGTCGGCCGCTCTTCGGGCTTCTTGGCCAGCATCCCGCGCAGAAGCTCGGCGAACGGGGCCGTTCGGGGATCTTCGCTGATTCGCTCGATCGGCACCGCCTCGTTGAGATGCTTGAGGGCGATCGTCAGCGCCGGGTCGGTGGCGCCCGACTCGACATCGAAGGGCACCTTGCCGGCCAGCATTTCCCAGAACATGATGCCGATCGAGTAGATATCGGCCGCGGGCGTGATGTCGCCTTTGCCCAGACACTGTTCGGGGGCCATATAATGCGGGGTGCCGAGGGTCATGCCGGTGCGGGTGACCTTGCGGGCCGTCTTGGCCACGCCGAAATCGACGATCTTGAGCTGGCCCGCACGGTTGATCAGCACGTTGGCGGGCTTCAGATCGCGGTGGATGATGCCTTTCTGGTGACACGCGTGGATGCCTTCGAGCAGCTCGACGAACAACTGCAGCAACCGGGGAAGATCCCCGCGCAGCGTATTCTCGGCGGCCTCGAGCGTGAGACCGTCGACGAGCTCCATCACCAGGAAGGGCGAGCCCACGGTTTCGTCGGTATCCGAGGCATACACGTCGATCACGGCACGGTGTTTTATCGTGGCCAGTATTCTTCCTTCGTTCAGGAAGCGCTGGACGAGGTCCTTCTCCCCCGCCGATTCGGGGTGCAGGAATTTGAGGGCGACCTCCCGACCGAGATTCAGATCGACGGCTTTATACACCTGGCTCATCCCGCCGGTGCCGAGCTGGGAAACGATGCGGTAATGGCGGCCTACGACGGTGTTCGGTTGGATCATGGGATGCGGTCCTCGGCAGATGGAATAGCTGAAGATATCATTGGAAGAAATCGATCAGGGCCGGAAGCGTGGCCGGATCTTTGTAGAAGGGCTCCTCGGGAGGCCGCGGCGCCGTGGCTCCGGCAGGCCGCCGCTTCGCCGAACGCTCGGCATCCTCGAGAAGGGCGACCAGGACCGAATACCCCTTCGCCCGGGCCACGTCGAGCGGCGTCTTGCCGTCGGCGGTGCGCAGAAGCGGATTCGCACCCGCATCGAGGAGCGTCCGTGCCATCCGCTCGTGCCCGTCGTCGACGGCCCAGTGCAGCGGGGTTTCCCCTCCGGCGTTCGATGCATTCACTTCGGCACCGTGTTCGAGCAGCATCCGGCAGACCTCGGGCCGGTTCTGGACGGCGGCAACGTGGAGCGCCGTCGTGCCCCGGCCGTCATCCGCCGTGGCGGGGGTTCCCAGCGATATCAGAAGATCGATGGCGGCCGGTTTTCCGGCCGCGGCCGCCATGTGCAGCGGCTTGAACCGGAGAAGGTTGGCGGCATCGAGGGAAGCGCCCCGCCCGACGAGGATCCGGATGCCTTCGAGCCAGCCGTCCTCGGCGGCGCGATGGAGGAGGGTGCAGCCCTCCTCGTCGACCATGCGGATGCGGTCCCGGTCCTGATCGAGGGCGCGGGTCAGGGCGGCTGCGTCATGCGTCGCGACGAGTTCGGCGACGGCGCTCTCCTCTTCGCCCGCCGCAATGGGCTGGACGAACGAGAGCGTCCCCGCGAACAGCAGCGTGGCCATTCCCACTCCCCGGATCCATGTCATGGGTGTCTTCTCATCCTCTCCTCTCCCATTCTACTCGCTGCCCGGTCTGGGGGCAACACGGCGACCCGATCGATTCGCCGGATGCCGCAGCCGGCTCACTCCTCGGCCCCCTTCGAACGCAGTAGTTGGACGATGTCCCGGTGGCCTTCCGAGCGGGCCACGTGCAGCGGCGTGAGATCGTAGTCGCCGCGTGCATCGATCTCGGCACCCCGCTCGAGGAGCAGGGAAACGACGTCGAGGCTTCCCCGGGCGGCAGCCTGGTGGAGGGGCGTCATCCCGTCGTTCGCGCGCGCGTCGACCCGGGCTCCGCGGTCGAGCAGCAGGCGCACGACTTCGAGCTGGCCTCTATAGGAAGAAATATGTAACGCCGTACCCCAGGTGGAGGTGCGGGCGTCGATCTGGGCCCCGCGATCGAGCAGGAAGGCGACGAACGCGGTGTTCCCTTCGCGGGCGGCGTAGTGGAGCGGGGTTTCCCCGATCTCGTTCCGGATGTGGATATCCATCCCGTGATCGAGCAGGAGAGCGGCGACCTCCTGACGGCCGAGGGCGGCCGCGAGATGCAGCGCCGACGCTCCGTTCGGGCTTCTGGCCTCGGGTTTTGCGCCATGCTCGAGAAGGATTCTGCCCGTTTCCGGCGACTCGGAAAACACGGCGAGGTGGATCGGCGGGGCGGTCGAACCGCCGTGGAGATCCGGATCGGCCCCGTGTTCGAGCAGGAGCCGGACGAGATCGGGGCGGCTCGTCAGAATCGCGATATGCAGGGGTGGCGCCCCATCCTGCATCGGGACATTCGGGTTCGCCCCCGATGCCAGAAGCATCTCGACGAGGTCCGTGCGGCCGATCGCCACGGCGAGGTGGAGCGGGGTCGAGCCGGGCCAGTCCCGCGCCGTGCTCGGGGCGTTCGGGGCGGCGCCACCGCTCAGCAATACCCGGACCGTCTCGGTGTGCCCCCGGGTGACGGCGAGGTGCAGCGGGGTGAACCCCCACAGGTCGCGGGTGTCGGGATTCGCCCCCTGCGCGAGGAGAAGGGCCGTCCGGCGGGCGTTGCCGAACCGGGCATTCCGATGCAGCGAGTGGTATGGCAGATACCAGCGCACCAGGACGACGATGCCCAGAACGAAGAGACCTGCGCCGGGAATCAGAGGCGGCAGCCCGGTGAGCGCGAGGCAGCCGATGCAGCCGAGACCGAGAAGGGCGGCACCGAGCAGCGCCGCCTTTCCCTGGGAGGTTTCGGGAAAATGGATCAAGACGCGGGAAGGATGAACACGTCGATCTTGCCCCGAAGCGCATCCCGGAACCGCTCGGCATCCGACTTCTCACCGACGATCGAGCCGTAATGCATCGGAACGGCCGCCGCCGGCTTGATCTCGAGCGCCGCAGACGCCGCCTCTTCGGCCGTCATGACATACGTGCCGGAAACGGGCAGCAGGGCGATGTCGGCCTTGACGGCCTTCATCTCGGGAATGTGATCCGTATCTCCCGCATGATAGATGCGTTTCCCCTCGAAGGTGACGATGTAGCCGACCCAGGCGTTTGCTTTCGGATGGAACTTCTTGTTCGTGTTGTAGGCGGGAACGACCTCGATCGTGACACCCGCTTCGGTGAGCCGGTCGCCCGGCTTCACCGGCCGTTTGTCCCCCGACAGCTTCGCGAGCGCGTCCGCCGGGCCCACGAGGATCGTGTGCGCGTCCTGGATCTTCTGGACATCCTCGGGGGAGCAGTGGTCGAAATGTTCGTGGGTGAACAGGATCAGATCGGCCTTCTTGCCGCCGGTGATTTTGAAGGGGTCGATATAGACGGTTTTCGCACCGGTGAGACGGAAGCCGTCGTGGCCGAGCCAGGAAACATGGGCGTCGAGAAAGGATTTCATCGTATCCTCCTTGGAATCCTCGTTGGCTGGTTGTCGTGCCGCATCCGGGCTGGACACCGGACTGGACGTGGAGAAGGGCGGATCGAGCGGAAGGGACGGGGTCGGGGTGGCGGGGCGGGGCGGGGGAGCGAACGTCGCCGGAGCCGGTGGCCGTTCGTTCAGGAGGAAGGCGAGCGCGCGGTCGACGGCATCGGCGTTGAACACGTGTGCCCATTCATGCGTTTCGACGTGCATCGAGCCGCCCGGCGTCCATCCGTTGTCGGCGAGAAACCAGAACAGCTCGGAAGAATAGGATGCATTATACTTGTCGCGCAGGCCCCAGGTGAGGAACACGGGGCGACGGGGGATGCGGGTGTCGAAGGCATACGGATACCCGCCGCCGTCGAGCCAGAAGCCGGTGAAGGGCGAGTCGGGCCGGGCGGTCACCTCGACCGAGGCAAAGTATGCGCCGTTCGAGAACCCGGCGAGGATGATGCGATCCGGATCGATCGGGTAGCGGCGTTTCAGCGCATCGAGCAGCCGGAGAAGGAACGTCCGGTTCTCGAGCCAGCCGGCCGGACACCAGGCGCGCACGCCCGGCACGTCGGGATACGAACCCGGGCGGCCCCGGGGAAAGACAGCGATGAATCCGTGGCGACGCGCGGCGACGGCGATCTGCCAGTAGAGATCCCGGGTTGCGGCCGAGGGATCGCCCGGGCTGTCGAACCCCTGGAGCATGAACACCAGGGGCACCGGTCCCGAGGCCGGCCGCTCCTCGGGCTCGAAGAGATAGTAGGAGCGCGTTTCCCCGTTCACGTCGAGGGTTTCGAGGACGCCCGGCGGGGGCAGGAACGGCACGACGAGCGGCGCGCAGAGAATGACGAGAATGCCGGTGAGGAGGATCAGCACCAGGGACTGAGCCCAGACGGGGAAACAGCGGCGGTGCATCCAGAGTCGCATGCGGAGGAACCCTCAGGAGGCGGGGCCGGCCGAGCCTGCGGGACCGAGATCGAGAACGACGATCTCTGGCGGGCACAGGAAACGGATGCGCGGGGCATGTTTGCGCTCGAATCCGGCGCCGCGGGAGACGAACAGACGACGGCCGTCGGGGAACCGGGATTCCCCGTCACAGGCGAGACGGGGCAGTTTGCTGCTTGTCACGAGGGGGCCGAACCAGGGCAATCGGACCTGGCCGCCATGAGTGTGGCCGGCAAGCATCAGGTCGGCCGACACGGGGCCAAGAGAATAGTCGGGGCTGTGTCCGAGAACGAGGTGAAACCCCTCGACAGGCGGGATTTTCAGCTTCGTGTCGAAGGACTCCTCGTTCGAGAGCAGGGTGACCGCAAGCCCGCCTTCGAACCGGAGGGTCGTGCGGCCGGTAAACGTTTCGACGCGCGTTCCCGAGAACATTTCGGTCCAGGGAAGGGTGTCGACGTTGCCGCGGATGGCCATGACGCCGAGCGGGGCCTTGAAATCGATGGATTGCAGATGTGCGCGGGTCGCGAGCCGCACCTTCTGACGGGCCTCCTCGGTGAAATCATGGGTGTAATCGCCGCCGAGAAGGATCAGGTCGGGCTTTTCCGCGGCGAGGGCGTTCCAGACGCGCTTCTCGTTCTCGCCGAACGCGTCGCTCTGGAGATCGGTCATGAACGCGATGCGGAGTTTCGACCGGATTTTCGGCGAGGCAATCTTCAGACGCCGGACGGTGAGCTGGTTCGGCTCGACGAGAAAGGCCTGCCAGGCGACTCCGGCGATACCGGCCGAGAGGAGGAGGAGCCCGAACCCGCGCGCCCAGGCGCGGCTCCGGAACAGAAGGAGACTGCCCGCCAGCGTTGCGGCCGGGAGGTAGGCGAATCCGAGCCAGGCGAGAAGACGCATCAGATGAAACGCCCCCTCGTTGAGGCGGATGGCCGCGAACGTGCCGCCGCCCAGGAGGATCGCGGCCGCGATGATCAGGCTGAACCGCATCTGCACGCGGGTGATGAAGAACAGCGCAGAAAGGGAAAGGGCAAGAAAAATGGCATGAGGTGCCAGGGAAAGGGGAAGAATCTCGCTCATGCATGCTATGATACGGGAAACCCCCCTGCTTTTCCAGATGGCGGAAGCAAAGCCGGGAAAGGCCGGCCGCATTCCATTCCAAAGCGACAAGCCTCGGCAGAATCCTCATGGTGACAGCCGTGACCGGCTGTTTCGAGCCATCCGGCCGAAGGCGGCGGTGTTTCGATCCACGTGGGAGCGAGCGGAACCCTTGCCGTGCATCTATGAATATATATACTGTCAAATATCGTGTCATGGCCCTTGTGCTCTTCTTTGCGGCGATGGTGGCCCCTTTGTCGGCAGAGCTTCCCATCTATCTTGGGGATTCCCATGCGGGGACGTTGTATTTCCTCGTCAGGAATCTCCCGCCCGGTGCCTCATGCACGCTGCTGTTGTTCGATGCGCACGACGACGCGACCGGGATCTACCGTTCCGACCGATTGAGAACGGATCTGCGTCAGGCCGAAGCCGGTGCGGCGTTCGAACGATTGCTTGCCCGATGGCGGCAGCTCGGGGTCATCCAGTGTTACAACTGGCTCGAGCCGCTGATGCCCGACCGGATCGGCCGGGTGGTCTGGGCTCCGGCGGAGCGTCTGGATTCTGCGAGAAAGGCCGAACTGGAGGAGACGGCGCGGGCGCGGCTCGATCTGTTCCAGGAAGCCGCGGCTCGTGCGTGCGGGCCCCTGGCGACGCGTCTCGAGGTGATGGGCCGTGACGAACTTGACCGTGACGCGGATCGGGCGGCAGGGTGGGGGGAGATCGTCGTTTCTATCGATCTGGACTTCTTCGCGGCCCTTCCCGACGACCGGCTCGAGGCGGACGTTGCCGAGGTGTGGCGGCTGGTGATGGGGCTTCCGCGGTTGCGGGCGGTGAGTTTTGCCGTTTCCTCTGCCTGGCTGCGCGACCGGGGCCAGATCGATCTCCTGTCCAGCCTCGCCCTGTCCTGCGCTGCCGGGGTCGCCAGTGCGGGGATCCGGTTCGAACCCTTCATCGATCTCGGCCCGGATCGCTCGAACCGGGCAAAAGATCTCGTCGCTGCCGCGAGAGAGGTTCCCCGCCTCGATCCCGGCCCCTCGACCCCCCGGCTCCTGCGTCTTCTCGCCGAGCTGGAGCCCCGCATTCGAACCGAGTTCCAGCCGGAACGTCTGCGCGCCCTGATCTCCGAATGGCGGAGCGAATCTGAACCGAAGTGATGACGACGGTGCCGTCTCGAGAAAAATTGTTATGTAAACCACCACGCTCCTCCACTCAAAACAATGAAACGGCATGAAACAGGGGAATGGGGTGCCGTAGACATGCTGAGATCATTTCCCCACAAACGAAACCGATGCACAATGAACGACGCCAGATCTATCGTAGGGGCGGTTCGCGAACCGCCCCAAGCGTATTGCCCCGACATCGTGATCCCGAATCTTCGCCATCTGTGTCACCTGCGGATGAGCCACTCTTCATCGTTTGATCGGATTTGACGCGAATGTCGGAAATAGGATATCTTCAACTTGCCTTGGCGCGCGCAAGCGCCGCCGGTGTTTCGCCGGCTCTGGAACGCTAAAAGCAGCTTCAGATTCGGGATCAGATTGCTTCGCAATCTGCGCAAGGCTGGAATGGGCGCGGGAAACCGCGTCCATTTTCATGAAGATCCCCTGGGAGGTTCGACGATGAGCATTACCGGCTGGTTGGCGAGTATTCTCGGGATGGACTCGGACCCCGGGAAGGGCGGGCGCCGTGGACCGGGATATGATGTTCGTGAACTCGCCCGGCGCCTGGGCGTTGAAGAGAGCACCTTGCGCGGGATCGAACCGGCCTACCGGTCGATCCGCGTGCGGAAACCCCGTGGCGGTGTGCGGTTGCTTCTCGAGCCGTCCGCTGACCTGAAGAAGATCCAGCGGTGCATCCTGCATCGTCTGCTCAACCGACTCGCGGTTCACGAAGCGGTTCATGGGTTCCAGAAGGGCCGCTCGATCGTCACGAATGCCCAGCCGCATACGAACCGCGACCTCGTGGTCTGCGCCGATCTCAAAAACTTCTTTCCGAAAACGCGAACGAGACGCATCTGGGAGTTCTTCATCTTCTGCGGCTGGACCGAAGAGGCGACGGAGCTCCTGACGAAGCTGCTGACCTGGGACAATGGCCTCCCGCAGGGCGCGCCAACGAGCCCCAGACTGGCGAATCTCGTGAATCACGCCATGGATGCGAGGCTTGCGGCATTCGCGAAGGCGAGGGGAGGGCAGTTCACGAGATATGCGGATGATCTTACGTTTTCCTTCGACCGGATGAACGTCGTGAAACCTGCCACCTTCCTTCGCGCGGTTGCAAGCATCGTGAAGGAATACGGGTATGACCTCCACGGCAAGGAAAAGCTCGACGTCATGACCTACAAGAACCGACAGCGCGTGACGGGCCTGGTCGTGAATGAAAAAGTGAACCTGCCCCGCACCGTCCGCAAATGGCTCCGCGCCGTCGAGCATCACCAGAAAACCGGCCGCCCCGCCTCGCTTTCCGGGGCACAGTTGAGCGGTTGGAAGTCTCTCCAGCAAATGATCATCGACCAGCGCCACACCCGTTGAAGCAATCAGAAATCCGTCTTCAATCGAATTGATGCCCTCGTTGGAAAACCGAACAAATATATATGCATATAATAGAAAGCATAATATATAATATTTCCGAAGCATGTGATAATATTCACATGAGTTGCGGGCGGGTGTGAAACGATCCGGTCCCGAATTTCGGGACGGACACTCAGGATATGAATCGATCCTGGGGCTTGGAGCTCAGAGATCGTCGAGATCGATCAATTTGAGGAGCAGCCGGACGGGCAGAGGGAGCGGCGGCACGGTTCCATCGTCGAGCATGGCCTGGAGGGCGGCGGCCCCGCTTTTCCCGGCTTCTTCGAGGAACGGCTGCCCGAGGTCGGGGGTTGCCGCCGCGGGTGATCCGGCGTAGCCATCCTCGGCGCCGCGTTCGATCCAGGAGAAGTTGCCTTTGAGGGTTTCCCATTGGAGATTGACGAGGCGCTGGGGAAGCTCCCGGGCGCGCTCAGCCTGGACGAGTTCTGGATCGAGATACAACATCGCGGCCGTTTCCCGGATATCGCCGTGGAGTTCCGTGGCCGGCTGGGTTCCGGCCTCGCGCAGGAGGGCGGCGACCGTTTCAGGGGGGCTGAACCGGAACGGGCCGAGCGGATCGCAGGCCTGCATCCCGTCGAGCTGGGCGAGATCGTCGCAAGCGGTGAGGACGGCCTTGGTGGCTTCAGGGGACGTGCTGAAATGGATGAACGCAAGACGGCGGAAGCCGTCACGATGGAAGGCGGCGCCGATTTCATACAGCATTTCGGAGGCAACGCGCGGGCTGACGGTGAGGGCTCCGGGAAGGCCCATCGATGCCTGGCACGGCAGATACGGGAAGACTGGCGCGACGAGGTATCTACGTCCAGAGGCTTTGAGGCGCTGGCCGATCTCGAATGCGACGGCCTCGGCGATGAAGGCTTTGGTTCCGAGCGGGAGATGCGGCCCATGGGGTTCGGTCGATCCGCATGGCACGAGAACGACGGTGGTATCGCGGTCGAACGTTTCGGCTTCGGTATGCGTGAGGGTGTTCAGATTCACGTGGGGTCCTCTCGGGGGGCGTCGTTGGGTTGAACTTGTCTGGATGCGAACTCGAGGTTCTGGACCTCGACGATGAGCTGCCGGATCAATTCGGCGATGATGACGGGATCCGGGGCGTTTCGCGCCTTGATATGGATGGCTCCGGCCAGCGAGACGACGGAATCGAGGCGGAGGATCGAGGCGGCTGACCGGATCCGGTAGCAGAGTGCCGAGAGTTCTTTGTAATCATGCTTTGCGAGGGTGTTCTGGAGCTGGGGCATCTTGGTATGGAAATCGGCGATCGCATCCCGGGCGCGTTCGAGATACTCGGCCTTGCTGGCGATGCCGAGCATGGCCAGAAGCTCCGGGCTGGGGTTCGTCAGCATGAAATCGAGATCCTCATTGTCGATTCATCCATCAAGAATTTGAAGCAACCAGCAGGAGATTTTTTCCAATCGGAGGCGGAATACGGTGTTCAATCCATCGTAACCATGGTACGACGAGGTGATCATATAGCTTCACGGAACGGTTTCCGAGGGTGGTTTGGAGAAGGACGAAATTGATATACCAGGGGATGATTCCGATGAAATCGAAATACCGGGTGAAAAGGATCTTGAATCCTGCTCGTTGGACGCGAGCTTTCAGGTTGGCTTTGTGATACCTGCGAACGTGACCCACTTGGCGATCCATTGATCCATATAACCAGGATAACGCAGGGACGAAGAGAAGAAGGTGCCCGCTATGATCGAGGGCTTTGTGAGCGATATCGAGTTCCGCAGAATCATTTTCGATGTGCTCTAGAACATTGACATACACGATCGTATCGAAACGATCGGAGGAAGGAACGGAGAAGAAATCATTGATGACCTTTGCCCGAGGATCATTCGAGAGATTCTTCTGAAGCAGAGGAAACATGTTTTTGGAAGGTTCATAGGCGGAGAGGGTCGCGATGGAGGATTCGAGAAGGAGTTTTGAGAAGGATCCCGTTCCGGCCCCGATTTCGGCGACCTTTTTCCCGAGGTATGGTTTGAATTCGGACAGAATCCACCTGTGATAATTTTCAGCGAAAGACATGGCACAAAGGTCTTCGCCGAAATATGTTCGCGATGAATTCGAATCCATGCTCTCTCAGAACCCCAAAACGAATTTATGGTTTCTTGGGAAAAAAGTATACGCGACGAGGAAACCTGGGACAAGCCGAAAGATAAGGGCTGATAATATATATTATGTAAACCAATTATGAAATGCCGACGAATTGGGGCGTTTCGGGCGTTCGGCGGGTAGCGTCTGGTGGCGGGATCCGAGTGAATCGCGCGGGAAAAATGCTGGATTACCGGGGTCTGGAGTGATATAGGTGTGTTCAACGACGTGTTGTCTCTGAAAAATCCTGCCTGATCAAGGAGAAGACCGATGAAGATCGTCAGCATGAAGTGCATGTTGTGCGGGGCCGAGTTCCCCCCCGCTCCCGACCGGTATGTCTGCGATACCTGCGGCACCGACGGGATCCTGGATATCATCTACGAGTATCCGAAGATGCCCGATTACGCCGAGCGTCTCAGAAAAAACCAGCTCAACAACCTCTGGCGGTATCGCGATCTCCTGCCTCTCGCGAAGGACACCCCGATCTCTCCGCTTGAAGTCGGCATGACCCCGTTTTACCGCTCCACCCGGCTCGAGAAACAGTTCAATATCGCCAAGGTTTACATAAAAGATGACGGCCGGAATCCGACCGCCTCCCTCAAGGACCGGGCCAGTGCGATCGGTGTCTCGAAAGCCATCGAGGCGGGCGCAAAGGCGATCTGCGCGGCTTCCACCGGCAACGCGGCCAGTTCCCTCGCAGGCTTCGCCGCTTCCCTCGGAATCAAGACCTATATCTTCGTTCCCAAGCGCGCCCCCAAGGCGAAAGTCACGCAGCTGCTCGTCTACGGCGCGAACACGATCATCGTCGACGATTCGTATGACAAGGCCTTCGAGCTCTCCGTCGAGGCGACGAAACGCTTCGGCTTCTACAGCCGCAACTGCGCTTACAACCCCTACCTCGTTGAAGGCAAGAAGACCGTCGCCTATGAAATCTGGGAACAGAACGGCTTCAAGGTGCCCGACCGCGTCTATGTCTCGATCGGCGACGGCTGCATCACCTCTGGCATCTACAAGGGCTTTTATGACTTGCGCCAGATCGGCGCCATCGAGAAGCTGCCCCGCATCATCGGGGTCCAGGCCGCCGGCTGCAACCCTGTCGAAGTCGCGCTCAAGACCGGCACGTTCACCCCGCAGAACGGGAACACGATCGCCGACTCGATCGCCGTCGGTGTGCCGCGCAACCGTCTCAAGGCCCTGCGCGGCCTGAAAGAGTCGAACGGCGACTGCATCTCGGTCACCGACGACGAGATCCGCGCCGCCCTGGTCGACCTGCCGCGCACGACCGCCGTGTTCGGCGAACCGGCAGCCGTCACCGCCTTCGCGGGCTTCAAGAAAGATGCCGCGGCAGGCCGGATCGGCCAGAACGAGACTGCCGTCGTGCTCATCACCGGGAACGGCCTCAAGGATATCGAGTCGGCCATTTCCGTCTGCCAGCTTCCGGCCCCGACCGCACCGAACATGCAGGCCGTCGAAGAGACGATCCGCAAACTCTCATGAACAGCCAACCATCAACCTCCGGCATGCAGACCGGCCGCCTGCCCGCGGGTTCGGTTGCCCTGGCCGCCTATCTGATCTGTATACCGGCCGTGGCTTGGGCGAATCCCATCGCCATCGGTGGGACGGAAGGTGTTGCCGACAAGCTCGTCCACCTGCTCTGCCTCGGCCTCACCATCAGCCTCGAACTTGCGGTCTGGAAACGCGGGTTCAAGGGAATCCGGGAGCTGGCTCCGGGGTTCCGGCTGCGGATGGCGCTGATCAACCTGGCAACCTTTTTCCTGCTGTCGTTCTTCCTGATGGCCGTGTATGTCCCGTCGGAAGGATTCGGCGATCGGTTTCTGGGCTTGGCGGGCCTCGGGGAGATGATCGTGACCCTCCTGGAGGCCCTGGGGGCAACGATGCTCCTGGGAGGCCACTCGAGGACCGTCGGGGAGATCGCCGGAGAGAAGATCCGTTGCGTTCTGGTGAGCTTCCTTGCGAATGCCGCATCGCTGGTGGCGTATCCCCTTATCTACGGGATGTTCCAGATACTGTTCGGTCTTTTTCTGGCGGTGGTTGCTTCGTTGGGGGGCTGAGAACCCGAACGCGTTATTTGGACAGCAGCGATCCGGAAGAATCCACGGGGCTTCTTGCCAAGGGCATCAGGGGGGAGTATACTCCCCCCTGTTTTTATCCCCCCACCTGCACGGGAGAAGAGAACGACGTGGCTCAGATCATCGATGGAAGTGCGCTTTCGAAGAAGATCCGCGAGGAGATCCGGCGGGAGGTTGAGGCGATGGCATCCCGCGGCGAACAGGTTCCCGGGCTGGCCGTCATCCTCGTCGGAGAAGATCCCGCGTCGAGTGTTTATGTAAACCAGAAGGGGCGGGCCTGTGATACGGCCGGCTTTGTGTCACGCGAGATCAAGCTCCCGGCCGAGACGGCGCAGGACGACCTGATCGCGATGATCCGCGAACTCAACCGGGATCCGGCGATCCACGGCATCCTGGTCCAGCTCCCGCTACCGAAGCATATCGACGAGGCTGCCGCGATCGAGGCGATCGATCCCGCAAAAGACGTCGACGGCTTCCACCCCATCAACACCGGCCGACTGGCGATCGGAACCGACTGCCTCATGCCCTGCACCCCGCT
Organism: Candidatus Ozemibacteraceae bacterium; assembly: GCA_035388825.1. Taxonomy (GTDB): domain Bacteria; phylum Muiribacteriota; class Ozemobacteria; order Ozemobacterales; family Ozemobacteraceae; genus MWAR01. Next base: position 92,569 of record DAOOQQ010000007.1, read on the forward strand.
CGGCGTGATCGAGATGCTTCGCCACACCGGCATCAACCCTTCCGGGAAGCGCGCCCTCGTCGTCGGTCGCAGCAACATCGTCGGAAAGCCCCTCGCGGCGATGCTGCTCAAGCTGAATGCCACCGTCACCATCGCCCACTCGAAGACGGCGAATCTCCAGGAAGAGGTCGGCCGGGCCGACATCCTCTGCGCGGCCGTCGGAAAGCCCGCCTGTATTCCCGGCTCGTGGGTGAAGTCGGGCGCCATCGTCCTCGATGTGGGCACGAACGCGGTGCCCAATCCCGACAAGCCGGGCACCACGAAGCTGGTCGGGGACGTCGAGTTCGGGCCGGCCGCGGAGCGCGCAGCCTTCATCACCCCCGTACCCGGCGGCGTCGGGCCCATGACGATCGCGATGCTGCTCGCGAACACCCTCAAAGCCCGCAACGCCCTCCACGCGGCCAACAAATCATGAAGAAACGGCCAAATGTTGTAGGGGCGCATCGTGATGCGCCCGGGAGTATGATATAACAAGTGCTATAGAATGCTGGGCGTGCGACCCCGCACTGCCGGCACAGAGAAAGAAAAGAACGACAACAAGGAACGAATAGGAGACATGACCATGGATCAGGACGTGCTTCTGATGACCCCGGGGCCCGTGCAGCTCGACTCGGAGATCCTCCTTGCGGGTGCCCGCCCCCTGCGTCACCACCGGACGACGGACTTTTCGCCCCTCTACACCGACTGCGTCGACCGCCTCAAAAAACTCTTCAAAACGAAGGGTGAATTATATCTTACGCTATCCTCCGGCACCGGCGTCATGGAAACGGCGATCGCCAACATGTTCAACCAGGGCGAGACGATCCTGACCGTCGAAACCGGCTCCTTCGGCGAACGATTCACCCAGATCGCGAAAGCCTTCAAGCTCAACGTCATTCCGCTGAAATACCCGTGGGGCCACCGCGCCCGGGTCGAGGACATCCGGAGGATGCTCGATGAGCACCCCGCCATCTCGGGTGTCACCGTCACGTTCAACGAGACCTCGACCGGCGTCCACAACGATCTGAAAGCGATCGGCGCCTTGCTCCACGAGCGCGACAAGCTGTTCATCACCGACGGCGTCTCGGGCATCGGTGCCCTGCCCTTCGACATGGACGGCTGGCACGTTGACGTGGCCCTCTCCGCATCCCAGAAGGGCCTCCTGACGCCGCCCGGCGTCGGCATGGTAGCCCTTTCGAAGAAGGCCATGGCCAAGCTCGAGAAGGTCGACTGCCACGGCTTCTATTTCGATCTCAAACACTATAAAAAGAATCAGGAACTCCCGATTCCCGCCTTCCCCTGGACCCCGGCGATCTCCGTGATGTACCAGCTCCAGGCTGCCCTCGACAAGATCGAGCGCGCCGGTATCGACAACGTCATCGCGCAGTATCACCGGCTCGCCGAGGGACTCCGTATCGCGGTCGAAGCGATGGGCCTGACCCTCTTCACTCAGCCCGATGCGCGCTCCGACGTGCTCACTGTGATCAATGCCCCTGCCGGCATCCACCCAAAGAAGATCGTGAGCGAGATCCGCGACAAGTTCGGCGTGCTCATCGCGGGCGGCCAGGGCGAGATCGCCGACAAGGTGTTCCGCATCACGACAATCGGCACGATTTCGGAGCGAGAGGTCATCGCGACGGTCGGACTCCTCGAGATCGCCCTGAAGCGTCTCGGGTTCCTGAAGGACGTCGGCGCGGGCACGAAGGCCCTTCTGACCCACTTCGCGAAATGAACCCCGATACCGAAAAACGGCCGAAGCGGTCGGCTTCCGGTCCCCTCCCCCGCCCCATCACCGTCGTGGCGGCCGATCTGGGGCTGAAGCAGGCCGACATCGAGCCGTACGGCTCGAACAAGGCGAAGATCGCCCTCGGGGTGTACGAACGGTTCGCCGAAAAACCCGACGCGAAGCTGGTGCTCGTGACCGCCATGACCCCCACCCCGGCCGGGGAGGGCAAGACGACGATGACGATCGGCCTGGCCGACGCGCTGAAGATCATCGGCCACCGGCCCGTGGTCTGCCTGCGCGAGCCCTCGATGGGCCCCGTGTTCGGCGTGAAGGGCGGGGCGGCGGGCGGCGGCCGCGCCAAGGTCATTCCCCTCGAGGAGATCAACCTCCACTTCACGGGGGATCTGCACGCCGTCACCTCGGCGCACAATCTGCTCGCCTCGATGATCGACAACCATCTCATGCAGGGCAACGCCCTCGGCCTCGACCCCCGCCGCATCCAGTTCCGGCGGGTGATGGACATGAACGACCGGGCGCTGCGCACCGTGGTGACAGGCCTCGGCGGCACCGCCAACGGCTGGGTCCGCGAAACCGGCTTCGATATCACCGCGGCCTCCGAGGTGATGGCGATCCTCTGCCTCGCCACCGACATCGCCGATCTGAAGAAGCGGCTCGGGAACATCCTGATCGGCTTCACGGGAAGCGGCACGCCCGTCTTCGCCCGCGATCTGCATGCCCAGGGCGCGATGGCCGCGATCCTGCGGGATGCGATCAAGCCGAACCTCGTCCAGACGGCCGAGGGAACCCCGGCGTTCATCCACGGCGGTCCGTTCGCCAACATCGCCCACGGCTGCAACAGTCTCACCGCGACCCGCCTCGCGCTCAAGCTCGGCGACGTCGTCCTGACCGAGGCGGGCTTCGCCACCGAGCTGGGCGCCGAGAAGTTCTTCGACATCAAGTGCCGCACGGCAGGCCTCGAGCCCCAGGCCGTCGTCATCGTCGCCACGGTCCGGGCCCTGAAGCTGCACGGCGGGGTGCCGAAAGCCGACCTGTCACGCGAACACATGGCCGAACTGAGCCGGGGCTTCGAGAATCTTGCCAAGCATATCGAGAACATCCGCATGTTCAATCTGCCGGCGATCGTCGCGATCAACCGGTTCCCCGACGACACCGACGCCGAGATCGAGTGGGTTCGCAAAGCTGTCGAGGAAGCGGACTGCTCCGCGGCCGTTTCCACCGCGTATCAGGACGGCGGAGAAGGCAGTCTGGAACTGGCCCGCAAGGTGGATGAGATTCTGCGCGGCCGGCATCAGGAGTATCAGCCGCTGTATCCGCTGGAGATGCCGCTGGTCGAGAAGATCAACGTCGTGGCCCGCAGCTGCTACGGCGCGGCGGCGGTCGAGATCCTGGAGCCGGCGAAAAAAGCGCTGGCCCAGTTCGAGCAGATGGGCTGCGGCGATCTTCCCGTCTGCATGGCCAAGACGCAGCACTCCCTGAGCGATGTGCCGGGGCTGCTCGGCCGGCCGCGCGGCTTCAAGGTGACCGTGCGCGAGGCGCGCCTCTCGGCAGGGGCGGGCTTCATCGTCGCACTGGCCGGGGAGATCATGACCATGCCGGGGCTGCCCAAACAGCCTGCGGCGGAACGTATCGATGTGGATAACACGGGCCGGATCACCGGCCTGTTCTGAACCCGCAAGGAGGGAAGGATGAACAAGACCCCGTTGTGTTCCGTTCACGAGGCTCTGGGAGCCCGGATGATCGATTTCGGCGGCTGGTACATGCCCGTGCAGTACTCTTCGATTCTCGAAGAGCACGAGACCGTGCGCACCAAGGCCGGTCTGTTCGATCTGTTCCACATGGGGGAGTTCTGGCTGGCCGGCCCCGACGCGATGGCGAACGTGCAGAAGATCGTCTGCCAGGACATCGAGGCGCTTTCCGACCGTCAGATCGCCTATACCCCGATGTGCCGGCCCGACGGCTCGATCGTCGATGATCTGCTGGTCTACCGGTGGAACCCGGAGAAGTTCCTTCTCGTCGTGAACGCCGCGAACATCGACAAGGATTTCGCCTGGATTCAGTCGCAACTCACCGGCGACGTCCAGTTCGAGAACCACTCGGGCTTCACCGGCTTGATCGCGATCCAGGGCCCGAAGGCGCAGGAAGTCCTCCAGAAGCTGACCCGCCAGAACCTCAAGGCGATCAAGTTCTACTGGTTCACCGACGGCAAGGTCAACAACATCCCCACGATCATCAGCCGCACCGGCTACACCGGTGAGGAAGGCTTCGAGCTGTACTACCCCGCCGAACGGAGCGCCGAGCTGTGGCAGGCCCTGATGGAAGCCGGCAAGGATCAGGGAATCAAGCCGATCGGCCTGGGCGCGCGCGACACGCTGCGGCTCGAGGCCCGGCTGATGCTGTACGGCAACGACATCCACGACGGCACGACCCCGATCGAGGCGAATCTCGACTGGACCGTGAAGTTCGCCAAGGGCAGCTTCACCGGTAGTGACGTGTTGAAGGCGCAGAAGGCGAACGGCACCGAAAAGACGCTGGTCGGCTTCGAGATGGGCAAGGGCCCGGCTCCGCGTCACGGCTACCCCGTGCTCCACAAGGGCAAGAAGGTCGGCGAGGTCACGTCGGGAACGATGTCCCCCACCCTGAAGAAGAACATCGGCCTGGCCTATGTGCCCCCCTCGCTGAAGGCCGTCGGCTCGTCGTTCGACATCGAAGTGCGCGGCAAGCCGGTTCCCGCGACCGTCATCCCCACCCCGTTCTATCAGCGCCCCAAGGCGTGAGCCAATCATAGAAGGAGCTATACATGAGTCTGCTGGATAAGGTCGATCCCAAAATCGCGGAAATCATCGGCAGAGAACGCCGGCGCCAGATGAGCCAGATCGAGCTGATCGCGTCCGAGAACTTCGTCTCGGAAGCGGTGCTCGAAGCCCTCGGCTCGGTTCTCACCAACAAATACGCCGAAGGGTATCCGTCCAAGCGCTATTACGGCGGCTGTGAAGTCGTCGACGAGGCCGAGGACCTGGCCCGCGACCGCGCAAAGCAGTTGTTCGGCGCCGAGCACGCGAACGTGCAGCCCCACTCGGGCAGCCAGGCGAACATGGCCGTCTACCTGACCGTCATGAAGCCGGGCGACACGTATCTGGGCATGAATCTCCAGAACGGCGGCCACCTCACGCACGGCAGCCCCGTCAACTTCAGCGGCCTGATCTACAAGGTCGTCCCCTACGGCGTCGATGACCGCACCGAGACGATCGATTACGACGCGCTCGAAAAGCTCGCCCTCGAGCACAAGCCCAAGATGATCATGGCCGGCGCCTCGGCGTATCCGCGCATCATCGACTTCGCGCGGTTCCGCGCGATCTGCGACAAGGTCGATGCGGTGCTGTGCGTCGATATGGCCCACATCGCCGGCCTCGTGGCCGCCGGTCTCCATCCGAGCCCGGTGCCCTACGCCGACTTCGTCACCACGACGACCCACAAGACCCTGCGCGGCCCCCGCGGCGGCATGGTCCTGTGCCGGGAAAAGTGGGCGAAGCAGCTCGACAAGTCGATCTTCCCCGGCCTGCAGGGCGGCCCGCTGATGCACGCCGTGGCGGCCAAGGCCGTCTCGTTCCAGGAGGCGCTGAACCCCGAGTTCAAGACCTACCAGCAGAAGATCCTCGACAACGCCCAGGCGCTCGCGAAGGGGCTCCAGGCGCACGGTTTCCGGCTCGTGTCGGGCGGCACCGACAACCACCTGATGCTCGTCGACGTCCGGAACAAGAACGTGACGGGCAAGCTCGCCGAAAAGGCCCTCGACCTCGCCGGGATCACGGTCAACAAGAACACGATCCCCAACGACCCGCAGTCGCCGTTCGTCACGTCCGGCGTCCGCATCGGAACCCCCGCCGTCACGACCCGCGGCATGACCCCCGATGTGATGAAGGACATCGCGGCGCTGATCGACCAGGCGCTGTCGCGGCCCGAAGACGAGGCGAACCTCAAGGCCGTCCGGGAAAAAGTCCAGAAGATCTGCGACCGCTTCCCCTACTACAAGATCTGACCGCAGATCTCGAGAACCCGATCCACACAGAGCACGATGATGGAACGACGAACCACGGAGTCACAGAGTCACAGAGAAACGAGTTCAGACCGAACTCGGTGTCTCGGTGTCTCTGTGGTGAACGTTCTCCGTGTTCCGGGCGGGTTCTCATCCGGAATGGAACGCGCGCGACGAGCGCAAGTATGGTAGAATCCCCGGCGGCGGGCTTGCCGCTCTCCGCCGGGTGTTCATAACCGATGAAATCGAAACAGGAGCAGAGTCATGAATCCTCCCAACCTGAAGTACACCAAGGAACACGAGTGGGCGCGCATCGAAGGCAAGAAGGCCGTGATCGGCATTACCGAATACGCCGCGCACCAGCTCGGCGACGTCGTCTTCGTCGACATGCCCCTCGTCGGCACCAAGCTCGAGAAGGGCAAGACGTTCGGCGTGGTCGAGTCGGTCAAGACGGTTTCCGACATCTTCGCCCCCCTCAGCGGCAAGGTCACGAAGAAGAACGACGAGCTCGATGCCGAGCCTGCCAACGTCAACACCGACCCCTACGGCAAGGGCTGGATCCTCGAGATCGAGCTGAGCAACCCGGCCGAAGCCGACGAGATGATCGACGCGGCGGCCTACGAGAAACATTGCGAGACCTGCGGCCACTGACCGGTCGCGAGCCAGCCTGAACCAGCAAGACACGGGTCTTGAGGAGAATCTGGTACCATGAGTAGCTATCTGCCTCACACACAGGCGGAAGTCAAAGCGATGCTCGAGGCGATCGGCGTCAAGAGCATCGATGACCTGTTCGCGGAAATTCCGGCCGAGCTGCGGCTGAACCGGCCGCTCGACCTGCCCGATGGGCTGAGCGAGTCGGAAGTGGTCGACGAGATGAACGACCTGGCCCAGTTGAACTACGGCGCCAACGAGCTGCTGTGCTTCCTCGGCGCCGGCATCTACGATCATTATATTCCGTCTGCTATCAATCACCTGCTGCTGCGCGGCGACTTTTTCACCGCCTACACGCCCTACCAGGCCGAGATCTCGCAGGGAACCCTCCAGGCGATCTACGAGTATCAGAGCCTGATCTGCGGCCTGACCGGCATGGACGTGTCGAACGCCTCGATGTACGAGGCTGGGACCGCCCTGGTCGAGGCGCTCAACATGGCGAAGGCCCAGACCGGCCGGACGCGGGTCGTGATCCCCGAGACGGTGCATCCGGAATACCGGCGCGTCGCGAAGACGATCAACACCCAGATGGGGATCGAGATCGTGACCGTGCCGTTCGAGGACGGAGTGACCGATATGGCGAAGCTGGCCGAGGTCGTGAACGACTCGACGGCGGCCGTCGTGGCAGGGTACCCGAACTTCTTCGGTTCGGTCGAGGATCTCGAGGCGCTCGCGAACGTCGCCCACAACGTGGGCGCGCTGCTCGTGGTGACCGCCGACCCGGTGTCGCTTGGCCTGCTGACGGCCCCGGGCGACCTGGGCGCCGACATCGTGTGCGGTGAAGGCCAGTCGCTGGGAATCCCGATGAGTTTCGGGGGCCCATCGTTGGGCTTCATGGCCTGCAAGGAAGCGCTGCTGCGCAAGGTGCCGGGCCGGATCACCGGGGCGACCGTCGACAAGACGGGCCGCCGCGGCTTCGTCCTGACCCTCCAGGCTCGCGAACAGCACATCCGGCGCGAAAAGGCGGGCAGCAACATCTGCTCGAACCAGGCGCTGATGGCCCTGAATGCGACGATCTACATGAGCCTGCTCGGCCGTGACGGCATCCGGGATGTCGCGAACCAGAGCTTCCAGAAGGCGCACCACCTGAAGAAGGAGCTGGCCGCCCGCGTGCCGGCCGTCTCGTTCCCCTTCGCGGCCCCGTTCATGAACGAGTTCGTGATCAAGGTGCCGAACGCGAAAAAGCTGCTCCTGAAGATGGCGAAACAGGGCGTGCTCGGCGGCGTCGCCCTCGAACGGTGGTTCCCCACGCTGAAGGACCATCTCCTCGTCGCGGTCACCGAAAAGCGCACCGCGGAAGATATCGACTACTATTGCGAACTGCTCGGAGGGCTGACGTCATGACCGAACCTCTGATCTTCGAACTCTCCGCCGACGGGCGGCGCGGTTACACGCTACCGAAACTCGATGTGCCCGAGATCGACCCGGCCGATCACATCCCCTCGAAGATGCTCCGCCGCGAGATCCCCCTCCCCTCGCTGTGCGAAGTCGACGTGGTGCGGCACTTCACGCGACTGTCGCGTCTGAACCACGCGGTCGACGTCGGGTTCTATCCGCTCGGCTCGTGCACGATGAAATACAACCCCAAGATCAACGAGGATATGGCGCGGCTGCCCGGTTTCGCGACCATCCACCCTTACCAGCCCGAGGAGACGATCCAGGGCGCTCTCGCCCTGCTGCACAACCTCGAGCACGCCCTGGCCGAGATCTGCGGGATGGATGCGTTCACGCTGCAGCCCGCGGCCGGCGCCCACGGTGAGCTGACGGGCCTCCTCATCATCAAGGCGTATCACCGCAAGAAGAAGAATGCCAAGGCGAAGACCAAGATCCTGATCCCCGACGCGGGCCACGGCACGAACCCGGCCTCGGCGGCGATGCTCGGCTTCGAGGTCGTCAACATCCGGACGTCGCCGCGCGGCGGCATCGACCTCGATGATCTGCGCGCCAAGGCCACGCCCGATGTGGCCGGCCTGATGCTGACCAACCCGAACACCCTCGGCCTGTTCGACGAGAACCTTACCGAGATCGCAAAAATAGTTCATGGGGTAGATGGCCTGCTCTACTACGACGGGGCGAACCTCAACGCGATCATGGGCTGGTCACGGCCTGGCGACATGGGCTTCGACATCGTTCACGTCAACCTGCACAAGACCTTCTCGACCCCGCACGGCGGCGGCGGCCCCGGCTCCGGCCCGGTCGGCGTCAAGGCGCATCTGGCCGGGTTCCTGCCCAGCCCGCGCATCTCGTTCGACGGCAAGAAGTTCAAGGTCACGGACAAGCACGCCGACTCGATCGGCCCGGTTCGGACGTTCCTGGGCAGCTTCGGCGTTCTGGTGCGCGCCTACACGTACATCATCACGCTGGGCGCCGAGGGGCTGAAGGATGCCAGTTCCTACGCCGTTCTGAACGCGAACTACATGATGCGACGGCTCCAGAAGACGTACAAACTCGCCTACGACCGCACCTGCAAGCACGAGTTCGTGCTGTCGGGCAAGCCGTTCGCCGAGAAGGGCGTGAAGACGCTCGACATCGCCAAGCGGCTGCTCGATTACGGGTACCACGCCCCGACCGTCTACTTCCCGCTCATCGTCGAGGAAGCGATCATGATCGAGCCGACCGAGACCGAGAGCAAGCAGACGATGGACGAGTTCATCACGGTCATGGAACAGATCGCCGCGGAAGCGATGACGGACCCCGAGAAGGTCAAGGGCGCGCCCTACAACACGCCGGTGACCCGCCTGGACGAGGCGCTCGCCGCCCGCAAACCCGACATCAACTTCTTCAAGCGGCGTCCCTGACGTGAGTCGGGATGGCATGAACGTAACCCTCCCGCAGACAGCCTTCGGGCTTCTGCGGGAGGTTTTGTACGAGCTGAAGAACGCTCCGGGCGCCGAGATCTGGC
>DAOOQQ010000008.1:0-98103 GCA_035388825.1 Candidatus Ozemibacteraceae bacterium
GAAGGGTGGGCCAAATGAAAAAGTCAAAGTGGGCCAGACCGGGTTGACGAAATCAGGAAGCGGCATCGACTGTCTTCACGCAGGAAGAAATCATTGCAATCAAAGCCATTGCCAAGATGCAAAACAGAAAATTATCAAGCACGATAACAATTCAGCAGGCAACGAACTGTGTTGCCTTCCTTGGTGGTTGGATGGGAAGAAAAGGCGATGGCCCACCAGGAGTGCGCACATTCTGGGAAGGATGGCGACAAGTGCAGTTCCTGGTGCAGGCCATGGCCACAATTATTCCCGAGACAAATGTCAGAGTACCGCACAGTGGGTAAGAATCAGGGTCTCAGACCCGCCCCTACAGCCGACGGGCCATGGGCGGTTCCCGAATCGCCCGACACGACGAACCACGGGGACGCGGGAATCGATCCACAGATGACGCAGATGGCACAGATGAAATCCTGACAGCCTTCCTTCATCGAGTTTTCGGGGCAGACAGAATATCCTGTGGTTCCAGGTATTCGCCCATATCCGTTCTTCATCTGCGTTCATCTGCTTTCCATCTGTGGATGAGGTCCTGAAGGCGTCGAATTATTCGACGGCGTATCTCCGGGGTGAAACGGCCGGTTTTCGAAACTTGTGGCTATTTGGTTGAAGGTGTGGTATTCTCGATAAATCATACGATGCGTTTTCAAGCGTTCGTGTGAATGGCCGGAACGAACCGGCCCGCGAAGAGGTCTGACGATCCTTCGCATTCATGGGGCCAGCATGGCCCGAACGGCGGCCTGACCGGCGCATCCACCGTTTCTCCCCCTCCGCCGGAGGAGCCGGCGCACTGACGCTTTTTCTATGGCGCCGGGAAAGGTTTTCATTATTATTTCCATGTCCCAGAATTTTTCTCGCAACACGTTTTCCACCCCTTCCAATCGCAGCACGAACGACGTTCGCAGCCCCCGGCCTCAGCCCCGGAACGATGCCACCCGGCAGCCCGCCGGTCAGACGATGGCCCGGCACGCCGAGCGGCCGATGCCGCCCCAGGCGACTCCCGCGACCACGACGGCCGGAACGACGACCACCGTGACGAACTTCGCCGATTTCGGTCTGTTTCCGGCCCTGAACCAGGGTCTCACGGATCTCGGCTTCACGAAGCCGACACCGATTCAGACCCAGTCGATTCCGCCGGCCCTGCTCGGCCGCGATGTGCTGGCCTGCGCCATGACGGGAAGCGGCAAGACGGCGGCGTTCATGCTGCCGATCCTGAACCGCCTTCTCCAGGGCGGCTCCGGCCGTACCCGCGCGCTCGTCCTGACGCCCACCCGCGAGCTGGCCGCCCAGATCGCCGAGCATGCTTCCGAGCTGGCCCGGCATACGGCGCTTCGTATCACGGCCGTGTTCGGCGGCGTCGGCATGGGGCCCCAGCAGGCCGCCTTCGAGCGCGGGGATGAGGTGATCATCGCCACGCCCGGCCGGCTGCTCGATCATTTCCAGTATGACTATGCGAAGCTCGCCGATCTGAACGTGCTCGTGCTCGACGAAGCCGACCGGATGCTCGACATGGGCTTTCTGCCCGACATCCGGCGCGTGCTGCGGCATCTGCCGGCCACGCCGCGCCAGACGCTGTTCTTCTCGGCCACGATGCCGGCCCCGATCGCCGAACTGTCGCGCGAAATGCTCAGGAATCCCGTCGCGATCGACATCGAACGGCCTTCGAAGCCCGCGACCGGCATTTCCCAGACGATCTACCCGGTCTCGTCCGAGCTGAAGACGAAGCTGTTCCTCAAGCTCCTCGAGGATCCGAACGTGAAGAACGTGCTCGCCTTCACCCGCACGAAGCACCGGGCGAACCGGCTGGCCGACTTCCTCGACAAGAACGGCGTGCCCTGCGCCCGCATCCACGGGAACCGCAGCCAGCAGCAGCGCACCGAGGCCCTCGCCGGGTTCAAGAACGGCGAATACCGGGTGCTCGTCGCCACCGACATCGCGGCCCGCGGCATCGACATCGAGGCCCTCTCCCATGTCGTGAACTTCGACGTGCCGCACATCGTCGAGGATTACATCCACCGCATCGGCCGCACGGCCCGCGCTTCGATGGTCGGCGACGCCTGGACGCTGGTCGCCCCCGATGAGGAGAGCGATCTGCACCAGATCGAGCGCCACCTCACCCGGCGCCTGCCCCGGGCCACCCTCGCCGAGTTCGATTACACGCAGAAAACGGCCGAGCGGCTCGAGATCCCTCTTGGCGAGCGCATCGCGGCGATCCGGGCCCGCAAGGCCGAGGAACGCGCCCGTGCCCGCGCCAAGACCGAGGCGAAGAACGCCCGCGTTCTCGCCGAAGAGACCCGCCGCCTCGAAAAGGAAGCTGCTCGCGCCGCCGCTCCCACCCGGAACCAGCCCTCCGGCCGCCGCACAAGCCAGCCACCCCGTCGCGACGACACCCGGAACTACGGCCAGCCGCGCCAGTCCGCCAACGCGGGTGGCACGACCTCCGGCGACACCCGCCGGCCCCGGCCGTCCCGCCCCCGCTGGTGACGGGAACGAATCGGATATCGTAGAATATCTGAAAAAATAAAATCCCCCGCGCGAGACCCTTCGCGCGGGGGATTTTTCAGCTTCCGGCCCGGACGATCAGCGTGTCCAGGACGGCGAGCTCCTGATCCAGCACCGGGTCTCCAAGGGCTCTTGCCTCGTCTCTGAAATGCTCCCGGAACGCCCGGAATGCCGCGGCCTCGCTTCGGGAAACGCGCAGCGGCTCGGAGCACCGCTCCCAGGTCGAAAGACCGAGGCGGCGCCGTTCCCGGGAAACGGCTTCGCGGGTGAGCCCGCGCTCCTGGAGGATCCAGTCGTGGATCAGATCGCCATACCGCGCCAGCAGGATGCCTTTGCGGATGCCGGTGGTGTCATACACCGGCGTGCCGGCTGCGACGGCCTCCGGAAGAGCGATCTGCTGGACGTTTGCATCCCGACGGCCTGACCGGTCCTCGAACGCCACCCGCAGCCGCATGCCCTCGTCCTGTCCGGTGCGGCGCAGTTTGAGCAGCACGAGGCCGCCGCGGGTGCCTTCCTCGGTCGTCATCGACGGGAACAGCGTGCTCACCCGCATGATCTCGCCGGTCGCCTCGTCGGCCTCGGGCGAGCCGTAGACCCGCTCGATCGCCCAGCCCGTCGACTCGAGACTCAGCGTCAGATCGAACACGAGAGGTGTCACCATCTGGTCGAATCCCTCGTCCAGGCGTCGCGCGAACTCCCCGGCGGAGTGGACCGCGTGGTAGTTGGCGCCGCGGATCTTCGTGAGCGACTCGACCAGCCGGGTGTTGAAGTCGACGCCGACCCCGACGAACGTCAGGTGCGTGCCGAGCCGCTCGTGCGCCCGCGCGATGCCGATCAGGCCCGACTCGGAGGTGTCGTCTGTGTTCGGCTGGGCGTCGGTGATGAGCAGGACGCGGTTCTCCGTCGTGGTCCGGTCGGTTCCGGAGAAGCCCGTGAGCAGGCTGCAGCCCATCCGCAGGCCGGCCTCCAGGTTCGTCGAGTTCCCCGGCCGCAGTTGCATGACACGCCGCGCCACATCGGCCAGATCCGTCTCGCCGGTGAGCCGAAGGGGCTGGAACAGCCGCGCGCCTGAGTCGAACACGACCAGGCCGAGCCGGTCATCGGGATTCAGATGCTTCAGCAGGGAGACGATGCCGGCGCAGGCGATCTCGAGCTTGGAGCGAAACATTCCCTCCCGCTCCCTCGGATCTTCCGGCTTTTCCGCTCGATAGCGGTCATAATAATACGTGTCGAACGTCTCCCCCATCGAGCCCGACACGTCGAGGACGACGACCAGATTCAGCCTGCCCCGCCGGAAATCCGCGGCGGCCAGGTCGGAGTCGAGGCCGACGGCGAGATACGTCTCGGTTTCCCCGGTGACCGGGTGCCGGCTGACGGCGGCGCGATAGGTCGGAACGAAGAGCCGGCCGCTTCCCTGGGCGGGTGTCGCAGGTTTCCCCGTATCGAAACAGTAGTCGTAGAAGAGGCCTTCGAACGTCAGGTCGGTCGGAAGCGGGAGATACCCGTTCTCGATGTTCGCGCGGAAGTTGGCGGCGTCTTTCGCCCCTCCGACGGCGTATCCCATGGTCGCGGAGCGGCTCTGGTCGGTGATGCTGCCGACCATCGGCCCGGCGACCGAGGCCAGCAGCAGGGCGATACCCAGCAGGATGAAGGCCGGAAGGGCGCCGGCGCCGAACAGGATCAGGCGGATCACCTCGGCAGCGAACCACAGGGCCAGAATCCACTCGAACGAGACCGGCAGCGAGCCGGTGAGGGCGGCGCCTGGGTTGAACAGCCACTCGTCGGCGCCGCCGAACAGGGTGCGTGCGGCGGCCTGACAGGCGATCAGAAGGATGTTGATTCCCAGCAGGAGCAGCATCAGCCTGCGAAACTTCGTCATGATCGTCCTCCTCTTCGCGCCAGGGGCGCGGCGTGATGGAATGTCGCGGAGCGATGGTCCCATGGGAGGTTTGCGGACAAAGCTGCGCCCTTCGCCGCGTCCGGAGAGGGGGGCGGGTCGGATCCTGGGTGATGGGGGGATGACCGCGGGATGCCGGCAAAAGACCGTGCATCTGGGGAGTCTGCATCAAAGAGCGACGGAAGCCGGGCGGTTCATCCTGTGCCGGTTTCTGACCGGTTCGAAAACAATATAGGCGGCAATTCGCCAAGTGCCAAATCGAATATTCCGCAAGGTACATGTGAACTCGTTTGGCTGGGGGGGAGTGACTTCCAGAGGATCGATTCGCCCTCCAGATCTCGCGTGCTGGACCGGTTGCCTTCGTTCGCGTTCTCCTCGGGAGCTCTCGCTGTCGAGGCGAAACCCGGACCAGTCGGCCTCCCGCCTCCGTGTCCGGGTGGGCGCACCTCGTGTGCGCCCACGCCTGCCAGCGGATCTCCCTCGATGCGAACGACGGACCGGTCTCAGCAGCGCTTGACAGTCGGGCTCATTCGATCCTCTTCCAGTCCCTCCCGGAACATGACAGTTTGCGGCTGCAATAATCCGTTGAATCTTTCCGTGGGAATTTTCCCCGGAAAAGCGGCGGCTTGACAGGAGAACGAATGTACACTATCTTTGGAGTGAGAGAACAAACGTTCACCATCGGAGGTGTGGCATGACGCCTGTGCCCAACCAGGACGACCTGTATCTGAAGCGGCTCCAGGATTATTACGCCCGGTTCCGGGGGCTGCCCTCGTATAGCAAGCTGAGCGAGTTGCTGGGGCTGGCCTCGCGGTCGGCGGTCAGCAAGGTGCTGCAGCGGCTGCGGCAGGCGGGGTACCTCGAGCGCACGCCCGACGATGTCTGGGTGCCTGCGATGCGGTTCTTCGAACGTGCCGTGGCCGATGTGTCGGTGCCGGCGGGCCGGCCCGTCGCGGTCGGCGAGGCGGGGGCATCGCCGTTCGCGATCGATCAGTATCTGGTCGGAACCCCGTCGCGCACGGTACTGGTGCCGGTTCGCGGTGACTCGATGATCGAGGCGGGCATTCACGAAGGAGATGTGGCGGTCGTCGAGTGCGAGACGCAGGCCATGCCCGGCGACATCGTCGTGGCCGTCGTCGATGGCGAATACACGCTCAAAACGCTCGAGCGTGAGGCGGGCCGGTATGTGCTCGAGCCCGCGAACAGCCGGTATTCCGTGATTCGGCCGAAGGGGCGTCTCGAGATCTTCGGGGTCGTGGTCGGTCTCATTCGCAAATACCGCTGACCCCGACAGGACCGGATGCATACGAAGACACCGGAAGAGAACGAACCACCGAGGCACAGAGACACAGAGGAACGACGGATGATTTACCACAAAGGCACGAAGATACAAAATATATGATATAGTTTATAATTTTGGGGCCTGAGTGTGCGGTTCGGGAATGGGAGCGAATCCGCAGATGACACAGATGGCGCAGATGAACGGGATATGAGCCTTTCCGCTGCATGAGGCAGCCGTTTTTCTCTTCAAACCAGGGGATCATGAGTGCTCTGCAACGGGTGGGTGGTGAGGAGTATGGGTGACGAGCTGAAATGGATTGGGTGTCCCTGGGCTCCGGGAGGGATGCCGGCGGCCGGGGGGCTGGTCGCGCGGCCGGTGCCGGCGGGGTTCCCGTCGCCGGCGGATGACTATGTCGAGTCGCGCATCAGTCTCGACGAGCATCTGATCCGGCATCGCGAGGCCACGTTCTTCGTGCGGGTGGCGGGAGACTCGATGAGCGGGCTGGGCATTTTCGACGGGGATCTCCTGGTGGTCGATCGGGCTCTGACGCCGGTCGATGGCAGCGTCGTGATCGCCGTGACCGATGACGGCTTCACGGTCAAGCAGTTGTATCGACGGCCGGGTGGTGGGGCGGTTCTGAAGGCGGCACACCCCGGGTATGCCGACATCGAGATCGGGCCTGAGGCCGAACTGAGCGTCTGGGGGGTTGTGCGGTGGGCGATCCATCGGGTGTGGCCATGGAACGACGAGCGATAGCGCTGATCGATGCGAACAGCTTCTACGTTTCCTGCGAGCGGGTGTTCCGACCCGATCTCGAGAACCGGCCCGTCGTCGTGCTGTCGAACAACGACGGCTGCGTCGTGGCGCGGTCGGCCGAGGCCAAGGCCGTCGGAGTGCCGATGGGCGCGCCGTGGCATCAGCAGGCCGTTCTGGCTCGCGAGCACGGCGTCATCGCCCTGTCGAGCAACTACGCCCTGTATGCCGACATGTCGAACCGGTTCATGCGGCTCCTGGCCGGATTCAGCCCCCACCAGGAGATCTACTCGATCGATGAGTGCTTTCTCGATCTGGGGTGCCCCGCGGCATCCCCTGCCGGGGACGCCACGCGCCAGGGCCGTGAGATCGTCCGCCTGATCCGCCGGCAGGTGGGTTTGCCCGTGTGTGTGGGCATCGGTCCGACCAAAACGCTGGCCAAGCTGGCCAACCGCATCGCGAAGAAAAACCCGGAGTGGCGGGGCGTCTGCGATCTCGGGCCGTTGCCGGGCGAGACCCAGGACGCCCTGATGGCGAAGGTTCCGGTCGATGACGTCTGGGGGGTCGGATACCGGTTCGCGATCAGGCTGCTCGCGCTTGGCATCCACACGGCGCTTGATTTGCGCCGGGCCGATCAGGGGCGTATCCGCGCCAGATTCGGCGTCGTGCTGGCCCGCACGGTCGCCGAGTTGAACGGCACTCCGTGCATCCGGCTCGAAGAGGTGGCCCCGCCGAAGAAACAGATCATCTCGTCGCGCTCGTTCGGCGTGCTCGTCACGGGCCGCGACGCGATCGAGGAGGCCGTCGTGGCCTACGTGACGCGGGCGGCCGAAAAACTGCGCCGGCAGCGTTCCGTGGCGGGCTTGCTGACGGTGTTCCTGCTGACGAACCGGTTTCACGAGCATGAGGAGCAGTACCAGGCAAGCCAGACGGTTGCCCTTGCCGAAGCGACGGATGACACCCGCCGGTTGATCGGCGCTGCCGCCAGCGCCCTGAGAAGCATCTATCGCCCCGGGTTCCGGTATCACAAAGCCGGGGTGATCCTTGGCGAGATCGGCGACGGCGTGATGCGTCAGCCGGCCCTGTTCGAACCCGAGAGCGAATTTTGTCGGGAGCGGGCGAAATCGCTGATGATCGCCATTGACGGGATCAATGCGATGCTCGGCCGGGGTACCGTGCGGTTTTTGGGGGAAGGAACCACCCAGCCGTGGAAGCTGCGCGCCCAGTTTCGGTCGCCCCGGTATACGACACGACTTTCCGATGTCCCGACGGCCCGCGCTGCATGAGCCTCCGGGCGATTCGGGCCCGTGGCGTCGCTCTTTCCCGAAAAGCGGGGATATGGTATTTTTCATCGACGGGGTACCGGATCATTCCGGGGGCAAAGAGAGGGTATGGCAAGAGACGAGGTGTGTGAGGCGGCTCTCAGGGGAAGCGAGGCGAAGTATCGGGCTTTTTTCGAGACGGTACAGGATGCTGCCATCGTCATCGATATTGCCTCCCGCCAGATTCTCGAAGCGAATCGGCAGATGGTCAAGCTCTCCGGCTGGTCGCTTGAAGAACTCCAGCAGAAATGTTGTCTCGAACTTTCCCCCCCGGAAGAGCATTCTCACGTGGAACGCCTGCTGGACCTCGATACAGGTGAGCAAGCCGGCACGACGTACGAACTGGTCCTGGTGCACCGGGATACCACACGGATCCCGGTCGATGTGGCGACGTCCCTGTATGTCGATGAAGCGGGGCGGCGACTGGCGTTCGGCGTCTTGCATGACCTTTGGAAACGGCGTGCCAGAGAGGCCGCCCTGCATCTCGAGGAAACACGCCTGGAGGCGATTCTGAAACTCCACCAGATGGCGGCCTCGGAGTTCGAGGAGTTTTCCGGTTTTGCACTGGAAGAAGGGGTGCGGCTCACATCCAGCGAGTACGGGTTTCTTGCGCTGGTGAGCCGCGATGGAACAACCGCCACGCTGTATTCGCTGTCCCGGCATGCTCTGCGGGACTGTCACATGAACGTCGGTCCGACACAGCGAGACGTTCTGCTGACGGGAAGCCGGGCCGAGGCGGTGCGGTCCTGCCGGCCCGTCATCCTCAACGATCTTCCCGGAAACACGATCCGGGGGATCCCGCTTCCGGATGGGCATGTGTCCATCAACCGCCTCCTCCATGTTCCGATTCTCGATCGCGGCCGTGTCGTGATGCTCGCGGGAGTGGCGAACAAGGGCGAGGAATACACCGACGCCGATATCCGGCAGTTGACCCTCCTGATGTCCGAGGTGTGGTCGCTGTACCGCCGCCGGAAAGCGGAAGAGGAGGGGCGGCGGCTCGAAGCCCGCATGAAACGCGTGCGGAAGCTCGAAAGCCTCGGCATCATGGCCGGAGGGATCGCGCACGATTTCAATAATATCCTGATGACAATACTTGGTAATGCGGAGCTGGTGCGCCTTGGTGTCGCCCCCGACCACGAGGCCGCCGGCCATCTCGACGCGATCCGCGACGGAGCGAAGCGGGCCGCGGAGCTGTGCCGGCAGATGCTGGCATACGCCGGGAAGGGCTTCACGCTGAGCAGAGTGTTCGATCTGAACGAGCTGCTGCGCGAACTCATGCACGGGATCGAAAGCCGCGTTTCGAAGAACGCCGTCGTGGATTTCCGGGCCGATGGAGAGCGTCTCGATATCGAGGCGGACCCGGTGCAGATCCGCCAGGTTGTTCTGAATCTGGTGGCCAACGCTTCGGAAGCGCTTGGAGAGAATCCCGGAACGATCTCTGTCCGGACGAAGAGCATGGATTGCGATCGGGAGGCGCTTGCCGCCATCTTCCTGGAGCGGACGATCCGGGAGGGCCGCTACGTCGTTCTCGAGATCGGCGATACGGGGTGCGGGATGGAGCCCTGGGTTCAGGAGCGGATGTTCGACCCCTTTTTCACGACCAAGTTCACGGGGCGGGGCCTCGGATTATCCGCCGTCGTGGGGATCGTGCGGAGTTGCCATGGTGCCATTCGCGTCACCAGCCGCCCGACAGCCGGAACGACGGTCAGCGTGTTCCTGCCGTCCGTCGCTCCTGTTCCCCGAGGAAGGGAAGCAGGCATCGCGTAACCGGCAGGGGCAGAACGGTTCGTGGAATTCAGGGTGTGGCAAGCCGTGTTGCCGGCGATACAGCATAAAAATAGAACATACGATATGAATAGGGAAGTTGCAGGCGCCGCCCGATGGATCATGCATGTCGACATGGATGCCTTTTATGCATCGGTCGAGATGCTCGATTTCCCTGCGTTGAAGGGAAAACCCGTCGTCGTCGGCGGAACGCACCGCAGCGTGGTTTCGGCGGCATCCTACGAAGCGCGGAAGTTCGGCATCCACTCGGCCATGCCGATGACCCAGGCGCTGCGGCTCTGTCCGCATCTCGTCGTGCAGCCGGTGCGGATGAGCCGATACCGTGAGGTGTCGGGGGTGATCATGGCGTTTCTCGAAACGCTGTCGCCGCTCGTGGAGCCGATGTCATGCGACGAGGCCTACATCGACATCACGGGAACGGAGCGTCTGTTCGGTCCACCCGAAAAGCTGGCCATGCACGCGAAGAGCCGTATCCGGGAGCTCACCGGAGGTCTGACCTGTTCGGCGGGCATCGCCCCGGTGCGGTTTCTGGCAAAAATAGCATCGGATATGCGGAAGCCGGATGGTCTGGTCGTGATCGAGCCGGACCGGGTCATGGAAATTCTTGCCCCGCTGCCCGTCGGACGGCTGCCGGGCGTCGGCAGCCACACCGAGGAGGTGCTGAAACGGCTTGGTGTGCGCATCGTCGCTGACGTGCGGCGGTATCCGCGTGATTGGTGGCAGAAACAGGCCGGAGCGGGCGGCCTCGGCCTCTGGGAGATGGCTCACGGCATCGATACGACGCCGGTCGTCCCCGATGGCGAGCCGAAGTCCAGCAGCGCCGAGGATACGCTTGACAGCGACACGTCCGACCGCGAGGAGCTGGGGCTGTGGATCAGGCGTCAGGCCGAAAGCGTTGCGGAAGACCTGCGGAAGCAGGGGTATTACGGTCGGACGGTCCGGTTGAAGGTGAAATTCTCGGATTTCACGCAGATCACGCGCCAGGTCACCCTGCCGGAACCGTCCCAGAGCACGAGACTCCTGGCGGAAACGGCTCTCGAGCTGCTTGCGGCACTCGAACTGCCGAAGCCGGTGCGGCTGATCGGGGTCGGGATGGCTCATCTGACGCGCGAGCCCCGGCAGCCGACCTTGTTCGGCACCGACGATCTGGCGCGGCTCGAAGCGCTCGATCACGCGATCGATGCCGTTCGCAGCCGGTTCG
Organism: Candidatus Ozemibacteraceae bacterium; assembly: GCA_035388825.1. GTDB lineage: Bacteria > Muiribacteriota > Ozemobacteria > Ozemobacterales > Ozemobacteraceae > MWAR01. Next base: position 10,776 of record DAOOQQ010000008.1, read on the forward strand.
GCCGCGCCGCCGTGCGCCGCGGCGGCCGCGCGCCGTCATCGGGAACATGACGGCGCGAAGCCGCTGACGAACGGCGCCGGGATGCTCAGGCGCGAAGAATGCCTTTCCAGCCCGGCCGGCGGTCGAGGGGGGCGAGCTTGGCCGTTCCCTGGCGGGTTCCCTCGGCTTCCAGCCGGGCCAGGCGCCGCCGGTCGAGTTCTGCGCCGCCGAACGGGAGCTCCACGACTTCCGCGGCGCCCAATTGTCCCGCCTCTCTGCACCAGCGGTAATGGAAGTTTTCACAGAGAGCTTCTTCCAGACGAAGAGATATATTGGTGTCGATACATCTATTCTCGCCGGTTGGAAGGAACAGGCAGTAATGCGGGGAACCCTTCCGTTCGACGGCCAGAAACCCGCGTGTGCCGGGGCTCACGAGGCGGGAGAGGATTCCCGCGACGTGGCGGGCGTTGAGCTTCTCGCCGCAAAGATCCGACACCAGGGCCTCTTTCCCGCAGAAGGCCAGCGACGGGAGTTCGCGCCACCACCCTTTCATCTCGACGATATCGTGCAGGCGATACCGGTACAGGCCGCCCGGCGTGGTGAGGAGAACCCGGTAGCGGCCGCCCGGTTCGAGGGCTTCCGCCGTCCGGAAGGGCGTTTCCCCCTCCTCGCCCTCCTGGAACTCGAAGAAGCCGGAACGCACGGCGAGAACCGGTGCCGGAGCCCCGATGCGGGGGACCGTCACGACGCCTTCGGTTGCCAGCAGTCCCTTCGTCTCGAGCGCGACATCGGGGAACCACCGCCGCAGAGCCGGAATTCCCCCGGCCGCCTCGGCCTCGGTCCAGGTCGAGATCAGCCGGAGAGCCGGCCAGAGCTGTGTGCCGAGGCCCTCCTCGTGTCCGGCCCGGAGAGCCGGCAGGAGATCACGCAGCAGCCCCGCCCGGTCGGGAACCTCAGGCTCCACTGCGTCGGCAAGGCGATCGCCGAGGGGAGTCAGTTCCCGGAGAAGGCTCGGGAAAAACGTGGGGTTCCACAGCGAGACCAGACGAAGATCCCCTGCCTTCAACAGATGCAGGAGCGTCTGGAAGCGCCAGGAGCCGGAGTCCCCGTCCCGGATGACCTGCGATGGCACGGCCATGAGGGTGTCGATGAACCGCTTTCCCCACGGACCGAAATACTCGGCATCGTCCTGGAAGCCGATGGGAATGCCGCCGGAGGTTCGGGCCTGCTGCCCCGAACGGGGTGTCACCACCCAGTAGGCCGGACCGGCCGTGAGATCCGGGTGGTGGAAGAACAGGTCGACCAACCAGGGATGGAGGGCCCTGTTGAAAGCCTCCTGCAGACCGCAGGTATACGGGATCAGCTTGGTGGCGGCCGATGAACCGCTGGTCGGCTCGAACAGACGCACGGGGTCGGCGGAGAGAACCCCGGGCTCTCCCGCGGCAGCCCGCTCGATCCAGGGAGCCAGGCCGTCGAAATCGACGGGCGGCACGCGTTCCTGAAACGCTTCTGACGAGTGTATCCGGCTGAATCCGAATCGGTGCCCGTAGGCCGTGCCGGCATTGGCTTGAAGAATAAACTTAAGAATATATTCCTGGGTTCGCTTCACCGGCTGTCGGGAGGCGCGCGAAAAAGCCATCGCCTCGGGAAGGCAGGCGGTTAGCCAGCCCCCATGGATGGCCATCAGGCCGAGTTGCCGGAAGATGGCGTTCACGCCGTCCATCCCCGGGTCAGACCCGCAGGGCCCGGCGGATGAAGGGCTTGAGGTTGTCGGACCGCAGCGGGGCGAGGCAGGCCAGTTCCTCGCCTGCCGCGTGGCCGGGATTCCTCGCCACGAAGAAGGCGACGTCGGGGTCCTGGAGCCGCTCGTCCTGCAGGTCGGCAATCCCGGCCCGAAGCGGCGTCGGCTCGGCGAGACGGATGATTCCCCGGTCTGGCTGATACCGCTGTCCGAACCGGAGGGTGCCGAGACGGTCGAGGATGTTCTGGAGGTCGGGCGGGGTCGGCCGGTCGTGCCGGGGAAAATATTCCTTGAAGAATACGGGCAGGAACCGGTAGGTCTTGTACCCGCTCGAAATCAGGAACCAGTAGAGTTCCTCGTCGCGCGCCTCCTCGATCATGCGCAGCATGAACCGGCCCCAGACCCGGGGCAGTTCGAGGCTTCCCCAGAAATCCGGCCGGATGATGGTATCGCCGCTGAACAGTGCCCGGATGGCCCGCCCTTCGATCTCGGTCCGCATCAGGGCGAGGGAGGTGAAGCCGCGCAGGGCGCCGGTCGCGTCATGAAGCAGGATCGCCCAGTCTTTCGCGGCAAGGTCTGCCAGGAACGATTCCCGTTTCACCACGTAGGCCTCGCTCATGAGGTCGAACATGGCCGAACGCAGGCCGGCGTCGAGCTCGGCGACGGGAACCACCTTCCCGGTCAGGGCCTTGTCACGGTCGTTCTGGCTCATAACATACCTAGCGAAATAGAAATGTTGCGCTTCCGGCCGGCTGGAATGACCGGGGTTTCCGGCCAGGCGGCGGTGAACAGGCGGCTGGCATACGGAAGATGGAAAAATCGGTCGGCCGCGCATCGCGCCGGATGTCCATCGGCCACGCCCCAGGCCGCGAACAACGCGCCTGCCTGTCGGGCCCGGTCCAGGGCCGCATCCAGGAGGGGCGGCATCACCCGGCGCTCCCAGCCCGGCTCGACGGCCCACGGGTCGAGAAGCCGGTGGGGAACTTCGCTTCCTTCGGCCGGAAGCGGGCAGGAGCCCCACAGAGGAGTGCCTGCCTCCCAGAGCCGGCGGCACCAGGCCAGAAACGGGTGAAGGGCGGAGAGCCGGATTTGCTGGGTGTCCATCCGGTTCCAGACGCCGAGAGCGCCGACGAGACGGTTCTGTGCAAAGGCTCCCAGAACATCGCCAATGCTCAGCCCCGGCAATAGGCTGTCTGTCCACCAGGCTCCGTCATTGTCCCGGCCGAACCGGTCGATCAGCGCCTGAAGGGCCGGCAGATCGTCGTGTTCGAGAGAGCGGATCTCGCAACCTGCCGGGATGGGAACGGCACGGCCGCGGCGGGGCCAGCGTCGTCCCGGACCTCGCAGGGGAAACAACGCCGTCAGGTAGCCGCTCACCGGACGATATTCGGGAAGGGGCCCGCGTCCTTGCGGGTTGTTCAGGGTTTCCAGGGCCGCCATGTTCCCCTCGAGGATCGAGGTCAGCGTCAGGGGCGCGGGAAATGCCCGTGAAACCTCCCGGAATGCCTGGTAGCCGCGGGCGAGAAGGGTTCCGCCCCGGTGTTCGGGGTGGACGCGCAGATGGTGGATGTAGGCCAGCCGGGACGGCTTCCCTTCCAGCCAGGCGGGCCGGAGGCTTCTTACGCCCAGCGACATCAGCTCTCCGTCCGATTCCCGGCGGGAGTATACCAGATGATGCTCGTCTCCCTGGGCTGCGAGAGCCTTCAGAAACGAGGGTTCCGTATGATACGAGAGGGTGACTCCCGGTGTCGGCATCTGACAGCGGTCCAGCAAACGGCGGACGGCTTCGTCGAGAGCGCGGTCGTCGGGCCCCGGCTCGGCGCCGGACCGCCAGGTCCGCCACTGGTAGGGCCGGGGCAGTTCGTTCACCCTTTGTCTCCATCGGTCATTCCGAGGGGAAGGCCGAACTTCTCGTCGACCTCGCGTCGGCCGTAGTAATTCTGCGTCAGGAACAGGGCGAGCGTCGCCAGGCTCCGCGCGTTGGTCTTCAGATCGAGTCCGCGATGGATGATGGAACGCCACGAGTAGAAGCGTCGCCGCCAGTCGCGGCAGGCCTCGGCCAATCCTTCCGGGGAGAAACCGGTCGGAACGAAGGGCACCTGGCCGAACCGGAAGGCCGGGTCGAGCCACCATGCAGGTGAGGTCAGGCGGCCCTCGCCCTGCAGTTTCGCGTAGAGCGGAGTGCCGGGGAACGGCACCAGGTGATTGAACGCCGCCAGGAAGAACCGATGCTTCTGGATGAACCGGAACGTCGGCGGGAAGGACCGTACATCGTCGCCGTCGATGCCGAACAGAAATGTTGCATAGATGCAGATATTGTTTTCGCGAAGCAGCGCGAGCGCCCGCTCGTATCCTTCGATGGAAACGTTGCACTGCTTGTTCAGACGCTGCATGAGATCGGGCCGGAGCGACTCGAAGCCGATCAGGACACCGATGCAGCCCGACTCGGCCATGGCGCGCACCAGTTTCGGGTTGGCGGCGGCGTTGACGCTGATCTGGCTCACCCACTGGATCCCGAGCGGCTTCAGCGCCTTGCACAGGTCGAAGGCAGCCTGGATATTGGCTGCGATATTATCATCGATGAGAAAGACGATCTTCTGCCCGCTCCGCCGGATATCCTCGACCACGTCGGCGGGCGGCCGGAAGTAATGCCTGGCTCCGGTGAAGGCGGTGATGGAGCAGAAGGTGCACCCGAAGCGGCAGCCGCGCGAAAACTCGACCAGGGCGAGCGGCAGATAGCCCTTGTGGGCGTAGACCTCCCGCCGCGGGTACAGGCCGTTCCAGGAAAAATCGAACGTTCCGTCATACCGCCGCCCGAGCCGGCCGGCCCGGAAATCCTCGAGGACGCGCTCCCAAACACCCTCGGCGGGCCCCGTCACCACGGCGTCGGCGTGTTCCAGCACCTCGTCGGTCCAGAGGGTGGCGTGGTATCCGCCCATGACGACCTTCACCCCGCGCCGTCGGTACTCGGCCGCGATCTGGTAGGCGCGCCGCGCCGTGTAGGTCTCGACCGTGATGCCCACGAGATCGGCGGGGCGGCTCGTGTCGACGGGCTCCACCCGGTCGTCCTGGACCGAGATCTCCCAGTCGCGCGGCGTGAGAGCCGCCAGCACCGCCAGCACCAGCGGCTCCATCTGCCAGGTGGCGATGTACCGCTGGTCGGGCTTGCGCCCGATCGAGGGCATGATCAGGGTCAGCTTCATGCTCTGGGAATGCCCTCCTGGACGTCATCGAACAGGACGCGGTCCGACATGCTGCGCAGCCGTTGGGCATACGAGCGGTAGCCGAGATTGAACGCGATGGCATACCCGGTGGATGTCCGCGAGCCGAGCAGACGCCGGGCGATCGACGGAAGCCGGTACGCGTGTTCCCAGGCCCAGTGCAGGCCTTCCCGGATCTGCTCTACGCTCATCCCCTTGGGCTGGACGACGATGTGCTCGACGTCGTAGAGGGTCCAGTCCCGCGTCAGGATGCGGTCTTCGGCATCGAGCTTGCGGTAGGCAGCGGTGTTGGGGAACGGCGTGTAGGTCGAGAAGCGCGGCAGATCGATGTGCGCGCGGTCGCAGAAGTCGACCGTCCGCCGGAAGATGTCGGGCTTGTCGTCGTCGAGGCCGAACACGAAACAGGCCTGAACGCCCATGCCGTGATCGTGCATGCGCTTGACGAGGTCGATGTAGAAGTCGACCGAGTTGTGATCCTTGCCGATCGAGCCGATCGACATCTGGTTGATCGACTCGAAGCCGATCAGCAGCCCCTTGCAGCCGCTGTCCCCGACGATGCGCAGAAGCTCGGGGTCTTTGCCGATCTTGGTGGTCGAGAGGCCGAACCACTTCTTCTTCAGCGTGCCGATCGCCCGGAAAAGCTGCTTGGCGTGGTCGGGGTCTTCCATCGGGCTCGGGTCGACCAGGACGAACTCGTTGCCCGGCATATCGGCGATCTCGGCGACCACCTCGTCGATCGGCCGCTTGTAGAAGTTGTTTCCCCACGTGGCCGGGATCGAGCAGAAGTCGCACTCGTTCAGGCAACCGCGCGTCGCCCAGATGGTATTCGTGGTGATATACCCTTCCTTCCGCAACAGGTCGCGCCGGGGTCGGACATACTTCACCAGCGACGGGCTCTGGAAATCCGTGTACCGCTTCTGCATCGCCCCCTGCTTGAAATCGCGGAGGAGCTGGGGCCAGCTCCGCTCCCCGAACCCGACCACGACGCAGTCGGCGTGCTGCTGGGCTTCGTCCGGGCAGAGGGTCGCATGAACCCCGCCGATGACGACGGGAATGCCGCGGCGCCGGAAGTGATCGGCGATCGCGTAGCCGCGCATGCAGGTTCCCGTCAGGATCGTCATGGCCACCAGGTCGGGCCGCGACTCGAAATCGACGAGCTGGACGCCTTCATCCGCCAGTTCGATCTCGACGTCGAGGTCCTGGGGAACGAGCGCCGCCAGCGTCGTGAGCGTGAGCGGGGCGTACCGAAGCGACTTGGGGAACGAGCCCACGCGGAACCGGTGGATGGTGCCGCTGGGCTGGATCAGGAGCAGTTTCATGCGGATCTCCGTATCGGGACTCAGAGCGCGTTCTTGCCGCGCCCGCTGAAGATGTAGACCATTTTTCCGGCGGAATCGCGCTCGCAGGCGAGGTTCTCGAGCACCGGCGTGAAGGGAAAGCCCTTGCGGAGGTTCTCCGACGCGCGCCGCAGGAAGAAGTTGATGCCCTGCTCGCCGACGAACTTGGACAGGTCGGAGGCGATGCCGTCGTCGACCACCAGCAGCACATCACGGAAGCTGACGTGGCCGTCCTTCGGGGTCAGCACGCCCATGGCCTTCACCGACACGAGGCCGGTGACGTCGGTGCCCTGCAGGTAGACGAGGTTGCGCGAGCCGGTGTTCTTGAACTCGATGGTCTTGTCGGCGACGGCCGTCTTGGCGTTGAGCACGCCGACTTCGTCGTTGCCTTCGATCTCCTTGAGGATGGTGGAGATGCCGTCGGCCTTCGCGAAGGTCATCTTCCAGGTCTGGCCGGGCGCCATCGTGCCCATTTCGTAGGCGGCGCTGCCGGATTTGGGCATGACGTTGAGCTGCTCCTCGTCCTGGACGCAGCGATACCGCTTGAAATGCGCGTCACCGAGCACGTCGTCGACGGCGGTGGCCTCGGAGTTGTCGAGCGCCGCGAGCGTCACGTCGGCGAAATCGAGTTCACCCTCGAGAACCGAGAAGCCGTTCGGGGCGACGAAGCCCTGCACGAACACATGGATGTCGCACAGGTCGTCTCTCTTGAGGGTGATCTTGACGCTCATTTTGCCGGGTTCGGGAATGATGGTCTTGAGCTTGGCCAGCAGGTTGCTTTCGCGGCCGGCGGAGAGCTTCGCGGGCTGGCCGTCCTCGGCCATGACGTCGACGGTGATGCTTTTCCCGGCCCCGGTGCGGAGGATGCCGGCATGAGCCTTCTTGATCTTGTCCTGCAGGCGTTTGCGCCGGTCTTCGAGCTTGCCGCGGTCGACGGTGTCCTCGTCGGGCTGGTTGGGATCGAGATACCGTTCGATGCCGGCCACCATCTCGTCGATTTCATTCTTCAGATCGGGATCGGTGATCTCCTGCTGGGCTTTGGTGAACTGGAGGCGTTTGTGGGTCTTCTCGAGCAGCACTTCGAACATTTTCCGGGCGGAGGCGCGGGCCTTGAACTGCCGGGCTGCCGCAACGACCTCCTTGAAGGGCGTCAGATCGTGATCTTTCTCGATTTTTTCCCGCAGATGCTCGTCGATGCTCTTGACCTTCTCCAGGAACGCTTCGTCCTGCACACCCTTGGAACTCTGGCTGTAAGCCGTGATCATTTCGGCGATCATGTCTTTGACATCCTCGGCGGATGCCGGAGCCGTGAAGGTCATGGAGAAAACGAACAGGCCGGCCAGTACGAACAAACGATTGCGCATATCCTCTCCCTCTCCCGATAGATTCTGGTTTCAGGGCTTTTCAGCCTAGCATGGCCTCTCGAAGCTGAGCAACAGCGTGAAGCGTAATTTCGCTTTCCGAGGGCAACGCCATGCTGTATTCTCAGAAGACTTTCCACGAATCCCCCCGTACAGGAATCTTGTGAACATCGCTCTTGTCAAGCCCGCGCTCGGCGAACGCCGGGGTCGTCCCTACCGGACTCCGGCCGTTCTCGAGCCTCTCGTGTTCGGCCTGATCGCCGGAGCGACCCCGCCGGACGTCGAACTGCGGCTGATCGACGAACGATTGGAGGACGTGCCGTTCGGGGAACCGTTCGACCTGGTCGCGATCACCGTCGAAACGTTCACGGCGCGCCGTTCCTACCAGATCGCCCAGGAGTTCCGCCGGCGGGGCGTCAAGGTGCTTCTTGGGGGCTTTCACCCCACCCTGGTACCCGAAGAATCCTGCCGATATGCGGATTCCATCGCGATCGGCGAGGTCGAGGCGGTCTGGCCCCGCGTGATGGCCGATCTGGCGCAAAACCGCCTGAAATCGCGGTATCAGCCTGAATCAACCGACGTTTCCGGGCCTTTTCGGATCGCCCGGAGCATCTTCCGGGAAAAATCCTATCTCCCGCTGGCGCTCGTGGAAACGAGCCGCGGATGCGCCTTCGACTGCGATTTCTGTTCCGTTCGCCGGTTCTACGGGAACGACGTGCGCTTTCGCCCGATCCCCGAACTGGTCGATGAGCTGGAACGCATGCAGCGACGGTTCGTCTTCTTCGCGGATGACAACATCGCCGCTTCCCCGGCGCATGCGCGCCGTCTGTTTCAAGGTATACGTCCCCTGGGGCTGCGCTGGGTCAGCCAGACCAGCCTTTCTTCGGCGGCCGAACCGGGGTTTCTCGACGAGATGGCGGCCAGTGGTTGTTTCGCCGTCATCATCGGGATCGAGTCGCTGTCCCCGGCGAACCTCCGGCGCATGAACAAGGACTGGAGCCTGGCCCTGGGCCGCCTGGAAAAGCTTCTGGACGAGTACCGGGCGCGGGGGATTCTCGTCTATGCGACGTTCGTTTTCGGCTACGACGACGACACGCCCGCATCGATGCGTGAAACCGTCGAGTTCGCCCTGGACCGGCGGCTGTTTCTCGCCAACTTCAACATGCTGTATCCCTTCCCCGGAACCCGCGTCTACGACAGCCTGCTCCGGCAGGGCCGCCTGCTTCACCCTCGCTGGTGGCTGACCCCCGGGTTCCGCTGGGAACGCCCTGCCTTCATTCCCCGGGGCATGTCCGTGGACGAGCTGGCAGCCGGGATCGCCGAGGCCCGGCGTCGGTTCCATAGTCTGGGAAGTATAATGCGCCGGAGCTGCGATCTGCAGGCGAACCTGGCAGACCCTTTCCGGGCGCTGATATACCTGGCCGGAAACCTCGTTTCCCGCCTCGATATCCGCGGGAAAACGGGCCTCCGGCTGGGATTTTCCTCGCCCGATCTCCTCGAAGGAAATACGCCATGAAGGTCACGTTCATCAAGCCGAACATGGGACTGGTGCGCGGCAGGCCGTATCACGACCGCGGGCGGATGGAGCCGCTGACCTTCGGGGTGCTGGCCGGGCAGCTGCCTGCCGACGTCGAGTGCGTCCTCTATGATGACCGGTTCGAGAAGATTCCCTACGAGGAGCCCACCGACCTGGTCTGCCTGAACGTCGAGATCTACACGGCCCGCCGCTCGTACGAAATCGCCGCGCGGTTCCGGGCGCGCGGCGTGCGCGTGGTCATGGGTGGCTTCCACGTTTCGATGATTCCCGGGGAGGCGGCTGCCCATGCCGATGCGATCATGATCGGCGATGCCGAGGGGGTCTTCCCGCACCTCGTGGCCGATGCCGCTGCCGGCCGGTTGAAGCCGGTCTACCAGGGATTCTTCCCTCCGAAGCTGGAAGGGCTCAGGACGCGCTGGGACCTGTTCGCGGGAAAGAGCTACCTGCCTCTTCGGCTGACCCAGTTCAGCCGCGGCTGTCTCAACCACTGCCGGTTCTGCGCCACCGGCACGCTGTACAAGCGCTCTCACTGCCATCGCCCCCCGGCCGAGGTGGCCGCCGAGCTGGCCGAACAGCCCAACCCCTTCCTGTTTTTCGTCGATGATAATATCATTGGCGATATAGATGCTGCGAAGGAGCTGTTCCGCCTGCTGATTCCCCTCCGGCGCCGGTGGGTCGGGCAGGCAAGCCTGAACTTCACCGAGGATCCCGAGCTGATGGACCTGATGAAACGGAGCGGCTGTGCCGGTCTGGTGGTCGGATTCGAGTCCGTGAGCCCCGAAAACCTTCACCTGATGGGGAAAAACTGCAATCTTCAGCTCGAGGGATACGAGCCGGCGATCCAGAAGATCAGGGAGATCGGATTCCAGCTCTGGGCCGCGTTTCTGATCGGCTACGACCATGACGACCCGGCCTCGATCCGCCGGACCGTCCAGTGGGCCATCGACCAGAAGTTCTGCTTCGCCGCCTTCAACATCCTCAGCCCGTATCCGGGAACGCCGCTCTACGAGGAGATGCAGGCCCAGGGACGGCTTCTGTACGACAAATGGTGGCTCGACGACCGGTATCATTTCGGGGACTGCGTCTTCCGGCCTGCCCGGATGACTCCCGATGAGCTGACCGAGGCCTGCTTCTGGATGCGGCGGCGGTTCAACAACCCGTTCACGATCCTGCGCCGGGCTTTCGACTTCAAGACCAACATGAAGGATCTCTGGAGCGTGATCACCTACTTTTCCTACAACCCGCTCTTCCGACGGGAACTCTTCAAAAAGCACGGCATGGTGCTGGGCTACCGCCACAAAGCCGGAATGAACCCCGGCTGAACGCAGACCACCCCGGCCTGTTGGGGCCGGGGCGGTCGGGAAATGAACCGGAACGATCAGATCAGGGGGCGCAGCCAGTTCAGCTTCATCAGGAGCTTGAGCCGGTCGAGCACCTTCGGATCCGAGTGGCTTTCGGGGCCGAACAGGGTCTTGACCGAACCGTCAGCCTGGACTTCGATCTGATACTGGTGCGAGTTGCGCATGTCTTCCTCGATGCGCTTGGCGACCTGGGTCGCGAAGGGCTTCGACTTGATGACGGCGACTTCCTCGGAGTTGATCTGCTCGCTTACATAGTCCATGTTATACGTGCCGACGACGGCGACGGACCGGTCGAACACGAACACCTTCGAGTGCAGCTTGTTTTGCAGCTTGTAGGCGAAGATCTGGACGTTCGGCATCTTCTTGAGGATCTGGCGCCAGTCGCCCAGGAACATCGCCTGGGTGAGCAGGCTGTCGGAGCTCATCGGGGAGTTGGTCTGGATGATGATCTTCACGCCGCGGTCGTTGGCGCGCTGGAGGGCGGACTCGGCCTCGGGGGTCAGAACGACGTAGGGATTCTGAATGATGATCTCGCTCTTCGCCGAATCCATCAGCGAGGTCAGGTTGAAGGTGATCTCGTTCTTGAAACCGGTGCGGGAGTGTTTGTCGAGCAGCCGAACGGGCCAGGCATGCTCGCCCTGGAACAGCCGGAACGACGAATACCCGACCAGATGCGGATACTGCTTCAGCTCGGCGTTGCAGGCGCCGACGAGCGAGCGGGTCTCGGAGGAGAACTTTTCGGGATTCTTCAGCTCGAAGAAGCCGCCGCCGAGCATGAACCGGCGCATGGCCTGGTAGGCGATGTCGAGGTGGCGGTGCATGTCGTCGACGTTTCCGAGGGCGTCGCCGGCGATGGCGAAGTTGCTGCCGCCCTTGAACTCGGATTCAAAGGCTTCCCGAGCCTGCTTCGAGACGAGTTTGCTGCGGATGACGACGTCGGTGTCGCGATACACGGTCGGAACGTCGCGCGGATCGACGAAGTAGTTCATCGAGATGTTGCGGCCGCCGGTGACCAGATACTCTCCGTCCACGAGCAGGATCTTGTCGTGGTTGCTCGCCGTGATCTTGCGGATATCCTCGAACGCGGCCAGCAGCTTCGAGCTGACCGGGTTGTAGACGCGGATCTGCACATTCTTGAACTTGCCCAGCTCCTGGAGGATGTCCTGACCGAAGAATTTGCGGGCCAGCCCCTTGGTGCCGCGGGCATCGACCATGAGGCGGATCTCGATGCCTTCACGGGCTTTCTTGAGCAGCATGCCGAGCATGCTCTTGCCGAAGATGTCGGGCTCGACGATGAAATACGTCGTGTCGATCGAGTCGCGGGCATTTTCCATCAGATACCAGCGGGCATACCAGGCCGTGACGTTCTCGGGCAGGAAGCGCACCAGCGCCTTCTGGTCGAACTCGGCCGTCATCTTGTCGAAACACTCCTCGACGCTCGCGGCAGGAGCGGCAACGGGCTTCGCGGCCTGCGCCTGGCTGACCAGGGCGACCAGAAGGGCAACAAGCAGAAGGGCGAACAGACGGGGATGTTTCTTCATGAAATCAACCTCCGGTTGAATTACGGTCATGCTCTTCGAACAGGATTTTTCAATTTTACCATGCCGACCCACCCCTCCTGTAAACGGGAAAACCGGGTGTACCGAGGCCGAAGGCGTGGCGCGGGAAGAAATTCACCCGTCGCGGCTGTTCCCAGAAAGCACATTTTTCAAAATTGAGCGGGCAATTTTCATACATTTTCTGCAAAATCCACCTTTTGAGCTTGACGAATCTTGATCCGAGCGTAGAATCGGATCATCGATCCGCTCCACATCCCGCACCTCAGGAGATTCCCATGTCAGACATCAACAGGATTTTCGGCGAGCTGACCTTCAACCGGAATGTCATGCGCGAGAAGCTCAACCGCGCAGCCTACGAGAAGCTTCAGGCGACCATTCAGAGCGGCACGCCGCTCGACGAGTCGATCGCCGACGAGGTGGCGCATGCGATGAAGGAGTGGGCGATCGGGAACGGCGCCACGCATTTCACCCACTGGTTTCAGCCTCAGCGCGGTGGAACCGCCGAAAAGCATGATGCCTTCATCAGCTACGGGGAGAACGGGGAGTTGATCGAGCGGTTTTCGGCCAAGCAGTTGATCCAGTCCGAGCCTGATGCCTCTTCCTTTCCGTCCGGCGGCATCCGCTCGACGTTCGAGGCGCGCGGCTACACCGCCTGGGACCCGACCTCGCCGGCATTCCTCCAGGAAACCGGGAACACCCGCACCCTCGTCATCCCGTCCGTCTTCCTCTCCTGGACGGGCGACGTGCTCGATCTGAAAACGCCGTTCCTGCGCTCGATGCGCGCCCTGAACGACGTGAACATCCGCCTCCAGCGGGTTCTGGGGAATCGCCTCGCGAAAAAGACGATCGTGTACACCGGTCCGGAGCAGGAATACTTCGTCGTATCGCGAAAACTCTACGAAACCCGGCCCGATCTGCGCATCTGCGGCCGGACGCTGTTCGGCGCGGCCCCGGCCAAAGGCCAGCAGATGGAGGACCATTACTTCGGCTCGATCCACCGCAAGATGCTGCGGTTCATGGAAGACCTCGACCGCGAGCTGTACCGGCGCGGCATTCCGTCGAAAACCCGGCACAACGAAGTCTCGCCGAACCAGTTCGAGCTGGCGCCGCTGTTCGAGGAGGCGAACCTCGCGATCGATCACAACCTCCAGATCATGGACATCATGAAACACGTCGCGATGCGTCACGAGTTCGTCGTCCTGCTGCACGAGAAGCCGTTCGCCGGTGTCAATGGCTCGGGGAAGCACGTGAACTGGTCGATCGGCGATTCCACCGGGGCGAACTATCTCGAACCCTCCGCCTCTCCGCTCAAGAACATCACCTTCCTCCTCACACTGGGCGCGATGATGCTCGGCGTCGACAAATACGGCGGTCTTCTCCGCGCGGCCGTCGCCGATGCCGGAAACGATCACCGCCTCGGGGCCAACGAGGCCCCGCCCGCGATCATGTCGATCTATCTTGGGGAATATCTTACTCAGCTTGTCGACGAGATCGCCGGGATCGGCAAGCTGAACGAGCAGACGATGGCCCACATCAACATGGGGGTGCGCAATCTGCCCCGGGTTGCACGCGACTACTCGGACCGCAACCGCACCTCGCCGATCGCCTTCACCGGCAACAAGTTCGAGTTCCGCGCCGTCGGCTCCTCCCAGAACTGCTCCGAGGCCGTGACCGTGTTGAACCTGGCCGTCACCTACGGCTACTTCCAGATCGAGAAACGGCTGTCCGCCCTCAAGACGCCCCGCGACATCAAGGAGCGCGCCATCACGGTTCTTCGCGACGTTTTCCGGGAAACGCGGCGCGTCCGGTTCGAGGGAAACGGCTACTCGAGCCAGTGGCATGCCGAAGCCGAGAAGCGCGGCCTGCCGAATGCCCGCAACACGCCCCAGGCTGTCCAGGTGTATCTCGAAAAGGATGTCGGGGAGCTGATGGAGCGGACCCACGTCCTCTCGACCCGCGAACTGCACGCGAAGGTCGAAGTGAAGCTCGAAACCTACGTCAAGACGAAGGAGATCGAGTACAAGACCGCCGTCAACATGGCCCGCACGCTGATCATCCCTGCCCTGACCCGGCAGGTGGCGACGACCGCCGGCGCCGCCGCCGCCGCGAAGGCGGCGGGGCTCACCTCAAAGCGCCTGCAGGCCGAGGCGCGCCGGTTCGAAGAGCTGTTCACCCTCGTCCACGATTGCGCCGAGGAACTCGAGACGGTTCTCCGGAAGGCCGGTGAGCACCGGAGTTCCCACGAACACGCCGAATTCCTCGCGATGAACGGGGAAAAGGCTCTCGGCGCGCTGCGTTCCGTCGTCGACGAGGCCGAACAGACCCTTGCCGCCGATTTCTGGCCGATGGCGAAATACCAGGAGCTCTTGACCGTCCTGTAACCGGTCTCCCATGGTGGCCCTCGCGCCTCCATGCATGCGGAGGGGCGGGTTTGAAACCCGCCCCTACAGACGATTTGTGGGTTCCGGTCTGGGAACCGATCCGCAGATGACACAGATGGCGCAGATGAAATCCTGAAAATCAACGCACCACAGAGTCACAGAGACACAGAGCCGGTTTTCTCTGTGCCTCTGTGACTCTGTGGTGAAGCGGTCGTTGCTCGGGGCGTTAGCGTGCGAGGGCGGATTCGACCTGGGCGACGGTTTTGGGGATGGATGGGCCGAGGACGCGGTGACCGTCGGGCGTGACCAGCACGTCGTCCTCGATCCGGATGCCGCCGAATCCGACATATCGATCGACGGCGGCGTAGTCGATGAAGGCCGCGTGCCGCTGATCCTTCTTCCAGGCGGCGATCAGGGCGGGAATGAAGTAGACGCCCGGCTCGACGGTCATCACGTGGCCGGGCCGGAGGCTGCGCGCGAACCGCAGATAGGCGAGGCCGAACTGGTCGCTGCGGGCCGCTTCCTCGCCGTAACCGACTTCGTTCTCGCCCAGCCCTTCCATGTCGTGCACGTCGAGGCCCAGAGCATGGCCCAGCCCGTGCGGGAAGAACAGGGCATGGGCGCCGACGGCGACCGCCGCCGCGGGCTCGCCGCGCATCAGTCCCAGCCCGGTCAGACCTTCGGCGATGGCCGTCGCGGCGGCGAGGTGGATCTCCCGGAACGAGATCCCCGGCCGGATCATGCCGATCGCCTTCTCCTGGGCCGCGAGCACGACCTCGTAGAGGGCCTTCTGACGCGGCTCGAACCGGCCCGAAACCGGGAAGGTGCGGGTGATGTCGCTGGCGTAATGCCGGGGTGACTCGGCTCCCGAATCGATCACGAGCAGATCGCCCGCCTGCATGCGGTTCGCGTGGGCGTGGTTGTGGAGCGTCTCGCCGCGGATCGAGAGGATCGTCGGGAACGACGTGCGCGATCCTGCGGCAGCAACGACCCCCTCGATCGCGCCGACCAGTTCCTGCTCGATCATGCCGGGGCGGAGCCGTTTCAGGATCTCGGTATACATCGCGCCGCTGATTTCCAGCGCGGCCTCGATCTCGGCGACCTCTTCGGGGCTTTTGAACAGCCGCTGATCGACGACGGCGCGGGTGAACTCCCCGGAGGCATACGAGTTTAGCGCCTCGGGGGTGATGCCGAGATGCCGGACCAGGGCCAGTTTCGTTTCGGCGCGGCACTGAGGCAGGAAGCGGATCGGCCGTTTCGCGCACCGGGCCGCCGCGAGATGGCCTTCCAGGGCCGAAAGGGGTTCGGTTTCGCGCACGCCTGCCGCCGCCGCCCGCGTCGCGAGCGTGGCGCAGGGGCCCATCCAGATCTCGTCATCGAGCGAGCGGTCCTCTCCGAACACGATCTCGCGGTCGAGGTCGAGATCGATCAGGGCGAACAGGCCGGGCTCGTCGAGGCCCCAGTAGTAGAGGAACGTGCTGTCCTGCCGGAACGGATACGTGTTCGCCGGGTAGTTCATCGGCGTCTCGCCGTTGCCCGGAAACAGGAGAAGCCCGTTCCCGAACCGGGCGCGCAGGTCGCGCCGGCGTGCGGTGTAGGTGGCGGCGGAAAACATGATGTTCCTCCTCGGGACGGGCCGTGCCCGTCGATTTTCTCCATGTTACCCCACGATGCGCCGGAAGGAAAACCGGTCTATACTGGTTCTGGATTTCGTGGGGAGCGGCACCGGCCGTCTCCGGCAGAAACGAGGGAGGATCCGCATGGGCGACGTCATCTGGTATTTCACGGGAACGGGCAACTCGCTGTCGGCGGCGAAACGCGCGGCGGCGGCGCTTGGCAGCGATGTAGAGGTGCGGCCGATCGCCGCGGTTGCCGGAACTCCGGTCGAGATCACGGCTTCGACCCTCGGTTTCGCGTTTCCGGTCTACTCGTTCGGCGTGCCGCGCCTGGTGAAGGAGTTCATCGAGACGGCTTCCGGCATCGGGGCCGAGCGCATCTTCGCGATCGCCACCTGCGGCAACGGCCCGGGCGGAGTCCTGGCCCAGCTCGATGCGCTTCTCGCGACGAAGGGCGCGCGGCTCGATGCCGCCCTGTCCGTGACCTATCCGGGAAACTGCATTCCGCTGCACCAGGCCCCGCCGGCCGAAAGCTGCGCCGCGGTGATCGCCCGGGCCGAACAGGCCATCGACGCTTTCATGGCGGAGGTGAAGGCCGGCCGTGACGTCCCGCCCAGTCTGCTCTCCCGCATCGGCGCGTTCCTGTTCGGGCCGCTCCATGCCGGATTCGTGCGGTCCGTCCGGAAAACCGGCAGAATGTTCCGGGCCGGGAACTCCTGCTCCCGATGCGGTCTCTGCATGCGCGCCTGCCCGGTGGCCAACATCGCTGCCGGCCCTGATGGGAAGCCCGTCTGGGGAGAACGATGCGAAGGCTGTCTGGCCTGCCTGAACCTCTGTCCTGTCGAGGCGATCCAGTTCGGGGGACTGACGCGGGGCCGGCGACGGTACCGGCACCCCGCCATCGAGATTGCGGAAATCGCGGCCCAGCGTCGCTAGCCGGGTCAGGCCACCGTGGCTGAGCGCCGCTCGGGCTCGTCGAGCAGATGTTTCAATGCCTGGATCAGCTCCATGATCCCGAAGGGTTTGGGCAGGGTCGTCAGATACGCGTCCTGGGGAAACCTCTCCCGGACCTCGTTTGCGCCGAGCCCGCTGGCGATGATGATCGGCTGATCCTGTTTGAGGTTCCGGATTTCCGCGAATGCCTGCTGCCCGTTCATGCGCGGCATCAACAGATCGAGAATCACGGCACGGATCGGCTTGGCGGAGGCGGCGAACCGCTCGACGGCTTCGGCCCCGTCGCATGCCGTCAGCACCTCGAACCCGAGACGCTCCAGGATCTGGCGGCCGACCACACGGATGGAATCCTCGTCGTCGACGAGCAGAATGGTGCCCTGGCCGCGCCAGGCCTCGGCCAGCCGTCCCGGAATCTGCTGCTTTCGCTGTTCCTGGGTCGGGGGCGCCGGGGAACGGTCGGCGGGTGGCGGGACCGGAGCGGAATCCGTGGCGGTGGGTGCCGGTGAGGGCCGCTGTCTGCTGATCTGCGCCGCTTTTCGCGCGGCATCGTGGATCATGCGGAGCTGGTCGCTGACGGCGGAGGCCGGCGGCACCGCGAGCTGCAGCATCTCGGTGTTTCCGATGATCGTGGCGAGCAGGTTGTTCAGCTCGTGGGCTGTTGCGGGATCGATGCCCGGTGGGGTATCCGGGGAATCGCCTCCCCGAAGCGCCGTCACATGCCGTTGATACAGCTCGGCATCGCGCCTGTGGCCGAGGTGCGACCGGAACGGCAGATGGAACGGGTTGTTCCGCAGCCGGTCTTCGAACCAGACCTGTCGATGGGCGTCCATGGCGGTCGTGAGGGCCGCTTTCGACAGGCTGGCGATCGGGTGGAAACAGGCGATCCGGACTTGCCCCGCGACGATGAGGCCGTCCAATTCCGCCTCGATTCCGCGCAGTACGGCCGGCTTCCGGTGGGTGGGCGACCAGAGGTGCAGGACGAGGAGCATCGGGACGCCGGTTCCGGGGCGGGCCAGAGCCGAGGTGAGGAGCCTGGGGAGGGATCCCGGCTGTTCCGATTCGATCCAGACGAGGCGGCCGTCAGCCGCCGCCGCCGGGTGATCGAGGCTGCGCAGATCGAGATGCCGCCTCAGAGCTGCGGCATGGCGCGGGGGAAGCCAGCAGATCGTGGGGCGGCTCCGGCAGAGGGCGTCGATGATGCCATCGGCCATCAGGGAGATTGCCTGGGCGGTGTCCGGGACGATGAGCCCCGTATGCGACCGTTCAGCCAGGGGCCCCCAGGGAAAAGCGGCTTGGGGAAGGGGCGCGGGCACATGATGGATAGAATCCATGTGCGATTCCTCTCTGTGGAGGGTCTGCCGTGGCCGTTTTCTTTTTGTCGAAGCGTGTCTCTGTTTCGGCCATTCCGGTCGTCGACGACTCCAGCTCTCGTTACCTTGAGAATAGTCTGATTTGTTTCCCGGGTCAAGCGATCGGACCACAGCCAGAGAACGGCATCGATCGGCAGCGGCACCGTGCTCTGAACCGAGCCGACGAGGGATGAAAAAAAAGGCGAAAACTTTTTCCCGGTGAAGTGGTATAACTTTTTCCGGTATTCAGGATAAGGGTCAGAAGGGCCCAAGAAGCTTTTTCTCGAGAGGTTCCAGATGGACAACATTCACGACCTTGCGACCTTCAATCCAGGGGAGCCCGTCTACTTCCAGGGGGAGCGGCGTCGTGAGTTTTACGGCCTGCACCAGGGGCGGTTCGCGAAAGTGCTTCTTCCCGCCGCCTCAGGTGACACGCCGCTTGCCGGCCAGCTCGCGCGGGCAACACTGGTCGAGATCATCGATCAGCCAGGGCAGGTGTTCGGCGAGATCGACGCGCTGCTCAACAAACCCCAGGAATACTCGGTGTTCGCGCTCGACCCATCCGGCGTCATGCCCATCCCGGCCGTCGGCCAGTCACTGAGGGACAAGCTCGCCGAAGTGCCGCAGGTCGGCATCAAGACATGCATCTCGCTCGCGCGCAATCTTCACCAGGCAATCGAGCGGTTTTCCCGGCTCGTCCAGCAGGAAGAAGAGCTGCAGCGTTTGCAGCTCACCTCGGCCCGGGCGCTGCTGGCCGCCATCAACGAGGTCGAACAGCTTGGCGGGGCCACGATGCCCGCCATCGCCGCGGTTCTCGAGTTCGCGCGAAACCACAAAGCCTTCGAGCTCGCAGCCCAACTGACCGCGGAAAACCGCATCCCGGGCGTTTCCCCTTCCATCTACAACGCCGTGATGCGGCCGCCCGAGACGCCCGAACAGACGCAGCGGTTTTCGACAGGCTCGATCCTGTGCCGCAAAGGATCGATCGGCGACAAGCTGTTCATCCTGCTCGAAGGCGTCGTCGAAGTCGTTCTCGGCCCGAATCACCGGGTGCAGATCGCCCGCCCCGGCAGTATTTTCGGGGAAATCGCGGTCCTGCTCAACCTGGAAGCCGCGACGCCCGAGATGCGCCGCACGGCCGATGTCGTCTGCGCCACGCCGGTTTCCGCGATCGTCATCGGCCTCGACCAGGCAGCCGCTTTTTTCCGCGAGAAGCCCGAGATCCTGACGAACCTGCTGTTCGCCCTCACCGACCGGATGGAAGAGACGCTTCAGCTCGAAAATGGCATCAAACGACGCCTCAACGAGCTTCTGTTCCAGGAGCTGCGGCATCTGCTCGAGGCCCATCACGGCATCGCTCTCCGCCTGAACGGGGTCCGCGAGCGGCATCTGGCCATGGAACGGCCGTTCAACTTCTGCGCCCACCAATCACGCCAGATCTACACATCGTTCGCCGCCACCCTCGACACCTTCGGCCTCAGGAGCGGAACGTCCGGGAACTGATCTGCCCGGCCCGGCCAGCGTCTTTTTCCGATTGCACTCAGGGGAGCGTTGGCCTAGAATTCTCCGTGATCACGATGATGAATGCCGTTGCCGCCGAACGCCGCAGGCTCGACGGTTCGAATCTGCCGAGGAAAAAGGCCGGATCAAGGTCTCCGAAGCGACCTGGGCTCTGGCCCGCTCCCGATATGCCTGGGAGGAACGAGGGGAGATTTCTCTCAAGAACAAGGCGCCGATGAAGGCGTATTTCGTTACCGGACGGGTGGATACATCCCGCTCTTCCGACGCAAATTCAGGTGATGGGGGTCAGGGATGAACACGAATGCCGAGATCGAATTCGGGCGGCCGGTGCGTGTTGTGGATGATATCTGGTGGATCGGCACGTTCGATGCCGACACGAAGCTGCACTGCAATCCCTATCTGGTGAAGGGCGAGTCCGGCATCGCCGTGATCGACGGCGGAAGCCGGCCCGATTTTGCCGGGGTCATGATGAAGATCCTCCAGGCCGGGGTGCATCCCGGTGAGATCACGGCGCTGATCTACCAGCATCCCGATCCCGATCTGTGCGGCTCGCTGCCGAACTTCCTCGATCTGTGCACCAATCCCGAGTTGCGTATCTACTCGAAGGCGATCAACAACGTCTTCATCCGACATTATGTCGAAAAATCCTACCACCCCAAATTCGTCGACATCGACGGGCTTCCGGGGCTCTCTCTCGGAAAACGCCGCCTGACCTTCATCGATACCCCGTTTGCCCATGCCTCCGGCAGCTTCGTGACATACGATGGGCAGACCGGCACGCTGTTCACCAGCGACCTGTTCGGAAGCTACCGGGCCCAGTGGGATCTCTTTCTCGAGCTCGGGGAAGCCTGTTTCACCTGCACGGATCACACCCACTGCCCGAACGGAAAGCCGGCCGCCGATTGCCCGCTTCCCGACATCATCAACTTCCACCGTCAGGTCATGCCCAGCACGCGCGCGTTGAAAGGGGCCATGACCCGCATCGCGAAACTTGCCCCGACGCTCATTGCTCCGCAACACGGAAGCATCCTGCGCTCACCGAAGACGATTGCGCATCTGATCCAGGTGCTCGGATCTCTCGAAGCCGTCGGTATCGACGGCATACCGGAGTGACGGGCCCGGAGACGGGCTTCAGATCCTGGTCAGCACGTTTCGCAGCATCATGCGGTGGTTCTGGGTTTCCTCCTGAAGCTTCCCGAGAAGGCTCGTGCAGACCGGGTCGGTCGTGGAGAACGCCTTGCTCAGTTCCGACTCGATAAGGGAGTTTTCGGTGTCCATCATGTGCTGGACGACGTAGCGGGGATTCACTTTCCTCGCGCGGATTTCCGCGGTCAGCGAGACGAGATCGGCGGTCATGAGCCGGAGGGTCTGGGGAAAGAATTTTCCCGGGTGCCAGCCTGAGGAGGTTTCCTCGATGGCCCGCCGGATCTGCCGGAACATGCCGGCGTGGTGCTGTTCCTGCGCGAGCAGAGCCGTCCAGACATTCGCGTGATCGGGCAGGAATTCGATGCAGGCCTCGTACAGCCGCGCGAGCGACTCCTCGTTTTCGATGAAGCAGTCGGCGAGTTCGAGGAGTTCCTGTTTCTTGTCCATGGTCCTCTCCTTCAAACGTGCTTTTCAGGAAGTACCATCGCAAAATCTCACGGGTTTGTCAAAGCCGAGGACGAACGGGAACTCCTCGATCCTCTGGCGCTCCTTCCTCCCGGCTTCATACGGTGCTCTTGGGTTTGGAATCTCTTGGCAGAATAGCCCCGACGGGGGTATGCTCACGCACATCCTGAAGTGAGAAGGAAGGAACACCGGATGTGCGGCGTCATCGGACTCAGTTGCGAACATGAACACAAGCAGATGGGCGGCATGGCCGCCAGGCTGCTGCGGATGCTGGAATACCGCGGATATGACTCGACCGGCGGGATCGTCCAGAACGAGAAGGGCGAGACGACTCTCCGCAAGGATGTAGGCGCGCCCAGCGACGTCGTGATCCGGCTTGGCATCTACAAGCTGTCGGGGCTGCTGTTTTGCGGCCAGGTGCGGTGGGCCACATTCGGGGCCGTGACGAAGGAGAACGCGCAGCCGCACGAGATGCGGTGCAAGCTGCACTTCTACGGCGCCCACAACGGCAACATCACGAACTGCGAGCGCCTCAAAGAATGGCTGCGTCGCGAGGGCCACGAGGTCAAGAGCGACAACGACGGCGAGATGCTCGTCCACACGATCGAGCACTTTTTCGCCAGGGAGCTCCAGTACAAGAATGCCGACGACCGCGCGGTGCGGGAAGCGGCGCTGCGGGCGGCGGTTTTGCAGGCCGCGAAGCAGGTGACCGGCTCGTTCGCCTCGATCGTGGTCGATCCCGTCAGCCGCATCATGGTCGCGATCAAGGCCGGCAGCAGCTTGTACATCGGCCGCGGCCACGATCCCGACGGCGGCGATTTCACGCTCGCCTCGTCGGATCTCGCCTCGGTGCTGCAGATGACGCGCATTCTCGTGCCGATCCGCGAGAACGAGTTCGCCGTGTTCGGCCCGGGCGCCGAGCCGGTGCTCTACGATCTGCGCTCCGGCCGCAAGCTCAAGCGCGCTTCCCAGCGCAGCCTGCTCAAGGTCGAGGAGACCCGGCTGCAGCCGCAGTTCAAGTATTTCATGGAGCAGGAGATCTTCCACCAGGTGCAGACCACGCGCCGCCTGCTGACGTTGTTCACCGGCGGAAACGCGATGACCCGCCGCGTGCGCGAGCGCAAGGACGAGGCGGCGGTGCTCGAGAAGCTGAAGATCGCCGTTTCCCGTCTCGCCGAGGTCACCGACGCGGTCGCGTTCCAGGAAAAGGCCCGCCAGCTGCTCGACTCGGCCGAGCTCGCCAAGCTGAACCGGCTCGTCGAGGCCGATCCGCCGGCCGAGTACGATCACCAGTTCGACTCCTCCTACGGCAGTCTGCTCGAGGAGCTGCGCGACATCGGCGGCCCCGGCCGGCGCAATCTGCCGCTGCTGCTGAAGATGATCGACGCGACCTTCGACCTCGAGGATATCGACGACGTCGGCCGGCGCATCCGCGCCTTCCTGCGGCTTGTCACGGCTGCGGCCGACAAAGGCGGCACGATCTACATCCTCGCCTGCGGAAGCTCGTTCCATGCCGCCAAAACGGCCCCGATCTTCTTCAACGAGATCTGCGGCCTGCCCGTCATCCCGTTGCTGCCGGGCGAGTTCCGGGCCCAGTGCACCCGGTCGCTGCGGCCGAACGACCTCATCATCGGCATCAGCCAGAGCGGTGAGACGAAGGATCTGATCGACGTGTTCAACCTGGTCGAGCAGCAGTACCCGACCGTGAAGAAGGTGTGCATCCTCAACAACACCAACTCGACCCTGGGCCAGGAAAAGTCTGATCTCTGCATGCCGCTCTTCTGCGGCCCCGAGATCGCCGTTCCGGCCACCAAGAGCTTCATCAATCAGTTGATGGTGCTGCTGATCCTCGCCGTGCGGCTGCACGAGCACCGGCAGGGAAAGAAACCGGCCCAGGCCCGTGGGAAGCGCGCTACCGGGAAGAAGGCCGAGACCGAGGCCGTCGACTGGCGCGAGATGCTGGAGCGGATTCCCGCCCTGATCGACCGCACCCTCAAGACGACCTCACGCGAAACCGAGCTGGTGGCGCAGGAGATTCACCAGGCGCCCAGCATGCACATTCTCGCGACCCGGATGCTCGGCATCGCCAAGGAGGGCGCGCTCAAGATCCGCGAGATCGTGCTCAACCACACCGAGGGCTTCGAGGCGTCCGAGTTCAAACACGGGCCGAACACGATTCTCGGCATCAATACCGTGTTCGGCATGGGAAGCGTGCGCAGCCTGCTCGAGACGTTCGGCAAGGCGCTGTACCGCATCATCGACGACCCCGCCGGCCGTGCGCTCGACAACCGCGCCATCCACCGAATGTTCGACTCGGTCGCCGCCTACGCGTTCGAGGACAAGGCGCCGAAGCTGGGCAGCCCCGTCGAGGAGCGGCTGTTCCGCGAGGTGTTCGCCGGCCACGACTTTTTCGGCAGCATGTACGGCAACTACCCGCTGCTGTTCATCACCGGCCCGGCGGACCTCGACGTGAACCTCACGATCTCCCAGATCAACACTCACAAGATCCGCGGCGCCGACGTATTCATGATCGCCGAGGATGACGACCGGCTGCGCGAGGCCGTTTCCATCGCACCCGCGGGGTCGGATAAGTATAAGCATGGATATATAACCCTGCCCCGCACCGGAAACCCGCTGATGACGATATTCTCGGCGACCGTCGTGCTGCAGATGCTCGCGTTCCATATGAGCCTGCATAAAATGGAGATGCTCAACCGCCTCGAGATCGAGGGCCACGGGGTGCACCCCGACGTGCCCAAGAACGTGAGCAAGTCGATCACCGTCGACTGACGGGCGTTTCTTGCCGCCGGGTCACGATCCGCCCCTACGAGAGCGGAGCCGATTCAATGACTTGTAGGGGCGCATCGCGATGCGCCCGGCTTGTCGTTGCGCCACTCGGGGCGAGGCGGGTTGCCGTCAGGGAAGACGGGCGGCGAACAGGCCGGTGCCGGCCGTGGAGGCGCGCAGGGCGATGAGCAGCGCCTGACCGCCCCGGTCGGTCAGGATACAGGAGCGCTTGCCGGACAGGTCGAACGAGAGGTCGGGCAGAACCGAGGCAGTGCGGAGGGCGCCGGCCCGATACCGCAGAACGCGGCTCCAGGCGGGATGATCGGCGTCGCCGGCCCCTTCCGAGACGAGGACGGCGAGCTCGCTCCCGCCGGCGGCGGTGCCGATGACGCGCGCATCGAGCGGAATCTGGCCGGGGGGCGGCGCGTAGGTGAACAGCGATGTTTCGCGGCCCGTGGAGGGATCGACGGCTAGGGCGCGCACCTGGTGGTCGTCGGATACCAGGCGGACGAGGGAGCCTGCCAGCCAGACGGGCTCGACGGTGCCTGGCAGTTCCGCCACGAGGTCGCCGCCGGCGCTGAACAGGAAGCTGCGGTTGGCTCCCGAATCGGTCACGCCGAACCTGCCGCCGGGAAGGGGAAACACGTGCCGGATAAACCGGAACAGGCGCCGTTCCCCGATCAGGCCGACCGTTGCCGCGTGCCGGAACGACCGGAATAGATGCACGGCCTGGCGGCGGTTGTCGGCCAGGGCGAGACCGCCGTCGGCGAGCACGGCGGCATCGGCGATCTCGATGAGGCCGGGAACGGTGTCGCGGGCAGACAGGCTCAGACGGCCGGTTGCCGGGTCGAGCAGCGAGATGCGCCGCTCGTGCGGTTCGAGGAGATACGGTGTGCCGTCCGCCGAAACGACGAGGCCGGGGGCCTGGAGGGTTTCCTCGATGCCGTCCGGGGCTGCCGGAAGTGCCGTCAGCGGCTGCCAGTCAATCGCGTCGGCCGGCCGCCGGGTCGAGAGGCCCGACAGTACGCCGTCAGGATCGGCCAGATCGGGTTCGGCATCCGTGGCCGTCGCCACGGCCGGGGTGGCGGCCGTGACGGCCGCGGGCGGTAACGGGACGCTGGGAGGCCGGAGCGGCGCCGGGGCGGAGGCCGTGCGAGCGGCGCGGGCGGCCCGGAGCGTCTCGAGTTTCCTGGCGAGATCCGAGCCGATGCCCGCGTCGGCCGCTGCCGTCGAGACGCAGAAAATCAGGCCGAGCGCCATGGTGTGGGTGTATATAGTATTGTTCATGATATGAAATTCTCAGTCCGCGAGGAGAGCATCGGCCGATTCCGAGAGGAACGGGCGGGGATCGACGGGGCGGCCGGACTCGGCGTGCCGCCGGATCTCGAAATGCAGATGGGGGCCGGTCGAGACCCCCGTGTTGTTGCACAGGCCGATGGGATCGCCCCGGCCGACGACGGTGCCGGGAGGGAGACGCCCCTCGCGCCGCAGATGGCCGTATCGCGAGTAGACGAGGCCGGCGTCGAGATCGTGACGCAGGACGACCATGTAGCCGTAGCCGCCATTCCAGCCGCTGGAAACGACACGGCCGGGTCCGATCGCGGCGACCTTCCAGCCGTCGCAGCCCGCTCCGGCCAGGTCGATGCCGGAGTGGTACCGCATGCGGCCGGTTTTCGGATGGCGGCGCATGCCCATCGCCGAAGTGGTCGTGACGCCTTTGCCGCCGGGGGCGCGGAGGGGGGAGATGCCCCCGAACTCCTCGTCGAGGGTCTTGAGCTTCTCCTCGATATCCTCGCGGGTTGCCGGAAGCGGCTCTTCATCGGGTTTTTCACCGGACTCGCCGGCCGGCTTCGAGCCGAGCGAGGCGAGGGCTTCGAGGAGATCCTCCCGGATGAGCTGTTTGAGTAGCCGCACTTTTTCGGGATCCTTGATCCGCCGGGCGAGCTCCTCGCGGGCCGTGGCGAGCAGAAAGGCATACCGGCCGCGCTTCGGGGTGTTGCCGAACCGGCGGGCGAGATCCGCCAGGGTGCCGTAGGTTTCGACGGCCCGGCGCAGCCCTTCGAGCTGGGACTCGGAAACCGCTTTTCCTCGCAGCCCCTGGATGCCGCGCCAGACGTCCGTCAGGGCATCGACCCGGAGGACGTTTTCGATCGCGTCGAGATTCCCCAGGTCGAGCGCTTTCACGGTCTCGGCGATCTGGAGGACGTTTCGCAGCTTCTCCCGCCGATCGGCCCGGTCGAGCTGCAGCAGCGGAAGCAGGAACGCCTTGTCGCCGAGCAGCTTCGCGAGCATCGCCTCGACATCGGCATCGCCGATCACGCGGGCGGCCCGTTCCGGACGGAACTCGAGGTCCTCGGCGCGATAGACGAGATCCGGGCCGGCGGCGCCGGGCGTTCCGGGGACCGCCGGCATGGCCGGGCACGACGCGGAGATGCCCGTGAAGAGGGCGGCGAGAATGAACAGAGGAGCGCCTCGGCGGAGAGGTGAGTTGAATATATTCATCAAAATAGATCCTCATGGGAAGCGGGCGCCGGCTTCGAACCGGCGCCCGCTGGATGCTTTTCTGGTCAGGGCTTGTAGGTGTCGGGGTTTTGAGCCCAGGGGGCCTTCCAGGTCGTGGTGTCGACCACCGGCAGTTCGGGACCGAGCAGGCCGCGCTTGGTCAGCATCGGCGGGACCCAGACCGGCATCGTGGCGCGGAAGTTGTAGATGAAGCTCGGCAGCGCCCACAGTTTGATGCGCCGGGCCGGCTCGAGGACGCGGTTCAGCAGGATGACGAGGTTGTTCGTGCAGTTGTTCGTGATCGTGTGGTAGAACTCGCCTTCGCGGTTTACCACGGCCTGTTCGATCGCCTCGCGCGCCAGTTGCTTCTTCTGGTCGCCGGTCAGCCGCACGGGATACAGGTGCAGCTTGCCTTTGCCGTAATGACAGCTTTGCTCGAGGTAATTGTCCCAGGTCGTCAGCAGCCAGACGACGCCGAACCGGCGCTTCATGCCTTCCACCAGGCCGTATTTCTGGTTGGTGCGCTGGTAGGCCTCGATCGTCAGCACCAGGCCGCTCGATTCACGGCCGGTCTCGTCGACCATGCCGCCCTTGTCGAAGGTGAACACCATCAGCGAGTGGGCGGCGATCCATTCGGGCGGGAAGGGCTTCTTCACGAAATACACGTTCTTCACGCGGTCGGGCCGGATCGTCGCCGTGCGCCAGCCGTAGGCCGGCTCCTCGTCGGCTTTCCCGGTTCCGCCGGGGGCGATGTCCCACCGGACGTTCGCCACCTGGAACGTATCGCCCTTGCGGCCGATGAGGGCCGGGGGCTTCTGGAACGACTTGTAGGGAGGCAGCTCGATCTTCGTGTCGGGATCGGGCGGAACGGGGGTGATCTTTTTCACCTTCCAGCGGTCGAGATCATCGGCCTGGCGGGCGAGGCCCTCGACCCGGACGGTGCGCCCGACCCACGAGGCGACCTTCTTCGGATTGACCAGCAGGGTGAACACCCGTCCGTCGCCGGTGTGCAGCGTCACCACGCCCTCCTGAAGCTCGAGAACGCCGTCGAGGGTGTACTGGACGCCGTATCCGCCCCGCGCTTCGGGGGCCTGGGCCGCCGGCGTGCCGGCAAATCCGGCCGGCGGCACCAGCATCGTCAGAATACACAGAACGATCACCAGGACGTTGTTGCGAAGCTGCATGAATTCTCCCCCATTCATCGAGAGTATTGTACCATTATACCTGCCGGCCGGATTCTTGTCGCGTCAACCCCGACCCTGATGTACCATGGACTTGTTGCCGCCACCGGCGAGTGCCCGTGAACCAATTCACCCGGAGAGGGAAGATGAAAAATATCGTTCTGTTTATATATATGATGACATTCGGCTTCTGCGCTTTTTCCTGGGATACTGCCCGGGCGGCGGACGTGCCGGAAACCCTCCGAAACGGCCCCGGGGCAGAAGTTTGGCGGGCATTCTGGGAAATCAGCGCCGTCCCGCGCGGCTCAGGCCGGGAGGCGGGCATTCGCGATATGCTGAAAGCCGAGGCGGACCGGTTGGGCCTTCCAGCCACGGTCGATGCCGTCGGCAATCTGCTGGTCAGGGTTCCTGCAACCCGGGGTCGCGAAAAAGAGCCGGTCACGGTCTGTCATGCGCATCTCGACATGGTGTGCGACCGCGTTCCCGAGAGCCGTCACGATTTCGAGCGGGATCCGATCGTGCCGGGCGTGTCGGGGGAGTGGGTGAGCGCGAACGGTACGACGCTGGGGGCCGACAACGGCATCGGTGTCGCGGCGCTGCTCGCCCTGATGCGCGGCGCTGCTGCCGAGCATGGGCGGCTCGAGCTGCTGTTCACCGTCGACGAGGAGGGGAACTTCACGGGTGTGTATGGCCTGACGCCGACCTTTTTC
This sequence comes from Candidatus Ozemibacteraceae bacterium, assembly GCA_035388825.1. Taxonomy (GTDB): domain Bacteria; phylum Muiribacteriota; class Ozemobacteria; order Ozemobacterales; family Ozemobacteraceae; genus MWAR01. The sequence goes on from DAOOQQ010000008.1 coordinate 39,484, forward strand.
GAGGGCCGGCGGCTGATCAATCTCGACAGCGAGACGGATGGCGAGCTGAACATCGGCTGCGCCGGCGGCCGTGCCGACACGGCCGTGCTGCCGTGGCCGCGCAAACCGGCCGGCGGTTCGGATGTGCAGGCGCTACGGGTCACGATCGGCTCGCTCCAGGGCGGCCATTCCGGCGTCGACATCCATCGAGGCCGGGCGAATGCGATCCGGCTGGCGGGCCAGCTCCTGCGCACCGTCGCCTCGGTCGTTCCGTTGCGGCTGATCGCGATCCGTGGCGGCAGCATCGACACCACGATCCCCCGCGACGTCCTGCTCGACCTCGTCATCCCGACGAAGCATCTGCCGTTCCTGGCCGAGATGCTGCCGGCGCTCCAGAAACGGCTGCGGCGCGAATACGGCGCCGCCGACCCCGGCATCGAGCTGCGGGTCGTTCCGATTCTCGGCCGGCAGCCCGACGCGCTGTCGGTCGATGAGACCCGCAAATTCACGGAGTTCATCCTCGAGCTGCCCAGCGGCATCCAGCAGATGAGCAGCCAGTTCCCCGGGCTGGTCGAGACGTCGATGAATCCCGGCGTCATCACGACCGCGACCGAATCCGTGACGCTGATTTCCCACCTCCAGAGCTCGAAACCGCCCGCGATCGCCGCCCTGGGCGAGACGATCGCCCGGTTGGCGGCCCGTCATGGCGGTACCTGCGAGGCGGGCGTGCCGTATCCACCGTGGCAGACGAGCCCCGATGCGCCGCTCGTGAAGAAGGTGTGCGACCTGTACCGCGCCGTCACCGGCTCCGCGATGAAGCTGAACGTCGTGCATGCCGGTCTCGAGTGCGGCGCGATCGCCGAGCGGGTGCCCGGCATGGAGATGGTGTCGTTCGGCCCGACGATCGAGAACGCCCACACGCCGCGCGAACGGCTGAACGTGCCGAGCGTCGGCCGCTTTTTCGGGCTTCTGACGAGACTGCTCGCCGAACGCTTCTGACGGAAAGGGTCAGCGAGGGCGTTCCGGCGCTTCCGGCGGGAGCGTCTCCTGCTCGGCCGGCGGGGTCATCCAGGCGGGTTTGCCGCGCGGCATCTCGCGGATCCGGCCGATCTCCTCGCGTATGCGGGGGTTCGGGCTGTTGCGGGCCATATCCAGGGCCGAGTGGCCGTATCCCATGACCAGGGCCGGATTCGCGCCCGCCTCGAGAAGATACCGGACGCAGCCGGGGTGCTGCTTGTAGATGGCCACGTGGAGCGGGGTCCACTCCTGAACGCGCAGGGCGTTCGGGTCGAACCGCAGGATCAGCAGGCGTTTCACCCACTCCTCGAGACCGCTTTCGGCCGCGCAGTGCAGCGCCGTCCAGCCCGCCCCGTCGACAGCTTTCAGATCCGCTCCGGCATTGGCCAGGATGATCGCGACCTTGCCGTGGCCTCCGAAAAGGGCGGCGAGAAACGGGGTGCGCCGGCCCCGGTTGCGGGCATCGATCTGGGCACCTTTCGAAAGCAGCATCAGAACAGCTTTTTCATGGCCTTTTGCCGCCGCAAGCAGAAGGGGCGTGTTTCCATCCCGATCGGTGGCATCGACCATGTCGCCGCGCAGCAGATACACTTCCATCAGATCGAGCAGGCCCAGCCTGGCCGCCAGATGCAGCGGCGTGCGGCCTTCCCGGTCGAGGGTGTAGGGGCCGTCGTCGCGGGACGGCGGATACTCGACGGCAACGGACGGGCCGGCGGAAGGCTGCGGGGTGCGCGCTTCCCGGGCCGCGCCGAGATACAACTGGGCAAGGATGTAGGCCCCGCCGATGATGAGCGGCAGGACCGACGTCACGTCATTGTGTTTCGCCATGGCAGCAGCATTCTACCATGGGGCGAAAAAAATGGCGCCCGGCTGGTTTACCGGGCGCTCTGGGCTTCTCTCTGGCGGTAGATGCAGGCCTCTGACCTGCACGGAGTTTTCAGGATGGTGAACCGGGAACAGGCCTTGCATTCGCGCTGATGAGGGGCCGAAACGATCTCTGCTTTCATCACGAGCTTCTCCTTCCTGGTGGTCATTCCGAAAAGAACTCTCCTTTCCTGTATCGGCATGTTTGCCGATGTCCTCCAGCGCCCAGCCATACCCGGCATGCGGGGAAAACAAAACCATCAGCCGGGGGAAATGGGGCTGAACCCGCCGCAATCCGCGTTCTCTCTGTTGCGGAGCCGGGCGTGTTCGGGCATACTGACCTCATGCGAAGGAGTATGCCATGATCGTCACCGGACTGCAATCCCTGGCCCGTTACGACGGGTGTCTGCCGGCCCTGGCGCGGGCCCGGGCGTGGCTCGGCGCCCGTGATCTTGCATCGCTGGCCGTGGGCCGCCATGAGATCGACGGGGAGCGTCTCTTCGTCACGGTGTCGGATTACACGACGAAACGGCCCGGCGAAGGCTTCTGGGAAGCGCACCGCCGGTATGTCGACGTCCAGCTCGTCGCCTCGGGCCGCGAGCGGTTCGGCTTCGGCCGTCTCGGGGAAATGCGCCTCGAGTCCCATGATGACGCCCGCGACCTGTCGGTGCTTTCGGGAGAGGGCGAATTCTTCACGCTCGCCCCGGAGATGGCCGTCATCCTCTTTCCGGAAGACGCCCACATGCCAGGCATGGCGTTGGACGGGAATCCCGGCCCCGTCCGGAAAATAGTTGTAAAAATAGAAGCCCCATGAGCCTTGCCAGAGTCGAAGCCTGGGAGGCGAAGCTGCGCGAGGCGTTCGATCAGGCCGACGCGGAGCTCGAAAAGCGTCATGGCAGCCGTTTTTCCCGGAAGCCCCACCGGCCGGCGCACGGCGAGGGAAGCACGCGGGATGCCGACGGCCTGTTCGATCTGAGCGTCGGTTATACCGCCGGCTTCGGCTCAGCCCACGGCGAAGGCTACGTGTTCCGGGTGCGTCTGGCGACCTTCGAACCGGTTCCCGGGGCGGCCCGTGAGGCGATTGAGGCAGAGGCGCTCGATCTCCTGCGGGAGAGGCTGGCCGAGGCCTTCCCGGGCCGCGAACTGAGTATTCTGCGGGAAGGCGACCAGTACAAGATCATCGGAGACCTGGGCCTCGATTGATTCGTGACCGGGGGCTCTTGTTTCCACCTGAAGTCCGTTGTTAGAATGAGAGAGAGGACCCTGTCCTCTGCTGACCGGCCGAAACGGATCTTTCCTCAACTTCTGCGGTATTGCTTTGTCGGGAGGACGTCGGATGAAGACGTGTATCTTCGGCCGGGGGCGGACCCTGCCATCATGTCGCCTCGCAGCCATCGGGATTCTGATGGTTTTCCTGCTTTTCTGTCACGGCCGGGCCTGGGCTCTCAACCAGATCAACAACGGGACGTTCCTGAGTGACTGGTCGGGATGGACGATCGACAACCAGGTGCGGCGCGGGTTTCCTCTCGAAGCCTTCTCCTGGGTTGCCACGGAAGGGGCTCCGGTTGGTTCCATCTTCGGCGGCATGACCACCAACAACCGCCAGGGGGACGGCCTAGTCGAACAGAAGTTCACCACCCCGGCCGGCTTCGTCCGGGCCAGTGCCTATCTGCAGCACAAGGCCTCCACCAACAAAAAAAGCGGCAAGAACAATCGCACGACCGTGACCCTTCGTCTGGACGGCAGTGCCGCCTACCCGAACGAGACGATCATCACGACGTTCCTCAGCCTGATCCAGGATCCCACCGCCGCCTTCCAGACGATGAACTGGACGACGCCGGTCACGCTGCGCCCGGGAACCTCGTATCTCTTCCGGCTCTACTGGGATATCAAGACCAATGGCGCTCTCGGGTTCTATTTCGACAACGTCAAGCTGAATATCAGCCCGTCCGGCCTGCGGACGGACGACAACGGCACGGACGTGTTTCTGAGCTGGAATCCCAGTGTCGGTGCCGTGGCCCTGAAGGAATACCGGGTGTTCCGGGCGACCACCAGCGGCGGTCCATACACCCAGATCGCCACCACGACGGCGACCACCTATACCGATGCCGCATGGTCTCGGACAATATTTATTACTATGTTGTCCAGGATGTCGAGCTGGTCAGTGGTGATGTATCCCCCAACAGCGTCGAGGCCGTGTTTTTCAAGATCAAGGTGCGGGACGGTCCCTCGCAGGACATCGCGTATTCCTGGCTGACCGACCGGGTCGAGGCGAACTGGGACCATCCGAAAGCCTCTCTGCTGCGGTACAAGGTCGCCGTGGGCACGACTCCCGGCGGAAACGACGTCAAGGACTGGACCGATGTGGGCATGGCGAACACGGTCACGTTCACCGGGCTGAATCTTGCGAGCGGTATGACCTACTACACGACGGTCCAGTCCCAGGATGCGCTCGAGATCGACCAGTGCAAGGGCTCCAGCAACGGGTTCATGATCCGGACCGATCCCGTGTTCGTCGATACGGCCTCCTCCACGTTTTTCAACAACTCCCGGCTTCAGACGATGATCGATTTCACGACCGACCCGGGCTCCATCCGGCCGAAAACCTTTGCCAGCGGGGGCTTCTGGCCTCGCCGCGTCTCCGTGACGGTTCGGGAGCCGGGCATCACGGACCGCATCAACGCCCCCTGCCGCATCACCTTCAACATCCCGGCCGGGGCCCCGGCTGCGTTGGCCGAGATTCGCGTCGCCGACGATCAGGGAAGCAAAGTGCCGCGCGTCGTCGGCGGCACCCTGGCGAACCCGGTGGTGACCTTCCTCGTCAACATGCCCAAGAGCGATTCACGGATCTACTATGTGTATTGGGGTAATGCCGGGGCTCCGGAGCCGGCCTATGGCTTCTCGAACGGCGTCACCCAGACGGCCGCCCTCCAATATTCGCAGTACTATTCAAGAAAGCTCCTCGCAGCCGGAATCGAGTCGGTGCCGCTTGCCTTCAATTACGGGTATCGGGAGTCACCGGCCGTCATCTCGGGAGATCCCGATCCGGGAAATACGGCGCCCGAAAGTTGGGCCGAGGAGTTCGAGTATTTCAATGCGGCCGGCGGATATGCGAACAGCGCCGGCTGGCGGAACGATTGCCGCGGACAGCAGATCACGAACCTGTTCGGCGGCACCTTCTGGTTTTTCGGAACCAACACCCCGAACTGGTGGATCTGGAGTAACGACCTTCTGTACAACGCGACGGCGAACGCGAACAACTGGAGCTCCTTCGCGGGGGCTACGGCCCAGAGCTTCGCGACCTTCACGGGAAACGGCCGGTGGCAGGGCGGTCTGATCGCTCCGCTCTGGGTCGATCTCACCTACAACGACGATACCGTCATCGATACCCCCGGTGTCTTTCGCGACACGTATGCCAACCGGGAGGTGTTCACCTGGCGGAGCTCGATGAATATCGACCCGACCGACGATACCTATGTGTTTCAGACGACCCTGTACCAGACGGGGGATATCGCGCATCGGTACGATTACCTGAGCCCGAGCTCCGTGACGACGGCGAATGCCTCGGGACATCCCATTCTGAACGATATCAACGCCGTCGGCATTTCGGCGAACAATGGCACCAACTATCTGACGAACACGCCGCTCGAGCTTGGCCTGGGCCAGACGCCCTCCTCTTTTTTTCAGTGCGATCGCGCTTTCGACGGCTACTATACGGTCGGGACGATCGAAAATCCGGTGGGCGGCTGATCGAATGTCGCCGATTTCGATTCGAAGGTGTTCGACTCCCGCCTGGATACCCCCGACTGGGTCCAGTTGGAGTACGATTGCACGGGTGATGCGACCGGCCGGCTCCTGTTCTACGTCCGGACGGGAAATACCCCCCTCCCGGAGCTTGGCGGCTGGAATTCGTGGGTGAATATAGCTACTGCTACGGCTGGTGGCTTTGCGACGATCACCAGTTCCGATCTTCGATATTGTCAGTACAAGGTCATCTTCCAGCGCAATTCGAACGGCCCCATGCCCGTTCTGAACGAAGTGCGCCTCATCTGCGGCGGTCTGAGCATCGAGGCGATCACCACCGACACCCCGGACGGCGTCTGCCAGGGCCAGACCGGCATTCCCGTCGGCGTGACGCTCAAGAACACCTACATCAATCCGGTGTCGCTGACGAATGCGACCCTCAGCTTCTCGCTCGGGAGCTACACCTTCACGCTCGTGTCCCCAACGTTGCCTGTCACGATCAATCCCGGGGTGGCGACAGCTGCCACCTTCACCGTGTCGGTTGCCGATGCCTCTCCGGTCGGCATGGCGGTCATCCAGGCTCTGGCCACCGGCACATCCGGACCGAGCACCTTTTTCGATCGGGACGCCCAGATTCCGGGAAGCTGGCTGGTCCGGAAAAAGGCGACGATGGTGATCAAGGAGGTCCGGACGGTACCCACGGCGGTCAACAAGGGCCAGAACGGTATCCCCGTCTTCATCGATCTCGAGAACACCGGCGAAACACCGCTGGTGTTCAACGGGGCGAGCCTGACGTTCTCCCTGGGGTTTTACACCCAGACCCTGATATCGCCCGCGCTCGGCACCGTCATTCCCGGCCCCGGGAGTCTCACCGTCCAGATTTCGGTCAACGTTCTGTCGAACAGCCCCTCGGGCATCTCGACGATCGACGCGACCGCCTCGGGAACGAATGCGTTTTCCGGCAAGCCGGCAAATGCCGCAGGGGCGGTCGTGAAGGATGCCTGGACGATCCAGTCGCCTTCCGATCTCGTTCTCGTGTCGATCACGGCCTCGTCGACGGTTTATCGCGGCCAGACAGGGATTCCGGTGTTTCTGAACGTCCAGAACATCAAGGAAGCTCCGGCTTCCTGGACGAGTTCGACCCTGCTTCCCTATTTCACGCTTGGCACCTATGACGCCGTGTATCCCGTCACGCCATTCCCGGTCACGGTTCTGGGAGGCCAGTCTCTCACGGTTCAGTATGGCGTGGATATCTCGCCGCTTTCGGCAACGGGGACCTCCTCGGTCGATGCGCGTATCGACTGGCTCGACGGCAACATGGGCGATGCGAAATTCTATGAACGGGCCCTGCTGCCGGCCACCTGGACGATCATGGCCGAGGTCGTGAAAAGCTACAAGGACGCGGCCGGCCTGTATCCGTCGACCAGCTTCAACCGCCCCAGCGTCGGTTCGACGATGATCTATGCGAAGGGGGAAAACCTCGCTCCGTTCAAGGATTTCGTCGTCCGGTGGTATGACCCGTCCGGCACCGAGGTGGCCTCCTCGAATCCGCCGCTGACGGCCCTGGCCTCCGGCACCCTTGCCCACCAGTATGCCATCGGCCCCACGTCCCCCTTCGGCCAGTGGACGATCCGCGTCACGAACCCGCTCAACACCATCGTTTCCTGTCAGACGTCCTTCGACGTCGTGAACGGGGCGAGCCTCACGGCATCGCTTTCCCTGCCCCTGACCGTGTCCGTCGGGCAGCCGTTCCAGGCAGTCATGTCCTGTTCGAACGTCGGCGGCGCACGCATCCGGGACGCGTATCCGGGCGTGCTGGCCAGTTCCGGCACGGGGATCGCCACGCTGACGGCCGGGCCGACGCCGGATTCCCAGGATATTCTGGGGTATACATCGGCGACATTCACCTGGATGTGGCGGGCGACGAGCGCGGGCACCTTCGTTGCATCGGATGTTGCCTTCGGTGTCGACGCGAACGCGGATCTTGCCATCCGGAGCGCGACGGCGACGAGCAACGTCTGCGTGATCCAGACGCCGCCGAGCCTTTCCCTGATCTCGCTGACGGCAACCCCGACCCTGGTCTACCGGAACCAGAAGAACATCGAGGTCGAGGCGCGGGTGCGGAACTCGGGGCAGGCAACGGCCATGCTGACGACCGCCAGCCTGTCGTTCACGCTGGGCTCCTATACGCAGGCGATTGCCACGCCTTCGGTCCTGCCCGCGTCGATTCCCGGGAACAATGCCGTGGCGACGATCACGTTCATGGTGGACGTGGACTTCGATTCCCCCGAGGGCCTTGCAACGCTGACGTTCGGCATGCGGGCCTACGATGCCAACGTTCCGGCATCGGTGACGATTCTCGTGCCTGCGTCCCCAAACGACCGGTGGACGATCGGATCGATCGGTATCCAGCTCTCCCGGGAGACGGATTTCTCCACCGAACAGTATGCGTTCAACCGTGGTCAGGATGTGAAGATCCGTGCGTTCGGCCTGCCGCCGTATTCCACGGGATACAGGTTCAGGCTGTACAGCTCGACGATTCCCAACACCTCGCCGGCCCCGGCCGGATGGACCGATGTGTCGAACCGCCTGACCGCGACCTCGAAGGGATGGGTGGATTACGTCTATACGCTTCCGGCCGGAGCTGCGCTGACGCGCTGGAGTGTCGAGATCGAAACCGACCCTGACAGCAACAGTACGACGCGCGACCAGCTCCTCGCCGTGAACTATTTCGATGTCCAGACGCCCGGAAACCTGATCGCCAGCCTGACGATCTCGCCCAATCCGGTGTTCGTCGATGACACCGTGACCGTCACGCTCGTTGCCAGCAATACGACACCGTCGGGAGCGAGCGTCTCCCCGGCGACCCCTTCGGCTCTCGTCCCGACCGCGGCAAGCACGGGAGCCATGTCGTATCAGACGGGCCCCGCGCCCGCCTCTTCCACCGTGACGGCGCTGGCATCGACCACCTTCGTCTGGACCTACAAGGCGACGGACGACACGGGAACGGTCGGCAGTTACTCGCTGACGGCCCAGCTTGCCTGCTCGGTCTACGGTGTGGATGCCAACACAGGAACTCCGATCAACAGCCAGGCGGCCGTTTCCAACGGGCTGAAAATCTACCGGCGGGCCATGGCTCTTTCCCCGTCGGCATTCGACCTGGGCTCGCTTGCGCCAGGGGAGACCACTTCGACCATCCCCTTCCAGGTCGGCAACGTCGGCAACCTCGTCCTGAGCGCCGTGAAGTGGAACAAGGTCGATCTGAACGGCGTTTTCCCCCTGACGACTTCTCACGCCTACGTGACGCTGGCCCCGTCTCCGATCGGAGCGATCAATCCCGACGCCAGCGCCGCCGTCTCGATTGCGATGACGGTTCCCTACAATCAGGCTTCCGGCACCTATGCCACGACGATGTCGGTGTACGAAGACATGAATGGTAACGGGAATCCCGATTCCATCGAACCGTATAAGATTTTCACCGTCACGGTGAACGTGCTGAGCCGGCCGAAAGTCTTCGTCATCGAGAATCTGATCGATCTCGGCAACTGGAGCCCCGGTCAGACGACCAATGCGAAGAGTGTGAACCTGTTCAACGGAGGAAACCAGGCGGTCACGAACGTCAAATTCGTTCAGACGATCGGAAGTGCAACCTTCCTGGCCGTTTCTCCGAATCCCGGAAATCTGACGATCGGGGAATCCCGCGTAGCAAGCGTCTCCGCCGCGATTCCTGCCGCCGCCACCCAAGGGATTTACGTCGCGACCTGGACGATGTGGGCGGATACGGATGCCGACGGGGCGATCGATGCCGGAGAAGCGAGTGACACGTTCCAGGTGCGGGTCGGTGTCGGCACCAAACAGTTCACTCTGTCCCCTCCCGTGCTTCCTGCGGGGCTCGGGACGCCTTCGACGATCATCTCCGGGCTCAAGGAGACCATCACCAATACCGGTTCGCTGTCTCTGACGAATCTCAAGGCTTCGCTTCAGGCCCTGCAGGATGGGATGGGCAACTCGATCGCCACAGACAATATCTCCATCATTCCGCCTGCTTCGGTCGTGACGACGGGTACCGCGACCGTCGCCCTGTTCGTCCCTCCCGGCATGATCATGGGCGCGTATTCGGGAGTTCAGACTCTGTACGAAGACTCGAACGGGAACGGCGTGGCCGACCCCGGCGAAGCCTCGGGAACATTCACCCTGACCGTCAGCATTCCCGCCTATCCCGCGGTTCAGGTGCTCGCTCCGACCGTGGAACTGGGCGATCTTGCCCCGGGAGCGGTTGTGACGGTTCCCTTTGCCTGCCGTAACTCGGGCAATGTCACGCTGTCCCGGCTCATGTGGACCAAGCTGCCTTTGGTATCTGCAGGCGGCAACACGATCTCGACGCCGAGCTACGATTTCCCGCCCGGAGTGCCGTTTACGGCGGCTCCCGGAGCCATCTTCACGAGGGATGTGAGGCTGATCGTGAACGTGGCTCAGCCCCCGGGGGATTATACCGGCAGCTCGGCATGGCTGTTCGATGACACCGATCTGGGGCTCGATCGTGACACCGGCGAGCCCCAATCCCCGTTCATCATCAAGTGCCGGATCGGCTCTGCGGCTTTGGACATCGAAAACCTGTCGTATGCCACGAGCGGCCCGCCCGCCACCTACTCGGCCGAAACGGCGATCAAGTTCCGCAACACCGGCTCGTTGACGATCACGAGTCTCGTGGCGACCTGTTCCGCTCTTGTCGGGCCGCAAACGATCCCCGCCTCGGCGAGCTTCATCTTTCCGGTTTCCGGTTCTTTCGTGCCGGCGCCCCTCGGCAGCATCCTGGTCGGCGGCCAGAAGTTCGGGTACTGGCGCGTGTTGGTTCCGGCCAACAGGCTTCCCGGGCTCTACACGGGCACCCTGACCGCCTGGAATGATATCAATGGCGACAAGCAGCTTCAGAGCTACGAGGCGAGCGACACTTGCGCGATCAATCTGACGGTGACCTCGAACAAGGCGATCAATGTCCTCCAGTCGAATCTCGACCTGGGGTGGACGACGGAGAACTCCGTCGTCAGCGGCACGATCGAGATCGTGAACACCGGAAACCAGGATCTGACCATGGTCAGAGCCGTCATTGCCACGCTCTCGAGCGGGATCGACGTGATTCCGGCTTCTTCGATCGTGTATCTTCCGGCCGTGCCGGGTGGATTCACGGTTGGTCAGTCGCAACTGGCGACGATCACGATCACGGTGGGCTCTCCGAAGGCGGATGGCACGTATGTCGCAACCCATCGCATCTATGACGATTACAATGGTGCCGACGGGAGTTATAACCCCGGCAATGAGGAAAACGACACCTTCACGATCACGCTGCGCATCGGCCACAAGAGCGTGTTCGAGACGGATCCGACGAATCCGCCGGTGGATTTCGGCCCGCAGGATCCGGGAGGGACGGTTGTGAAGAGCTTCACCGCCTACAACGGATCGGCGATTCCGCTGACGAAGCTGCGGTGGAAGAATCTCGTCCCGCTGACGGGGACCGGATATACCTTCCCTCTCGCGTCTCTGACCTGGTCACCCGCCGCACCTTTCGGCATTCCGGGAAGCGGGAACATCTCCTGCGCCGCAACCGTCGAACTGGCGAGTTTCGTTCCACCGGATGTGTATACGGGGGATTCGGCGGTCTGGGAGGATGAGAACGGTGACGGGGTCATCCAGGCTGCCGAGGCCACCGCGAATTTCCAGGTGAAACTGACGGTGAATCCGCGGCCTCTGATCACGCTTCTGCCCGGAATGGTCGATTTCGGCCGGATCGGCCGGGGCCAGGCCTCGGGCTGGGTCGGAATTTGCTATTACAACGCCGGCAATGTCCCGCTGAATGCCTTTTCCTGGACGTTCGCGAATGTCGGGGACGGGGCCGGACACACCATCCCCGCGGCGGTGATCGCCTTCGATCCGTTGTTCAACCCCGATCCAACGCCGGTCGGCTCCTACGGCACGACGACGGTCCGGATCGGCCCGGTCGATCCCCTGCAGGAGCTTGGAGTCTATGATCAGTCGGGGCCGCAGGTGATATCGGCCGGCGGAGGCGTGGTCTCGGATGATTGTCAGTTTCGGTGCGAGATCATCCAGGGCGGGCCGATCGGCCTCTCGAGTGGGACGGTGTATCAGGAAATCGCGACATTCACGTTCCAGCCTCCCGAGTCCCGGTATGTTCTTTCGGCGTATGTCTGCCCAGGAACCGGCTCCGCGCGGATTTCCTTCTTCGACACGACGGAGGGGGGGGCGATCGTCTTCCAGCCCTGGGTCGAGATTGATTCGGACGGCCGCGTGCAGGGCAGCACGACGGGGTCGGGGGAGTTCGGTGTCGTCGAAGCCTGGCCCGCCCAGTTCGGTGCGAACGTTTATATGTGGTATAGAATATATGTGTCGTTCGAATACTACCTCGACACGTCGACGGCGAGCAAAACCTACATCATGCTTGGCAACACGTCGCCGGTATCGCCGCCGACGGCTTCCCACGCCGTCTGGTTCGATGGGGTGCAGCTGGAAAAGCCGGATAATCAGACGCAGAAACGTCCGACGGCGTTCGCCCCCGGGAAAAAGATCGTGTCGCCCTACACCGAACTGGACCTGTCGGGGAAAAAATATTATTTCGAATGGTAACTCGAGCGGAGGATGTCACGAAGTTTCCGGCTTTCGATGAGCAAAAGAAGGCAGAGAACGCCGAGAAGCAGGAGCTTGCCGACTGGGATCGACTCAGGCTGGCCGAGCACGGATCTGTGGCGTTGGATGCTGGCGGTGTCGCCAGCTTTGATCGCACGAGCAAGGAGGATGTGGCGGACTTCGACATTCGTCGGCGAGGTGAGCAGAATGGCCTCGAGCTCTGCGTCCGAGCGCTCATCCAGGGGCTGGGCGGAAGGGGGGGCCATCTGCGGGGCAGTCCAGTTGCCCGCTTTTGCCGATGGTTCGAACGTCCGGACCTGGGCAAGAAGGCGGGTGGCTTCGCTGGCGTTGCCACTCCGTGATGCCGCGCGGGCGTTATTCATCAGCAGGAGCGTCTTCAGCGGCACCCGGGGAGCCTGTGCGTTCAGGCATCCCGGCAAGGTCGCCAGCAGGAGAACCAGGATTCCTTTTCGCAGAGGCATCGGTCTTCTCGCGGTGATATTCAGGTCATGATAGCAGAAATACGCACCATGATTGAAATATTTGATAAACAATAGAAACCTGCGTGGCCATCGAGCAAAAAGCGATCGCCTTGGTGGCGAAACACCTGGCGAAGGAATTTCCCGGCCGAGAACTTCGGATCGTTTGCGAAGGGGGTCTCTACAAGATCATTGGGGATCTTGACCTTGGAAAGCTCGAACGGCATCCCTTGATCGGGATGCCGAATAATATGTTACCAAGTATAATAAGGCGTTCCCCGGAACAGGCCGTTCTGCCGGGTCGGCGTGACGACACCCCGTTCGGGGGTCCAGGGAGTTGCCTCCTGCGCCGGTGAAAGCCCGGGAAGGGTGACGGCTTTTTCCAGTTGGATTCCGTCGAACATCACGGCCTCGCCCGTCTTCGTACTGAAAAGCCCGAGTTCCACGGTGAAGCTTCCCAGAAGCGCGCTCGAGGTCGAGGTGAAGGCGAACGAGTACCGCTGCCAGCGGTTGATGGAGATATTGATTTCTTCGGCTCGGATCCCGTTGGTGCCATACTCGTGCGTCGTGGAGGCCGTGCCGCACCATTCGGTGACCCGCAGGAGGACCCGTGAGGTCGAAGCGGGATTGGGATCGACATGGAGGGGAGCCGTGGCGAGAAGATAGCTGCTGAAGACATACGCCGTGCTCGTCGCGATTTTGTCCGGCCCCGTGATGGTCTGATACACGACTTCGGGGATGCCGGCCGGTCCCGTGACCTGAACCGGGATCTGAACGGTGGGACTGGCTTCGTTCTGGAAGAGGGCATCCCGGATCGTCATGGTTCCGACGTGGAAGCCGATCGGCGTGGCGGGGTCGATCGTGAGACTGCATGTGCCGTTGACCGTTCCGCCGATTGCCAGGGTGGGCATGCCGAACAGGACATTTGCTGCGGAAAAGGGAATGATGCCCGGGCCGACGAGATTGGTACCGACGGCGTCGAGGGCGATGGGGTATGGGCCGGTGTTCGTCAGGGTGAACCCGAAGCTCACGGTGCTTCCCTGGGCTGCGGAAATCGGGGTGAAGACGGATGGCGTGATCGTGAATTTCGTCGGGGGGACTTCCACATACACCATCAAAGGGGCGGTTGCGGCCGGGTGATCGAGGTCGATCACCGTCTGTGTCGCCGTATAATACCGGCCGGCGGGCTGCATGGACGGGATGGTGACGGACAGCGATGCATCGACCGTTTCCATCACCTGGATGTTGACGGAGGGAGGCGTCATCCTCAGGTTCGAGGCCGGAATCGTGAATGCCCCGAGGATTGGGGCTGCCGTGACCATCTGCACGTTCGTCAGGGGATTGTCACAGATGCTGGTGATGTGGAAACTCCTCGTGGCCGTCGTGTTGCGGGGCGCAACGATGATCAGGGGATTGGGGGCCGTGACCATTTCGTAGGACAGGGCGCCGCCGGAAGTGACGATCAGGGTGAGAACGAACGAGTCCTGGGGTTCGAGCGGTTCGCGGACGCCGTTGCCGTTCAGATCCTCGTAGACCCACTGTTCTCCCGAAAACGTTCCGGAGAGGGTCGTCGGCGTCGTGTGAATACTTACCGATATATCACGCGTGACGCCCGGATTCAGGGCGGGTGGGGCGACCTGGTTGGGCAGGAAGCGGATGTCGGGCGTCCCGATGGCACCAACCGGCTGCTTGTCGATCTTCAGGTTCGACAGGAAGACGGTGCCTGTATTGCGGACCGTGAATGTCTGGGTTGCCGTGTCGTTGCCCTTGGCGATGTTGCCGAAATTGATGGTGGTGGCAAGGACGTCGACGGATTTCGCGCCCACGGAGATCTTGACAGGGAGCTTCCAGAAAGATTCTCCCGCATCGAGGCCCGGGGTTCCGCCCGTTTCTTCCCAGAACGTGACCTCTCCGGAATAGTTTCCGGTCGGGGTGGTCGTCAGCGTGGTGACGGTGAAGGTGGCGACCTGGGAGGAAGGACCGGTCCAGGGAAGGGCCCAGGGAGAGGGCGGGACCTGGAGGCTGAGCTGCCCCGTGGGAATCGAGTTTCCGCCATCTTTCAGGGGGGAGAGGAGGTATTTCAGGTTGTTGATCTGCTTGTTTCCGACATTGAATGCCGTGAAGGTCTTCGCAATGGTTTCGCCCTTGTTGATGCCCCCCAGATCGAGAGGAGAGGCTTCGAACCGCAGCGCCAGCTTTTCCTTTACGAGGAGGTGAAGGGTGATGGTGTCGTATTTCTCGGGGGACGTGTAGGTCTCATCGGGAAGATCGTCCTGAAATACGCGCAACGGGCCAGAATACAAGCCCGGCCCCTGGTTTTCGGGAATGGCGACCTGGATGGAGGGAGCCCACGTGACTCCTGCCGTGAGCAGGCCGATCGGATCGGGATACGAGTAGATCTGGAAGAACGGCGTGAGTGCCGGATACGGGGCTTGGATGAGATTCGGCTTTTCGTAGAGGAGCCGGGTCAGGGTGCGCTCGCCGATATTTTTCACGCTGAAGATGACGGGAGGGGTTTTCTCGCCGGGGGCCGCTGAGCCGAGATCCAGCGGGGACGAGTCGAGGATGTCCACCCCATCCACGCCGACCTCGAGGTACCCCGTGACCGTGTCGGATGCTTCCCCGGCGTCGATGACGGTGTCGTTGTCCAGGTCGTTCCAGAGTGTCCAGCTGCCCCAGTAGGTGCCGGGTGTGGCGGCGAGCGGAATTGGATTGATCGAAAGGGTTGCGACGGTGGCCGGTGGGGTGAGATCCCAGCCGTTTCCGCCGTTTCCCGGATTGAATGCCGGTTGTGTCCCGGGGGGGGATACGGCGAATGTCGTCACCCCGTTGCTCAGTGGGCTGAGACACTTCCATTTCAAGTTTTGGCAGTCGAGATTGCCGATGTTGACGACATGTACCCCGATCTCGACGGTTTCGTTCGGCACACCTGCGCCGAAATTGGCGATCTCCTCGACGATGGCGAAGTTGCGTGAATCGAGAATGTTCGTCGATATCGTGATCGTATCCCTGGCTTCTCCTGCATCCAGGAGGCCGTTTCCGTTTCGGTCGTTGAAGATCGTCTGGACTCCCGAATACGCTGGCCCGGGGTTGCGGTCCTGATCGAACGGGATGTCGACGTAGAAGACGAAGGTGGTGAACAGGCCCGTTCCCACCGTGGGGAGCGGTGCCGGTGCGATCGTGACGTTCGTTGCATCGATCGTCCGGCCGCTGACGGTGAGGGAGGACGAAACGAACTGGAGGCGTTCCAGCGGAAGCCCGCCGGTGTTCGATAACCGCAATGCCGGAGAAAAGGTGACTTGGCCGGGGGATACATTGGGAAGCGTGACGGTCGCCGAAACGATATCCAGGGACTCGTTCGGACCCACGATGAGCGAAAGGCTGACGGCGGAAGAAGCCTCGCCGGGATCGGCAAGCGTGTCGACATCCTTGTCGTTGAGAAACGTGCCCGTTCCAACATAGGTTCCCGGGGTCTGCGCGTTGGGGATCTGCACCGAAAAGTTCACCCAGCGGGCATCTCCGGGACTCATCAGGCCGAAAATGACGGGCTGAAGGCTTGCCGAAGAACTCGGGATCGTGTTTCCCAGATACTTCAGATCCGAGATGACGAAGCGGACCTTGATCTGATCCATGTTCCCGATGTTCGTCACCATGAGGGATGCCGTGGCGGTGCGGTCGTTGGCGAGCCAGCTTCCCAGGAAAAGAGAGGTGTGGTTTGCCCGCAGCAGTTCCGTCGGGGGAACGACGACGCGCATCAGAAACTGCGCGATGGCATCTCCGATCGATGCCCCGTCTTGGTTGGTGTCCTCGAAAACGAATTGGTAGGCGGTATAGGTGCCCGGCTCCTGCATCGGTGGAATCGTGACGCGCAGCCCCCCCGTCGTGGAGTCGCCGACGGCGAGGGCGCCGATCATATCCGGTGTTCCGACGCTGCCGTCGGGCGGGATGAAGTAGGGATCCGAGGCAAGATTGTGAAACTCCCACTTCAGATGCTCGAGATCGAGATTTCCGGTGTTCGTGATGGTTACGGAACGACTCGGACTGGTTTGCCCGGGACCCACCGTTCCCATGTCGACCAACCCGGGAGTGACCTGGAGCGCCTTCTGGGAGATGCTGACCCCCGTCGAACGGGTATCCGGCACATGACAGTCCTGGCCGTCGAGAAGGGAGACGCCCGAAGCGAGAACCCCGTTTTCGACCGGCCCGTGGAGATAGAAGCGTGTGCCGGCACTTGTCATCTGAGTCGGTGTGTAAAGCGCCGTGAATGAAACCGTTTCCCCGCAGGAAAGGGTGTTCGAGGCTGGCTGGGGATTCTGGATGCAGACGCCGTTTCCCGTACAGTCGCCTCCGGGGGCTTTTTCCCAGATGTGCGGAATGATGCGGAGGCGCTCGTGGTTTTCGGACTGCCCCGTGAGATACACGTCGTCGAGCAGGAGGTGATCCATTCCCCCGGCATCCGCCTGGAGTCGGAAACGGATCCGGACATTCGAATTGCCCAACAGATCTTCGGGAAGAGCGATGAGCAGGTCTTTCCAGATGCCTATTCCCAGCTGGGCCGTCTCCGTGAACAGACTCGTCCAGGTGACGCCGTCGGGGGAGGTCTCCACGACGAAAACCGGGGCACCTGCGAAGACCGTGGAATACCTCGCGTGGAGGGAAACGCCGGTCATGTCGCGGAGATTGACCACCCGCGTGAGGGTTTCGGCTCCGGCAGCATTGTAGGAGAGATGGACGAACTGGCTGGGGGGATTCGCCGCGTAGGCTGCCGCCGTGTCGAGGATTTCGGTGCCCGGTCCTGCCGTCGTCCAGGCGGACGAGAAGATGCCGGCTTCGAACAGGTCGCCGAACACCGAGGAGGTGACGGACAAGGCGGCGGTCATGGGGGTTCCGAGACTGCTCGTTGCCGGCGAAAGCTCGAAGGAGGGCATCGGAAAAGGTTTTTCCAAGATTCGGGCCGACCCCGTCGCAAGGTGGGTGGCCCCGTTCCTGACCTGAATCGTGCCGAGGCCATACCGGAACGCCGCCGTCGGTGTATAGGTCTGGGTGAGGCTCCCGCCGGCGTTGGTCGAGACCGGCAAGGAGGCGATGGGGGCCGCGTCGGGGGGGAACGCATCATACCAGCACAAGGAAAGCGTTTGGAGAGAGGGGAAGCCTGTTCCCAAGACCGTGATCGGCTGGCCCCGTGCGAATCGGCTACAGGGAATCGTGGCCGCACCATCGGAAAACGTCTGCAGAGACGAGGTCGACACCGTCCACTGGTCGTTCAGCGTGGCTCCGACGATACTCTGGACGCCGGTCGCGACGACGCTCGTCGCCGTTGCGGCGGCATCGATCGTCGTCAGCCCGGCTGCGGCGGCAACCGAAACGTCCACGCTCAGGGTTGCGATCAAGGTCGTGACCGGAATCGTTTCTTCCCCCAAGCCGATCGCGTTCGGCGCATTCATGAACAGCCGGATGTCGTCGAAACACAGGCGATTGTTGTTGGTCGACCAACCGTACCAGAAGTTGGCCTCGAACTGGATCTGCCATCCGGGGCCGGTCTGATACCCCGACAAATCGTAGGTTTCCTCGTGCCAAAGGTCATCGTTGGGGCCGTTGGCCGGGTAAAAAATCAACTCGTTCCAGGCGGCTCCGTCATACAGTTTGACTCGCCCCCAGTCATAATTCGTTCCCGCGGTCGTTCCCGTGCAGCCATTGTCGAAATATCGATGATAGGTGAGTTGAAGGTGGTGATATCCGCTCGTGTCGATCGACCGGGCGGCTTGGGCGAACTTGTTCAGGTTGAAGGTGTTCCCGAAGTCCAGACCGCGGAAACAGAGAGACTGTGCTGCGAGAAGCGGCGACGAATCCGGACCGAGTTGAAGGGGAGAGGTATCGTTATTGTTTCTGGAGATATAAATGCCATTGACGCCGGCATCGTTCGTCGCCCAGCCGGGGAAATTGGGTTGACTGATGTCTGCGAGCAGGGAGAAGCCGTTTCCGTAGACCGAGCCTTCCCAATCCTCCCAGAAAATGTAGCAATTCTTCCGGTTCGCGGCGAGATCGGCACTCGTAGCGGCGGTGTTCCCATAGTAGACGTAATATCCTTCGTCGCGGCCATACGGCAAAATCTCGTTCCGGATCTTGAAGATAGATTTATTCGAGCTGATATAATGCCGATCGAGTTGCACCCAGCCCGTTCCTTCGATCCACTGCATCAAGCGCCAATCGTCGAGATCGCCTTGCAGTTTCCCGGCGGCGATCAGATCGTTCGTCTTGATGGTGATCTGGGACGACGAGTTGGGGGGATACCGCTGGTCATCGGCCGTGATGCGGAGACGCTGCCGATACTTGTAGGCGGTGTTCCACCAGGGGGGGGAACCGGTGCCCGACAGATGCGCGGGAATGGTTGGGGAGACGATGACGGCCGTGTAGTCGGGAGATCGGTCGGTCGCTCCCTGCCTGGCCGTGAAGCTCAGAGAGGCGATGTTCAGGTCCGCCGATCCGGTGTTCGAAAGAGTCACCGATACCGGCACGCCGGTCTGGCCTCGGGTGACGGTCGTCTCATCCGCCGCGACTTGGCTGATCGACATCTGTTCCGTGAGTATCCGGCAGATGTTCGAGCCTCCCGAGGCGGATTCGACCTGAAGGGAGCTGCCCTCGACGGTTCCGAGGGCATTGCCCCGGAATGCCAGGTTGCCGGGGGCTCCAGCCGTCATCGTCCAGGTGAACTCGCCGGTTGCGCCGCCGGTGATCGTCAACGCCATGGGGGAGGGTCCCGTGAAGGCGGTGAAGCCGCCCCCGCCGTCGGCCGTCGGGGCGGTCGGGGTGACGCCGATCGCGGGAGTCTGACCGGTGTTCTTCACGCGCTCCGTCAACGTGATCTGCTGACCCTGGATGGCATACTCCGGCAGGATAAGCTCGCTCAGCAGTTGGGGCTTCGTGTTGAGATGGAAGCCGGTTTCCGCGTAGGAAACCGTGCCGGCGGCGTTCGTGACGATGAGACGCCATTGGCCGCTTCCATCCGTGGGCGACATCGTGCGTTGGTCGAACAGGACACCGGAGGACTGCGGCGTCACCGTCGTCGTCGTCACGAGATTTCCCGAGGGGTTGTACCAGGCGACCCGGTAGTACACGCCGGCGGTGTACCCCGAACCTCTGACATACACCGTTTCACCCGCGTTGAAAGCGGTCTTGGGCATCATGTAGAAGGGGTTTCCATAGGCTGTGATATCTTGTCCGGCGATCTCCCAGACGAGGGGAACGGCGGCCGAGTCATCGCTGATCGGCTGGCCGCTGTTGATCTCGACGCCCTCGGCCAGCCCGTCGATCTGATCCGGTCCCGAAACGGCTGCGGGAGAGACCGAAATGTCGAAGAACGCCTTGATCGTCGGTGCCAGGGGAACCTGCTCCTCGATGCCGAGGAGGGGATTGTCCGGCTCATGGTCGGCGATCTGGCGGATGCGGATATCGTCGAGACCCCAACCGTATCCAAACACCAGTTGGTCCACCCGAAGACAATACTCGAGATAGATTCGTTCGCCGACCAGGGCGGAAAGCCCATAGCTTTGGGGCTGCCACGTGTAATGTTCGTTCAGATATTGATCTTCGAAGCGGAGAAGCGCGGTTGCCGGCGCTGGTGCGATTCCTGCCGCCGCTACGGGAGCGCGATAGGCGCGGAGGGTGCCGTAATCGTAGGGAGCTCCCGGGTCTTCGATGTCGAAAACATCGTAGAACGTGAGGGTGGGATTCAGTTTGCCGGCCAGATCGATGGAGGGTGAGCGAAGCCACATCACTTCGGCAGCAGGTACTTGTCCCGTATACTGGGTCGTGAGGCCGGTGGCGGCGATTCTCGTGCCGCTGTAGGCGGACAAGGGGGTGATCTGGCCCGCCGGGCCGGGAATGCCGATGGCCCATGCCGTCGTATAGGCGGCGATTTTGCCGATGGTCCAGTTGAGAGGGGCCGGTCGGTTGCCGCTTTCGAAGTCGTCGTCGAAGATGAAGACGGCGTTGGGATCATCAGGTGGGTTCATCGCATCAGCCATGCCGGCTCCATAGTAGATGGCATATTTTTTGTCCGCCGCGGGAGCGGGTGCGAGGGGCGTTTGGAGCCGGAACCAGATCGTCGTCTGGGGAGATTGCCAGGAGCTTTGCCGCGTATCGAGATAGCGGGGGATTTCGTAGAAGTTCACCCCGTCGTCGTAGATGATGCGGATGTCATCGCCGGAGGGAAGGGATTTTCCGGCATCGACGAGAGCGGCATGATCGAACGTGAGGCGTATCTCGTAGGTGGCCGGAAGCGTCAGTTGCGATTGGTTGGTGATCGACATCATTCTTCGAAACGGCCATTTTTTGTTCCACCAAGAGCTGCGGGTGAAATTTTGCGGCAGCTGCGGGGATTTGAGCACCCAATCGAGATAGTTCGTCGGTGTATCGGGAACGAGGTCGACGGCATTCAGCCAGGCACTGGCCTCACCCGAACGGCTGACATCCATGATCGCCTGATTGCCGATGCTGCCCCGGGAGATGGTCGAGGGGCCGATGATCGAAGTGATGACCAGTTCCGAAGGCTGCTGGACCGTCCAGGTATGGATGACGTCGGCCGATGGGTCGCTGCCGCCCGACGTCGTGACCGTGCCATCGACCGTACAGACCCCAGAGGTGGAAAGCGGATTGACGGACACGGTGAAAACACAGGCGAGATGCGAGCCTGCTCCGATGCTTGTCGGAAGGGCTGGGCTGTTGTGGGCCACTTCGTAGCTGCCGAGCGTGAAGGTGAGGTTGGCCGCCGTGAGGGTCACGGCGGATGCCGTATCCAGATTTTCGACATCCATCGTGACCTGGATTCCCGTTTGCCCCTTGGACACGGTTGCTCTGGAACAGGTGATGCTATTGATGCGCACGGCTCCATTGGCGGGAAGGGGTGCGCAAAGGAGCAGAACCAGGAGGGCGAGAAGAAAAACGGGAATGCTTCGTGGACGAGGATCATGATGACGGTTCATGGTACGACTCCTGCCGTGTGTCCAAGCCGGCGTGTCAGGCGCTGCCAGGTATCGAACGCGGATGTGTCCAACGGCTTTCGCTTCAGGTGGGTCCGGAGAAGGGACACGGCCGAGGCTGGCTCGTTCGATTGTTCGAAGAAGGTGATGAGGCGCATGGCATGACGATCGAAAAACATCGGATCGGCCGAGGCTGCATTCGTGAAAAGGTTCCAGACATCGGATGGCGAGCTGGCAGCCATCGCTGCCAGAATGTCCGATTCGGCAGCTCGGCGTGCCGTTGCGGTCGGGAGGGTGGAGAGGAGATAGGCGAACCTCGGATCGTCGGGGCATAACGCCCTGGCCCGCAGAAGCAGAGGCTCGGCCGTGCCGATGTTCCCTGCGTCGATCAGGTGTGCCGCTTCGATGAACAGGGCTTCGGCCATCTTCGCTTCATGGAGGTGGGGGGAAGAACGGGGAACGACGGTGGCAGATGGCGTGGATGGAGGTCGAGGTCGGATCTGGAATGGCGAGGGAAGCGGAGGGGGATTCGTCCGGAAGAGAGGAATGAGAAACTTGGCGAAGAGACAGCAGCCCAGGAGGAAGAGGAGCACCACGATGATCGTGTCCAGGATGCGGGCATATCGTTGCATATCCTTGGTCGGGTCAGAGGGATGCCCTGTCGAGTTCATTTGCTGACCAATAGCAGAGCATGTCCGCCCTGTCCGAAAATCGATCCGAAGCGGTTTGCCAGGTTGGGGGCGGCGTTGTCGCCCGTCGTTTTTCCATTCCATTGGTTGGACGTGACGAGAGCGATACCGCAGGTGAGGCCATCCGCCCGCCATCGTGTCTGTGACAGATCCTGGACTTCGAAGCTGCCACTCGCGACCAGATTTCGCGTCGGGTACCAGAAAATCATTCCGGGTTGGGAGCCCCATCGGAAGGCGGGAACGAGAGGATCGCTCTGGACCAGGGGGAGATAGCCGCTTGCAACGAGGGAGCTGAGATAGACGTCGAACGCCAACGTGCGGAGATCCTGGCGATGGTCGGGGATCGACCAGATCTGCTGGTAGAGAGACTGGAGATGAGGGCTGCCTGCGGCTGCGTCGAGCAGCATCGCCTGGCGCATGGCTTCGAGTCGCCCGGCCAGCTCGACTTCACGCTCGCGCTGTACGGTCGTGGCGTAGCTGGGAATCAACTGAATGGAAATGACCCCGGCGATCATGATCGATACCAGAAGCAGGAGCAGGACCGAGCCCGTGGTGATACGGCGAAGATGCATGCGATCCCTCTTCTCCGGCATCGGGACGGGGCGGGAGAGTCCACCGGCACGATGCCGTCATTCTGTCATGCAAAGTATAACATTTCCTCGAATGATATGAAAAGTATGTATTTTAATAATAAAGCCCCCGATCCGTCAGGATCGGGGGCTTTTTATCGAAGGGACTATCTGAGTGGCTTGGCTTCGGCGTCGAGAACGAGAATCTCGCCGAGGTTGAGTTCGCGGATGCCGGGCTCGATCTTGGCGCGGTCGCCGATCAGCAGGAGCGTTGCAGGGCCCTTGCCGGCGTAGGTTGCGGCGGCGGCGTTCACCTCGGCGAGGCCGAGGGTTTTCGTTTTCTCGAACTCGGTGACGAACTCGGTATACGGCAGGCCGAGCGCCCACAGTTCACCGATACGGTCGGCGACCTTTCCCATCGTGTCGAACCGCTGGGCATAGCCGCGCAGGCGCGTTTCCCGGGCACTCTGGAGCTCGGCTTCGGTGATCGGCTTTTTGCCGCCGAGGTTTTCGAGCTCCTTCACGAACTCGACGACCGACTCCTTCGTCTTGTTGCCCTGCACCGAGGCCGAGGCGAACCAGCTTCCCGCCTCTCGGGACGAGGCCAGGGCCGACCGGGCCCCGTACGTGTAGCCCTTGTCCTCGCGAAGATTCAGGTTGAGCCGGGTGCCGAACCCGCCGCTGCCCCAGACGGCATCGGCGAGCATCAGCGGGTAGTAGGCGGGATCCGCACGCTTGATGCCGGGGAGCAACTGGAGGACGACGGTCTGCACCGCGCCGGGCTTGTCGATCAGGTAGACGGTGCCGGTTTTGGCGGGCTTGGGAGCCGGGAGCTCGAGGGCGGGGGCCGTTCCGGCACTCCAGGAGCCGAAAGCCTCCTGGGCCAGCTTCGTCGCCTCGTCGAGGGTGATGTCGCCCACGAAGCTCAGTGCGGCATTTCCCGGCATGAACCGGTCCGCGTGCATCTTGACCAGGTCTTCCCGGCTCAGAGATTCGACCGTGGAGGCGAAGCCGTTCGACGGCCAGCCGTACGGATGGTCGGCGCCGAAGGCGAGCACCGACCGGAGGCGACCGGCGAGGCTGCGCGGATCGTTTTCCTCCTGGGACATCCCGTCGAGCATCCGCTTACGCTCGCGCTCGAACTCCTCGGCCGGAAACACCGGATTCAGGGCCACATCGGCCATGATCGCCAGGGCCGGGGCGATATTGCGCTTCAACACCTCGAACGCGAGGCCGGCGGATTCGCGGCCGGCCGAAGAGCCGAGCGAGGTGCCGAGCTGGAACATCGCCTGCTCGATCTCGAGTGCCTTGCGGGTCTTGGTGCCCATCTCGATCGTGGCCATCGTCAACTGGGCGCAGCCGGCCTTGCCGGGCTGGTCGAACAGGCTGCCGGCCCGGACGGTCAGGCTGACGGCGACTTTGGGAAGCTCGGGCCGTTCCACGACCAGAATCTCGAGGCCGTTGGCGAGCTTGCCGGTCTTGACGGCGGGCGGGGCGAAATCACGGTCCTGGCCGAGTTCGGGGGCTTTGTCCCGGGTGACGGCGATCTGCTCGACCTCTCCCGGTTTCTCGGGCCGGAAGCGCATTTTCACCCGCTTCGTGTTGTCGATCCAGCGTGCCACCGCAGCCCGCACATCCTCGCCCGTCAAGCGGGTGAACCGCTCGAAATCCGCGGCGAACTTTTCGGGGCTGCCGAGGTAGGTGTTGTATTTGTTCAGCATGTCGGCCTTGCCGCCGAAGCCGCCGATCGCCTCCAGCGACGAGACGAAGCCGAACTCGATCTTGTTCTTCACCCGCTCCAGCTCCTCGGCGGTCGGGCCCTCCTTCGCCAGGCGTGCGATCTCGGCATCGATGATGCTCTCGACTTCCTCCACCCGGGCGTCGGGCCGGAGGGTCGCCTCGATGCAGAAGTTGCCGGCGATCTCCATGCTGTCCTGGTAGGCGCCGACGCCGGTGCACAACTGCCGGTCATACACCAGGGCCTTGTTCAGGCGCGAGGATAGGCCGTCGGACAGCACCGCCGCCGCGATGTCCAGCTCTGCGTCCTGCGACCCGAAATATGCCGGCGAGTGCCAGCAGAGATAGATCTTCGTCTGGGGAACGCGGTCGGCGACTTCGACGATCCGCTCGGCGCTCAGCTCCGGAATCCACTGCTTCGGCCGGGCAAGGGCCGGACCCGAGGGAATGGTTCCGAAATACTTCGCCACGAGCTTCTTCGCCTCGGCCGGATCGAAGTCGCCGGTGATCGTGAGCGACATATTGTTCGGAGTATAATATGTCTTGAAAAACTCCTTCACGTCATCCAGCGTGGCGGCCGTCAGGTCTTCCTGGCTGCCGATGACGGGCCAGGAGTAGGGGTGGTCGGGCGGATACATGTACGTGGCGAACAGTTCGCCGGCCCGGCCGTAGGGAGCGTTCTCATAGCTCTGACGACGTTCGTTCTTCACGACGTCGCGCTGGTTGTTCAGCTTCGCCTCGTCGAGGTCGTCGATGAGGGTGGCCATGCGGTCGGACTCGAGCCACAGCAGATACTCGAGATGGCCCGCCGGGACCGTGGCGAAGTAATTGGTGCGGTCGTTGCCCGTGGTGCCGTTGACGCCCCCCTCGCGCAGGTTGGCGCCGGCCCGTTCGACCCAGGTGAAATACTCGCCCTTCGCGTTCTTCGAGCCCTGAAACATCAGATGCTCGAACAGATGGGCGAAGCCGGTGCGGCCCCGTTTCTCGTTCTTCGAACCCACGTGATACCACTGGTTCACATGCACGACGGGAAGTTTCTTGTCGACATGCAGAATCACCTGCAGGCCGTTGGGAAGCACATACTTCTCGAACTCCAGCTTGGGAAGGACGGGCCTGGCCTGCTCCTCCGCCGCGATCAGGGGTGCCGCCGCGACGAGAGCCAGAACGAGCACCAGCCCGGCAAACAGGCGAAAACGGGGCGATCGATTCACGCGAAAATCTCCTTTCCGATGGCCGGCCTCTCTTCGCGCCGGCTTCATGGTTCTCCGCCTTATGTACCACCCGGGACTCGATCATGGCAAGATGCCCTCGAACGCGGAAACTCCGCGGTATACACGAGAGGCATGCCCGGTGTACAATCCGGTCATACGCAGCGACGGGGAAACGGATGGACGTGACAAAGCGGGAAGAACTGCTGGAAGTGCTGGACGAACTGCTCCGGCAGAACTCCGTCTGGCGCGAGGAGGAGCTTCTCGACCGGCTCCGGGAAGGGGGCCATGACGTTTTCGGCGGCTGGCATTCCGCCGATCCCGTGCGGCTCTTCCGGGCCCATTTCACGCTGTTCCACCTGCTGTATCTGCTCCGGGAGCGGCTTCGCGGCTCGGGGGAGGCGGATCTCGAGATCCACTGCCTCCGCATCGCCCGTAGAGCGTTGAAACGGCACGAAGGCCTCGTTCCAGAGCTCCATGATCCGCTGCGCGCGTATTACCTCGATCTGAAACAGCTCGAGGAGACGGACCGGGTCGCCGTCGAAACCCTCCTCGACGCGTTCTGGGGCGCCTACCACCGACGCAGCAGCCGGCTGGACGCGCTGGCCGTTCTTGGTCTCGAAAAAAACGCTTCGGATGCCGATATCCGTCGTGCCTGGCGGCGGCTTGCCCTGCGGCACCACCCCGACCGCGGGGGGGATCCGGCCACCTTCCGGCGTATGGCCGAAGCCGTGACGATTCTCAAAGAACACCCTCTTGCAAACTGACTAATATAGAACGAGCCGGTCTGGCCTGCTCGTGAATGGAAGAACGAGATGAAGCATTCGATTCGCAGTATGATCGCCCTGGGATGTGTTGCGGCTGCAGGGGTGTACCTTCTGGTCACCTGTCCGTCGGTCGCGTTCGAGGTTCGGGCTTCCAGCCCGGCCGCGGAATCGGGAGGTGCCAGCATGACGGACCGTATCGTGAAGACCGACGAGGAGTGGCAGAAGATCCTGACGCCCGACCAGTTCCACATCACGCGGGAGAAAGGCACCGAAGTGCCGTTCTCGGGCGAATACGTGAAACTGAACGATAATGGTGTCTATACCTGTGTCTGCTGCGGCGCTGACCTGTTTTCGTCCGGTGACAAGTTCGACACCGAGTGTGGCTGGCCCAGCTTCTCCGCGCCGATCGCCGCCGGCCGCCTCACGACCGAGGCCGACCACAGCTTCGGCATGTCGCGCCTCGAAGTGCGGTGCGCCCGGTGCGATGCCCACCTGGGCCACGTGTTCCGTGACGGCCCCAAGCCGACCGGCCTCCGGTTCTGCATCAACTCCCTGGCCCTCAAATTCGTGAAAACCGGCAGCTCCCGCTGATCTCAAAGGCGCAAACGCCCACCCGGTTATCCGCCGGACTCGCCACGGAGTTCCAAAGAACGTTTCACCACAGAGGCGCAGAGAATGAGAACCAATTTCTCTGTGCCTGGTATGTGTTTTTCGTCACAAGAACCGATCCGCAGATGACACAGATGGCGCAGATGAAATCCTCTCTGGCTTTTCATCTGCGTTCATCGGCCCTCCATCTGCGGATTCGTTTCCCCTTCTCTCGTGTTATCGCTAGAGACCCCAACGCCACATTTGCAGGGGCGCATCAGGGTGCGCCCGGCAGAACGGGCTTTCAGTGGGCGGCCGAGAAGCCGAAATACCAGGTCGGGGTGCGGTTGAGACTGCGGGCGGAAAGTTCAGCGGAAAAACGGCTGTACTGCAGCCTGCAGCCGGCGTTGACCGAGTAGTGGTCGTCCCCGTAGTAGAGGAAATCCTCGTCGTCGAACATCTGGGTCTCGCCGAACAGGGTCAGCCCCGTCCGGAATCGGCGCATCGCTCCGACCGTTCCGATCACCACCCGCTTGAGCGGAACGCGGATCTGTCGGCCGTCGGGATACACGGCGGTGTATTCCTGGCTGAACGCCTCTTTGAGCTGGAGATATCCGCGCAGGTTTCTGGCCAGCTCGTCCGAAACCGTGACGTAGACGTGGCGCAGATGCTCGAGCTGGGAAAGATCGATCCGGCCCATGTCCCCGGCCGTGAGCTGGGTGTAGGAGCCGCCGAACGCCAGGCTCTTCTCGGGAACCTCGATGTGAACTCCGCCGGCCGTGATCCCCGCATCCCCGTCGATGCCGACCGTGGTCGGGCTTGTGTCACGGCTCGATGCCAGGTGCGTTGCGATGAACAGCACATGGGGATGGAGGCGTGCGGCTGCCGAAATCCAGGTTTCATGCTTGGTTTCACGGATGGTTCGGCCGCGGATGCTGACGTCGCCTTCCGCGATACCGTGGCGGACGCTTCCCGTGATCAGCCGGGTGGCCGTTCCGACAGGAACTGCCATCGTCAGCAGGCCGGGCCGTCCGTCGAGACTGACCGGGCCGCTCGGGGCTGCTTGCGCGGGAAAAGCGGACAGGAACAGCAGCACGAACCCGAGAAGCGCGATTCCCGGGAATCTGGTCGCGATGCGGCTGTTCAGAAATTCTCCTGCTCGTAGTTTGTGACGAAGGTCGTCTGGCCCGCCACGACGTCGACGATGAAATAGAATTTCCGCACCCCCGGCGGGATGGTGAGGATTTTATAGTCTTCGCCATATTCCGGGGCCGTGTTGCCGCCTTCGCCCACGACGATGAGATACTTGCGGTTGGAAGTGGTCGGATTCAGGTGGGTGAACTTGAAGATCCCGCTCTCGTTCGACGAGGTGAGCGGCGAATCCGCGCCGGTTACGGTCGTCTTGATCGGCGTGTAGGGGCTCACGAGCGTCCACAGGAGATTGGTGGCGCTCTCGGAGTAGATCTGGTAGACGGCAACAGGAAGGCCGCTTTCGGGCGGAATGGACGGCACATACCGGCCGACGATCGAGCCCTGGCCCGCGCCCTGCGTGTAGATCATGAAGTAATCTAGGCTGGGCGGAGAGGTGGTGCCGTCGGCGTTCACCGTCAGGGCGACGTCGAGCTGGTTGAACCCCTCCTTGGTGAAGGTCAACTGGTACCGGCCGGGCGCGATATTGCCGAGCGAATAATATCCGTACCGGTCGGTGATCGTGCTCGCGTAGCCTTTCAGGATGACCGTGACGAACTCGAGCGGGCCGGCCGTGTAGGCGTCGCGAATGGTTCCCGAAGCCCAGATCAGGTCGTTTTCGGAAGGCAGCCGCGTCAGGAACAGCTCCGGCGTGGCCGGCGAGATCGAGCCGTCCTGGAAGATCTGGACCACGGCGGTCGCGTTGTAGAAACCGTCGCCCTGGGCCGTCAGATACATCAGGCCGGCCGGCAGGTTCAGAAACGAGAACTTCCCCTCGGCCGTGGAGAGGGTCCAGGCGACGGAGGTGGAATCCTGGTCGAGCAGATCGATGCGGATGCCGCCGAGCGGCTCTTTCGTCGAGTCGAGCTTGACCAGCCCCTGCATCGAGAAGCTGCTTGGCGAGAGGGAAATGACGATCGCGGCCGGGGAGACCGTGCCGTCCGGCTTGATCTCGACCTGGACGCGTGCTTTTTCGAAACTGCCCGGTTTCTGCGCGACGATGGTGTACAGACCGGATTTCAGGCCTGCAAAGGTGAAGGCGCCGTTGCTGGTCGTCGTCGTGGTGAAGCTGGCGAGCCCCTCGATCGCGACATCGACGCCGTCGATCGCCTCTTCGTAATATCCCATCGAGGAGTCCCCGGCCGAGCCCTTGTTCACGACGTATCCCCGGATCGTGTATGTTTTGCGGGTGATGAACACGTCGAGAGGCGGTTGCAGGGCGCCGGAGGAGGCGAGTGTGAAGGCGTAGGAGAAGTCCTCGTAATCGCTTGCCGAGAGCGAGATCGTGTGGATGCCCGATGGGACCGCCGTCAGGTAGAACCGGCCGTTCGACAGGGTTTTCACATTGTGACCGGCGCTCGTCGTTACCGTGACGTTGGGAACGCCCGCCGCCGTGACCGAATCGTAGACCGAGCCGCTGAGATCGAAGGCGCCGGTCGTGTCGGACGGGGTCACCGTCGTCGTGGGGGTCGCGATCGTCGCCGAACCCGAGCCGACGGTCGCAGTTCCCGAGCCGATGCCTGTCGCCGTCGGCCCGGGCGGTTCGACATACGACACGGGAACGAGCGGGCTGCGCTCACTGCAGCCTGTTGCCAGGATGGCAAGAGCGGCGATCGACAACAGAACCGCCAGAGCGGTCACCAGGTCGATTGGCCGTGAAGTTCCCGTGCGCACGTCACACTCCCCCAGATATAGAGAATCAGATACCTCTATCGGCACATGGGAAGCATCTCTTGAGCCGCATCGGCGTCAAGGCTGCCTGAGACTGTGCCATCCTGCCGCCGAGGGCTCCCTCTTCGCATCGTGCGCGTCGGGACTTGACGATATGAGCGCATGACGTTATATTAACGTTAGGCGTTATGCCGCGAGGCGCAGGAATGATTCTGAGTTTTTGTTCGAAAGACACGGAAACCCTTTTCCACCGGGGACGATCGAAACGCATCCCGTCGGCCATTCAGCGTGTCGCCTTGAGAAAACTCTTGCAGATCCATGCCGCCGTGAGCCTCGACAACCTGAAGATTCCGCCCGGGAACCATCTCGAAGAACTGAAAGGATCCCGGAAGGGGCAACATAGCATACGCATCAATGATCAGTGGAGGATCTGCTTCCGATGGAGCAATGGAAATGCCCGGGATGTCGAAATCATCGACTACCATTGAGGGACAGGGAGACGAGGTGCAAGATGAAGAAACATGAAAGAAAACTCCTGCCGGTTCATCCCGGGGAAATCCTTCTCGAGGATTTTCTGAAACCGCTGCAAATCAGCCAGTATCGGCTTGCCGTGCGCATCGGCGTTCCTCCCCGGAGAATCAACGAGATCGTTCTGGGGAAGCGGGCTGTCACGGCCGACACCGCTCTGCGCCTCGGCCGATTTTTCGGCATGGAGGCGCAATACTGGCTCAATCTCCAGTCATGGTATGACCTCGAGGTGGCGCAAGATTCCGTACTTTACGAAACCCTCGATGGGATCGTCCCCTGGAAGAGCGTCGCCTGATGGGAGGCTGAGTTCGTTCACCCCTCCCTTTTTCGATTTCCCTCTCGAGGCATTGTCCGCATCGAAAGAGAAATGCGGGAACGCTGCTCGTCGACTTCGAGGACGGTGACGGAGACTTTCTGTTGCACCTTCACGACCTCGGACGGTTCGCGAACGAACCGGTCGGCGAGTTCACTGACATGCACCAGGCCGTCCTGGTGGACGCCGATGTCGACGAAGGCCCCGAACCGGGTCACGTTCGTCACGATGCCGGGCAGCTTCATGCCGGGTCGCAGGTCCGAGATCCGGTGGATGCCTTCGGCGAAGGAAAACGCCTCGAAGCCGGCGCGAGGGTCACGGCCGGGTTTCTCGAGCTCGCCGAGAATGTCGCGCAGGGTCGGCAGGCCAACATCCTCTGATATATATTTATTGATGTCTATCTCTGCCCGGAGGTCGCGGCGGGCGAGAAGGTCGGATACGGCGCAACCGAGATCTGAGGCCATCTTTTTCACGAGCGCATACCGCTCGGGGTGGACGGCGCTGGCGTCGAGCGGGTTGTCGCTCTGGCGCACGCGCAGGAAGCCGGCGCACTGCTCGAACGCTTTGGGGCCGAGCCGCGCCACCTTCTTCAGATCGGCCCGGCTCCGGAACGGCCCGTTCTCGGTGCGCCAGGCGACGATGTTCGAGGCGAGCTGCGCGCCCACGCCCGCGACGTAGGTCAGCAGTGGGGCGCTGGCCGTGTTCACTTCGACGCCGACGGCGTTCACGCAGCTCATGACGACGTCGTCGAGACCCCGCTTGAGTTTCTTCTGATCGACGTCGTGCTGATACTGGCCGACGCCGATCGATTTGGGATCGATCTTGACCAGCTCGGCGAGCGGATCCATCAGCCGGCGGCCGATCGAGATCGAACCGCGTACCGTCACGTCCTGGTCGGGGAACTCGGCGCGGGCCACGTCCGAGGCCGAATACACCGAGGCGCCGCTCTCGTTCACGAGCACGACGGGAATCTGCTTCAGATCCGGCAGGCTTCGGACGAACGATTCGGTTTCGCGGCTTCCGGTGCCGTTCCCGATGGCGACGGCCTCGATCGAGAAGGTTCGGCACAGCTCCCGGAGCGTGATGGCCGCTTCCTCGCGCTGCCGGTCGCTGCCGGTGACATAGATGACGGTATGGTGGCGCAGGGCGCCCTGCCGGTCGAGGCAGACGAGCTTGCAGCCGGTGCGCAGGCCGGGATCGAGGGCGAGCACGTTCTTCTGGCCGAGCGGGGCTGCCATCAGCAGCTCGCGCAGATTCGAGGCGAACACGGCGATCGCCTCGTCGTCGGCCCGCGTCTTCAGGCCTGCGCGCAGCTCCGTCTCGAGGGAAGGGGCGAGCAGCCGCTCATACCCGTCTTCGAGGGCGAGGCGCACCTGCTCCGTTGCCCTGCCCGTGTTCTTCAGGAACCGGCGGCCGAGGATGCCAAGCGCCTTGTCGGCCGGGGGGCGGATCGTGACCCGCAGGATGCCTTCGTTCTCCCCGCGGAAGATCGCGAGGAGGCGATGGCCGGCGGCTTTGGCGGCGGGCTCGCGCCAGGAGAACCAGTCGCGGAACTTCGCGCCCTCCTCCTCCTTGCCTTTCGCGACGGCCGTTTCGATGAGGGCGAATGCCTCGAAATAGGCGCGCACCGCCTGGCGGGCCTCGGCGTGCTCGCTGACGAACTCGGCGATGATGTCGCGGGCCCCTTCGAGGGCCTCCTCCGGGCTCTTCACGCCCTTTTCCGCATCGATGTAGGCTTCCGCCGCCCGGAGCGGGTCGAACGCGGGCTCCTGGAGGAGCAGGTGGTTCGACAGCGGCTCGAGGCCCCGTTCCCGGGCCATCTGGGCGCGGGTGCGCCGCTTCGGGCGGTAGGGGAGATACAGGTCTTCCAGCGCCGTCAGCGTGGATGCGCCGCGGACCGAGGATTCGAGCTCCGGGGTGAGCAGTTGCCGCTCGGACAGCGAGCCGAGAATCGCCTCGCGCCGCTTGTCCAGCTCGCCGAGCTGTTCCAGACGGTCGCGGATCGTCTGAAGGGCGACTTCGTCGAGGCTTCCCGTTTTCTCCTTGCGGTACCGTGCGATGAACGGCACGGTCGCACCTTCCTCGAACAACGAGGCGGCAGCCTCGACCTGGGCCGGGCGCAGTTGGAGCTCGGTGGAGATGAGACGGCAGTGGGATGAGACGATGGCGACAGTCATGGTTTGATCCTCCGGCTCAGCGTCCGGCCGATGCGGCGGAGCGGAGCAGGCTTCGGAAGGCCCAGAGGCCGGCGATGGTCGTGAGGACGTTCGTGAACAGAACGCCGGGAACGACCGCGAAGGTGAGCAGGATGACGGGGCCGGACGGTCGCCCCTGCTTTCTGAAGACGAAGATCATCGTGAAAAAGAAGAGAAAGAGCGGCAGGGAGGCGATCTCCTGTGCGCCAAACAGGATGCGGAGGGGGACCAGCGACTGGAGCGTCATCGTTTCGACGGCCAGCTTCTGATACAGGAACAGGTAGAGCGTCGGGAAACCGACCCACAAACTGGCGCCGGCTGTGATGCCCGCCCAGATGTTCGGCCGCCATGCGCCGCAGCGGCGCAGGAACACGAGGCAGCCGCCCAGGGCGGTCAGCACCTGCAGGAAAAGGAACGGGGCTGGACCGGTCAGCATGAGGGTGCTGATGAACCTTTTCGGAAGGGTGTTCGCCCTGCCGAGGCCGTAGACATCCGGGTCGAATCCGTCGAGCGCGGCCTTCCACGATTCGAGAGGAATTCCCTGTTTTGTACAATTCGATATAAAATATGACCGAATGGCATCGGCGGTCACGATCTGGTTGCCGCTGCCGTCGTGGATGCGGCTGAGGAATCCGTGTTTGGCGCAGTAGAGGTCGTCCGTGGTTCCGGATGCCCGCTCCGGGGCGGGGAGCGCCCAGGGGGCGACGGCATACCGGCAGGAGGGCTGCATGAGACGGAGAAGATCGAGGTCGGCCACGAGCGACTGTTCGACGAAAAAGGTCAGGGGGATTTCTCCGGTGTCCGTGGCATAAGGGAGATTGGGCGGGGGAAACCCGGCGTGATCCAGCGACATCAGCTCGGCCCAGCCGAACAGCTTCTGGAGCGTGTCCTGGCACCGGTCATACTCGGTTTTCGAGCGCCTGGATGCCTCGGCCGGGATGGCGCCCAGGATCAGCAGGATGGTGAGCAGGGGCAACATCAAGCGGGTCGTTCCGTTCATGGGCTCCATTCCTTTGGATTCTTCGTCATTTCGAGGAGGGGCGTGCCTGTTCCATCAGCTCCGCGAGCCGCAGAAAGCGTTTGCTCCGGGCGAGATCGAGCGGCGTTTCCCCTTTCAGGTCGGGGATGTGCGGATTGGCGTTCCAGGACAGCAGGATCTTCACGTCCTGGAGGTTGTTCGCATCGACGGCGAGATGCAGCGGCGTTTTGCCCTCGGCGTTTCGCGCGTCGATGACGGCGGGAAGATACTCGGTGAAGCCGTAATAGAGGGCGTCGCGTGCGCCGAGATTGCGCATCGTCATGATGTGCAGGAACGTGTTGCCCGCCGTGTCGGTCGCCGTAGGGGAAAGGCCCGCATCCAGGAGGAGCCGGAGGGTGTCGGGCTGCCTGCCGAGGAGCGCGAGAAAGAACAGATTGCCCTTCGTCGTTTTCAGGGGATCCGCTCCGAGGCGGATCAGCTCGGGAACGATGACGTTGCTGTCCTGACAGCCGAGAGTCGCCTCGACGGGAAACCGCCCGCGATCGTCGATCGGGGCGTTGAGATCCGCACCGTGGCTTGCGAGCAGACGGATGAACGCGATCGTTCGTTCGGTCGGATACCCCATCGAAAGCACCATGCCGAGCGGCTTTTCCTGGCTCGAAGAGGAAAACGGCGTGTTTGCCGGAGCACCGGCCCGGAGCAGGCGCTCCGCCACCTCGACGCTCCCCTTACCCCGCAGTGCCCACCAAAGAGGCGGTTCCCGTCTGCCTTCCGGCGCATCGTTCAGATTGGGGCCCAAGGTGAGCAGCCACTCGACGAGCTCGACGTGGTGGCGATCACAGGCTTCGCAGAGCGCGATCTCGAGGGCGGAGTCCGGAAGCTCGGCCTTCATGTCTTCCAGGCGGGCGGCGAACAGATCCTTCCGGCCTTTCGCCGCCGCGTCCATCAGGCGGTCGAGGGCGGGCAGCTTGAGGACGGGCAGAAGGGCTGTCCAGATCACGATGAGAAGCATTGCGAGCGAGAAGCTGCGCTTGGGAAACGGGAGCGACGTGGCAGCTTCCGGTTCATCCGGCTGTCCGGGGGCGTTCGCCACCCGGTGGGCCTGCCAGGCGAACCAGCCGCCGAAGACGATCCAGAGGGGGGCAAGGACGGCAATGTTCATGAGATACTGGCGTGTGAGCCCCCGGATGAGAATGAGGGACAGCGCGGCGAGAAGGTTCAGCAAGGCCCAGCCGAGATAGCTGTCGGTGAGCCAGCCGACCCGGTGGCGGGCGGCGGCCTCGAGGTTGCCGATGCAGACCGTGACGCCGGCCATGGCGAGAAGGAACGCCGTTGCCCGCAGGGCGCCCGTGGTG
This sequence comes from Candidatus Ozemibacteraceae bacterium, assembly GCA_035388825.1. Taxonomy (GTDB): domain Bacteria; phylum Muiribacteriota; class Ozemobacteria; order Ozemobacterales; family Ozemobacteraceae; genus MWAR01. Next base: position 74,971 of record DAOOQQ010000008.1, read on the forward strand.
TATCCGAGATACTCGGCCACGCCGAAGCCGGCGATGACGAGGCCGGCTTTTGCCGCCCGGGCGGGAAAACTCCAGTTCATCGCATGGCCGTTCATGTCGACAGGCTCCTCGGCGCCGTTTCCCTTCGGGGAGAACAACGATAACCCCATGAATACAACCAGCACACTGTACGCGCCCTTTCCCGGAAAAGTCAAACGCCGGAGGAGGGTGACTCCCCCTGCCGGCGCTGATCATGCGAAACCGCCAATTATGGCATCAATAATATAATAAATGATATCTAATTCGCTCGGCGGGTCCCTGAATGGGAGGGTCGAGAGCGTGCCGTGGCGCCGTGGCCGCCGGAATCCGCGGGAAGAAGGGTCAGACGGCGATTTTCTCGAGGGGGCGGCAGCGGCGCGTCAGGCCGTCGACGTGCTTTGCCAGCCCGCCGCCGGCGGTTTCCCGATACCGGCTCTGGAGGTCCATGCCGGTTTCGCGCATCGTGATCACGACCTGGTCGAACGAGACGCGGTGGCGGCCGTCGGACAGCAACACGTAGCTGGCGCATTCGACGGCGCGCGCCGCGGCCATCGCGTTGCGCTCGATGCAGGGGATCTGCACCAGGCCGGCCACCGGATCGCAGGTCAGGCCGAGATGGTGTTCGAGGCCCATTTCGGCGGCATACTCGATCTGGGGGGCCGTGCCGCCCCAAAGTTTGCAGGCGGCGGCCGCCGCCATGGCGCATGCGGTACCGATCTCGCCCTGGCACCCGACTTCGGCCCCGCTGATCGAGGCGTTCTTCTTGACCAGGTTGCCGATCAGGCCGGCGACGGCCAGACTGCGCACGATGCGGGCATCCGACAGATGGTCGAGCCGCTGCAGCAGATACAATACCGCCGGCAGCACCCCTGCCGAACCGCAGGTGGGGGCGGTCACGACCAGGCCGCCGCCCGCGTTCTCCTCGGAGGTCGCCAGCGCATAGGCGAACACCAGGCTGATTTTCTGCAGCAGATCGCTCTGCTGGCGGGCGCGGGAAAAGTAGATTCCCGCCTTCCGCGGCAGGCGCAGGCCGCCTGGCAGCACCCCTTCGGCCTCAAGACCACGCTGGATCGTCGCTTTCATCGTCTCCCAGACGTTCGCGAGGTGGTCCCAGGTCGAGGCAGGCTCGTGCTCCTTCACGTAGTCGGCGAAGGAAATGCCGTTGTCATCGAGATACTCGAGGATCTCGCGCATCGTGTCGTGGGGATACACCTGGACGGGAGCCGTCTCGGTCGCGTGCTCCTCGCGCAGGAAGCCCCCGCCGACGCTGAAGACGCGCCACCGGTCGGTCTCGCGGCGTTCCGCATCCAGCGCCACGCACTCCATGCCGTTCGGGTGGAACGGCAGCACCGTGTCGGGCTTCCAGACGATCTCGACGGGAACCGGCTGCATGGCCTCGATGATCGCCTGGTCGGTCAGATGCCCTTTCCCGGTCGCCGCCAGACTGCCGTACAGGGTGACCGAAAAGGCCGCGGCCTCGGGGTGGCGGGCCCGGAACTGCTCGACGGCCTTACGGGGGCCCATGGTGTGGCTGCTGGACGGGCCGTGCCCGATCTTGAAAATCTCGCGAATCGATTCCATGGAAGAGGGTCCTTTGCGTGGTGAGGGTCGTGAGCGGCGGTGTGCCGCGCTTCTGATATGTCGGCTGTTCCGATCCGAAACGTGAGGGGCTTGAAACGCGCTACGGATCAGACTCGAGGGCGCAGGTCGCGGGTCACTTGACGAGCCGGTCGCGCATTGCCCGTCGCGCAATTTTCACCAGGACGGCCGTCCAGAGAAGAACGGCGATGACGGCAAGGGGCTTGAGCGGGAATCCCAGCGTCAGCGAGCGGAGAACCGAGATGGCCGGTGTGAGCGGCAGCAGCCAGGCGATTCCCTGCAGGATCGCCGGCATCTGGTCGAGCGGGAAAAAGACGCCGCAGAACAGGAACATCGGAAAGATCAGCAGGAACTGCGGATACGAGATCTCGTCGATCGTCGCCGAGCGTGCCGCGGTCAGCAGGCCCATTGCCGCGAACAGAAGGCTGCCGGCGAAGACGAAGGGCAGGACACACAGCGCGCCGATGGGCCGGAAGTCGCCCGCGAGAACGCCGATCAGCACGACGGCGGTCGAGGCGAACGTGGCTTTCGAGGCGTCCCAGAGGAGTTCGCCCCACAACACCTCCGACATCGTGACGGGGGTCACGGCGATCGCCTGGAACACCTTCTGATAATACATGCGCACGAAGCCCCCATAGGCGGCCTCGAAGAAGCCCTGGAACAGCATCGTCTGGCCGACGATGCCGGCGAAGACGAACTGGCGGTAGGTGAGGGAGACGCCCTCGGTCGTCAGCGCGCCCACCAGGCCGCCGACGCCCACACCGAACGAGACCAGATACAGCAGCGGTTCGACGAACGTCGTGACGATGCCGAACCAGAAGTTCTTCTCGTAGACGGCGAAATACCGGCGCCACACCGTCGCGATCGCCTGAATGCCGCTCATGACGCGCCCCCCGCCTCATCTTCGACCTCTTCGGACTCGTCATCCGCCAGGGAAAGGCCGGTCAGCTTCAGGTAGACATCCTCGAGGTTGGGCGGCCGCTTCCAGCGAACGCCGGGCCGGATCTCCTCCTCGATCTCGGATACGCCGATGTGACGGCAGATCAGATCGGGGGGCGGGGCGCAGTCGAGGATCTGGCCGCGGTGGATGATGGCGATGCGGTCGCACAGCCGCTCGGCCTCGTCCATGTAATGGGTCGAGAGCAGCACGGCGCCCCCCGTCTGGCGGAACCCGCTGATGATCGACCAGAGCGTGCGCCGGGCCTCGGGGTCGAGGCCCGTGGTCGGCTCGTCGAGCACGAGCAGCTTCGGATCCGCGATGAGCGCGCGTGCCACCTGGAGACGGCGGCGCATGCCCCCCGACAGGGCTTCGACCAGCACCCCCGTCTTGGCGGTGAGATCGAACCGTTCGAGCAGCGATGCGGCCTTGCGACCCGCCTCGGCCTCACCGATGCCGAAAAACGAGGCGTGGCGGACGAGTTGGTCGAACACCGTGAAATCCGTGTCGAGGGTGTCCTCCTGGTGGCAGACGCCGAGGGCTTTTCTGGCCTGCCGCGGGTCGGCATGCACGTCGTGACCGAGAACCGTCACCCGCCCCGAGGTCGGCGGATAGAAGCCGGTGATGCACTGCATCGACGTCGATTTGCCGGCCCCGTTCGGGCCGAGCAGCCCGAAACACTCGCCCTCGGCGACCGAAAACGAGATGCCATCGACGGCGCGAAAGGCTGCCTGCCCTTTCACGCGGTAATCCTTGACCAGTGCTTCGACGACCAGGGGGTGATTCATGGATGCTGTAATTATATTGTGTGATATATATGCTGCTTTCGGATGCGTCGTCGGAGACTCAGCCGTGGAGTTTGTTGAGCGCCCAGGCCATGTTGAGACCGAGGGTTTTCATCGTGTCGATCCCCTCGTCGTCACCCGCGACCCCACCCGCTTCACGGCCCATGCCCATGTTCCAGTAGCTCGAGCCGACGATGAGCATCTCCGAGATGAGGAAAAAGTGGTTGATCGTGTCGAAGGCGTGGATGGCTCCGCACCGCCGGACGGCGATGACCCCGGCCCCAAGCTTCCGGCGCCACAGGCCGTCGTTCGCACGGCCGACGTAGCCGGCGCGGTCGATCAGGGCTTTGAGCTCGGACGAGACATCGGCGAAGTAGGTGGGCGAGCCGAGGATGATGGCGTCGGCCTTTTCCATCTTCGCGATGATCTCGTTCACGGGGTCGGAGGTGATCACGCACTTGTGGTCCTTGCGCTGATAACAGGCCCCGCAGGCCATGCAGCCCCGAATCGGGGTGCCGGCGAGCTGGATCATCTCGGTTCCGATGCCTTCGGCTTCGAGCTGTTTGAAGACCTCCCGGATGAGCAGGGCGGTGTTGCCGTCCTTGCGGGCGCTTCCGTTGATGGCGAGCACGTTCATGGTGTTTCCTCCCATATATTCAGCCGTTCTCAGTCGGCCTGTGAATAGCCTTCCACGCCATCCTTCACGTGCCGGCAGACCAGGCCGCCGGCCGTCAGGTCGCGAAGGCGGCGTTCGAGATCGGCGGCCGGGGCGCCGGAAACCTCGCGCAGCTGGTCGAAGGTGGCGAACGCGCCGCGGTCGAGCCGCTGGACGATCGCGAGATGGATCGGGTCACGCAGCAGCCGGATCGTCTTCGCGAGCAGCTCGCGGCCTTCCGGGCCCGTCACGGTCTGGGGGACATTTTTGAGGGGGGCGTCGGGCGGGGCTGCGGGCCGGCGGGAGTTCCAGACCGTGTCCACTTCGGCCAGGAACCGGTCGATGACCGGCTGATGGTCGGGATACCGTCCGTCGAACAGCATCACGTCCTCGAAGTTCATGTCCTCGCCGGCGCCCGACCAGTTGTAGCTGCCCATCGCCATGCGGCTCTTGTCGACGACGAGCACCTTGTGGTGCAGGAACAGGTTGCGGAAGCTGACGAGACCGATCTCCTGCTTCTCGGGGTCGAAGCCGACGGCGTTGCTGCGCCACTTGTACCGGATCTCGACGTTCTTCAGACCGCGCGAGGCGATCTCGCGTTCGAGGCCTGGGGCCATGATGCTGGATTCGGGATTCGAATCGTCGATCTGGCCCATGTCGAGCAGCAGGCGGAACTTCGCGGCGGGACAGCGTGCCGCCTGGTCGAGAATCGCGGTGGCCAGTTCCCGGTCGGTCAGGCTGAACATGACCAGATCGAGGCTGCCGGAAGCGGTCGGCGTGACGCTCCGGATCATGCGCAGCAGCGCCTCGTCGATCCGGGTCAGGGCCGTCTCGTCGACGGGTTCGGCATTGAAGAGGATCGCCACGTCACCGGCCGGGGCATCGACGGGGATGAAGGATTCCGACGAGGAGGGGCCGAACACGGTCACGCCGTACTCGTTCCAGAGGCGGGCGAACTCTTCCTGCAACTGCCGGAGCACGACGGGCCGGTTCTTGAAGAAGACCCGGTTCTCGGCGTAGATCTGATCTGAAGTTGGCGATATATTTGCACTGCCACAGAATCCGTCGAGGGGGACGGGCGATCCGGGCGGGTAGAACAGGCCGAACTTCTCGTGCATCGTGCCGACGATCGTGCGGCCGTCCCGGAGCGTTTTGGTGCGGTTGCGGTCGCGCATCGTCTGAACCGTGACGAACCGGACCTGGACATTGAAGGGCCGGTTCTCCTTGCGTGCGGCATCCCGTGCCCCACGGAGCCGGCGGATGATCTTCTCGCGGCTGTCGGCCGTCCATTCGGCGGCGGCATCGAGCAGCAGACGCACCTCCACGCCGCGGTCGGCGGCGCGGATCAGCGCGTCGAGGGCCGGCATCTCGCTCATCGAGTAGGAGCAGATTTTCATCAGGCTCCCGGGGCTGGCGGCATCCATCTGCTCGATCAGCGCCTGGGAAAGCGTGGCCGAGGCGAGCGTGCCGTCGGGCCGCGTGATCGCGCGTTCCCGATTCGTCGCGGCGAATCCTCCGCCGGGGCCGAAATACACCTCGATCGGATCCGCCACGGCAGCGGAAGCACCGATGCCGAGCATGGCGGCGATGCCGATGCCGATCAGGGAACGCCTGCGGTTCGTCGTCATATCCTGCTCTCCCGTGGGCCGGTTGCCCACCGAGAGTCTATCACACTTTCGGCGAACCGATCCTCAGAACAGGGGCCTCAGCCATTTGATCTTGGAAAGCGTCCGGATCAGCCACATCTTCTTGCCCTGCACGTTTTCCGGCCCGAACTCGGCGGCATCGGCGGTGGCCAGCCGATACTCGCGGGTGCTGGCGAGGTCGGCCATGATGCCGGACCGAAGCTCGGTGGAGAAGGCATCCGAATCGATGGCGGCGATCACTTCCGAGTTGATCTGCTCGCTGACATAGTCGAGGTTATAGGTTCCGACGACCCCGACCTTTCCGTCGAACACGAACGTCTTGGCATGGAGCTGGCCGGTGCCCATCTGGGCGAAGATGCGGCAGGTGGGCATGTCCGTGAGCAGCTGGCGCCACTCGGCCATCATCACGGCTTCGGTGGGGAAGCTGTCCGACGTCTGGGGGCTGTTGGTGTGGAACAGGATACGGACTCCCCGCTTCGTGGCACGTTTCAGCGCAGCTTCGGCCCGGGGGGTCAGGACGACGTAGGGGTTCTGCAGGATGACCTCAGACCTGGAAGCGTCGATGAGCCGCACGATCGCGCTCGTGACGTCGTTCTGAACGCCGACCAGGGAGGATTTGTCGATGATCCGGATCGGGCAGCGGTGCGCGTGTTCGAACGTGTCGAAGCTGGCGTAGGCTTTCAGGGCGGGGTATTTCGCCAGCTCCCCGTTGAACTTTTTGAGGGCGCTGGAGGATTTGCCCGGGGCATACAGCCGGCCCGTGGCGAGGTAGGTCTGCATGGCCTTGTAGGCTGCTTCGAGTTCATCGTTCTTCTTCGAGAGATTGATCAGATCCTTGCGGACGAGCTTCGCCTCCATGTTGGTGAACTCCGCGGCGAAGGCGGCGGCGAGCTCGGTGGCGACCTCGGGGCTGTCGATGACGATATCGCAGTCCCGCCACGCCGTCCGGTCGTCCTCGGAGTCGGCGAGATACTCGTTGGCGATGTTGCGGCCGCCGACGATCGCGTACCGGCCGTCCACGACCACGATCTTGTCGTGGTTGCTGGCCATGACGCGCCGGATGTCGGTAACCAGCGTGACGAGGTTCTGCCGGATGCGGTTGAAGATCTTGATCTCGACATTCGGGAACCCGGCGAGCTCCTCGAGATAATCCTTCCCGAGGAACCAGTGGCTGATCTTGTTGCTGCCACGGGAATCGGTCATGAAGCGGATCTTCACGCCCTCTTTCGCCTTCTGGTGCAGCAGGCCCAGCAGGGCCATGCCGAACACGTCGGTGTCGACGATGAAATACTGGACGTCGATCGACTCGCGCGCTTCGCTCAGCAGCTTCCAGCGGGCAAACCAGGACTCGGTATTCCGGTTGAGGAGCCTGACGAGGCCGTCCTCGTCGTGCTCCGCGCCGGCGGCGCCGAGCTGCTCGAACACCTGGTCGACGGTGCCGACGAACGGGGCCGCGAGTTCCTCGAACTTCAACTGGAAGTCGCTTTCGTTCGACTGGGCTTTCTTGAACGAGCCGAACTTGCCCAGGTAATCGAAGAAGCGGGTGATCTTCACCGGAAACGCCAGCCAGGAGGTGCGGACGAACGACGTGTAGGTGTCTTCCATCTTCTTGAACTTGGCGGAAAGATACTGCTTCCACTTCGGCTGGTCTGCCTGTGCCTGAATATAGGTCAGGCGCCGTTTGGCGAGGGTGGCCAGGATCGTGGAGTCCGGATCGGCGGCGAGCTCGGTGTACAACGCGATCGCCTTCGGGGTGTCGTGCGTGATCGATTCATGGGCTTTCGCCAGCTCGTATTTCGCGTAGGCGGCCGAGGAGGTGCCGGGATGTTTCGCGATGTACTCTGTCAGCTCGGTGATGTACTGGCTCGCTTTCTCCGTGGACTTCTGCTGCCAGAGCTGGAGGAGGGTATCCTTCAGCTCCGCCGGGCATGAGGCTTCCGGGGGCTCGGTATAGGGCGCGTTCCCGGCGGAAAAGCCGGCTGCCGCGTTCCCTGCCGCGGATGTCTCGGTGATGGTCGCGGAATCAGCCCCGAGAGCGGCCTGGGCGGCTGTGCCGGGGCGGACAGCCTTATCATACGCGGCTTTGGCGGCGAGATACTCGTCGAGGCATGCGCGGGTCTTGTCGAGAGGGGCTTTCGTTTCGATCGCGGTCTGATACGCCCGGTATGCCGACAGATACCGGTCCGTGAGGGCCCGTGCGGACGGCGTGGCGGCAGACAGAGACCCGGCGAGAATGCCGACGGTCAGGATCAGCGTCGCGATGGTGGTTCGTTGCCTGGTCATGGATATTCCCCTCCTGGAGAGGCGCAATGCGAAAGATATCTTCTAAGTATAGGGAAAAAGCGGGGTTCCGTCCATGGAGATTGCCGGTATCCGGGAGGGCGTGGTACACTGCGCGGCGACCGGCGTCAGGCGGAAGCCCCTGGATGGTACCGGTCCATGAAACCGGAGGATCTCCTATGAAGCGAACGGGCATTCTTGTCACACTCTTTGCGGGCGCTGCTGCAAGCCTTGCCTGGGCGGTTGGCTTGCCGCCCACCGTCGGCCTCGTGGCTCGATGGGTCGCTCTGGCCGGTCTCGTGTTGTGGGCCATCGGCCGGCGGTCCCTGACCGCCTGGATCCTGCTGAGCATGCTCGTCGGTGCCGAAATCGGCCACGACGTTCCTGAAATCGCGGTTCACGCGAGGGTTCTGAGCAAGATTTTCCTCAAGCTGATCAAGACGATCATCGCGCCGCTGCTGTTCAGCACCCTCGTCGTCGGTATCGCCGGCCATGCGGATATCCGGCAGGTCGGCCGGATGGGGGTGAAGGCGCTCATCTACTTCGAGGTGGTGACGACGCTCGCATTGTTCATCGGTCTCGCTGCGATCAACATCTCGCAGGCAGGGACGGGCGTGCAGATGCCGCCTGCGCCGCCCGGCGAGGAGCTGAAGGTCGTCAAGCAGACCTTCTCGGAAGTGCTGCTGCACGTGTTTCCCGAGAATATCTTCAAATCGGCGGCCGAAGGCGAAGTCCTTCAGATCGTGGTGTTCAGCGTCCTGTTCGGGTTCGCTCTGGCGATGTTGCCCGAGGCGAAGCGCCGGCCGCTGCTCGAGGTGATCGAAGGGCTGGCCGAGACGATGTTCAAATTCACCGGCATCATCATGTACTACGCCCCGATCGGCGTCGGTGCGGCGATTGCCTACACCGTCGGCCACATGGGACTCGGCATCCTGGTGAATCTGTTCCAGCTCCTTGCCACGCTGTATGTGGCGCTGATCGTGTTCATCCTGATGGTGTTGCTGCCGATCGCCGTGCTGGCCGGCGTGCCGGTGCGCAAATTCGCCGAGGCCATCGCCGAGCCGGTTTCGATCGCGTTTGCCACCACCAGCTCGGAGGCCGCGCTTCCCCGGGCGATGGAGGCGATGGAGAAGTTCGGCGTGCCGCGCTCGATCGTCGCGTTCGTCATGCCGACCGGATACAGCTTCAACCTCGACGGCACGACGCTGTATCTTTCGATGGCGGCGATGTTCGTCGCCCAGGTGGCGGGCATCCAGATGAGTCTTGGCCAGCAGTTGGCCATGGTTTTCACCCTGATGCTCACCAGCAAAGGGGTGGCCGGGGTGCCGCGCGCGTCGCTGGTGATCCTGCTCGGCACGGCAGCCTCGTTCAACCTGCCGATCGAGCCGATTTTCATCATTCTGGGCATCGACGAGCTGATGGATATGGCCCGCACTTCGGTCAACGTGATCGGCAACTGCCTGGCAACAGTCGTCGTCGCGATCTGGGAAGGCGAGTTCGACAAGGCCCGGCATGGACCACCCCCGCAGACCGCACTCGAGTGAGGGAAGGGCTGCAACGCGTGAAGAGGTTGATCCCTCGCGTGAAAAACAGGGATTTCGCTTCCGGAACGGGAAGTCCGCACCAGACGCTCCTGATGCTCGGTCTGGCGGCTGTGTTCGCGGCCGGGCTCGAGCTGGCATACGGGATTTCGGGCTTTTTTGCGGCGCTGACGCTGCTGGCTGCACTCTCCTGGCTGCATCTTCGCGAAAGAAGACGGATACGCCGGGCCGTGGCGGCCGGTCTGCGCTGGCTGGCCCGATGGCTCGTTCCCCTGCTGTGGGATGTCCGGAAACGCGGCCTGGAGCATATTCCCGCCGCTGGTGGGGCGATCCTCGTCTGCAACCGGACGACGCCGGTCGATTCCCTGCTGCTGATGGCACTCCTGGAGCGGCCGCTGCAGTTCATCGTTTCACGTGACGAGATGAAGCGGCCGATCCTGGGCTGGCTGCTGCGCCTGCTCGGTGCCCTGCCGATCGATACAGACCATGGGCGATTCGGGCTGCTGCGCTCGGTGCGCCGCGCCGCCACGACTGCTGCGCGCGGGCGGCTGGTCTGCCTGTTCGCCGAAGGGGACATGACGCGGACCGGCATGCTTCTGCCCTTCCGGCGCGGGTTCAAACGCCTGCTTCACGGACGCCCGGTTCGGGTGATCCCGGTCTGTGTGGAATCCCGGTGGGCTTCGCCGATGATCGTCACCGGTACCGAGGCCTCGGTCCGGTTCCCGCCGCTCCGGTCCGCCGTCTGGGCGTGGATCGGAAAGCCGCTTCCCGCCGACACCCCGCTGGTGAACATCCGGAGTGTCATTCAGGAGTTGGGATGTGACCTCTGGTCCGAGGCTATGAAGGAACAGCCGCCCCTGACCGCGTTCCTGGTCAGGCGCATGCGCTCCTCGTTCTGGCAGCGGATCGTTGCCGACCCGCAGCATGAGCGGGTTTCCCGCTGGGGGCTGATGGCCGGCGCCGTGGCCTGGGCTCATGCCTGGCACCCGTTCTGGGCCGGCCAGGAAAACGTCGCGATCCTGCTGCCGCCCGGCGTTCCTGCGGCGATGGCGAACATCTGCCTTGCCCTCTCGGGCCGGGGAAGCGTGAATCTCAACTACACGGCCGGTGCCGCGAACATGGTTTCGGCTCTCCGCCAGGCCGGGGTCCGGACGATGCTGACCTCTCGACGGTTCGCGACGAAAATCGGATTTAATATACCTCATGATATAACAGTCATCGAGGTGGACGGGGAACATGCCCGTCTCGATCTGTTCTTTCGTCTGATGGCCGCCCTGGTCGCACTCTCGGCGCCCCTTGCCTGGCTGGAGACATGGTGCGGCGCCGAACGACGGATCACTGCCGGCGACGTGGTGACGACGATCTTCACCAGCGGCAGCACGGGCGAGCCGAAAGGCGTTCCGCTGACGCACCGGAATATCGTCGCCGACTGTCTTGGAACGAGCCTGTATCTGAAAACCTCTGATGCGGACTCCCTCATCGGTATCCTCCCGTTGTTCCATTCGTTTGGCTATATGTTCCTCTGGTACTCTTTGCTGCAGGGAATCGCGATCGTTTTTCATCCGACCCCCCTCGAAGCCGGGCCGATCGGGGACGCCATCGAGAAATACCGCATCACCCTGCTGATCTCCACGCCGACCTTTCTGCAACTGTATCTGAAGAAGGTTTCCCCGGAGAAGTTCCGAAGCCTCCGACTGGTGCTGACCGGAGCCGAAAAACTGCCGGATCGGCTTGCGCGGGCGTTCGGCGAACGGTTCGGCATCTGGCCGATCGAGGGATACGGCACCTCGGAGTGCGCGCCGGTCGTTTCGACGAGTGTTCCCGAGCCGGCACCAGGCCCCATCCGGCAGAGAGGATACCGCCCGGGATTCATCGGGCATGCCCTGCCCGGCATCGCGGTCAGAATCGTCGACCCCGATACCGGCCAGCCCCTTCCGAACCGCCATCCCGGGCTGATGCTGGTGCGGGGGGCGAACGTCATGTCGGGGTATCTGGACCGACCGTCCGAAACGGCTGCGGTGATGAGGGACGGCTGGTATGCCACAGGCGATATCGCGTTTCTCGACGACGACGGATTCATCCGCATCACGGACCGGCTCAGCCGGTTTTCCAAGATCGGCGGCGAGATGATTCCGCACGGCCGCGTGGAAGAGGCGCTGCACGAAGCGGCCGGCGTCGAGACCCGGATGTTCGCCGTCACCTCGGTTGCCGACGGACGGCGCGGTGAAATGCTCGCGGTGCTTCACACCCTGCCGGAGAGCGAGTTGCTGCCCGTCCTCGCGAAACTGCAGACGATGGGACTGCCGAATTTGTTTGTTCCAAAGCGGGAACAATATTATCGTGTGGACGCCCTGCCGATGCTGGGCACCGGAAAGCTCGACCTGAAAGGGATGAAACAGGTCGCTGCGGCACGGGCGAAGGCGGCCGAACTCGAGGCGGCCGCGCGCAAAGAAGTGCGGATCTGCCCGGAGGGGTGAGGGCTACTCGGTTCCGCCTTTGGCCTGAAGCAGCGCCGTGACGGCATCATACCGGAACACCCGCGACAACCCCAACGGGGTGTAAAGCCGCGGTTTGTCATCTTCCTCGGCGTTCACCGATCTGGCGAGAGGGTCGGGGTGGCCGCACGGATTGGTCAGATGCGTGGTCCAGGAGATCGGCGTCGTCGTTCCGAGCGAGTCGGGCCAGGTTTGGACCTCGAGAAGCCCGATTGCCCCGTCGGCCCGGGGTTTCTCGAACCGGGTGATCGTGAACTGTGCACAGATGCGTTCGTTGATCGAAGCCCCGGCATCGAGCAGCTCCTGGACGGCAAGCTCCTTTCCCAACAGGGCGGCCCAATGAAGCGGCCGCCATCCCCAGCCGCTTCGGTGGTTCGGATCGGCACCGAGCGCGAGGAGATGGGCCACCAGTCCCTCGTGTCCGCGTCGGATGGCCCAGAACACCGGCGTGCAGCCGGTCGAATCCGTGCCGTTCAGATCCGCTCCGGCCGAGGCCAGAAGCTGGGTCACCTCGATGTTGCCGCTGGTGGCCGCGAGGTGGAGTGCGCGATACCCGGTGTGTGACGAAGGCGGGAGCTGCTTCTCGAGATCGGGACGGGCGCTCAGGAGCAGCCTCGTGCAGGCGGGGCAGCCCTGCTCGGCGGCCGTCTGAAGCGGGGTGTACTGCTTCGCATCGACGTCGTTGATCCCGCGCTTGTTGATCAGCAGACGCGCGGCAAGCAGGGGGTGCAGATGGGTGTGGACGGGAAACCAGACGGGAACCCAGGCAACACCCCAGGCGGACAGGAGAAGAACGACCAGAAACAGTCGGAACGCCAGGGTTACGCAGGTGGCACCCCGGCGGGGACGGAGAGGAAGCGCTTTCTGACGTCTTTCCATGATGAGGCTCCCGGCCAAACGGAGTTGGACTGGTCACCCAGGATCGGTGACAGTCCACCATACCGACAGAGCCCCTTCGAATCAAGCGATGACTTTTGGGGCGGATATCGATAGGAACGACGGGAAAATATTTCATCCGAGGCTATCGATCGGCGAAAAATCATGAAAACGAGAGCAAATGGGTTATTTTACCATGGTAATGGCTTCTAATCTTGTTGCAGTTCCTCGCTGGGGATGACGAAAGGAATAGTAGAAGGAAGGGAAACCGGATAGCCCGCCCTGCACCCGGCGGGCAGCGAACGAGAAATGCCGGTTCCCGACAGGAGGCAGGCCATGATCGTGAACAATGTTGTGGCTTCGATCACTCCCGACGTGGCGGAACCGAAAAAAGAGACGGCCGCTCCGGCGACAGGGGAGTTCGGAGCCGTTCTCCAGGCGGCGGCAGACGACACGACGAAGACCGCCGCCGCAGCTGCCGGGCCGGACGCGGCCGGGCAGAGTGATTCCCCCGCCTCTGCAGGGGCGGAACCCCGTGGCTGCAGCCACTGCCATCATGTTCATCGCCATCCCCGGATCGATGTCCGGCCGGTGAGTGCCGGCTCCACAGGCGGTGTTCCCGAGACCGGCAATGGGGAATACGCGGTCTCGTTCTCCTGGTATATGCGGCTTTCGGGCGACGTGGAACGGGTCGAACCCTCGGCGCTGCGCCTGTTCCACGATGTGGCCCGGAAGGTGACGGATGTCTTCCTCGGAAACGAGGGCTGGAGCGGAAATCCGGTCCATGCCCTGCTGACGGGGACCGAAACCTCCGTCGAAGCGGGTCAGGGGAAGGTGCAACCGTATCTCGAGTCCCTCCTGAGCGCGGCCGAGTCCGGCATCCGGAGTCTGACCGACGCGCTGAACGGCAGGGACGCCGTGAGCGGCCTCGGAACCCTGCTGAAAACGGGGTCGAACGATGCGCTTTCGGGGCTCGAGTCGCTTCTGAGCTCCAGCTCGAAAAGCACGGCTTTCGGCGGGATCGGTGCCTTCGCGGATCTCGCCCTGGTGAAACTCAAGTATGGAAGCGGCCTGACCGGCGGGACGAACGATTCCGGCGCATCCTCCGCCGACGGGCTGTCGGGACTGACCAGTCTGACCAGTCTTTCGGGATTTCCCGGGCTGGGCTCCACCTCCGCTTCGGGGCGGCCGTTGCCCCGGAACAGACTGGGCGAGCGGATCGTCATGGTTTCCGGAAACGGGGCGGCCGTTTCCTCCGGGAACGCCGCGGGTGATGGAGCGGCCGGGGTGGATGGGGTGACCAGCAACGAAGCTGCCCGGCGGTTCCTCGAGGCGTTCAAGGTATTCGTCGAATCGTTGAAGAAGGATATGAAGCAGGAGGCCGAGCCGGCGGAAGAACCCGCTGTGAAAGCCTCTCCCGACGATACGCTCACGGCCTGATGGACCGCGTGAACAGCACGGAATCCATGCGCCGGTTTCGATAGATCGGATACAGATCGATGCCGATACGGCAAGGGAGTTGGGAACACGGAATCGTCCTGTCTGGTATCGGGGCTTGAACTGCCGAATCACCGCAACACGCCGCTGCACAAGCCACTTTCTGCAATCACCGGAAACGCTGACGGAAACGCTGTTCCAACGGCTTCGCCCCGATGCCTCGATCCCGCGGAGACCCGGAAATCCGGGCCCGCGGGTTCTCTTTTTCAGGCGCCGGCGTCTTCCCGGTAGACGAGGGCGATGCCGGCGCTGAGATGGGCACCCAGCAGGATGATGATGCCGCAGATGTAGACCCACAGAAGCAGGGCGACGACGGCCGCGAGCGAGCCGTAGACGAGCTGGTAGCTGTTCCAGTCGCTGCCGAGGAACCAGGTGAAGATCTCCTTGGTCACTTCCCAGCAGCTCGCGGCGCAGAGTGCGCCGGCTACGGCCTCGCGCCACCGGACCCGGGTGTTCGGAACGAACCGGTAGAGCAGCGAGAACAGGGTGAATATCCCGAAAAAGGGCGTGAGAAGGACGAGCCAGCGGCCGGCGCGACTCATGCCGGCCATGACCTCGTGGCCCATCGAGGCCGAGATCTGGATCGCGAGATTCAGGCCGGCCGTCACGACGAGCGAGACGACGACGAAGCAGATGAGACCGGCGATCATCGTCAGCGCGAGAAAGCGCTCGTGCAGGAAGTGGCGGGCGGGGGCATCTTTCCAGGCCTGATTGATGTTCTGGGCGATGCCCGCGAAGACGCCGGTGGCAGACCAGAGCAGCACGGCCATACCGACCAGCCCGACCGTTCCTCGCAACTCGATGACCTGCCGGATGTTCTCGCTGACGATCGTGCGGGAGCCGGGAAAAAACTGGTCGCAGTAGGCCAGAACCTGCGCCTGGAGTTCGTTGCTCTGCAAGACCGAACTGTAGATCGCGATCAGGAACAGAAGCAGCGGAAACAGGGAAAATATTGCATAATATGCAATTGCGGCCGCGGCTTCCAGCGCCTCGGTCTCGGCGAACCGCTGGTTGATCACGACGACCAGCCGGAGCAGCCGATCGACCCGTTCCGGGAGAACTGCTCTGATTCGTTTCATGCCGGTAGGCAGGATACCAGAATCAGATCAGGAGGGAAAACCCCCAGCGGGCGGTCGAAGACTCGCGCTGAAGGAGGGTCGGAACGACGGGATACAGATCCCGTTGCAGCAGGAACGGCAGGTCCTCTGCGAGGCCGATGCCGAGAACGGCTTTGCCGGCTCCCGACCCACGGAACAGGCTGAGCGGGTCCCGGTAATAGCCATACATCGCGAGCGCCGCCTGGCCGCCCTCCCCGAGCTCGAACGACTGGTCCGACGGGATGCGGCTCATCACCTGCGAGACGAGGAAGCCCGCGCAGTAGGCATCGTCGATGGCGAACCGTTCTTCGCGGCCGGCGCACACCATCACGATATCGAGACCGTGGGTCGTCGCCGTCGAAAGCGCGGCTTCCGTCACGGCCCCGGCGTTGAGGAACGAACCGAGAAAGACGTAGGGGGCAAGATTCACGTCGGCGACGGCCCGGGTGCCGTTGCTCGAGGTGAACACCACGGTGCGGCCTGTCAGATCGAGATCGGTATACTCGCGCGGGCTGTTGCCGTGGTCGAACCCCTCGGGCATCACACCGCCGCGCTCGCCGCACAGCATCGGGTGAACGGTCTGCTGGGCGGCGTATTTCATCGCCTTCTGAACGGTCGGCGTCAGGATCACTTTCGCGGGATTCTTCGAGAAAATGACCTGGAGCGTGGAGGTCGAACGGATGACGTCCACGACGATGCAGACCTTGCCGGAGAGGGCCTGGACCTCATCCGGCGTGAAGGCGACATCAATGTTCATGACTGCCGAACTCGTCGATGCCGCCGATCAGGTCCCGCATGCCCAGTTCCGCGAGAGACCGCCGGGAGTCGGCGATCGCAAGCCGCGTGTCGTGACGGAGCGAATCGATCTGGGAGAGCAGAGAACCGGTTTCGCGCGCGCCCGTCTCGGCGACGAGCATGCTCACCAGCTTGTCCAGCCGCTCGTTGCGCGCGTTCAGCTTCTCGAGGTTCTGGAGCACGAGCGACAGGGTCTCCTGGACGAGATCGCTTTCCTGGGGTTCCGGCATCCGGGCGCTCGCCGTCGGCTTCTCGGGTCTGGCGGGCGGCGGGACGAGCACGGGGGACACCTGGTCTTCCCCGAGGATCTCGCGCACGTCCCGCAGGGATTTTCCTTCATTGCGGGATAGCCCGACGATGCGGTTCAGGGCTTCGATGTGCGCCTGCCGGTATTTGCGATGGCCGCCCGGCGTGCGTTCTGCAGCGAGCGCGCGGGGAAACTGGGTCTCGTAGAAGCGGATCGTGTGCGCGGCCAGGCCGGTGATGCGGCAGACCTCGGCCATACTGAAGAGTTTATCCATGATGCACGTGCGTCTCCCTCAGAAATGAGGCCAGCCGGGCAGGCCAGCGTTCGGGTTCGGCGATGACGGCCAGCAAGAGGATCACGGCAGCCCCCAAGGCAATGCAGAACATGATGATCTCCCTTCCGTAAGGTGAAAACTGGTATCGGCCGGATGCGTTTTCTGATTAACGGGATTTTTTCGCATCCGCATGCCCCTCCGCCACGATTGTGCCATCCACGATCGCTTCGGCACCGCCAAGGATCGTGTCGGCAAACTTCCAGAGCCGCCGCTGGGCTTCTTCCGGCGACTCTCGCCGTTCCGTGTTCCGCGGCGCCGCGGGCGGCTGAGCCGCTTCTGCCGGCGGGGCGGGATTCGGGAATGCGTGGGTCGCGGGAGACGGCGCGGCCACGGGAACGACCACCGGCCCCGTTCCCCGGGGCGAAGCCGCCTGGACCTCGTCGAGCTCGGCGCTCGCGATCACGATCTCGGTCCGGGGAGGCGCTCCGCCGGCCGTCGCTGCGAGCCAGTTCCGGACGTCGATATCGGGGGGCCGTTCGGGGCCCATCGCAAGGGGGGTCGGCACGTTGTAGAGGCGCTCGAGCTGGTTCCGGAGCCGCCGTTCCCGCTCGTACATCCGCACTTTCGTGGTGTCCCCCGGAGCGGTTTTCAGCTCCTCGCCACGCGCTCCCCAACGGTATTCGATCGCATGATACGGGTCGAAGGAGAGATCGAACAGCCGTTCGATCACCTGGTGGAGCGACAGCCGGATCGGTTGTCCGGCACTGTTCGTGTAGGTGACGGTGAGTTGCGGGCTCAGCTCGTCATACACCTGCAGAAGCTCGGCGGCGAGCTGTGTCGAGGAGCCGCCGTACTCGATCGCCGGGTCGCCGCGGGCGGCCATTTCGACCATCCGGACGGTCTGGTGGAAAAACTCCTGGATGGCCACTTTGAGACGTGCGTCGCGCGATGGTGTCGAATACGACTCCCACTCGCCGTCCGTGCCGTAGATGTTCCAGGGAAGCTCCCCGGGGTGCGACTTGCGGTGGATGCCCGCCTGGATGCACAGGTCGACGGCGAGCGCGCGGTACCGGACATCCTCGTGGATGTCCTCCATCATTGCCCGGAAATCCTCGATCGGCCGCACCCTACCGCCCCGTGAACTGAGCCTGGCCCGCACGTAATCGAAATACGAGAGGCCGTTCATCCCCTGAAACTCATACCTTCCGCGATACTGGTCGTCGGCGGAGTAGTCATCGATATTGTGATTCGCGACCCGGTGGATCTGACCGTCGCCGCCATACCACATCGGCCGCCATTTCCGGAACCCGCCGCCCTGGTCCGCCGAGCCGAGCGCGAACTTCCCGCCGAACCACGGTCGCGAGACGCTCCGGTCGGGGTGGGCATCGATCAGCCGCACCCGGCCGTCCTCGGTCACCTTGTAGACGAGCGCCACGTGCCCGTTGGGATCGTAATAGATCGCCCCCGGCCGGATCGTGTCGGGGCCGATGCGGACGGGGTAGGTGTCGCCGTCGTTCACGGCCGGCGCCATTCTATAGTATCCGGAATTCACCAGGGTGACGTAACCGAACAGCTTCTGGGGCGCGCTGAACGCATCCTGATCCTTGAAGCATTTCGGCCGGTTGCCCCGGCTGTACCGCTCGTCGCCGCGGCTGCTCTTCGTGATCTCGCACACGTAGCCGAACGGCAGCCGCAGTTTGTACGCGACATAGGCCCGGATCAGATAGGGAAAATCGGCGCAGTCGGGCGAGAGATTGAACTTCTGGTCCTCTTCGCCATAGAGCGGGTTCTGGGTGCGGTCCCGGATGAACCGGTTGAGATTGCCGTGGCCCGACTCGCCGAGACGGGCCACGAAGTCGCTGTAAACGGCCTCGTCACGGTCGGTCCAGCGGGTCGCGTTGAGCGCCCAGGCCGCTGCATCCGCGATTGCCGGCATCAGAATCCAGCAGCAGAGGGCCACCGCCGCCGTCAGCAGGAAGACGCCGAGCCGGCGCCGCAGCCGCTTCAAAAGCGCCCGGCCTGCCGTTCTCCGATGGTGTGCGGTTGACATGGCAATCTCCTCGGGGACCTTGTATCGGCAGATGCCCGGATTTTCTTCACGCTGAATCGGGAAGACTGGACGATTCCGCGATTTCAGCCGACACCGGAAGGGGAAGGGGGGGATCTGTCGCATGAGAATGTTTCGCGTTGCCGTTCTTCCGGGAATCGCGCTGCTCGCCGTCGCGGCCGTCATGGGGCTCGTCTCGCTCCTGCCCGCCGCCGACGCCTCCGTCGTGCCGGAGTTGACCATCCCCGCTCCGCTGGCTGACCCGACGGTGTGCGGATACTTCCGGCTGAAGGAAGGCTTCACCCGCCTTGCCGCCGATCCTGCGACAGCGACCGAAGGGCTGTTTGCGAGCGCGTTCCAGATGGCCGGCATCGTCCGGGCACAGGTGCGCGAGCGTGCCGGCGGGAAGTCGACGGGCCGCGAGACGGCCGATCCGGGCGGGATGCTCGGCCGACTGCGCGCGTTCGCGACCACCCGGAACTTCGTTCCCGAGGACCTCTTCGTCTATGGGCGGGGGCCGGGCGAGTATGCCGTGCTCGTGACCGGCTCGATCACCCCGGATGCCTGGGAGCCCCTGTTCCCGGCCGGCGCACGCATGAGGCGCGAGGACGGCTTCACCGTGAACCCTGCCGGCGCCGAGGCCGCCGCCGACCGGCCGATCCTGCATGTCGGCCGGGGATTTCTGCTGTTCTGCCCGGCCGGTCTCGAAGGAAACATGCTCGATGCGCTGCGCGCGGGCGCGGTGCTCGATGCCGAAGCCTGGAAGGTGTTCCACCGGATGGCCGGCCTGCGGCCCGTCGCGGCCCTCGAGGCGGACATCGGGCGGCTGCTCGACCTGTCGCGGCCCGAGGGGCAGGGAGCGGGGCTGCTCCCCTTCCCGTGGAACCGGGTGCGCACGCTGCGGTGTCTCGTCGATGCCCGTGTGATCAAGGCCCAGTTGTATGCGCCCGACGAGAACGCCCGCGTCGTGATCCGCCAGGCGGCGACAGGAATCGCGGAAACGCTCAGGGGCATGGCGGCCGGTTCCCTGTTCACCGCCTTCGCCGGCTCGGTCACCGGAACGGTCCAGAATACCAGTGTGTTCATCGAGGGCCGAGGCCTCGGGGAACAAGCCCCTCTGGCCGGCATTTCGACACTTGGCATCCTCTCTCGCCTCGTGAGCCGTGCTATTCGGTAAGCAATGATATAATACTTACTCGAATCGAAGCGCCTCGATCGGATCGAGCTGGGAGGCCTTCCAGGCCGGATACAGGCCGAAAAAGATGCCGACGGCGGCCGAGAAGGTGACGGCGACGATCATCGCCGGGATCGAGACATACACCTGCCACTCGGTGAAGCGCGAAATGATGCTGGTCAGCCCCATGCCGACCAGGATCCCGAGAAGGCCGCCGACGCACGAAAGCGTGACCGACTCGACGAGAAACTGGGTCAGGATGTCGCGGGCCCGGGCGCCGATCGCCATCCGGATGCCGATCTCGCGGGTGCGCTCGGTGACCGAGACGAGCATGATGTTCATGATGCCGATGCCGCCGACGACCAGCGAGACCGAGGCGATCGCGCCCAGCAGCAGGGTGATGATGCCGAGCGTCGAGCCGGCCATCGCCGCGATGTCGGCCTGGGTCCGGATCTGAAAGTCGTCTTCCTCCTTGTCCAGGAGCCGGTGCCGCCGGCGCAGGACGGTCGTGATCTCCTCCTTGGCCGTGCTGACCACCTCGTCGCTCACGGCCGAGGCCATCACCATGTGGATGTGGGTGACGCCCAGCATGCGGCGCTGGACCGTCGCCAGCGGGGCCACGACGACGTCGTCCTGGTCCTGGTTCGGCCCGCTCTGTCCGCGCTCTTCGAGCACGCCCACGACGTCGAAGGGCATCTTCTTGATCCGGATCGAGCGGCCCACGGGGTTGATCGATCCGAACAGGTTCTCGGCCACGACCTTGCCGATCACGCAGACTTTCGCGCCGTTGCGCAGCTCCTGGTCGGTGAAGAATCGCCCGGAGGAGAGGTTCCAGGCCCGGATGCCGAGGTAATCGGCGCCGACCCCCATGACCGAGGAGGTCCAGTTCTGATTCGCGTAGACCAGCGGGGCGGCGGACCGGGCGATGGGGGAAACCATCGAGACCGACGGGCAGTCCGCCTCGATCGCCTGCGCGTCCTCCTCCGTCAGGGTCGTTTTGGTGCCGGCCCCCATGCGCGAGCCGCCCGACATCGAGCTGCCCGGCATGATCATGATCAGGCTCGTGCCCATTTTGGAGATCTCGTTCTGGACGGACGAATACGCCCCCTGGCCGACCCCGACCATCGTCACGACGGAGCCGACGCCGATGATGATCCCCAGCGCCGTCAGAAACGAGCGCATCTTGTTGCGCGCGATGCTGATCAGCGCGAGGCGGATGACCCCCCAGAGATTCATGGCAGCACCGCTCCTTCCTCCTCGACGGGAACCGGCGGCTCGACCTCATCGGCCGTGCCGTTCTGTTCGAGCGGTGGCAGCGCGGCGAGTTCGGCCGTCGCATCGAGCTGGCGCTCGACCGGCGTGTCGCTGGAGATCGATCCGTCCTTCACGCGCACGTTGCGCGTTGCATACTGGGCGATATCCGGCTCGTGGGTGATCAGGACGATCGTGATGCCCTGCGCGTTCAGTCCCTGGAAAATCGTCATGATCTCGACGCTCGAACGCGAGTCGAGATTTCCCGTCGGCTCGTCGGCGAGAATCACCGCGGGCTTGTTGACCAGGGCGCGGGCGATCGCGACGCGCTGCTGCTGGCCTCCCGACAACTGGCTCGAGGTGTGGTGCTCCCGGCCGGTGAGGCCGACCGAGGCAAGCGCCGCAAGAGCCCGTTCCCGCCGCTCTTCCGGGGGCACGTTCGCGTAGACCATCGGCATCTCCACGTTCTCGAGGGCGCTCGTGCGGGACAGCAGGTTGAATCCCTGGAAGACGAAGCCGATCTGCCGGTTCCGCACCGTTGCGAGCTGGTTCTTCGAGAGGTGCGACACCTCGACGCCGTTGATCTTGTACACCCCGTGCGTCGGCCGGTCGAGGCAGCCGAGGATGTTCATCAGGGTCGACTTGCCCGAGCCCGATGCGCCCATGATCGCCACGAACTCGCCGCGATGCACGGTGAGATCGACCCCGCGCAACGCCTTGACCGTGACGCCGTCCATGAAATACGTCTTGTGAACGCCCGAAATCTCGAGAAGGGGCGGTTCCTTCCCGGCCCGGACCGGCGAAGCGCCGTTCCCGGTCTGGCTCATAGGCGGATGGGGCCGCGCGGCGAACGGCTTCTTCCGTTTCCCGCACTCTTGTTGGTCACGAGGAGCTGCTGGCCGGGTTTGAGATCGCCTTCGACGAGCTCCGTGTACCGGCTGCTGCTGATGCCCGTTTTGACCGTGACCGGAAGAGGCATCGCGTCAGAGGAGAGGATCCAGACCCGGACATGCTGATTCCCTTCGGGGAGAGGCGGAAGCTTCGCGGGCGCGTATCCCGTCGGGGGCTTGAAGAACAGCGCCTGGGAGGGGATCCGGATCACCTTCTCCCGGCTCTCGACGAGGATCTCGACGTTCGCCGTCATGCCGGGCATCAGGACCAGATCATCGTTGTCCACCATCACCATGACCGAGTAGGTCACGACGTTCGAGGAGATGGTCGGGGAGAGCCGCACCTGGGAAACACGGCCCTTGAAGGTGCGCCCCTTGAAGGTGTCGACCGTGAACTGCGCGGTCTGGCCCTCTTTCACCATGCCGATATCCGCCTCGTCGACGGCCGTCTCGATCTGCATGCGTCGCATATCTTTCGCTATCGTGAACAGCGTCGGGGCCTGGAGACTCGCCGCGACGGTCTGGCCGACGTCGACCTTTCGCGAGACGACGACCCCGTCGATGGGCGAGTAGATATTCGTGCGGCTGAGATTGATCTTCGCGACGTTGAGAAGCGCTTCCATCTGGCGGATCTGGGAAAGGGTTCCGCTGTGCTGCGCCTGGGCGGCCTCGATCTGGGCCTCGATCGAACCCTGTTTCGCCCGGTAGGTCGCCATCTGGCTTTTCACGGCTTCGAGGGCCGCTTTCGACGAGGCAAACGCCGTCTCCGCCGAGTCGAGATCCGACTGGGAAACGAGCCGCCGTGCCGCCAGCTCTTTCATGCGCTTGTAGCTCCGCTCCGCATCCGTCACCGCCACTTCCGCCTTGCGGACGTTGGCCAGACCGACCTGTTCGTCGGCTTTCGCGCCCAGCATCGAGGCGCGCAGATTCTGGATCTGGGCGGTGCTGTTCCGCTCGTTCGCCCGGGCGTTCTCGAGGTTCGCCGTGGCCTGCTCGACCTGCGCCTGGTGCGTCGACGGATCGAGCTGG
>DAOOQQ010000009.1:0-95437 GCA_035388825.1 Candidatus Ozemibacteraceae bacterium
CTGACCGGCTTCCTTCCAGGGCCTGGAAGGACTCGATATTCGGGGGGATCTGCGCTACCCTGAGAAAAAGCCCCATTCCGACACCGAGAGGATCGCAAGGATGAAATCGACGTTCCGACACGCCCGGGAGATGATGCTGGCGGTTTGCGGGCTGTTGTTCGTGCTGCTCGTGGTGCCGGCCGCGGCGCAGGTCGCTTCGGTGCCGGTGACGTTCCAGGTCAACGACGCCGTCATCAAAGGGAAGATGCTGCCCGATGTCTCGATCGGCATCGGCCTTTCCGAGACGGGTGAGCTGCTCGCCCAGGGGAAAACGGGGCCGGACGGGCGGTTCACGACCGAACTTCAGCCGGGCCGCTACTACGCCAGCTTCGGGAGGCGCGGCTACATCCCGCTCGCGAACACCGTCGTCGAGGTGGCGGCCGGGCGGGAAAACCTCGTCACCGTCACGCTGTCGATGATGATGGAGGCGGTCGGGCCGGGCGGGCCGCGCCGCGTTCAGATCGTGCTGAACTGGGGCTCCCGCGACGACCAGGTGCGGGATGCCGATTCCCATCTGCTCTGTTCGCGCGAGGGACGCCTCGATCACGTCTACTTCGGTTCGAAGAACCAGGATCTCGGCGAGCACACGGCCTCGCTCGATGTCGACGACACCGACGGCGGCGGCCCCGAGACGATCACCCTCCAGGAGCCGCTTCCGGGCAGCTACACCTACTGGGTGCACAATTACAGCGGGCTTCCCGCCCGGCTCGACGAGTCGGACGTCGTCGTCCGGGTGATGATCGACAACGCCGTGGCCGGGGAATACCGCATCGCGTCCGCAACGCCGTCGCGCATCTGGCGGCCGTTCCGGCTGATCCGGGTCGACACTGCCGGAAACCCCGCCATCGAGCCGTTCACCCCCGACGAACTGGCGAGCCGCGCCGATCTGTTGCGGCCCGATGAGAACGAGGCCACCGACCTGGACCTCGGCGTGTTCGGCGTCATCCTGCTCATCGCCGGCCTGATCCTGCAGTTGGCGGTGCTGTATGGCATGGCCCGCATCTTCCGCCGCATCTGGCGCGTCATCACGACCGGCGGGAACCCCGACTCCGTCTGACGCATGGCGGGCAGGCACGCGATAACCGTTCGGAGATTCCCGTGGCTCGGCATCCTCGGGCTGGCCGCTCTTCTGGCCTTTCCGGGAATGGCCCGCGCGGCTCCCGGTTCCCCCCTTCCTGCGCCTTCACCGATTTTTTGCGCCGGCGAGCTTGCGATCCTGAAAACCCGGCCGGCGGCGGTTCTGGGAGCGTGGATCACCGTTCCGGGAGTTGCCGAGCCGCTTCTCGTCACGGTCATCCCGATCCCTGAGCGCGAGGCATTCTCGGCCTGCCTGTATCTTCCGCTCGAAGGCGAACCGGCCCTCTCGCAAGCCATCCATGCCCGTCTGCCGCAACCGTTCCGCGGATACACGGCGGGCGGCGGCCTGTTCTACGAGCGTGGTTTCTGCCGCACCGGCCGGCTTCGCGACGAGGATTCCGGTCTCGAGATCGCCTTCACGCATGTACCGCACGAGGTGGCCGGCCGCGACAACCCGGCGTTTGCCGGCGATATCGGCCTGCTGCAGCTCGAAGCATCGATGACGACCCTGCTGACGGCGCCAGACGCCCTGCTTCGCCCGGCTTTCAACCGCCCCGTGCAGGCGTGCGCCGCCCCCGCGGGGGAGCTGTACCCGCTGATGGATACGCACTTCGGCGTCCCCCATCGGCTCGTGGCGGACGGGTTCGCCGCACCGGTCGAGGCCTGTCTTCTCCCGCCGGTTCACAAGCTGTCGGCGAACAAGCATCTCGGCACCCGCGAGGAAAAGAGCGAAGCCGACCTGAGCGATCTGGCGGCGCTTCTGGCGTCCGATTCCGGCCTGCTCTCGCAGCGCGAACGGCTGCGGCGCCGACGGGTTCCGGATACCGTGAAGCTGAACTGGTCCCGCATCGACGACACCGATATCGGGTCGGGCCAGAACCAGTTCGTGTTCCTGGCGCTCGGCCCCGGCATCAACTACTTCGACGGCCCCTGGCGCCGCCGGGAGGTCGTCCTGCCCGGTCCGCGCGTGATCCTCGACCCGGCCGTGGTGAACCTCGCCGACGCGCAGATCTACCCCAGCTACAGCATCGACCCGCCCGATCGGGGAGAGGGTCGCCTCGCCGCCATCAACCGCTTTCAGACCGGCGCGAACACGGCCTGCAGGGAAGCGGTGCCGATGCCGGCCCGGCGCCGCGGCCGGGTGATCCGCGAGCTGGCCGGGGCCTTGTGCCGATACGGGCTGCTGAACGACGACCCCACGCTCGAAAAAGGGTTCACCTTCCTGGGAAGCGCATTCCAAGGCAACATCATCAACAACGAGATCCGCCTTCGCGACGCCCTCTCTCTCCGGGAATGGGCGATCGGTGTGATCGTGCCACCCGGAACCGCCGATCGCGCGCGCCATCTTCTGGCCGACATCGGGTTCTCCCCGGAGAACGGCCCCGGGGGGATCCCCCTCCCCGACTTCGTGATCGAAGCCCCATTTGCGACCGATGAAGGGTTCCGGATGGCCTATCTCGAGTTCGTCCTGTGCCGATCGAATACGGTTCTGGCCCGCCTCGTCCGGCTCCTCCGCCCTTCCGGGGCATCGGGAAGCGGCATCAGACCCGGCTATCTCCCCACCCTGAAGGCGATCGACCGGCTGATCCGGCGGGAGGGTCTCGCCTTTCTTCTCCAGCCCCGGGCGTTCGACGCCGCACGCCGGTGGGGTGTCTGGCGCCGCGCTTGGAGCGCCTGGCGGACTGCTGCTCTGAATGGGGCACCGGAGGCTGAACGGCGGAGACTCCGGTGCCGTGCCGACATGCTGTATCGGACGCTGTCCGAGTGATGATAGAGAGAAATATTGAATGAGCCGGGAGGAAAAGACGTGATGCTGCGAACGGATGACTACCGCCTGATCTACCAGGGCGAGATCTACGATGCGATCAACCGGTTCACGTTCGATTTCGAGTTCTATAAAAAGTGGTGCGGCCATATGCCCGGCCCGGTTCTCGAACTCTGCTCGGGCACCGGCCGCCTGACGATCCCACTGAAAAAGGCCGGATTGGACATCATGGGCCTGGACCTGTCCCCTTCGATGCTCGCGATGGCCCGCGCCAAAGCGGCGGCCGAGCGGCTCGACCTGACGTTCATCCAGGGCGACATGCGCCGGTTCGATCTGGACAAAAAATTCTCGACGATATTCATCCCCTTCAACTCCCTGCAGGATATCGCCTCGGTCGCGGATGTCGAGGCGACGCTGTCGCGGGTCAGGAAACACCTCGAGCCCGGCGGCCTGTTCCTGTTCGACGTGTTCAATCCCAGCATCCACCTGATGGTGGACCGGGAGCGGGAGTTCACGGACCCCTACCATTTCACGACGGCCGACGGGAAGCGGATCTCGGTGCGGGAAAAGTGCGGGTACGATGCGGCGACACAGATCAACCGGGTGAAATGGTTTTTCAACATCGAGGGCCGGGAGAGCCTCGAGGAATTCAATATACGGTGCTATTTTCCATTCGAGCTCGAACTGCTGTTGAAATACAACGGCTTCGAGATCCTGCACAAGTTCGGCTCGTTCGAAGAGAAACCCTTCGTCTCCGCCTCGACGAAGCAGATCTTCGTCTGCCGTCAGACCCCTGGGCCGGACTCGCCTCGGTGAACTGAAAGACGGCTCACCCCAGAATACCAAGGCTCGAACGTGGGACGAACCAGGGAGATATTCCGGAGAAACAACAGATGAATTTCGGACCAGGAAGACGAGGAACAAACTCATCACGGAGAGCACGAAGAACACAGAGAATTCACGGAGAAAGTTCCGATTCTCTGTGAATTCTCTGTGTCCGCTGTGTTCTCTGTGATGAAGCGGTTTTTCGGGGTGTTTATGAAGGCTCGAGGGCGCTTCAGCTTTCGGGGTCGAGGAGGCGCTGGCGCTCGTATTCGAGGCGGGTCAGGGTCTCTTTCGCGCGGACCAGCTTGAACTGCATGTTCTCGTAGGCCTCGCTCTCGGCCGCGGTAGCCTGGCGGAAATACGGGTAACTGCGGAGCGGCGCGCCCTTGTCGTTCGGTGCGTCGCTGATTTTCGCATCCTTGCCCCGGACGACGAAGCCGTCGAAGCTCGTGCCCGGTTCGCCGCCGGCGATGCGGGCGTTGAGGAACACATGTTCGTCGGTCGAGAGCTTCAGCTCGTAGAGAGTCGATTTGAGGCGGGCGACGATCGTTCCGGTCAGGGAGGAGACGTTCGAGAGGCGGATCTTCTCCTCGATGCGGGCCGCCTCCTGCTGGGCCTTGGCCAGCTCGCCGTGCAGACTTTCGAGGCGGGTCATGCGGGCGAGGGTGCGCCGGGCCTCGGCGAACGAGGGGTTCGCGTCGACGGCCTGCTCGAGCAGCTTGCGGGCCTCGGCGAGCCTGCCCTTGAACTGCAAGACCTGGTTCAGGCCGAGATACGCGGCCTCCTGGTCGAGCCGGTGGCGCAGGATCTCGCGGAACGAGCGCTCGGCCTTGTCGTAATCCTTCAGTTTGATGAATGCGTATCCCATGCGTAGATACGGTTGCGGATCATCGGGGGCGAGTCGGTAGGCTTTCAGATACTCTTCGAGCGCCTCGGTCGGCTGATCGGCGACCAGCAGGGCGTCGCCCTTGCCCAGGATCGCCCAGCCGAGACCGGGAACGCGCGCCAGCAGGCCTTCGTAGACCTTCACGGCTTTTTCCGGCTCGGCGAGCTGGAGATAGAGGGTGCCGAGGAGCTTGTGGGCCTCGAGCAGCGCCCCGTCCGACGGGCCGCGATGGAGGACGATGGCTTTCTCGAGCAGGCCGGCGGCGTCGGCCGGCTGCTTGAGCTCACGATACGCGCTTCCGAGGAGGAACAGGTCGTTGAACTGGATGGCCGGCTCGTTGGCCCACGGCTGGAGCAGCCGGACCACTTCGCCCCAGTTTTTCTGGCAGAAGGCGACCATCGCCTCGCGCCGGGCCGAGTCGAGGCCGGCCGAAGCCGCCGGCCTTGGGGCCGCCGATCGGGAGGCTCCGGGAAGGGCGAGCCGGGAGTGATGGATATATCCCATCTCGTCCTCGACCGTGACCCGGTACCAGACGCCCGAGATCTTCTCGAGCACCTCGACCGACGTCCCGGTCGGCAGTGTCCGGATGATGTCGCTCTTCAGGCTCGGCGCCACCCGGAAATGTGCATCCCCGGACCGCACTCGGGCCATCGAAGCGGCTTCCGCGCCCGACATCCCGGCCGAAAGCAGCCACACCCCAGCCATCACTGAAACCAGCGTTTTCCTCATCATATGCCACTCACCCTATCGGCAACCTTCTGGAATTCATGAACGAGAAAGTGTCGAAATGGGACGAGACGGCATTCGGCTCATACATGATATCTATGACAAGCCGACGGTCATCGGCGATCATGGATGGCATAGGTAGATATAATTGCCACTGGCGCCATTCCCAAGCATGTAATAGGAAGTGCCGTAGCCGGTAGTCCAGATGCCTGAGTTGCCCGTTGGAGAACTGCCGACATAGGTTGCCCAGCCTGCACTCATTTTCCCTACTGCCACAGCCGCAATTCTCGAGATCCCGGGGATTCTGACGGGAGTCGCCTGGGTTGTTGTGTTGTTCAGACCGAGTACGTCGTATGTGGTGTTGTATCCCCAGCCAAATACATTGCCCTGTGAGTCTATGGCAAAGCTATTTCCTTGGCTATTGGCCATCTGGCCGGCAAAGATCTTCTGGATGTCGACAAGCGGTGTCGTGCCGATGACTACTTCGATGGGGGTGCTGCCGCGCGCAGCCGCTCCATCGTGACCGCAATAATAGACCTTGCCGTTTTCCAACAGGAAGAGCGAGTGGTTGGCGCCTGCCGCAATGGCTTTCACATTGCTGAGAGACTGGATCTGGACTGGGGCATATTTTGTCGTCGTATCCCCATGGCCGAGTTGCCCCTGGCCGTTATATCCCCATGACCAGACGGTGCCGTCGTTTTTCAGAGCGAGGCTGAAGCCAGGTGTCGTATAGCCGCCGGCGGCTATAGCTTTCACGTTTGACAAGCCGGCAACTTGAACCGGTGTGTTCCTATTAGTGGTGGTGCCGTCACCCAACTGACCATACGCGTTGTAACCGAAAGCCCTGACGGTTCCGTCTTGGTGTAATGCAAGCGTGTGGTGATAAGAGCAGGAGATCGCAGTGATGACACCGTTGAGACCGCTTGGTGATGCTCCTGGAGTTGAATAATTTGATCCAGAACCACCATTTCCGAATTCTCCATATTGTGAATATCCAACGCAACGGATTGTCTTGTCGCTTCCGAGAGCAAGAACTCCTGCGTATGTGCAAGCGACATCCGTGACGTTTTGCCAATTGGCATGAAGGACTTGAGTCGGCTGAGTATACGAAAAGTTGTCACCGAGATAATAGTTCGAAGGATTGGACCCCCACACCCAGACCTGACCACTTTCGCTCAAAGCTGCGGTTCCATAGTATCCAGTGGCGTCGACATCGATGAATCGTTGATTAAGATCGGGTTTGTGCGAGTTGGCCAATGTAAACGATGCGGGGCAATAAACCGTATCGCTCATCTGCTCGCCATCGGTACAACGGATGCGAATTCGGGCATTGCTTCCAGGACTGTTGCCGGCGAAATCCCGATAGGATTCCCAGGTTGCTGTGCCGATGGCAGATACTCCCACCATGTTCTCGGCGACGGTTATTGGCTGCCATGATAACCCGTTGTTGGCCGTATAATCGATGAATGCCGTGAAGCTTCCGGTCGATGACGGATCGGTTATTGTGAAGGCTATGGTGATATTGTTGTTGTAATTCGTGACTCCGCGGGGATCCTGGCTATCACGCTTCGTGATCACAACGACCGGCTTGTCGGCATTATTGACGGGGATGGGGGCCGACCGGGAGGCAAGACCGGCGATCGTGCCGTCCAGGGGTCTGAGTTCCAGAGAGACGGAGTAGTAGGTTGGGCCGGGAAGATCCGTCGTTGCGCTCCAGATCAGACTCTTGTTGCTGCCCGGAAGAACCCCCGTGCTCGAAGCCGAGTGCAGCCAGGTCGCGCCGCCGTCCGTCGTGTAGTAGAGGCCGATCGCACAGCCGGTCTCGCTCGAAGGATATGACAGGTCATACGTGACGTCGTAATTGTTGTCCCCGCGTTTCGTCGCTTTCACATTGCTTACGACAGGGGCCGTGTTGTCGACGGCGAAACTCGGGGAGGTGCCGGCATTTCCGTTCACGATGCCGTCATTGGGGGTGATGCGGACTTTGACGGTGCCGCTCTGGCTCGTGATATCGGGATAATTTCTCCAGGTGATCTTCCGGGTGGTCCCGGGCAGGATGTTGGTCAGAACCCCGGTGAGATTCGTGGCCGGCTGCCAGGTCGCGCCGTTGTCGGTGGAAAAGGCCACGGCAATCGAACACTGCTGATTGTTGCCGTCGGCGAGATCGTAGGTGAAGGTGGCTGTTTTTGCTGCCAGGGTGACCGACACGTTGCTGACGGTCGGCGGTTCGTTCACGTTGTTCACGAGGAACACGCCGGACTCCGCTGAGGCGCCGGCTCCCGTTCCGTCGTTCGGCACGAGCCGCAGCCTGACGTCGTTGGAGAACGACACGCCGTCCGCCGCGGAGTTCCAGACGAGATTGATGCCGCTTCCCGGGGGAACCGCGGTGACATTGCCGGTCACATTGCTCGTGGCCGTGAAGGCGCCGCCGTTGACCGAGTAGAACACGCCGATGTTGCAGGGATTGTCGTCGAGATCTTCCAGGGAATATTGGACGGAAACATTCCCGGAGGTGCCGGTCGTCGTGATGCTTCGGACCACCGGCAGCCGGTTGTTGGAGATCGCGAATGCGCTCGAAATGCCAGCCGTGCCGACCTGATACGGATCGCGCGGCGTGATGCGCGCTTTGACGTTCGCCACGTTGGCGGGGATGTTCAGCCGCGAGTTCCAGGTGAGCGTCTTACCGGCGCCCGGCGTGACACCGGCCGTGGTGCCGGTGATGCCGGTGGCCGAAGCCCAGGTGGTGCCGCCGTCGATGGAGTAGTCGACCGACAGATCACAGGGATGCGTGTTGGCATCGGCGAGCGTGAATGTCAGTCCGATGTTCCCGGAAGAGCCGCTCGTCGTGACGCCGGTGACGACCGGGGCGACGTTGTTGTTCACCGGGAACGGTCCCTGGACGCCCGCCGTTCCGTTGCCGTAGCCATCGTTGGCGACGATTCGGATGAAGACGTTGCTTTCATTTCCCGAGAAATCATCGCCCGAATTCCAGATGATGGATTTTCCGGTGCCGGCCGCGATATTGGTCGACACGCCGGTGAGGCTCGTCGTCTTGGTGTAGGAGATTCCTCCGTTCAGGGAGTAATGGACTTCGATCGAGCAGGCATTCTGCTCGGCATCGATGAGATCGTAGCCGATATTGATCGCCCCGGCGGTGCCGCCGATCGCGACGTTGGCGACGGTCGGGAGGGTGTTGTTGGTGAGGGCGAAGGAGTTGGAGAGGCCGGCGGTGCCGGAGCCGAGGCCGTCATTGGGCTCGACCTTGACGCGGATGTTGCCGGTGTTGCCGTTGTAGTCGGCCAGGGAGTTCCAGACGATGCTGCGGGCCCCGGGGGTGAGGCCGGTGATGCCGCTGCCGCCGCCCAGGTTCGAGGTGCGCAGGAAGCTGGTGCCACCGTCGATCGAGTAGTAGACCGCGATGCTGCACGGATTGCTCTGGGCATCGGCGAGCGTGTAGGTGATCGTGACGTTCGAGCCCGCGACCGCGGTGCCCACGCCAGAGACGGTCGGGGCCGTGTTGTTCGTGACCGCGAAGAGGGCAGATTCGCCGGCCGTGCCGTTCCCGGTGCCGTCGTTCGGCACCACCTTCACCTTCACCTGGCTCGAGGCGCCCGGAACGTTCGCGCCGGAGTGCCAGGTGACGTTCTTCACGTCGACCCCGGGAGTGAGGCCCGAGAGGGCGCCGGTCAGGCTGGCCGTCTGGGTATACGACGAGCCGCCGTCGGTCGAGTAGTAGACCTGGATCGAGCAGAAGTTCGCGTTGGGGTCGGCCACCTTGAAGCCGATCACGACGTCGCCGCCCGTGCCGGTCGTGGTCACGTCGGAAACGACGGGTAGACCGTTGTTGTTGACGGCGAAGGCCGCCGAGTCGGCCACGGGGCCGGAAGCGACCCCGTCATTGGCCTGGATCCGGACACGGACGTTGGAAATATTGTTGTTGATATTTGAAGCCGAATTCCAGATGACCGACTTGTTCGTTCCGGGAGCGATGCTCGTCGTCTGGCCCAGCAGGCTCGTCGCCGGCAGATACGTGACCCCGTTGTCGGTCGAGTAGCGGACGGAGATCGATGCCGGGTTCCCGTTGCCGTCGCTCAGATCGTAGGTCAGGGTGATGTCGCCGGCGTTGCCGGTCGTGCGCAGGTTGCTCACCACCGGAGCCTGGTTGTTGCTGACGGAGAAGATCGCCGAGTCCCCGGGCGCGCCCGAGACGGTGCCGTCGTTCGCCACGACCCGCACCCGCACCGTTGCCAGGTCGGTGCCGATGTCGGCCGCCGAGTTCCAGGTCAGGATCTTGCCGGCGCCGGGCGTGAGGTTCGTCGTGACGCCGGTGACGTTGTTCGACAACGTATAATTCGTTCCGCTATCGATCGAATAATAGAACAGAACCGAACAGGCGTTGTCGTTCCCGTCGGCCAGAGTGTAGGAAACCGTGATGTTGCCCGAGCCGCCCGTGCGCGTCACGGCGCTGACGACGGGAGCCAGATTGTTGGACACGGTGAACGAGGTCGACTGGCCGGCCGTTCCGGTGCCGTAGATGTCGCTCGGCACGAGCTTGACGCGGACGTTGCTCTGGTTCCGGTTGATGCCGGTCGCCGAGTTCCAGGTGATCGTGCGGCCGCTGCCCGGAACGACATTGGTGAGCGAACCGACCACGTCCGTCGTCGGGGTGTAGTTCAGGCCGCCGTCGGTCGAGTAGAACACCTCGATCGAGCAGGGGTTGGCGTTCGCATCGGTGAGGGTGTACCCGAGCGTGATGCTTCCCGAACTGCCGCCGACCGTGATGCCCGAAACGACGGGCAGGGCGTTGTTGCTGACGCCGAACGAGCCGGTCTCCCCCGGCGTGCCGACGTTGAAGGAATCCGACGCCACGAGCTTGACCCGGACGGCGGTCACGTTGCCGGGAATGTCGGCGGCGGAGTTCCAGGTGAGGGAGCGGTTTCCGGGGGTGACACCAGACAGGGTGCCGCTCACGTTCGTCGTCGGGGTGAACGACAGGCCGCCGTCGATCGAATACTGCACCGAGACCGTGCAGGCATCGCCGTTCGCGTCGGCCAGCGCATACGAGATCGGGATGGGGCCGCTCGTGCCCGAGACGGTGACGCTGGAAACGGCGGGCAAGGCGTTGTTCGTGACGGTGAAGGCCGCCGTCTGCGTCGCCGTGCCCTCCTCGAGGGCATCCTGCGGAACAAGCTTCACGATCACGTTGCTCTTCGTCGTGTTCACGTCGGCCAGGGAGTTCCACTGGATCGTCCGACCGGTGCCGGGAAGCACGTTGCTGAGGGCGCCCGTCACGTTCGTCGTCTGGTAGAACGTGGCGCCGCCGTCGGGGGAGTAATACACGGTGACGTTGCAGGGATCGTTGTTGCCGTCGGTCAGGGTGTAGACCAGGGCGATGGTGCCCGCGGCTCCGGTGCGGGTGAGGGCCGAGACGACCGGTTTGAAGTTCGAGTTGTTCTGCAGGGCGAACGTCGAAGTGATGCCGGCCGTGCCGTTGCCCGTCGAGTCGTTGGGGGTGATGCGGACGCGCACGCTCGACTGGTTCGTCGTGACGTCGTTGCCCGAGTCCCAAGTGAGGGTGCGGCCGGTTCCGGGCAGGACGTTGCTCACCTGGCCGCCGACCTGCGTCGTCGTGGTGTAGCTGAGGCCGCCGTTGATCGAGAAGGCGACCGTCATCGCACAGGGGTTGTTCTCGGGATCGGCGAGATCGTAGGTGAGGGTGATGGTGCCCGAGGCGCCGGTCGCCACGACATTGGAAACGGTGGGCAGCGTGTTGTTCACGACCGAGAACTCGGGTGAGCTGAACGGAATGCTGCTGCCCGCCCCGTCGTTCGCCGTCAGGCGCAGCCGGACGGTCTTGTTCGTCTTGAAATCGTTGGCCGACTGCCAGGTGAAGTTTTTGCCGGTGCCGGGCGTGACGCCCGTCAGCGTGCCGGTCAGATTCGTCGTCGGGAACCAGTTGGAGCCGGCGTCGGTCGAGTATTCAACACTGATGCTGCACGGATCGCTGTCGGCATCCGTCAGGGTGAAGCTGACGCCGATGTCACCGGTATTTCCCGTTGTGGTGATTGCGGAGATGACAGGCAGGCGGTTGTTGCGAACCGTGAAGATCGGCGACTGCTCGGGAATACCCGCGCCGCCGGCATCGCTCGGGATGATCTTGATGCGCGTCTGGGCATTGGTGCCGAGGATGTCGGAGGCCGAGTTCCAGGTGATCGTCCGGCCCGCGCCGGGGGCGATGTTGGTCTGGAGGCCGTTCGACAGGCTGGTGGTCTGGGTGTAGTTGACGCCGCCGTCGATCGAGTAGAAGAAGGCGATGCTGCATGCGTCGCCGTTCGGATCGGCGAGGTCGTAGCTGACCTGGATATTGCCGGAGTTGCCGGTCGTGAGGATGCGACTGACATAGGGGATGCCGTCGTTGTTCAACGGGAACGCCGCCGACTGGGCGAGGGTGCCGTAGCCGGTTCCGTCGTGGGCGGAGACCTTGATGCGCATCTGGGAATAGCTGCCGCTCACGTCAGCCGAAGAGTTCCAGACGATGGTCTGTCCGTTGCCGGGAGAGATCGCGGTCGTCTGGCCGGTCAACTGGGTCGTGCGTTTGTAATTCACGCCGTTGTCGAGCGAGTAATACACGGCGATCGAGCAGGGATTGGCGTTGGGATCGGCGAGATCGTAGGAGAGGGTGATGTTGCCGCGGCTTCCGGAGGTGGTCAGGTTGCTGACCGTCGGCCGGTTGAGGTTGTCGATGGCGAACGGGGCTGATTCGGCCCCGGTTCCCGCACCGCCGCGGTCCGTCGGAACGACCTTCACCTTGATGTTTCCGAGACTGCCGTTCATGTCGGGTGGCGAGTTCCAGATGATGGTGCGGGCGGTGCCCGGCAGGATGTTCGTCGTCTGGCCGGTGACGTTCGAGGTCAGGGCGTAGAAGGAGCCGCCGCTGGTCGAGTAGTAGACTTCGATCGAGCAGGGATCGTTGTTCGGATCGGTGAGCGTGTAGGTGAGCGTGATGTCGCCGGTGTTTCCGGATGTCGTCACGGTGGTGATCGTCGGGGGCTGGTTCGAGTTGCTCAGGGCGAACACCTGGGACTCGGACGGCGTTCCGCTGCTGATGCCGTCATTGGGCGTCAGGCGGAAGCGGACGTTGGCCTGGTCGGTCGGTACGTCGAGCTGGGAGTTCCAGACGATCGTGCGGGCCGTGCCGGGGGTGATACCCGTTGTCGTGCCGGTCAGGCGGGTCGTCGATGTGTAGGTCGAGCCGCCGTTGATCGAAAAGGCTGCGCCGATCGAGCAGGGATCGCTTTCCCCGTCGACGAGCGTATAGGTGACGGTGATGTTGCCGTTGGTTCCCGAGGCGACGACGGCGCTGATGACCGGTGCCGTGTTGTTGTTCACGGCGAAGGCGGCCGATTCGCCGGGGTTGCCCACGCCCGTCGCGTCACGCGGGGTGACTTTGATCTTGACCCCCGTTGCGTTCCCGCTGACATCGAGGGAGGAGTGCCAGGTGAGGCTCTTGCCGGCGCCCGGAGGAATGTTGGTCAGGGTGCCCGTCAGATTCGTCGTCTGGGCGTAGGTTGTTCCATTGTCGGTGCTATAATAGACCGAAATCGAGCAGTTGTCCCCATTGGCATCCGACAAGGTGTAGCCGACCGTGATGTCACCGGACGAGCCGGTGGTCGTGACGGCCGTGACGATCGGTAGATTGTTGTTGTCGACGGAGAACACGGGCGACTGGGCGGCGGTTCCATCCACCTTGCCGTCGTTCGGCTGGATCTTGATGCGGACGGTGCTCTGGGTGCCGGGAATATCGGCGGCCGAGTTCCAGGTGATCGTGCGGCTGCCGGGGAGGATGCCCGTGGTTGAGCCGATCACGTTGCCCGTCTGGACATACGTTGTGCCGCCGTTGGTCGAGTAGAAGACGGCGATGCTGCACGGGTCGTTGTTGCTGTCGGTGAGCTGGTAGGTGATGGCGATATCGCCGACCGTGCCGGTCGGAGTGATGTTCGTGACGACCGGTGCGGCGTTGTTCTGGATCGAGATCGTCTGAGAAATCCCCGCTGTTCCGGCCCCGGAGGCGTCGGAAGGGGTGATGCGGAGCTTGACCGACTGGTTGCCCGCGACGTCGAGCGAGGAGTTCCAGACGATCGTGAGATTGCTTTGCGGCTGGATGCCGGTCTGGGTGCCGGTCAGGCTGGTCGCCGGCGTGAAGGTCGTGCCTCCGTCGGTCGAGTAGGCGACGGCGATCGAGCAGGCGTCGCCGTTCGCGTCAGTGAGGTTATAGGTGATCGTGATGTTGCCGGACGTGCCGGTCGTCGAGACGATCGAAGCGGCGGGGAGCTGATTGTTCTGGATGCCGAACGCGGGGGATTCGGCTGCGGTGCCTGCGCCGACCGCATCGATCGGCTCGATGCGCACTTTTACGTTCGCGGCGTTGCGATTCACGTCGGAGGTCGAGTTCCAGGTGACGGTGCGGCCCGAACCCGGGAGGATGCCGGTCGTGGAGCCGACGATGTTGCCGGTCTGCAGATACGACGTGCCGTTGTCGGTCGAGTAGTAGACCCTGATGCCGCACGGCTCGTTATTCGAATCGGCCAGCGTATAGGAAATCGTGATGGGGCCGGAGGTTCCGCTGGTCGAAACCCCCGAGACGACCGGGAGCTGGTTGTTGTTGACGGTGAACAGACCGGACTCGCCGGGGGTGCCGTTCCCCTGGGAATCGCTGGGGACGAGTTTCACCTTGACCGTGGATTTGTTGGTGTTCACATCGCTCGTGGAGCTCCAGGTCAGGGTTTTGCCTGTGCCGGGAGTGACGCCCGTGAGCGTGCCCGCCACATTCGTCGCCGCGGCGTAGTTCACGCCGCTGTCGATCGAGTAGAACACCGCGACCGAGCAGGGATCGTTGTTGGGATCGGAAAGGGTGTAGGTGACCGTGATGCTGCCGGAGGTGCCGCTGGTCGTGACGGCGCTGATCGTGGGCAGATTGTTGTTGGTGACCGAGAAGCCGGCCGAAACGCCGGCGGTGCCTGAAGCGACGCCGTCGCTGGGGGTGATGCGGATCTTCACGTTCGAGCGGTTGCCATTGATGTCGGCGGCCGAGTTCCAGGTGATCGATTTGCCCGTGCCGGGCTTGATGCCCGTGGTGGTGCCGGTCACATTGGCCGTCGGCAGGAAGGTCGTGCCGTTATCCGTCGAGTAGGCCACGGCGATCGAGCAGGAGTCGCCGTTCGAATCGGCCAGATCAAAGGTAATCCCGATGTTGCCGACCGTGCCGTTCGCCGCGACGTTGGTCACGACCGGGGCGACGTTGTTGGAGACGGCGAATGCCTGGGATTCGCCTGGGGAGCCGGTTGCCGAGCCGTCGTTCGGGGCGATCTTGATCTTCACGGTCGTCGAGTTGCCGGGGACGTCCGTCGTGGAGCTCCACGTCAGGGTCTTGCCGATACCGGGCTGGATGCCTGTCTGTGTGCCGGTGAGGTTGGTGCAGAGCTGATAGTTCGCGCCGTTGTCCGTCGAGTAGAATGCCTGGATCGAGCACGCATCGCCGTTCGGGTCGGCCAGATCGTAGGTGATCGAGATGCTGCCGCTGGTGCCGCTGACGGCGACGTTCGTGACCGAGGGAAGACCGTTGTTGTTGACGGCGAAGACTTGGGAAAGGCCCGCCGTGCCGTCGATGGTGCCGTCATTGGGCACGAGCCGGACCCGCACGCTCTGCTCGTTACCGGAAATATTCGAGGCCGAATCCCAGGTGATCGATTTGCCGGTGCCGGGCACGATGGCCGTGGTCGAGCCGGTCAGATTGGCTGTCGCCTGGAAGGTCGAGCCGCCGTCGGTCGAGTAGAAGACACTGATGGAACACGCGTTGTTGTTGATGTCGGAAAGATCGTAGGTGATCGTGATATTGCCGGCCGCGCCGCTGACCGCCACGTTGACGATCGAGGGCGGCGTGTTGTTGGAAACCGCGAATGCCGCGGATTCCCCGGGGGAACCGGTTGCCGAGGCGTCGCTTGGAACGATCTTGATCTTCACGGCCGTTGCATTGCCGGGAACGTCGGTGGCAGAATTCCAGGTCAGTTCTTTACCGGTGCCCGGCGTGATGCCCGTCTGGGTGCCCGTGAGAGCCGTGCAGAGCTGGTAATTCGCCCCGTTGTCGACCGAGAAATACGCCTGGATCGAGCAGGCATCGCCGTTCGGGTCGGCCAGATCGTAGGTGATCGTGATATTGCCGCTGGTGCCGCTGACCGCCACATTCGAGACCGAAGGAAGATTGTTGTTGTTCACAGCAAAGACCTGGGACAGCCCCGCCGTTCCCTCTATGGTGCCGTCGTTGGGGACGAGTCGGAGCTTCACGTTCGTCTGATTGCCGGTGACGTTGGCTGCCGAATTCCAGACGAGGGTTTTTCCCGTGCCGGGCAGGAGGGCTGAGGTCGAGCCCGTCAGGCTGGTCGTCTGGGAGAAGGTGGAGCCGCCGTCGGTCGAGTAGAAAACGCCGATCGAGCAGGGGTTGCTGTTGGCATCGGCCAGATCGTAGGTGATCGTGATGTTGCCGCTGGTGCCGTTGACGGCGACATTCGAAATGACGGGCGCCGCGTTGTTGGAAACGGCGAATGCCGCGGACTCGCCCGGGGAGCCGGCCGCTGAGCCGTCATTGGGGGCAATCTTGATTTTCACGGCCGTCGCGTTGCCCGGGACATCCACCGCCGAGTTCCAGGTCAGGGTCTTGCCGGTGCCCGGTGTGATGCCCGTCTGGGAGCCGGTGAGAGCCGAGCAGAGCTGGTAGTTCGCCCCGTTGTCGGTCGAGTAGAACGCCTGGATCGAGCAGGCATCGCCATTCGGATCTGCCAGCGTATAGGTGATCGAGATGTTGCCGCTCGAGCCGCTGACCGCGACGTTCGTGACGGAGGGCAGGTTGTTGTTACTGACCGCGATGACGCTGGAAATGGCCGCCGTACCGGCGATCGTGCCGTCGTTCGGAACCACGCGCAGCCGGACGTTCGACTGGTTGCCGCTGATGTCGGCCGCCGAGTTCCAGGTGACGGTTTTTCCCGTGCCGGGCAGAATGCCGGTCGTCGAGCCGGTCAGGCTGGTCGTCTGCGTGTAGGAGGTGCCGCCGTTCGTCGAGTAGAAAACGCCGATCGAACAGGGGTCGGTCTCGGCATCGGCCAGGTCGAACCTCAGGGTGATGTCGCCGGATGTCCCGTTCGTGACAAGATTCGAGGCGATGGGCGGGGTGTTCGCGGCACCGCCGGTGTTGTCGACCTCGAACTCGGCGGAGGTGCCAGCCGTGCCCGTTCCGCCGGCGTCACGCGGGGTGAGCCTCAGCCGGACGGTGCGTTTCTGGCCGGCGAGATCCCCGGTCGACTGCCAGGTCAGGCTGCGCCCCGTTCCCGGAATGATGCCGGTCGTGGAGCCGATGAGGTGCGTGGTCGGCGTGTAGGTCGTGCCGTCCGACGACCAGGCG
The DNA here is from genome assembly GCA_035388825.1 of Candidatus Ozemibacteraceae bacterium. Lineage (GTDB taxonomy): Bacteria > Muiribacteriota > Ozemobacteria > Ozemobacterales > Ozemobacteraceae > MWAR01. Next base: position 16,771 of record DAOOQQ010000009.1, read on the forward strand.
ACGGTCATATCGATGGGGTCTGTATCCGCATCCGTCACGGTATAGGTGATCGTGATATTTCCGCCGGTTCCCGTGGTCTGGACGCTGCTCACGACGGGGCGTTCGTTGCCGGGTTCGGTGCCGAGGCCCACCTTCAAGGGCAGGCGGGCGATGCCGAACAGGCCTGTTTGATCCGTGACCTTGATCGTCACCGTCGCGATCACTTCGTCTGCCGGAGCGGTCCAGCGGGCGACGAACCGGTCGGTACCGGTGGCGAGCTGGCCCTGGGTCGCCGACCACTCGACGGTGAGATTGTCGGGATTCAGATCATCGGGGTCGACGGCTTTCGCCGTCAGCACCACCTGTTGATTGGGGGAAATCGTGATGTGGGAGCTGACGAGGCTGACGAGCGGTGCCCGCTCGAGCTGGGTCGGGGCGGGAATCGCGACCTCGATCTGGGGCTGCTGACCGGGGATGAAGGGGGTCGTGAACGAGAAATCCTGGAAACCGGGATTGCCCGACAGCTTCAGCTCCCCGCTGGTCTCGTTGTCGGGAAGCGGCGGCGTTGTAAATTCACCTTTATAATTCGTGGTGAATTTTTCGCCCCAGAGATACATGGCCGCATTGGGGATGGGGGCTCCGTTGTGATTGCGAAGAATACCCGAGACGCGAGCCGAGGCAAAGAGCAGTTCGAGCGCGTTTGCCTGGCTCTGGGAGGTGACTTCGTTCAGCGAGACCAGGCCTGATCGCACCTTGTATTCGTTGCTGCCCGCGAGCCGCTTCATTCGGGCCACGATGCGGTGATTGCCGAAAGGTACACCTTCGAGCAGGAAGGAGCCGGTCGTTCCCGTGACCGTGTTGATCTCGGGGTGATCCTCGAGCCAGACCTCGACGCCGCTGACGCTGACATCCGACCGGATGCCGGCGGCCGGAAGCTGGTTCGCGACGATCGTCTGGGAAGCCGTGATCGTGCCGGAAATCGTGCCCGTCGTGGAGTAGTCTGGCAGCACGACCTGGCCGCCGCCGCCCCCGCCTCCGCACCCGAAGGAAAGGAGGGTCAGTCCGATGATGCAGAACAGGAGCGGAAAAATCCATCTCCGGAGTCCGGGGTTTGCGGCCAGCGTACGGATGATCGGCATACTCTTCAAACCTCTATCATGTCAGAACATGAGGGGGAGCCGACCTGACGGAGACCGTCGGAATCCGGTGTACAAACCAAAAAGGCCGGTTTGCGATGCACTCGCCGGTAGCTCCATACCCCACGGTAAATACCTATTTTGCCCGTACAGCATAGCATTTCAAAACGGGGATGAGAACCCCCGGTCACAGAAATTTCATGTTTTTGCGAAATCTGCCGATACAGGAATACGTGAATGCTGAATATGCCCGAAAAAGGGCCTCCAGAAGCGGGAACATCCAAACCAGTGAGCAGATGCAGCCATGAACCAGACGGACCATTCGGAGGGAATTGCAAGGCGGGGCCTGTTGGGCCTGCTCATGTGCGCCGGCCTGGTTCTCGTGCTCGGTACCGTTCAGGCACGGAGCGGGAACCCCCTGCCTTCGGGCAAGACCGGCACCGGTGTCACGGCGCCGGGGGTGAAGGCCTACGATCGGTATACGATCCGCAAGGGAGATACGCTCGGCAGTCTTGCGAAGACGTATCTCGGGTCGGACCGTCGGTGGAAGGAGCTTGTGGAAGCCAACCCCGGGCTTCGTCCAGAAAAGCTCGATGTTGGTACCAGCATCTGGATTCCCCGTGCAACCAAGGAAGAATCGACGCCGGCGATCCACCGGGTTGAGGATCTCGATCTCCCGCCGTTCCTGCAGGATACTCAGGGGGAGCGGCACGAGCGCGTCGTTTCTTCGGATCCCGAGTCGTCGGAGTTTCTGGATGGAAAAGCCGTTCGCTCTGACAGCGTCGGACGGAGTTCGGGAGACTCGATGTTCGCGGAGCAGAAGTTCCGGCTTCCCGAAGCTCTTCCTCCCGAGGTGCCTTCCCCGTATTCGGCGAACGTGACGGGCTTCCATGGCCTGTTCAACACGGAGTCGGCTCTGTATCCCGAGAACCGGACCATCGCGGTCGGCTTCCATCTCCGAGCGGAAAATTACCAGGAGTCCACATCCGGTAATCTGAAACTCAGCGGCAGCCAGTGGATCATGCCCCTCAACGCCCTGTACATGAAGAACCGCTGGATGTTCGGTCTTTCGCTTCCGACGCAGTCGTGGGAAGTGAAACGGCCCGACGTGACGAACGCGACAGTGAACTTCAAGGGACTGCATGATCCGGAAATGCGCGTCGGATACCGGATCTGGCAGGATTTCGCCGAACGACAGGCGGTCGCGCTGCACCTCCAGGGGCGGCTCTCGTCAGGCAACTATGGACAGCCCACGGCCGGCATGAACGGCACGAGCAAAGACGGAATCCGCGTCGGGCCGGCCGAAGCGACCCGGGGCGGCTGGATCGAGTTCGGCGGGGCGTATTCCACGCGGCTCGACGACCGGTGGTACGGCCATCTCAATCTGGCGTTGGCGAACGATGCCCGCGACGGTATCACCCGCATCACCCACCGCGGCGGTCTCGACTACCGGATGTCGGACTGGTGCCGGCTGGTCGCGGAGCTGGGCGGCTCGAGTTGGAAGTGGGAAGTCGGCCCCGACGGCACGAACCTGAACGGCCTGGTCGGTGTGACCCTGTTCAACCACTCCTGGCAGTTCTCGCTCGGCGCCACGCTGCCCGTGCAGGGTGACTGGGGCTACAAGCTCGACAGCGGCATCGTTTTCGGACTCAACTACCGCCAGTACTGACGACCCGGCTCAGTGCCGGTGGCCGTGGTCTCTGTCCCGGTCCCGGTCGTGATCGTGTCGGGGAGACGGGCCGGGATGCCGGTCGTGGTCGTCGTGGCGCGGCCGACGATGCGGGTGCGGCCAGCCGGGCCACCAGATGCGCGGCCCGATGATGACGACTTCCTTTTCGACCCGCACGGGCGGTGAAACCACGATCCGTGGCGAGCGGTAGGTCGTGCGGCGTTCGAGATCCGAGAGGGGCAGCCAGCCGACGAACGGCTTCGAGCCGCCGCAGTCGTCGAGCATCATGACCATGGCCCGGTCACCGTCGATGTCCATGATCCAGAACCGCTGATCGGTTTTCATGCGGCGGCCCTCGAGGCGCAGATACGGGGCGGTCACGCGGTGCTCGCGAACCCCCTCGTCGAGCGCCCGTTCCATCTCGTCGATCCGGGTCAGAGCCGTCGATTCGCCGAGATGGTCTTTCAGATAGACGATCATCTCGCCGGTGCGCGCGATCGTGAACAGCAGCTTTTCTTTCTCGGCGGCCGCCTCGACCCGGCCCGGGCCGTTGACGCTGCGGTTCCAGGCGTCGTAATACCGGTCGAGCAGATCGTATTTGCGAAGATTCAGCCCGTGCAGCTTCTGCATGCCCGGGGTGAACCGCGCCGTTTCGGGGCCGATCTTCCGGAGGCCTTCGGAAATGCGCGTCCGTCGCTCGCCGACCTCGGCGGCAGCCCGATCGAGAGGCGCGGTGGTGAGAAGGGTTTCATACCGGCCGATTTCCTCGTAGGGTGCGACGGGCAGCTCGCCCGGTGCCGCGACGGAAGCCGGGTTCTGACTGGGAGCGGGAGGGGCCGCAGGGGCCGGCGTCGCGGGCGTGGTGGTGACGATCGGCGCCTGGGCGGGCTGTTTTTTGCCGCACTGGGGGCAGAACACGCCATCATCGGCCATCGTCTTGCCGCAATACTGACAGAACGCCGCCCAGACGGGCGAAACCATGAGAAGCAGGGCGAGGGTCGGCAGAACTCGTTGTTTCATCGTTCGGTTCTCCTGGAAAGGGGATCGTACCGCCTTTCGAACGCGAAGGCAAACGAAGCTGCCGGAAACCGGATTGCGTGGTTCGGCACTACCGGGAAAACACGAGGGATGAAAGGGATGCGATCGGGATCGCAGTGAAATGCGCATCGCTATTATAGCGAAGAATACACATACTGCCCGCCTCGCTCGCGAGAATGGCTGTCGCCTCGGCGAAAGGAAGCGGGAGATCCCACTGGAAGGGGCCCGGCTGGCCGTTGGTCAGCGGCCGCGCGGCGGACTCGAACCGCCCTTCCAGACCGTTATGGAAGACGAGCCGCGCGTCCGGGGGAAAGGCTGCGAGACTCGCCAAAGCAGCGGCGCGAGGGCCGGTGTCGGGTTTTCCGACGCACAGGATGCGGGTGATGCCGGGGAAGTGCCAGCGCACCATCCCGGCATACCAGGATCGCAGATAGGGGAAATCGACCAGGACCAGCGTGCGGATGTCGGGCTGCAGATAGGGCCGGAACGTTTCGACGAGCCGCGGGAACCGCTGGTAGGAAGCCGCGTCAGGGTAGCTGCCGGAGAAAATCGTGCCCGCCGCCTTCAGGTGAATCTCGGCCAGGGAAAGGGTGATGACGATGCCGACGACGGCGAACCACGCCACGCGGCCGCGCAGGGTGGTGTGCGCCTCATGCCAGAGAGCGGCCCCCGCGGCACCGACCGCGAGGCTCAGCCAGACGGCTCCAGAACCGGCGTAATACGGCAGGAACCGGAGTGGGAGCAGCGCCATCTGCGCCGTCTGCAGGGCGAAGCCGGTGAGGCCGATGAGGAGCGGGCGCGAAGAGCGGCGAACGCTTTCCCGGTGTCGGCCGGCCCGCGCCAGGAGAAGGACGATGGTGAGAGCCATCCAGCCGAGGAACGCGCTTCCCAGAACCCCCGTCACGTCGAACTCCACCGGCCAGAGGCCGCTGAGGGTCCACCAGACGTAGGCCGGCGTCACCAGCAGGTGATATGGCTCGACGGCGACCGGGTAGGGCAGATTCCCGGCGAACAGGTGGCGGGCGAAGACGAACTCCGCGAGGCAGACGAGGCCGAACGGCAGGGCTTCCCTGAACGCCTGTCGCCAGCCCAGTCCGTCGATCAGGGCGGCCGCGAAGATGAGCCCGGGAAAGACCAGGGCGCTCTGTTTGGAGCTCACGGCCAGAAACAGTGCCAAAACGGCGCAGACGACGTGTCGCCGGGGGTGGATGCAGCCGGGTTCGCGGCTCCGGAGCCAGCAGCCGAAGGCCGCCAGGCAGAAGAGCATGCTCAGAACGTCGCTCATGGCGGCCGTCCAATGATGCAGGGTGAACAGGGAACTGCGCGAGACGAGGAACAAGACGCCGAGCCAGGCGGCGAGCGGCCCGCCGCCCAGGAGCCGCGCCGTCCGGAACAGGAGCCACAGCAGCAGGATCCACGCCGCAGCCTGCATGAACCGGCTCAGCGGCTCGGGTGACACGCCAAAACGCTCGGCAAACAGCCGGATGCCGCCCAGCCAGACATAGGTCGCGAGCGGTCGGTGGTTCCCGTCGACGGCATCGAGCCAGGTCCAGGAGCGGACCAGGTCGGCCGGTGTGCGGACGCGTTCGGCCACGGCCGCGGCGTTCAGGTAATCATCCTCGCTCCAGTGCGAGCCGAGAGCCCCGTGCCAGAAGACGAGATACAGGGCCGCGATCAGGGCGAGGCGGGCGATGTTGCTCACGATGCCGGTTCCGGATTGTGGCGACGGGCGTCAGTAGATGCGGTCGTAGCGGTTGTACCCATGCGGATAATCGGCGGTGTCGGCTTTCAGGACCAGAACCGTGTGGGCCGGCACCTCGACGTCGATCGTTCCCGAAAACACCATGAACTTCCTGTCGGACAGTTGATCGAGCATGGGGGTCACGTCCTGGAGCTTGCTGTCGCGCACCTGGACCAGCTCTTTCACGGTGTGACCCGTGGGATTGGCGATCACGACGACGGTGTCGCGCACCGAGTTCGTGCGGCGCAGGAAGGCGAACAGCTTCTCGGAATGGAGCCGCCGGAAGTCGCCGTATCGCAGGGCCGGTTCGGCCCGGCGCAGCCCGAGGAGCCGCCGGTGCAGGGTCAGCATCGGGTTGTCGGGGGTGACGAGGTCCCACCGCATCGGGGCGCGCTGCTCGGGGTCGTCGCCGCCGGTCATGCCCAGCTCGCTGCCGTAATACAGGCAGACCGCCCCGGGAAGGGTGAACTGGAGAATGCGGGCCATCTCCTGCTGCCATCTCTGCGGCAGAAGGTTGGCCAGCCGGGGGGTGTCGTGGTTGTCGAGCACCAGCCAGCTTTTGAGGATGTGATCCATGCCCGCGTCGTCGATCGAGGTTTCCCACATCTGGCTGCAGAGCGGCCCGGAGAGCCGGCCCTCGAGCATCGTCAGCAGCAGCTTGCGGCCGTGCATGTTCATCACGCCGTCGACGGCCGGGTGCCACTCCTCGGGGTAGTTCCAGATCTCGCCGATGATCAGCGAGCCCGGCTTTGCCGTGTGGGCGGCCCGGGTCAGGTCGGTCAGATACCGGAAGCCGAGGTCGAAGGCCACGTCGAGCCGCCAGCCGTCGATCTCCTCGTTGCGCAGATACGACTGGACGACCGAGTCGGGCGCGGCGTAGATGAAGGCCTGCACATCGGGGTTTTCCATGTTCAGTTCGGGCAGGTTCTCGACGTCATACCATCCGATATATTTTCTGTCGTGCTTGTCGGAAAAGTTGAAGAAGGGGCGCCACTTGCCGTGCGGGTCACGGCGGGCTTCCTGGAACATCGGGCTTCGCAGGCCCATGTGGTTGAACACACCGTCGAGCACGAGGCGCCGGCCGCGTTGGTGCAGCTCTGCCGCGAGGTCGGCCAGGTCTTTCCGGGAGCCATAGACGGGGTCGACCACGTGGTAGTCCCAGGCGTCGTATTTGTGGTTCGTCAGCGACGAGAAGACGGGGTTGAGGTAGACGACGTCCACCCCGAGCTCCTGGAGGTAATCCAGCTTGCCGCGCAGGCTGTCGAGGTCGCCGCCCCAGAAATCCACCTCATGCGACCAGACGCCGTCTTTTTCCAGATAGGAACCCTTCTGCGGTGTTTCCTTCCAGTCGCGGAGCCGGCGCGGCGCGGCGTAGAGGGCCTTTTTCTTCGCCAGCCGGGCCGAGGGGGCGAACCGGTCGACGATGATCTGGTAAACCACCGGGCCGTTCCGCCAGTCGGCGGCCCGTTCCGCCAGCTCCTGCTCCCGGGCCTGATCGTAGACGTTCATGGACTCTCGGGGGGCCGGGTCCGCGGCAAGTCGGGTGCCGGCCAGGAGCCAGAAGCCAAACAGAAGGGCGATGTGCCAGGGTCTCATGGAAGCCTCCTCGGAAAATCTCAAAAATAATATGTGCTGATATATATCAATGACGGAAGAACAATCGCTGGAGCCCTTCGGGGGAACGGGTTTGCGTGAGCGCCAGCATGAGAAGAATGCGGGCTTTCTGGGGATTCAGATCGTCGGCGACGACGAAGCCGTAGGCCGCGTCATCGACCTCCGCCCCGAGCGTGACGTGGCCGCTTCCTGCCCGGGCGGCGCGCACGACGGCGATACCTGACCGGCGCGCTTTCCCGAGGGCTTCGAGGACGGCGGGAGAGGCGTTTCCGTTCCCGACGCCGGCGTTGACGATGCCGTCGGCGTTCGTCCGGGCCACGGCATCGATCAGCTCCGGGGTATTGCCGGCGTGGCCGTAGGTGATGAAGACGCGCGGCAGCGTCTCCAGGCCGGAAACGTCGAACGGGGTCTCGATCGTGTGGCGCCGCACGGGCATCCGGGCGAGCTCGATCTTCCCGTAGAACACGGTTCCGAGCGGGCCGGTGCCGGGGGACTGGAACGTGTCGACGGCGGTCGTGTTCGTCTTGGTGACCTCGCGGGCCGAGTGGATACGGTCGTTCAGCACGACCAGCACGCCTTTCCCGCGGGCGAGCGGCGAGGCCGCGACCGAGACGGCGTTGAACAGGTTGATCGGGCCGTCGGGACTCAGCGAGGTGGCCGGCCGCATCGAGCCGGTGATCACGACCGGCTTGCGGCTCTTCACCGTCAGATGCAGGAAGTAGGCGGTCTCCTCGAGCGTGTCGGTGCCGTGCGTGACGACGATCCCGTCGACGTCGGGACGGCCGAGCAGCTCGTTGATGCGCCGGGCCAGCTTCAGCCAGATCTCGGTCGTCATCGCCTGGCTGTCGACCTGGGCGATCTGTTCGCCGCTCAACCGGGCGAACGAGGCGATCTCGGGAACCGCGCCGACGAGCTTCTCGACGGGCAGGGCGCTGGGCTTGTACCCGGCTTCCCCGGCCGATGCACCGGTTCCGGCGATCGTCCCCCCGGTGGCGAGCAGGACGATGTGGGGGAGGCCGGCCGCCATCGCGGCCGTCGCGGTCAGGGTGACGAACAGCAGGCACAAGCAGAGGGTGACGCGCTTCCGGATGGATCGGACCATGGGTGACGCTCCTTCTTACGAATGCTAAAGTTGGTCCATTTTACCCGATCCGGCGTGCCATAGTATCCTGAAGCTGCAAGCAGAAATCACGTCACGAGATCGGAGGATGGACAATGAGAGGCTGGCGGTGCGGCTACGGGGTGTTCGTCGTGTGGATGATGATTCTGGGGCTGACGCTCGGGATTCCGGCGGGACTGTCCGCTCAGGATGCGGATTCTCAGGGAGAGCCCAACCCTCAGCACTGGTTCGCGATGATCGCTTCGGGGCGTGCCGACGACGTCGCCGCGATGATCGACAACGGCATGGATGTGAATACGGCGGTGCCCGACAGGGGAACCGGCCTGCATTGTGCCGTGGATACCGGACAGAACGCGGTTCTGGAGCTTCTGACATCGCGCGGGGCCGACCTCAACGCCCGGGACGGGAACAATCTCACCCCGTTGCATCTTGCCGCGGTGAAAGGCCAAGCCGAGGCCTGCCGCATCCTTCTCGACGCGGGAACCGACGTGAACGTCACCGGTTTCACCAGCCGGGACGGGGCTGCCGAGAGCACGCCTCTTCACCTGGCCGCCGAGAGCGGTGCGCGGGAGGTGGTCGAGCTGCTGATCTCCCGGGGTGCCAACGTGAACGCCGTCAACAACTTCCAGCGAACGCCGCTCTTCTGGGCGCGCAAGGCGGGGAAAACCGATGTCGCCGAGCTTCTCGCCGCGCATGGCGCCGTCGAGGATCCGTCGGAGATCCCGACATCCGCCCCCGCCTCGGAAACGGCCGAGCCGCCGGCATCCCGCTGATCGGACTTCACGGGCCGTACCCGGCCGGCGCGAATCAGCCGGCGCGGGTGGCGGCCGCTTCGGGCGAGTGGGCGCCGCAGGATTCAGGGGTGGCGGCCTCGGGCGCGTCGGGGTAGAACCCGAATTTTTTCAGCACGGCGAGCTTGGGCAGGATGTTTCCGGCGAGATCGATGTGGAAGAAGCCGGGGAACAGGTCGGGGTGCGCCTGGATGAACTCGTAGATCGGCCGGTGCTGGGGGGCGATCGAGAACTTCGACATCGTGCTGATCTCGTGGCCCGTGATCATATACTCGGGGAACAGCTCGGCGCAGAACTCGAGCTTCGCCCTGCCCGCATACTCCTGATATAGTTCGGTCTGGGGCAGCAGGCAAAGCATAGATGGCAGTATACGGGCGCCCATCATGCGCAGCGAGACCATCTGGAACACCGTCTGGTGGAAATCCTCGAGGGTCTCGAAGGGAAAGCCCCAGATATAGAATGCGTCGACGCGCGGGAAGATACCGACCGCCTCGCAAACCCGCGCGATCGCCTGCTCCGCCGAGAAGCCCTTCTTCACGCGCTGCAGGATGCGGTCACAGCCGCTTTCGATGCCGAATCGCAGCTCGACGCAGCCGGCGGCGGCCATGGCGTCCATCATCTCGCGGTCGGTCAGGTCGACGCGGCCGAAAGATTTCCACATCACCTTCAGGCCCGAGCGGTTCAGTGCCTCGCAGAACTCCATGACCCGGGCCTTCTTCGAGACGAAATATTCGTCTTGAAATAAAAACATCTTCACGCCGGCCTGCTCGTGGAGCATGCGCATCTCCTCGACGATGTTCCCGATCGAGCGGAACGTCGAGGCGTGGTCCCACACCGGGGCGACCGAGCAGAAGGTGCAGGGGTACGGGCAGCCGCGTGAGGACATCAGGCCGTAACCGCGGTATCGCTTCAGGTCGATATGTTCGAAGGCCGGGAATGGGATTGCGTCGAGATCGGCGACCCGCTCGCGCGGCGGGGTCCGGACGATCCGCCCCTCGCGGTTCCGCACGACGAGGCCAGGCACGCCGGTGAGGTCGGAGCCTCGCTTGATGGCGGCCAGCAGCTCGGGGCCGGTGCGCTCGCCCTCGCCGACCGCGATCACGTCGATCCAGGGGAACCGTTCGAGAAGCTGTTCCTCGACGGCTTTCGACCCCACCCCACCGAGAATCAGCGTCGCATCGGGGTGCCGGGCCTTGTACTCCTTCATCGCGAGGATCGCGAAGGGAAGCAGGTTGGCCATGCAGGAAAACCCGACCACGGGCGCGGCACCATCGAGGAAGCGCAGGATGGCCTCGGTGCTGAACGGCTCGGCGGCCTCGGTGAGCTGGTAGTCGCGGAAATCGACGGTGTACCCGGCCCGTTCGAGGGCTCGGGTCAAATACAGGCAGCCGAGCGGCAGATGCAGCTCGCGGTCGACGGTGTCGAGATACCGCACGTAGAGCAGGTTGAGGTTGAGCAGGGTGATGTCGGCGGTCATGGGATGGCGGCTCACTCGTCGAAGCCGGGAATATCCGGCCGGATGCCCCGGGTGATGCCGGCATCGTCCGGAGCGGCGGGGGGCTGGATCTGCTGCTGGGTGCCCGTTGCCCCGGTGCGCGGCCGGAACCGGAGCCGGATTTCGGTGTCGCCGATCTCTATTTCATACAAGGCGGCATCACCCGCGGCTTCGTTACAGAGATTGCGGAGGGCTTTCCCGAGCGGAAGACCGGTGGTCGTCACCCCCACGGAACGGCTGGTGTCGATCACCGAGCCGGCGATCAGGGTGATCTTCGTGCCGGTGTTTGCGGCGATGCGATCGAGTGCATCGGCGAACGGCCGGCCGGCGACGTCCGTGTTGACGGGGATCAGCCGGAGGGCCTCGAGGGTGAGGGGATCGCCGGATTTCCAGGCGGGAGAGGCGGTTTCGGGAGGCTCCGGAGCGACCGGCACGGGGGCGGGCACGGGCTGTGGGTTGGGCCTGGGCGGCCGCGGCGAATCGGGCCGGATGCCGCCGGGCGGCATCGGGAAGTCGGGGCGGATCCCCCGGGTCATGCGGTCGCCGCCATCATCAGCGGAGGTGCCGTCGTCCGGGTTCAGGAGCTGCCCGGGGCGGATGCCGTAACTCGCCAGGGAGCCGTCATCCGTCGCCTGATCCCCTGTTTCCGTCGTTGCGGCGGTTTCGGCGTGGCCGGTGACCGGGGTGAACGTGAGCTGGGCGAGCAGGGCGAGCATGGCTGCCGCCGATGCACCAGAAAGGAGTTTGCGCTGGGGCTCGGGAACGGGAGTTGCGGTGATGATGCCGCGAAGCTGAGCTTCAGGAATCGCGTTCAGCATCGAGCGTTCGGTCTGGTCGAGCGGCAGGCTCAGTTCATCGGCGACGGCCGAGCGGCGGGTGAGCAGTTCGGCGCAGAAAGCGGTATCGACAGCTGCCCGTTTGATGAGAAGTTCCATGCCGCGGGGGATACCGCGGCCGCGGTCCGTGGCTCCCGAGGGGCGTCCGCCGACGATCGTGTGGCCCTGGCCGCCGGTGTCGCCGGTCTCGTCCGGTCTCGCCATTCTCACGTTTTTCGAGTTCTCGCTCATGGATGCCTCCCGGGTTCGAATCGGATGGCTCTATGATACCTCAACTTCGCCGAGCGAGACGATTTCGAAGCCGATCGGCCGGTTTTCGACGGCTGGAAGCGGCTCCGATACGCACTTCCCGGCCAACACCTCGAGGCTGTCGGGACAGACGACGACCGGAACGCGGCGGGCCTCCTTCGAACGTTTTTCCATAGCTGCAGCTTTATTAACTGTCGGGCCGGTGACCGTGAAATCCTGTCTGCCGTCGGAGCGGCCGAGCACGCCCATCAGGATCTCTCCGGTCGCGATCCCGCTTCCCGTCGCGATCGTGAACTCCCCGGCGGCCCGGCGGGCCTCGTTGAACGCCTCGAGTTCGCGGCGCATGCCGAAGGCTGCCCGGATGGCCCGTTCCGCCGACGGCGCCATGCCGTGGGTCGGCAGGAATACGGCCATGATGGCGTCGCCGATGAACTTGTCGATCGTGCCGCCGTTGGCTTCGATGACGCTTTCCATGCGGGTCAGGTACGCGTTGAGCATCGCCGTGATCCGCTCCGGGGGCTGGGTTTCGGACATCGTGGTGAAGCTGCGGATATCGGTGAACAGCACGGTCGCGGTCAGGCGCGTGGCCGTTTCCCGGTGCCGGCCGGCGACGGCCTGCATCGTCAGATCCGAAATGAAGCGGCGCAGGAACTCCTTTTCGGCGAGATCCTGTGCCATGCGGTTGAAGCTGAGGCACAGGCCGCCGATCTCGTCATCGGTGAGCACGGGCAGGCGGCGCTCGTAATCGCCTGCCGCGATCGCTTCCACCGTTTTCCGCATCTCGCCGACGGGACGCAGGAAGAAGGCTTGAAACAACATCAGGGCGAGAATGACGATTGTGAGCGGGTAGGCGGCGGCGAGCAATGCCGGCAGGCCCGTCAGACGCGAGGCGGCTTCGATCGGCTCGACGGCAGCACCGATCAGATCCGTGCCGGCGAGGGGGCGGGCCAGGATGCGGCAGGGAACACCTTTGACGGGCAGCTCGGTCTGGATGTTGCCGCCTTCGCTTTTCAGACGTCGCATCAGCAGATTCAGGCCGGGTTCCATCGTGCACGAGATGGGGAACGTCATCGGCCATTCCCGTTCGTCGTCCTGCATCAGAACGAGGTCCGGGGTGTCCGTTGCCGAGGCGGTCCGGGCATTGATCAGCTCGACGATCTCCAACTGGATGAGGAACTTCCGGTGCAGGACGGCGAAGAGCAGAATCGTCGGCTTGAGGGTTTCGTCCAGGACGTGATGGAATATCACGAGGGTCGTCTCGTGGAACATCTGGAACGGCATCAACTGGTCGAACGTGATCGCCAGTTGGTAGACGCTTTCGGGGCTGACGGCCAGAGCAATGACGTCATACACCATGCCCCCTTTGAGCTCCCGCTGGAGATTTGCGCGCTGATCCCCATTCGAGCCTCCTTCCTGGGAAAGGATCGTCGACTGGATATACTGCAGGAGCGAGGTGATCAGGACGCGCGCCTGTTTCGCGGCCTTGCCGGCTTCCCCGGGAAGCGGCACCCGGTAGAACGCGTGCGATGTTCCATCCCCTTCGAACACATACAGTGTCTGGAGAAGAGAGCTTTTCAGATCGGCGACCTGGGAGGCGACCCAGGGTGTCGGGGGCATGCCGCGCCGCCAGGCGGGATCGTCGAAAAATCGTCGCAACGGCTTGACCAGGGTGCTCATCGAGGTGACATGCCCCGCTTCGATCTGCTCGAGCCGCCGTTCGAGCCGCTGCATCGCCTCGGTATGACGGGAATCGGCGCTGCTCTGGGCGCCGATGAACCCGATCCAGACGAGACCGCACACGGGAATGAACGCGACGAGAACCGAGACGAGAAGACACTGCCGAACCAGGCCGGAGGCGAGGCCGGCAGCCGCTCCCGAGCGTACGAGCATCCCGGCTCCGGCCAAAAGCAGGAGCAGGATGCCCGTGACGAGGGGCGAACGGGCGACCCGGAAGGGGACGGGCATCGACGAGACATGCACCACGACGCCGTTCGGCCAGCCGGCCTTCGTCGCGAACGCGACTCCCGTTCCGGCCGCATCGAGCAGGACCCCTTCGGAAAGGCTCTCGGACTCGAAGAGCACCGCGCGCGCGAGTTCCGGTGACAGGCCGGGGATGCCGGGATGCTCCGAAGCCAGACGCCGACGGGAGACGAGATGGACCCTGGGAATGCCGAGCCGTTCTGTCGGCAGTTTCAGAGCATGTTTCAGCCATTTCGCCGAGCGGATGACGCGGTGCGGAACGAACAGCACGACCTCGCCCGCACAGGGAACGGCGCCGACTCTGATCACCTCGGAGGCGCTCGCGAGATCGATGTGCGACTCGTTGTCGAGAACGGCCGTGGGAAACCATGGTCCGATCATCAACTGACCCGAGACGCCAAGGAAGACGGTCGTCTTGAGCGCGATCGGGTTTCGTTCGAGGAAGGAGACATGTTTGCCGAACAGATGGACCAGGCTCGGAAAGTATTCCTGGTAGAGCCAGCCGGGAATGGGTTCCCATTGTTCGCGAATGCGCCGTTCGTAGGTTATCGCCCGGAGGGCGCGGAGATCGCGGGCGGTGAAGCCCCTGGATTCGAGAAGGGTCGACGTTTCGTCCCAGAGGGCATAGGACACGGAGGAGCCGAACGCCGTGCGCCAGCGGGCGGCGACATGCCGGGCCGTCACTGGTGTGAGGCGGTCGAACCCGTGCAGGCCGGCGAGGATCTTCTCGTGAGCCAGGCTGGTGGGATTCAGGCGCTCCCGGATCAAGGGCAGACGGTTTCGCAGAGCGTCGATGTTCTGGATACGGATCGCCTGCTCCCGCCGCCCCTCGATGACGTCGAGACAGAACCAGCCGACGAGAAGGAGAAGCGGAATCAGCAGAAGGTGCGGAATCCGTGACGCCGAAGTTGCCCGCTCAGCCATGGTCCGTCCCTCCGACGCCGACGATCTCGATCGCCTCCTTGCGGCCGCGGACACCGGAAATAGATGTGGATATAGAAACGAATCCGCCGGAAAGGCCCGTGATCGTCTGGGAGGTCGTCAGGATCGAGGGGGTCCCGTCCCGTCCCGCCAGCTTCTCGAGGCGGGCCGCGAGGTTGACGGTGTCCCCGATGACGGTCGCATCCAGGCGTTTGCGCAGCGAGCCGATATGGCCGCTGACCGGGGTTCCGGAGGCGAACCCCACGCCGTGACGAAGATGCCGGCCTGGCCCGTCCGGCCCTTCCTCTTTCCAGAGGTTCATTGCCCTGTCGATTTCGAGGGCCGCGCGGATGGCCCGGAGAGCGGCCGGCGGGGTTTCGGGCCGTTCGCGGAAAATGGCCATCGCCGTGTCGCCGATGAACTTGTCGATGTCCCCGCCGTGCCGCTTCACGGCCGCCTCACAAAGGCCGAGATACCGGCTCATCAGGTTCATGGCCTCCTCCGGCGGCAGCAGCGCCTCGACCCCGCTGAAGTTGCGAAGACCGGCGAACAGCACCGTCAGCGGCTGCCGTTGCCCCGGATCGGGAGTGTGGGTCGCGGCGTTCTCGACGAGGTCGGCCCGCAGGAACGGGGTCATCCGGGCCTTGTGGCGAAGCCCCTGGACGAGGATTCCGAGCCGGCGGATCAGCACGCCGAGCTCGTCGTCGGCCGTCGAGACGATGCGGGAGCGGTAGTCACCGCCCTCGACCCGCTTCACCGCGGCCGTCAGGGTCGCCAGGGGCTCGATGAGCAGGCTGCGCAGCCGGCTCGTCGCCCCATGGGAGGCGAGGGCCCCTCCGCACGCGAACAGAACGAGAAACAGCGCCGTCGCGGGCCAGGAAGGGTCGTGCGTATCGGCCCGGACGAGGGCGATTCCTGCGGCGTCGATCCCCTTGAGGGGGCGTGCTCGCACCAGCCATTCATGGCCCCGGATCGGCAGGACCGCCTGGATGTTCTGCCCCGTGAACCGGACCAGCTCGAGGAGTTTGCGGAGTTTTATATTCGATCCGATATAGAAAGATGTCGCGGGAAGGTTGCCGAGAACGGCGATCCGCCCCCCGCGGCTTCTTCCCTCGATCAGAGCGCGTTCCATCATCTTCGTGTTCAGATTCACATGGTCGAAATGGGTACTGAAGAAGCCGACGGGCTTGCGATTCCCGGTTTCGCGGAGGAATGCCTGGAAAATGACCGTCGACTGGTTGGCGAACTGGATCGGGGTGAGTTTACTGAACATCGTGTGGGCCTGGTCGTTGATGCTCTGCTCCGGGAACAGCATCTCGATTTCCCGCGGCAGCGTTCGTTCGTTCGACAGCTTGGGAGGTCTGAAGCCGTAATACTGCATCGTGCGCTTGCCGATGGCGTCCAGAATGCCCCAACTGGACTTCTGATCCGCGAGGTGGTACTCGTAGGATCGCCCGTCGAGAAACACCAGGACGGCCCGGGAGAGGCCGGCCAGTTTGAACGACTCCAGCATCTCCTCGTATTCCGCTCCCGATGTGACGCGTGCCAAGGCCGGGTTTCGGGTCATCGCGAGGAGTTCGCTTTCGAGCCGGCCGAGCTCCGAGGCAACCTTCTGCTCGATTCCCGCCAGACGACTTTCGAGCTCGCTCTGAAGGCTTTCGGTGCGGCTTTGGGAAAGCCGGTTCAGGTGTTCGAGGCCCAGCAGGGTCATCGCCAGCAGCGGGGGCAGGGTGAGCGCGGCGGCCGCGATGCCGAACTTCGTGCCGAGATTCGCCCGGGGTCGCCACCAGCCCGTACCGAGAATGAACAGGCCGATTCCCGCGATCAAAACGCCGGCGGCGAGTCCGGATCGAACGGCCGTGGTGCAGGCGGTCACCCATTGGGACCGTTCGGGGGTCCGGATGGCCACGGTCAGCATGAGATCGGTGTTTTTATCGTATACTTGAGAGTATATATACCATTCGGCGGTCGCATACACGGCCTGGCCGCGTTCGAGCAGCTCCCACAGGCCGTGCAACATGCCGGGCGAGAGAGGCTCGGCCGCGGGACCGTCGCCCGTGGTCTGCCAGATGCCGCCCACGGCGGCCTCGGGGCCCGAGTGGAGGCGCATCGCCCGTTCGAGTTCCCAGCCGGGTTTGGCGCGATACAGGGGCGCGATCACGATGCAGCTCCCGAGGCGGCGCTTCGGGGCATGCCGGGTGTTGAACGTGACCACGGCGAGGGCGTGCAGCTTGCCGCCGATCAGGACTTCGGTCGACTGGGCGCGGCTGCGGCGGAGATACTTGAGGGAGGCGATCGAGCCGAAGGTTTTTTTCAGGAGGCCCTGGGCGAGCGACAGTTCGGCCGGCGTGAGTTTCGACTCGTCGCGAAGCGCCCGGAGAAAGGCCCGCCAGGCCCGCTGGCCGGGAGGGAGGGGGCGGCCGGGGACGGCGATCATCCGGTCCGCCGCGTCGAACCAGTGGAGCTGCGTGTCGGCTGGGAAAACGCGCCTGAGAGCGTCGCCATGGATGCCGGCCGAGGCGCCGTCGAGAGGGCGGCCGCGACGCTCGGCGATGACCGCGCGCCTGAACCGGCCGAGCTTTTCGGTGATGACGACGGCGCGGTCGAGCGAGCTGCGCAGCCGCATCACCAGCTCGCGGGCTTTTTCCCGGCTCGCCGCCTCCCGGGTGGCCGAGGTCGAAGCCTCGAACCGGTCGGTGAGATGCCACAGGCCGGCTGCCGGCAGCAGGATGGCGACGAGGAAGAACGCCGCCGTCCACGCCAGCATGCGCCGTTTCCCCGCCGGTTGCCGCCCGCCCCCTTCGTTCATGCCCGGCATGGTATCACACGCCCCTCGAGACGCACGAAGGAGCGATTCACCACAAAGCACAAAGGCACAAAGGAGAACGAACCACAGAGACACCGAGACACAGAGGTTTTTTTCACCACACCGGGACAATTGCACCATCAGACACGGAGGAGAACGGGGTCGGGAGTCGACGATCCACAGATGACACAGATGACGCAGATGAAATTCTGATCGTCTTCAACCTTGGAGCTTGTGGCGCTTTCAGGATATAAGGGGATCCCGGGCGTTCGTTCCTCCCGGATTCTTCATCTGTGTTCATCTGCCCTCTGCGGATGCGTATTTCATCGTGGTGAAATCCTCTTCGTCTCTGTGCCTCTGCGTCTCTGTGGTGCGTTGATTTCTTCGGGTGATTGCCAGGCGGGAGCGGATCTGCGATCATGCAGCGACGATGCATCTCGGAAAACTGCTGCGCGGCGCTGGCGGCTGGGCGCTCGTCGCGATCGCCATCATCGCGGCGCTGGCCGTGCTGCTTGCCGACCTCGGCCGCGTGACGGCCGCCCTTGCGGCGTTCCCGCACCGGCTGATTCCGCTCATCCTGCTGTTCGTCAGCTTCAACTACCTGCTGCGGTTTGCGAAGTGGGAGTATTTCCTGCGGCGGCTCGGCCTGCAACTCCCGATCCGGGGCAGCCTCTGGGTGTTCTTCGCCTCGTTCGTGATGGTACTGAGCCCGGGCAAGCTGGGGGAGGTTGTCAAATCCCTGCTGTTGCGCAACCGCTACGACATCCCGGTCGCGCGAACGGCCCCCATCGTGCTTGCCGAGCGCCTGACGGACCTGCTCGGCCTGATGTGCCTCGCGGCCTGGGGCTTCTCGCGATTCGCCTGGGGCGGCAAAACCCTGATGGCTGGCGGTGCTTTGATGCTCGTCGGCCTGATCGCGGCAACCCGGCCCGCGTTCTGGCGCCTGCTCGACCGGGCGGCCGGCCGGCTGTTTCCCGGGAAACCCGCTCTCAGAAACACTCTCCGTGCCCTCGAGGAAAGCACCCGGACGCTGCTGACGTTGCCCGCCCTGCTGGTGACGGTGCCACTGAGCGCCTTTTCATGGGCCTGGGAAGGCGCGGCGTTATACGTGATTTTCGGCGGTCTCGGCGTGGTACGGCCCGAGCTGTTCGCGCTGTCGCTGTTCGCGCACGCGTTCGGCTCGATCACCGGGGCGCTCTCTTTTTTGCCCGGCGGACTGCTCGTGACGGAAGGGGCGCTCAGCCTCTTCTTCGTCTCGATGGGGATCGCCGGGGATATCGCCGTGACCGCCACGCTTCTGATCCGTGCCGTCACCCTGTGGTTTGCGATCCTGCTCGGCCTCTGCGTCTTCGCGGCCGGCGCCCGCGCCGACGACCTGCGCATCGACAGGCCCGCGGCCGCCTAGCGCTCTTCTCCCTCCACTTCCGGTTCGGCGGAGATGGGCGGCGTGTCGAGGGCGACTTCTTCGCCGGGGCGAAGCCCCGAGGTCACTTCGATGAAGGTGATGCCGCGGCGGCCCAGAGTGACCGGCCTGGATGTGGTCCTTCCGCCCGACCGGACGCGCACCGTGGCGCGATCGGCCTGCACCTCGTCGAGAGCCGCCCGCGGGATGAAAAGGCAGGACGTGGCGATCGTGGCCTCGATCTCGGCGCGGAAGCTCAGGCCCGGCCGGAAGATCGGGTCGGTTTCCGGGATCTCGAGCGTGACGTTGTACTCCTTGAGGAAGCCTTCCGGGTCGTTCCGGCCCAGGCGCTCGTTGCGGCTGACCGGGTACGGCTCTTTCGCCGAGATCACGGCCCGGCAGGGAAGATCCGGTCGGACGGTCAGGGTCAGCGAGGCGGGATCGCCGACGCGAAGGGAGGGATAATCGACGGCCGGCACGTAGACGACGCCGCGGAACCGGTCGAGGCTGGGAAGCTCCAGCAGCTTGTCGCCGGTGCGCACCACCTTGTTCGCCTCGATGCGGCCCATTTCGTTGTTGAGCCGGATGAACGGCTTGTAGACGATGCCGGCTGCCGGGGCCCGGATGATCGAGCGCGCGATGTTCTCTTCCTGCACCTGGATCTTGCGTCGGGCCTGCTCGAGCTGCAGCTCCTTCACCCGGAGGGTGGCGTCGCGCTTCTGCCGGAACTCGGCGAGCGCTTCCCGGGCGTATTTCAGCTCCAGCTCCTCGAGCTGGACGCCGAGGCGGGCTTTTTCCCGCTCGATTTTCGAGAATACCACCGCGTCCTCGATGACCATCGCACGGGCTTTCTCCAGTTCGAGCTCCTTGCGCCGCACGCCCAGCTCGAGATCGATGATCTCGTTCTTCGCCTCGAAACGGGCCTTTTCCAGCTCGGCCTCGGCGACCTCGGCATCGTTGGTCGCCGCCTCCAGCGCCCGCCGGAAGTCGGCATCCTCCAGCTCGACGACGACGTCGCCGGCCTTGACCCGGGTGCCGTCCTCGAGCACGCTTTTGATCGTCACCAGCCGCGTGTCCTGCAGTTCGGGCGCATGGATGTTCACGCTCTCGCAGGCCTCGATCTCGCCCTGCGCGACGAACGTCTCGCGGCAGGCCCCTTCCCGCACCGGAACGACGATTCCGGGTGCGGCGCCCGCGATGTACGGGAGGACGGCGAAAATACAAATAAATATATATGTAATAAAATTATTCATCGTGCAGGGCCTCCACGGGGTTGAGGGACGCGGCTTCGCGGGCGGGCATGATGCCGAAGAAGACGCCCGTCGAGAACGAGATGAGGAACGAGATGAGGATCGGTTTCAGCGAAAAGGCGACGGGGATCTCGGTGAACCGCAGGATGCACAGGCCGATGCCCATGCCGAGCAGGATGCCGAACCCGCCGCCGATCAGGCAGACGGTCACCGACTCGAACAGGAACTGGAAGACGATGTGGCGCCGTTTGGCCCCGAGCGCGCGCCGGATGCCGATTTCGACGCGGCGCTCGAGCACGTTGGCGAGCATGATGTTCATGATGCCGATGCCGCCCACCAGAAGCGAGATCGAGGCGATGCTCAGCAACACGATGTTAAAGATCTCCTGGGTCGACTGCTGCTGCTCGAGAAGCTCCTGCGGCGAGATCACCTTGTAATCCTTCACGCCGTTGTGAGAGACGGCCAGAACGCGCTCGGCGGCGTTTTTCAGCAGGTTCGTCTCGGCGAGGCTCCGGCTCGCGAGAATGATCTTGTCGAGGGGCGAGTAGACCCGCTCGCTGGCCAGTTTCTCGCGCATCGAGGCGTAGGGCATCAGGATCGAGCGTTCGTAGATGCCGAAATCCTTCGGCATGCCGCGGCTGCGCCCCTTGCGGGTCGGCAGGACGCGGCGCTCGAACACCCCGACCACGCGGAACCAGCGCTCGCTGAGCCGCACCAGCTTCCCGAGGGCCTCTTCCGGGCAGCCCCACACCGTTTCGGCCAGGTCGCGGCTGAGGATCACGTGCGAGGCGAACAGCCGGTCGTCGTCCGGGGTGAAGTCCCGGCCGGCCGACACCACGAGCCGTTGCAGCCGGAGAAAGTTCGTGCTGACCCCGAAGACATTCAGCTCGGTCGCCTGGACCGGCAGGCTCGTCACCTTGACCTTGTTCCGGGCGAAATACGCCGCGCCGCCTTTCCGCACCGGGAGCACCGTCTGCAGGGCCCTCACGTCGCGCAGCGACAGGCCCTGGGAGTCGTTGATCACCTGCGGCAGTTGCGCCTTCTCGGTGTTGCCCTCCTGGATGTGAATCAGCTCTGCGCCCATCGCGTTGATGTTGTCGAGAATCTGGCGCTGAGCCCCTTCCCCGATCGTGATCATCGCGATGACCGACGAAACGCCGAAAATGATGCCCAGCAGGGCGAGGAGCGTGCGCACGATGTTCACCCGGAACGAGGCCAGGCTGCTTTTCACCAGCGAGGCGATCTTCACGGCGCCAGCCTCACCCGGACGAGATTGTTCGTGCCGAGCGGCAGCGTTCCGACAGGTTCGGCGCGGACGACGAAGCATTTCTCCCAGGCATTGGGAAGCTGGAACGAGTCGTGCACGTCGCCGATCCGTTGAGGGAAAAAATCCATCGATATAATAGAGGCTTGTATTTCACGACTGTCGAAGGCGATCCGCACGCGCCTGCCGGGAACGATCTGCGCCAGATCCGCCTCGGGCACATAAAACTCGATCCCGACACGGTCCGAGGTGACGACCGAGAGAACATGGATGCCCGAGCTGACCTCGTCGCCGGCCGCGATCTTGCGCTTGAGCTTGTCCACCGCCGGGTAGAACAGGAAGCCCGCCGCCGGGGCTTCGAGGGTGTACCGTTTCCGGGTGGCGTCGAAGTTGGCGTAGTGGTTCGTCCAGGTCTTGATGTTCCCCGACAGGATCGCATCGGTCTTGGCGATGTTCTCGGTCGCCGCGGCCACCTTGTGCTCGAGGGTCTCCGTCTCGAGCCGCGCCAGCCGGGCTTCGGCGTCGAGCAGTTTCTGTTTCTGGGCCGAAACCGAGGATTTGCGGCCGAGATCGAGTTCGGCCAGATGCTCCCGGATCCGGGCTTTCTCGAGCTTCGCCGTCAGATCGACCAGGCTCTTGCGCAGCCCGAGAAGCGTTTCGTCACGTTTGGCCTTCAGGCGCGCGATCTGCCGGTCGAGCTCGCTCCGGGCCTCGTCGTCGCCGAACTGGAACGTGGCCACGACCTCGCCCGCGGTGACGGTTTTCCCTTCGGGGGCGACCGAGACGAGCTTGATCGAACCCGATTCGGAGCGCCAGAACGGCAGTCGGAGCGTGTTGCGGGGGGCGCAGAGGGTGTGGAAGTCCCGGGGCATCACCCGACCGTCATACCAGCGCGGCTCGGCAGCAGCGGCCGGATGGGCGGCGGCGAAGGCGGCGAGCAGGATGGCGAGGAGAAGCGACGGACGGCGTGTTCCGGATGTCACTGGATCAGCCCGTCCCGGATGTGGATGATGCGGTCGGTGCGGGAGGCGATCTCGGGCGAGTGGGTCACCATGATGATCGTGAGGCCGAGTTCGCGGTTGAGCTCGCGGAACAGGCCGATGATCTCGTTGCCCACCGCCTCGTCGAGGTTGCCGGTCGGCTCGTCGGCGAGGATCAGTTTCGGCGTCTTGATCAGGGCGCGGGCGATCGCGACGCGCTGGCGTTCGCCGCCGCTGAGCTGGTGCGGATAGTGATCCAGCCGGTGATCCATGCGGACCCGGCCGAGCCAGTGCCGGGCGGCCTCGTCCGCCTCGCGGTCGGCCATGTTGATGAACTCCATCGTCAGCTTGGTGTTGTCGAGGACCGAAAGATACTTGATCAGATGGAACCGCTGGAACACGAAGCCGATGAACCGTGCGCGCAGGTCCGACAGGGCGTTGTCGGCGAGGACGTCGACGGCCTGATCCTCGAGGAGATACCGGCCCGAAGTCGGGACGTCGAGGCAGCCGAGAATGTTCAGCAGCGTCGATTTGCCCGAGCCGGATGCGCCCATGATCGAGACGAACTCGCCCCGCGCGATATGCAGCGATACGCCCCGCAGCACCGGCACATCGACGATGCCCAGCTTGTAGGTCTTGCGGATTTCCTCGAGGCGGATCACGGCGTCAGTTCCCGACCGAGATGCCGAACTGCCGGTGCAGCGTTCCCTGGGCGAGCAGCAGGCGCAGACGGGATTTGCGGAGCGAAACCTGGGATTCGATCTCGTCGATCTGGGCCTCCTCGAGTTCGCGCTGGAACCGGACGAGGTCGGCGAGAGTGGAATAGCCGTTGCGATACTTCTCGGTCTCGGCATCGAGCTTTTTCTGCGACAGCTCGGTTGCCCGGTGCTTCGCCGCGATGATGCGGGTCAGATAATCGATCCGCAGCAGGATCTCACGGATGGTGTAGGCAAGCCGGGAGTCGGCGTCGCGCCCCGCGACCTTCCGGATCGCCGTCGCCAGGCGGGCCTGCTCCAGCGCCGCCCGGTCGCCGCCGCGGTCCAGCGGAATGCCGTACTCGACCCCGACGGTGTAGGCATTGTCGGCCCCGGTGCCGCCTTCGCGCAGGCGGTAATCGAACAACAGGTCGAGGCGCGGTTGATACTGGATCCTCTGTCGTTCGAGCGCCGAGACGGATTTGTTCAGCAGCAGCCGCTCGAGGCGCAGGGCGGGGCTTTCCTGCCGGGCAATCTCCAGGGCCCCGGCGAACGAGGCCGGCGGCAGGGTGTCCTCCTCGGACAGCACGTTGCGCACGGTGATCCGGTCTTCGACCGCCGGGTCGATGTTCAGCAGCCGCCGCAGTTCGAGTTCGAGTTGCGCGATCTCCTGACGCGTCGTGTCGCGCCTGATCTCGAATGCCACGAGGTTCTCCTCGACCAGGTAGATCTCGCGTTCGGCGATGGCTCCCAGTTCGATGTCATGCCGGGTGTCCTCGAACTGCTGGCGCGCGCGCGCGCAGGCCTGTTCCTGGATGACGAGATTCCTTCCGGCGACGCTCAGATCGAGACAGAGCGACATCACGTCGAAAATGAAGGCGTCGAGGTCGGCACGGAACTTCTCGACCCCGGCCTCATACTCGATCCGCGCCACGTCGATCTCGTAGCCGGTGACGGCCCGGCCGAAATTCTTCATGAGCGGTTGGGTGAGGCTGAACGCCTGCGTCTGCGCGTTGCGGCCCCCGGCCGGCACATCGCGGATCTCGTTTTCGATCTCGAGCTTCGTGCCCAGCACGCCGGTCGAGGAAACTCCCTGCAGCAGGGTGCGAACCCGCTGTGCATCGCGACTCTCGTCGGCCTGGAGGGTGGCCGTGGGAATGTAGACGCGGCGGGCGATTTCGATGCCGAACCGCTTCTCGTCGCGCTCCAGCGCTTTCTGCATCAGGGACAGATTTGCTGCGACCCCGAGGCGGACGCAGTCCGTCATCGAAAGCTCCACCGCCGGGCTTGCCGGCCCGCCTGCGTGGGCGATACGGGGGCCCGCCAGGAAGCAAAGGGCGGATATCAGCAGGAGTGCGGAGGCAAAACGGCGCGTCATGGCGACATGAATACACCAGATCACCCGCCGAAATCTACCCTGGGCGCGCCCGGATTGGTTTTCTGGTGCACCGTTTGTGTTCTCGATGGAAGAGGTGATACATACGAGTGAAGAGAAATCTTTTCGAGGGAGGCAAGCATGAAGAAGTCTGTCGCTCTGGTTCTGTTGGTGATGTCCTGTCTGCTCGCGGCGGTCACTCCGATCGAGGCGAAGCAGGGCCGCGCGGCCCGTTCCACGATTCTCATGGTGCTGACCGGGGTCGATCATGTTCCCGGAACGGATCATGAAACCGGCTTTTGGGCCGAGGAGTTCGTCGCGCCCTACGAGCTGTTCCGCAAGACGGGCCACAAGGTGATCGTGGCCTCTGTCGAAGGCGGCTTCGCTCCCGTCGATCCCCGCTCCATCGATCCCGCGAACGTGGGCGAGGAACAGGCCCGCGAGCTGCGTCTCGCGCTCGACCGGGCGCGGCCCGCGCTGAAAACCGTCGCACTGAACGACGTGCGGCTCGACCGCGTCGCGGCGGTGTTCGTCGTCGGCGGCCATGGCGTCATGTGGGACCTGACCGATTCCGCCATTATGCATAAAATAGCACAACACATATATTGCTCCGGCGGTGTTGTCGCCGCGGTCTGTCACGGCCCCGGCGCCCTGGTGCGGGCCATGCTGCCCGATGGCCGATATCTTCTCGATGGGAAGCGCGTGACCGGGTTTTCCGCCCGTGAAGAGGAACTGGCCGGCATGGCGAAGATCGTGCCCTACTGCCTGGAAGTGGAAATGAGCAAGGCCAGCGGCAACCGCTACGAGTGCGGCGAGCCCTGGAAATCCTTCGTGGTCGTCGACGGGAACATCGTCACCGGCCAGAATCCCGCCTCATCCGCCGATACCGCCCGCGCGGTTCTCGAACTCCTTTCCGCCGCACGCCGGCGCTGAACCGGCCTGGCCGCAAGACCTGACACCGAATGAACACGCTTCCGCTCGTCGCGTATGTCGTCATTACGATATATTCTAGAATATATTGTCGGCGGTGCGCGGCGGATGGCGCGGAGGTGGCGGAAGAAAGCCGAGATGGGCCGGCCGGCGAAGTGGCCGGGGAGACCGCGTTCCGGGCGGGGTGGAGCCGGGCCCTGCTGAACCTTCTGCCGACGGCGATGCTGGTCCTGGCCCCGGCTGTGGAGTATGCGCTCCTTCACGACCTTGCCGGCAGTTCGTTCTTCGAGAGGCCCATGTGGAGCGGGTTCGCCATTATCGGCACGGGGATGCATCTGTTCGCCGCTCGCCTGGCCGGTGCGGCGGTGTTCGAGCTGGCCGGTGCGCTGCCGGGGTGCCTGGTGACGAGCGGCCCGTATGCCCGCATCCGGCACCCGATGGCCCTGTCGCACATCCTGCAGGGCATGGGAGGCGGCCTGCTCCTCGGGATGCGCCTGGGTTGGGTCGTCTGGCTCGCCGGCTCGCTGCTGTTCGTTCTGGCCTGCCTTCTCGAGGACCGGGAACTTGCCGGGCAGTTCCCCGAGGCGCATGCCGCCTGGGGTCGCCGGGTTCCGGCCTTTCTTCCCGGCCGTGCGGCCGCCTGACTGCCGGATTTTGGGGAAAGCCCTCGCCGAGTCTTGCGGTGCGGAGGGGATTCGGGTAAGGTTTTTAGCGCCATGAAATCATCTGAAACCGCGATGAAACGTATTCTCGAAGACGTTGGCGCCGGCCGGCTGACGCCGACGGAGGCCTTCAGGGAGATCGCCCGCCTGAGGCCCGGCGAAGTGACCGTGCCGGATGCCGTTCTGGACGTCGACCGCGAGGCGCGCTCCGGGTTTCCCGAGGCCATCTATGCCGCCGGGAAGACGCCTGAGCAGACCGTCGCCATTTTTCAGGCCCTGAAAAAAGCGAACGGCCGGGCGCTTGCGACGCGCTGCCCGCCCGAGACTCTCGCCGCTCTGCGGAAACGCGTGCGCGGAGTCAGGATCGACGAACGGTCCCGCACGGCGATGAGCCTGCCGGCGCGTCTGCCTGCCCCGCGCGGAAGGGTCGCCGTGCTCGCGGCCGGGACTTCGGATCTGTCCGTTGCCGACGAGGCTGCCGTGACGCTCGAGTTCGCCGGGGTCGGCGTGATCCGGTGCAGCGATGTCGGCGTGGCCGGGATCCATCGGCTGCTGGGCCGGCTCGATACGGTGCGCCGGGCCGATGCCGTGATCGTCGTCGCGGGCATGGAGGGCGCGCTACCGAGTGTGGTCGGGGGACTCGTTTCGGCTCCGGTCATCGCGGTTCCGACCTCGGTCGGATACGGGGCGAGTTTCGGCGGCATCGCCGCCCTGCTGGGAATGCTGAATTCGTGCGCCGCCGGAGTGACCGTCGTGAATATCGACAACGGTTTCGGGGCCGCTGTGGCGGCTATCCGGATGATCAACGGGAGGGGTTCGTGACGACGCTTTACTGGGACTGCTCGGCCGGCATCGCCGGCAATATGGCCGTGGCTTCGCTGCTCGATCTCGGCATCGATCCAGAACTGCTCCGGAACGAACTCGCGAAGCTCCCGTTCCCCGAGGGAACGCTCGTCCTGCATACGCGCGAAGTCATGAAAAGCGGTATCCGGGCCAGGTATTTCAACACCGAGGATGACGAAACGCCCGTTCATCCGCCGCATCCGAACCAGGACGGCCACACCCACTGCCACAATCACGAGCATGACCACGATCACGACCACGACCATGCGCACCCTCATGACCACACGCTCTGCCATGAGCCAGGTCATTCCCACCTGCATGATCACGCACACGATCAGGGTCATGAGCATGACGACGTTCACGCCCACGATCATCCCCATGCTTCCGGGCACACGCATGCACATGACCACGGCGCACCGGAACGCGGTTTCCGGGATGTCCGTGCCCTGATCGAGGCTGCCGGGTATCAGCCCGGAGTTACCGAACGTGCCCTTGCCTGTTTCCGGGCCCTCGCCGAGGCCGAGGCCGAAGTGCACGGGACGACGCCGGACACGGTGCATTTTCATGAGGTCGGGGCACGCGACAGCATCGCCGACATCGTCGGGACTGCCATCTGTCTCGAAGAACTCGGGGTGGGCGAGGTGTTCGTGTCCCCGGTGCACGTGGGACGGGGATTCGTTCGGTGCCGGCATGGCCGGATGCCGGTGCCGGCGCCGGCCACGGCGCTGCTTCTGCGCGGATTCGAGATGTTTTCGATGCCGGAGGTCGAAGGCGAGCTGACTACGCCGACGGGGGCAGCCCTGCTCCGGGGGCTTGGGGCAAAAACCGGCATGCCGGCCGGCTTCGTTACCCAAAAGATTGGAACGGGGGCGGGAAGCCGGGAGTTCCCGATTCCGAATATCCTTCGCGCATTCCTCGGGGATGCCCGAAGGACGGCGATGCCCGGCATCTCCGAAGATGAGGTCGTGATGCTCGAGACGAATGTCGACAATGCGACCGGGGAACTGATCGGATATGCCGCGGAGCGGCTCTGGGAGCTCGGCGTGCTCGATGTGACGATGGCGCCGCTGACGATGAAGAAGGGCCGTCCCGGCATCGCGCTCCGGGTGATGGCCCCGCCGGCTCTTGCCGATCAGGCGCTGGCCCTGCTGTTTGCCGAGCTGCCCACCCTGGGCATCCGGCGGCAGACGGTTCGGAGAGCAGTGCTGCACCGGGAACCGGCCGAACTCAAGACATCCTTCGGCACCGTTGCCGTGAAGAACGTCACAGATCCCGATGGAACCGTCCGGTGCGTTCCGGAGTACGAAAGTCTCCGTCGGCTGGCGATCGAGACGGGAACCCCGCTTCGCGACCTCATGGCCCGCATGGTGAAAAAGATCTCCGAGTCCGCCTGAAGGTGTGGATCGCGGTCCGTCCCTCAACGGATGGGGTGATCGGAGGCTTGCCATCGTCGAGGTGCGTTTGCGTAGGGGCGCATCGTGATGCGCCCGTCCTGCAATGACAAGGGTTGCACCGTGCCCTCTTGACGCGTGTGGTAAGATGATCGCTCATTCCGAACTCGAGGAACTGCGATGAACCTTCAGGGAAGACCGGTCAGCATCATCGGGGCTGCAAAAAGCGGCCTTGCGGCGGCGAAAACACTCGCCTCGCTCGGGGCACGGGTGCTGGTTTCGGACATCCAGCCGCTCGAGAAACTCCGCCAGGTGTTCCGCCAGAATGCAGTCCCGGAAACGGTTGAAATCGAGGGGGGCGGCCATACCGAGCGCCTGCTCGAGGCGGATTTCATCGTTCTCAGCCCGGGGGTTCCGACGGATATCCCGATCCTGCGCCAGGCCGCCGAGCGCGGGATCCCGATTCATTCCGAAATCGAGATCGCCTATCGGCTTTCGAAGGGGCGCCGCCTCGTCGTGACGGGCAGCAACGGGAAAACCACGACGACGACGCTGCTTGCGGCGTTTTGTGAGACGCAGTTTCCGCACGTGTTTCTGGGCGGCAACATCGGGATCCCGATGATGGAGTTTGCCGCGAAGACGCCGGAGGACGCGGTGCAGGTCCTCGAGGTCAGCAGTTTCCAACTCGAGACCATCTCCGAGTTCAATCCGGATATCGCGATGATCACGAACTTCTTCGAGAACCATCTCGACCGCTATCCTTCGTATGATGCCTACCGGCGCGCCAAGGAGCGAATCGCTCTCAATATGACGGGAGACCGCGTCCTGATCCTCAATGCCGACCAGGAATCAATGCACGAACTCGCCGGCCGCGTCCGGTGCCGCACCGCCTGGTTCGGCTGGAATCCCGGATCCCGCCGGCCCTGCGTCACGATCAGAAACGGGGCATTCGTCTCCATCCGGGAGGACGGAACGGAGCATCGCCTGTTCGACGAGGGCGTCGTCCGGATCATCGGGAAGCATAATCGTGAAAATATCATGGCCGCCTCTCTCGCGGCCCTCCTTGCGGGTGTTGAGCCCGAGAGGCTCGAGAAGGTCGTTGCGGAGTTCCCCGGCGTCGAGCACCGGCTGGAATGGGTCCGTGACCGCCGCGGTGTCACCTGGATCAACGATTCAAAGGGCACCAACTGCGCCGCTTCGATCATTGCCCTGCGCGCCTGCACCGCGCCCGTGATTCTCATTGCAGGCGGACGTGACAAGGGCACGGATCTCGCCGAGTGGGTGTCGGTGATGCGTGACCGCGTGCGGCACGCGGTTCTCTACGGCGAGGCGCGCGAGCGGTTCCGGGCGGCGATGGAAGGTGTCATTCCGCTGACGCCCGTGACGACTCTCGAGGCTGCGGTCGAGAAGGCGGCCGGTCTGGCCGTTTCCGGCGACACGGTGCTTCTCTCGCCGGCGTGCAGCAGCTACGACCTGTTCCCGAACTTCGAGGTCCGCGGCGCCCGGTTCAAGGAGCTGGTCCGGGGACTCCCCGAGTAAGGGCATCCTTGTCGATGAAGCAGAACCCCTTCGACCACGTCCTCTTCTTCGTCGTGATCGCCCTGATGGGCATCGGGCTCACGATGGTCTACTCGGCCAGCTCGATCACCTCGATGGCCCAGATGTCCGACAGCCTCTTCTATTTCAAGCGGCAGCTGATGTGGGTCGTGATCGGCCTTCTGGCCATGTTCGGCTTTGCCCGGATCGATTATCGGAAGCTCGAACCGCTCGCCCTGCCGCTGCTGGTCATCGCGGTCATCGGTCTCGTCGTCGTCCTGATCCCCGGCGTTGCCCGCGAGATCGGCGGTGCGCGGCGCTGGATCAGGTTCGCGGGAATCGGCGTCCAGCCGTCCGAGTTCGCGAAGCTCTGCCTCGTGATCTATATGGCACACTCCATATCACGTAAACAGGACCAGATCCACGACATCGTGAAGGGCGTGCTCCCGGATCTCGCCATCACCGGCGCTATATTCTTATTGATATTGAAAGAGCCGAACCTCTCGACGGCAGGCATCGTCGGCTTTTCCTATATGCTGCTGCTGTTCCTGGGGAACGGCTCGTTCGCGCACATCGGGGGCATGCTGGGCGGAGGGCTGGTATTGGGCATCTCGCTGGTCTTCCAGAAGGAATACCGCATGAAGCGGCTCCTTGCGTTCATCGATCCGTGGGAGAACGCCCGCACGTCGGGGTATCACATCATCCAGTCGCTCGTCGCCATCGGGTCGGGCGGCATCTGGGGGCTGGGCCTCGGCCAGAGCCGGCAGAAGTTTTTCATTCTGCCCGAGCGGCACACGGATTTCATCTTCGCCATCATCTGCGAGGAGCTTGGTCTCGCCGGCGGTCTGGCCGTCGTTCTGCTGTTTCTCGTGCTGATCTGGCGCGGTTTTTATATCGCGACGAGGGCGCCCGACATGTTCGGTTTTCTTCTCGCGAGCGGCATCACCGGCATCATCGGGTGCCAGGCAGTCATCAATCTGGGTGTCGTGCTCAGCGTCCTGCCCACGACCGGCGTGACCCTGCCGTTCGTCAGTTACGGCGGATCGAGCCTTCTCTTCCTTGCAGCCGGCATGGGCATTCTTCTCAGCATCTCGAAATACGGATCGAGCCAGAACGCTCTGATCGACATGCGGCGGATGCCGTTCTCGTCGCGCCATCTCGATAACGCCCGGCAGATGTCCGGAACCCGGCGGCGCGCATGAAACGTGTTCTCTTCGGCGGCGGCGGAACCGGCGGCCATATCTACCCGGCGCTCGCGATCCGGGAAGCGCTGCTCGAGCGATTCCCGGACCTCGAAACCGCGTATGCCGGCCAGTCCGAAGGTATGGAGGCCCGCATCGTCGGCCGCGTCGAGGGGTTGCCGTTCCTCCCGGTTCGTTCCCAGGGAATGCCGCGCAGCCTGTCGGCAAAATGGCTGACATTCCCCTTCCGGAATGCGGCAGGTTTTTTCGATGCCCTGACATGCCTGCGACAATTCAGGCCCGATCTGGTGATCACGACGGGCGGGTATGTCGCATTCCCCGTTCTTGCCTGTGCACGGCTCCTGGGTATCCCCTTCGTCATCCATGAGCAGAACGCCGCGATGGGCGTGGTGAACCGGCTGTTCGCCGGATCGGCCCGAAAGGTGCTGCTCACCTACGGGGAGGCCGTTTCAGAGCTCGATGAGCGGGTGATCCTGACCGGAAATCCGGTTCGGCGGGCTTTCCGGGTCTCCGGCGGAGCCTCGGGCCGCTTCGTGAAAAAGCCCGGGGAGTTCTGGCTTCTTGCCGTCGGCGGCTCGGGCGGAGCCCGCACGCTGAACGATGCCTGTGTCGAGTTGACGAAAGGGTGGCTGAAGGAGCACCCCGCGGTTCATCTCGTGCACATCGCCGGGGAACGCGACCACGAGCGGGTGAAAGCCGCTGCGGCATCGCTTCCCAACTACGAGTTGCTGCCGTATCTGCATGAAATGAAAGAGGCGTTCGACGTGGCCGACCTGCTCGTTTCTCGGGCTGGTGCGACCATTCTCGCCGAGATTGCCGTGTGTGGAAAGCCGGCAATCCTCGTGCCCTTCCCTTTCGCGACCGACAATCACCAGGAAAAAAATGCACGTGCCCTCGAACGGCTCGGGGCTGCGACAATGATTCTCGACCGCGACCTGTGTGCGTCCACCCTTGCACGGGAGATCGAAGTGCTCACCCCGTCCGGGAAACGGACCCACATGGCCGAGGCCATGCGCTCGAGCCGGCCAGCCGATGTCGAACAGCGGATCATCGACCAGATCGCCCCCCTGCTTGCCGCCTCCCAGCCACGAAGCTGAAAGGGGATGCGATTGCCGGGATTTCGGGGCACGGTCTTGTGTGCCCCGTGGGGGAATGGTAAGATGACGCACCTTCGATCGAGGGCGTCATGAGCCATACCCATCCTGAAACTCCCGCTCCACCGCGACGGCGCAGCTTTTATCCGGCGCCGCGCAGTTCCATGTCGGATTCCGTCATGGAGCGGGTTCGCAGCCGGAGTTTTCGCGTCCGGTTCCAGAGTCTGGGGCGTTGGGCCCGCCCCCTCAAGATGCTGGGGTTTCTGGCTCTCATGGCATCACTTTCGTATCTTGCGATCGTGCAGTTGAAATATCTGTTTTTCGGCACCTCGTATTTCGAGATCCGGACGATCGATGTCGAGGGCCTTTCGGGGCTTTCCCGCGAGGAGACGCTCAAGCTGGCGGGAATCGCCCCGGGAACCAATGTCATCAATCTCGATCGGGAAGCGGCCCGCCGCCAACTGTTGCTACACCCGCTGGTGAAGGATGCCGCCGTCGAGCTGAAAGGGCTCTGTTCCGTGCGCCTGCGGGTGACCGAGCGGCTGCCGCTGATGTATGTGAAGGTGGGCACGTCGTTCCTCGAGATTTCCGAGGACGGCGTCATCCTCTCGAATACGGGGATAGGTGAGCGCGAGTTGCCGATCGTGACCGGGATCGACCTGGGCGACAAGGAGGTCGGGGAGTCGGTGATGGACAACGACCGGTTCCTCGAAGCGAAAGCCTGGGTGACGACCCTCGGATCGGGCACGCTGTCAGATATTTCCGAGTTGAATTTTTCCAGCGTGCAGAACCCGTATCTCTTCCTTGTCACCGGCGAAAAAGTGCTTCCGAAGAGTCTCGAAGACTTCAAGGAACGGCACGCTTTTTTGCGTGCCCTCCTTGACAACCTGAAAAAAAATAGGGTAGAACCTGAATACCTCGACATGAGGGCACCAACCGATATCGTCGTCAAACCACGACGTGCCCGAAATTCCATGGAAGGAACCTCCAAACCACGTGCTGGCGGATGATCTGATCGTCGGTCTCGACATAGGAACCACCAAAGTGTGCGCCGTCATCGGCGATATGCACGAGAGTGGTTCCATCAATGTCATCGGCGTGGGGCACGCCGCGACGGGGGACGGGGTGAAAAAGGGCACGATCGTCGACATCGAGAAGGTGACCCAGGCGATCATGGATGCCGTCGAGGAAGCCGAGAAGGTGGCCGATGTCGTCATCGAGCGGGTTTACGTCGGCATCGCCGGATCCCACATCAATTCGCTCAATAGCCAGGGGATCGTCGCGATCAAGGGCACGGGAAACGAGATCACGGCCGAGGATGTCGATCGGGCCGTCGAAAACGCCAAGACGGCGATCTCGATTCCGCATCACCAGGAGATCATTCACATTCTGCCGCGCGAATTCGTCGTCGACGAGCAGAAAGAGATCAGCAATCCGATCGGCATGGTCGGAAGCCGCCTCGAGGCCCAGGTGCACATCGTGACCGGCG
This sequence comes from Candidatus Ozemibacteraceae bacterium, assembly GCA_035388825.1. GTDB lineage: Bacteria > Muiribacteriota > Ozemobacteria > Ozemobacterales > Ozemobacteraceae > MWAR01. The sequence goes on from DAOOQQ010000009.1 coordinate 50,259, forward strand.
CCGTGACGGCGATGCAGAACATCATCAAGTGTTGCCAGACGGCCCGGCTCAAGGTCGAGGACGTCGTTCTCCAGCCGTATGCTTCGAGCATGTCGGTTCTTTCGGAGGACGAGAAGAAGCTGGGCGTCGTGCTGATCGACATCGGCGGAGGCACCACCGATCTGATCATCTTCCAGAACGGCCATGTGGTTCACTCCTACAGTGCACCGGTCGGCGGCCAGTATGTCACGAACGACATCGCGGTCGGGCTCAAGACCTCGACGGCGGCGGCCGAGAACCTGAAGATCAAATACGGGGTGGCGTTCAACACGTTCATCGACCCCTCGTGCAAGATGCAGGTGCCCGTTGCGGGCAGTGACCGCATGCGCGAGTGCACCCAGAAAGACCTGGCCGAGATCATCGAGCCACGCATGGAGGAGATCTTCAACGAGATGAAGGAGCAGATCTCCCGCCAGGTGTCCCTCGACATGATCCCGGCCGGCGTGGTGCTGACCGGCGGCTCGTCGCTCATGATGGGCTGCCCGGAGCTCGCCGAGGAGAGCCTGGGGCTTCCCGTGCGGCGGGGGTTTCCGATCACGGTCACCGGCCTCAAGGAGCGGGTGCAGAATCCCATGTTCGCGACCTCGGTGGGGCTGATCCGATACGGGGCGCAGCATTTCCAGGCCTCTCCGCCCGAGCCGGGCGTGCTCGGGGGCGTGGTCGACAGACTCAGGGCGGTTTTCAGACGGTTTTTCAGTGACTGATCTTTTTATATTGTTATAAATAATATCAAGAGATTTATTTGCCGGCGGGGCATAGCGAAAAAGGAGGCTTTCAGTGTTCGATTTCAATCAGGCGACCGCGGAAAACAGTGCGGAGATCAAGGTGATCGGTGTCGGCGGCGGCGGAACCAATGCCGTGAACCGGATGATCTCGGCCGGCTTTGCCGGTGTGGAGTTCATCACGGCCAATACCGATGCCCAGGCTCTCCAGCTTTCTGACGCCAAGGTCAAGATCCAGCTGGGCGACAAATTGACCAAGGGGCTGGGCGCAGGCGCCAACTACGAGATTGGCAAGAAAGCCGCGGAAGAGGATCGTGACCGCATCGCCGAGGCCCTCGACGGGGCCGACATGGTGTTCATCACCGCCGGCATGGGCGGCGGAACCGGTACCGGTGCCGCTCCGATCGTGGCCGAGGTGGCCCGTGAAGTCGGCGCCCTCACCGTGGCCGTCGTCACCAAGCCCTTCCGGTTCGAAGGCAAGAAGCGCATCAATGCCGCCGATCTCGGCATCAAGAACCTCAAGGAGCGGGTCGACGCGATCATCGTGATCCCGAACGACAAGCTGCTCGAGGTGTCGAAAGAGAATGTCACCATGATCGAGGCCTTCCGGTATGCCGACGAAGTGCTCCGCCAGGGCGTCCAGGGCATCTCCGACATCATCATCAACCCCGGCACGATCAACACCGACTTCGCCGACGTGCGCACGATCATGACCCAGGCCGGCTCGGCCCTCATGGGTATCGGTATCGCCTCCGGCGAGAACCGCGCCGTGACCGCCGCCCAGATGGCGATCAACAGCCCGCTGCTCGAGTCCTCGATCAAGGGCGCCCGCGGCGTGCTGATCAACATCACCGGTGGCTCGGATCTCGGCATCCACGAGATCAACAAGTCCGCCAGCATCATCCAGGAAAGCGTCGACGAGGATGCCAACATCATTCTCGGCACGGCCCTCGACGAGAACCTCAAGGATCAGATCAAGATCACCGTTATCGCCACCGGCTTCGGCGAAGCCGTGCGCCAGGAACTCGATCCCCGCAAGAAAATCATCGAGGAGCTGCGCACCGTCAGCCGCCCCGCCGAGCAGCCGCTCGCGACGCCGACCCCGATCCCGCTGGCCGCGACCGGCACCACCGGGGCTCCGGTTCCCACGGCCCTCGACGACCGCGAAATTCCGACCTTCCTTCGCCGCCGCAACCGCTGATCCCGCGATAGACACGCTCCAACGCCCACGGGGATGCCGGAACGCCGGTGTCCCCGTGGGTTTTTCATCCATCCGGGCATATAATATGCATTTCGATATAAAAAGGGGGGATATCCCGTGGGCCTGAGACATCGCCACCAGGTCGAGTCGGCCGCCGATCGGCTGGCGGCGACCGAGCGGCACGAACGTCGGTGCGGCGTGGCGGGGCGGATCAACCTCGCCGTCTGTTTTCCCGGCCCCTATGCGCTGGCGATGAGCAATCTGGGCTTCCTGACCGTGCACCGGCTCGCCTGCGAGACGCCCGACATCGGCGTCGAACGCTTTTTTTTCGGATACGAGCCCGGCGCCGCGGTCCGGCCGCCGTACTACTCGTTCGAGACGCGCCGCCCGCTCGGCGACTTCGACATCCTGGCCTTCTCGTTCAGCTTCGAAGGGGATTTCGACCGCATTCCCGCGATCTTCGGGCCGCTCGGCCTTCCGGTCGAAGCCGCCCGCCGCCGCCGGGGACGGTTCCCTCTGTTGATCGCGGGCGGGGCCGCCGTCGCCGCGAACGCGCCCGCCCTGAGCCGGATCTTCGACGTGCTCGTGCCCGGCGAGGCCGAGACGGTGCTGGGGCCGATGCTGACCGCTTTTCTCGGAAACGGCCTCGCGCCGGAATCCGTCGCCGATCTGCCGGGGGTGTGGGTGCCCGCCCTTCGTGCCGAGCCGGTGCCACAGCCCTGCCGGCATGACGTGGCCCGTGAGCCGGCCTGGTCGCACATCACGACGACGGCCAACGTGTTCGGCGGCGCCTCCCTGTTCGAGGCGATGCGCGGCTGCCCGCGCCGCTGCGCCTTCTGCCTCGCGCGCGTCATCTACCACCCGGCCCGGCCCGTTCCGGCCGCGCGGCTGGCGGCCTGGCTCGACGAGCGGCCGGACTGCCGGGATCTCGGCCTCGTCGCCCCCTCCCTGTTCGACCACCCCGAGATCGAGGGGATTCTCGATCTGCTGGCGGCCCGTGGAATACGGCTGCGCAACTCCTCGGTGAAATGGGAGCGCCTGCCCGACACGATTCTCGAACGGCTGTTCGCCTGCGGGGTGCGCGGCCTGACCCTGGCGCCCGAAACCGGAAGCCCGGAGCGGCGGGAGGGGATGGGCAAGCCGTTGCGGGAGGAGGCCTTTTATGATACGCTCGAACGCGTCCGGCAGCATGGATTCGAGCATCTGAAGCTGTATTTCATGGCCGGCCTCCCGGGTGAGACGGAGGCGGACCTCGACGCCACGGCGGGCTTCATCTGCCGCCTGACGGAGCGGTTCCAGGGAGGCTTCAAGGGCCTTTCGGCGACCGTCTCGGGGTTCGTCCCCAAGCGGGGCACGGCCTGGGAACACGAGCCGGTCTGCCCGCCCGACGAGTTGCGGCGCAGGTTCGGCCGGCTCAAGATGGCGCTGCGGCCGGCGGCGGACCGGATCCGTGTGCAGTTCGAGAGTCCGGCCGAGGTGGCCCGCCAGGCTCGCCTGGCAACCGTCGGCCCGGAGCTGGCCGAGGAATACGAGAAGGAGGCAACGGCATGTCGGGAACGAGGATCGGCGAAAAACGCCCCCGCATCGGATCTGGACTTCTAGCCGCCCTGTTCCTCGCCACCCTGCTGGCGGTGCTCGTCACGGCAGGCTGTGAGGCCCCGAAAACCCCGCAGGCGCCGGCAAAACAGCTTCGCATCGGGCTGATGATCACGCCCCAGGGCCTCAACGACCAGGGATTCAACGACCAGGCCTACGAAGGCATCAAGGCGGCCCAGAAAAAATACGGCATCGAATCCGTCATCATCGAGCCGGCCACGATGAAGGATCCCGAAGCGTCGCTGCGGTTCTTCGCGGCCCAGCCGTTCGATGCCATCATCGTGGTGGGAATGGCCTTTCAGAGAGCGATCACGAAGATTTCCGCCGAGCATCCCGAGCTGAAGTTCTTCGCCGTCGACTCCGACTACGACGAGGGAAATATCCACGGAATCGCGTTCCGCGAGCATGAAGGCGCGTTCCTGTGCGGCGTCATCGCGGCGCGGTTCTCGAAAACCCACAAGATCGGCTTCATCGGGGGCCATGACATTCCGGTCATCGATCGCTTCCGACGCGGCTTCCGCGCCGGCGCGGCATATGCGGCGAGCGGCACGGCGGTGATCGAGCGGTTCGTGGCCCGCGACTTCTCGGGGTTCAACCGGCCCGAAGCGGCGAAGGCGATCGCGCTCGAGATATATGGGCAGGGCTGCGACGTGATCTTCCACGCGGCCGGAGCGTCGGGGCTGGGGGTCATCTCGGCCGCCATCGAGACGCGCAACAACGTCATCGGCGTCGACCGGAACCAGGACGGCATGGCGCCGGGGCTGGTCCTGACCAGCATGCTCAAGCGCGTCGATCTCGTGGTCGAGGATATCGTCAAAAATATTTCCCGTCCCGACGCGGATCTGAAAAACATCAGGCGCACCTATGGCATCGCCGACGGGGCGATCGGCCTGACCGAGTTCCAGTTCAGCAGCCAGCAGCTCGGAGAAGCGCTCGTGAACGAGGTCGGCGAACTGACCCGCCAGATCGTCGCCGGAACGCTGAAGACCGATCCGGGAACCGGCACCTACCCGCTTTCGCCGGATGCCCTGCCTCCCAGCGCTTCGCCGTCTTCGAACGTTGCGAGCGGAACGGGGAACTGACGGATGGACGACCGGCCGATCGGCGTTTTCGACTCGGGTGTCGGCGGTCTGACCGTCGTCAAGGAGCTGCGTGACCTCCTGCCGGCCGAGGACATCATCTATTTCGGGGACACCGCCCGCGTGCCCTACGGCAACAAATCGATTCCGGTCATCCGGCGGTTCTCGCTCGAGATCGCCCGGTTTCTCGAATCGATGCGGGTCAAGATGCTGGTCATCGCCTGCAACACCGCGACGGCCCTCGCTCTCGACTACCTCCGACGCCAGACCGAGCTGCCCGTCGTCGGCGTGATCGAGCCCGGGGTGCGCGCGGCGATCGGTGCCGTCAAAAACGGCCGGATCGGCGTCATCGGCACGACCGCGACGATCCGTTCCGAAGCCTACCAGTCCCGGCTGCACCGGTTCCGGCCCGAAGGGGTCGTTCTGGCCAGACCCTGCCCCCTTCTCGTGCCGCTGGTCGAGGAAAACCTGCTCGATGCGCCGATCACAAAAATGGCTCTAGATATGTATTTGTCAGAATGGAAAGAGACCGGCATCGACGGCCTGATTCTCGCCTGCACGCATTATCCGCTGCTGAAACCCCATATCGAGGAGTATTTCGGGGGGCGCGTGACCCTGATCGACTCGGCCCGGGAAACGGCGCGCGAGGTCGCCGAACTGCTGGCGGCGCGTCGCATCCAGGCTTCGACCGACCGCGTGGGGGCAGAGGAGTTCTACGTCTCGGACAGCCCGGAGCAGTTTTCGACCATCGGCTCCGCCTTCCTCGGCAGGCCGCTCGAGCGGGTTTTTCTCGAAGCCGTCTGGAAACGGGAAATCGGGCCGGTCACCCCGTCCGAGTGAGGGAAAACCGATGCCAATCCCTCCCCTCTGCCGCCCGATTGCCGCTATAACAATAGTAATAAGTATTATATTGTGCGCGTTTTCCGCTTCGGCGCGGGTCGGTGAGCCCGAGCCGTTCCCGATCGGCGTGATCGGAGCTCTGACGGGGGCAAAGGCGGCCTACGGGCTGCCCCACCTCAACGGCGCCCGTCTCGCCGCCGACGAGGTGAACGCCGCCGGCGGGATCGCCGGCCGCCGGATCGAGCTCCTCCCGGCCGATGATCGCGGTGAGATGGGCCTCGTCGGCGAGCTTGCCACCCGGCTGATCTTCGACGGCCGCGCCCTGGCGCTGCTGGGCAGCGTCGACTCGGGGTGCACACACGTCGCGGCGATGATCGCCGTGAAGATGCAGATACCCCATCTGACGAGCGTCGCGACCGACCCGTCACTGACCCGCGCCGGCAGCCCCTGGACGTTCCGAACGCTGGCGGATGACGACCGGCAGGCCGCCGCGGTCGTCGCCTGGCTTCGGGGCCGCGGGATCCGGCGGATCTCCCTCCTGGCCGGGGCTTCCCGCTACGGCCGCATGGGTGCCGGCATCCTGGCCCGCCGGTTCCGGGAAGCCGGCGGCACGGTCACCGGCCCCGTCTTCCTGACGTCCGAGCCGGCAGCCGTCGCGCGCGCCTGCGACGAGGCCGCATGTGCCACCGCCGAGGCGACCGTCCTCTGGATGCTCGCACCGGAGGGGCTGGCGGCCGTTTCCGAACTGAAACGCCGCGGCTTTTCCGGCCCCCTCATCGGCGGGGACGGGCTGGCGACCCCCGCGTTCTATGCGAGCGGCAACCCGGCCGTCGAGGGCGTCGTCGTGACTTCCCCCTACCGGGCGGATGCCCCGACCCCCGGCAATGAAGCCTTCCGCCGCGCCTACCGCGCCCGCTTCGGTACCGAGGCCGACTCGTTCGCGGCCCACGCCTACGACACGGTCAGACTGCTGGCTTCCGCCGCCTCCTCGCTCGGCACGGCGCTTCCCGAAGACCTGAAAGAGCGCCGCGCGCGGCTCCGTGCCGCCTTGGGCGGCATCGACCGCTTCGAGGGCGTGACCGGGCCGCTCGGCTTCGATGCGACCGGCAACGACACGCGGGATGTCAGCCTTGCCGTCTGCCGCGGCGCCCGGCTGGACCCGATCGGGGAGGCCGCCCGATGAGCCCTCGCGCGCGTCTTTTCGCCGGCCTGCTTGCTCTGGCGACCTTCCTGGTCGTGATCGGCGTCTATCTCGGCCAGCCCGACCTGGTCGGGCCGCAGATGACCTACGGCAACTTCGACGAGCCCGGCCGCATCTCGTTCGTGAACCGCCTCGAGCCCGGCGTGCCCGACCACGCGAGCGCCAAGGTATACACGTTCGACCGCACGAACTGGCATCCGCTCGTGATCCTGGTCGGCATCCTGTTCCCCCTGCTGCTGTTCCTGGGCCTGTGGCGCAACGAGGAATTCTTTCGGAACGGCAGCACCCGCATCCTGACCCAGTGGGCAGCGTTCGTCGTCGCCCGGCTCGGCGTCGTGCGGGTCGGCGGCATCTGGCCGCTGCGGCGTTCCTGTCTCGGCACCTTCCCCTTCCTCAACTGCCAGGCGTGTGAGATGGCGACCGGCGCCTGCCCGATCGGCCTCGCCCAGAACCTGCTCTCGAAGGCCATCCTGCCGGTGCACCTGATCGGCTCGATGCTGCTGTTCGGCCTCGTGCTCGGGAAGAGCATCTGCGGCTGGCTGTGCCCCTTCGGCTTCATCAGCGACATCGTCGACCGGGTCAGCCTGAAGCTCTGGAAACTGCCGCGCGGCCTGGCGAACCTGCGGTACTGGGTGCTCGCGATCGTCGTCATCGCCCCGCTCGGCTTCGCCTGGGTGGGCATCACCGACCACAACTTCTTCTGCAGCACCTTCTGCGCCTCGGGCAAGGTCTACGGCATCTGGCCCTACTGGCTCACGACGGCGGCACCGTCCGTCTTCCCCCTGTCGCGCTGGCTGTCCGGTGCCGGGGGTGTCGAGGGCGAGTTCCTGTTCCACGTCGCCTTGACACTCGTGATGCTGGTTGCTATGGTGATGGTCTCGGGCAGGATCTTCTGCCGCGTTCTGTGCCCTCTGGGCGGGTTCTGGGGCCTGTTCAACGGGATCAGCCTCGTCGGGATCGACCACCGTCGCTCCTCCTGCACCGGGTGCGGGGCCTGCGAAAATGTCTGCCCGATGGGGGTCTCTCGGAACTTCGCCGACTTCGTCGACCGGAGCTCCTGCATGAGCTGCGGCCGATGCATTCCGGTCTGCCCGGGCGGCGCGCGGCGGTACAGATTCGGCATTCCCGGCCCGGCGGCGGAGGAGAGCGGCAGTATGAGCGAGTCCCTGACGGAAACCTACGGCGGCCTCTGGAACCGGCTGCGGCGCGACCTGTATCTGCTCGTCATGACCCTCGCCGCGAAGTCCCCGATCGGCATGGCGCGGTATGCCTTCGAGCAGACCGCCTTCTACCGGCGCCTGTATGGCCGGCCCCCGGCCGAGTTCGAGGCGCTGCCCCTGACGCTGAAGAAAGCCCTCGGATCCGCCGATCCCTACGACGTGCTGGCCGACGCCGAGCGCGACCGGGTCGTCTATTACGGGGAAACCACCGGCTCGTCCGGGTACCCGACCCCCTCCTTCTTCACCCTGCGCGAGTTCCACGGCGGCCGGGCGCTCGCCCGCGTCACCCCGTTCATCGGCGAGCTCGACCGCGTGCTCGCCCAGAACCGCGCCGTCGTGAACGGCCTCACCTTCGGCTTCACCGTCGCCGGCATGACGTTCGGCGACCTGCTGCAAAGCCTCGGCGGCGTTGTCGCCAACGTCGGCACGCGCTCGACGATCGCGACCCCCGAACGCATGGCCCGGGCGCTGCGCCGACTCCGGCCGGCGGTCCTGACCGGCACGCCGATCGACATCCTGTGCTGGCTCCGCATCCTCAAAGAAGACGCGCCCGACCAGTATCCGGCCGTGCTCGAACAGCTCCGGCTCGTTCTCTCGACTGCCGAATTGTGCGCCTCTTCCCGCAGCAAGGCTCTGGCGCGCGAGTTCGGCTTCAAACATATCGATGTCTATGCCTGCGTCGAAGGCTTCTTCTCGATGCCGTGCCCCTGCGGCGAGAAGCACGTTCTGCCCATCTACCACACCGAGGTGTTCGACGAGAACCTGAACCGCATCGGCACCCGGGGCGAGGGCCGCTTCGCCTATACGAACCTGCTGAAGCGCAGCACGCCGATGGTACGCTACCTCCTCGACGATTTCGTCACCGTCTCGGACAGCGTCTGCCCCTTCGGCTTCAAGACCAGCATCGTTCCGCACGGCCGCTGGGAGCTGACCGTCGTCGTCAACGGCCGCCGGCTCGGCGTGCGGCATTTCGAAGAGGCGATCTTCACCCATGGCCTGTTCGGGGATTACCGGGTCGTCATCGAGGATGCCGGCATCCGGATCACGGCCGAGGAATACGGCACGCATGACGAGGCCGGGGTGATGCGGAAAACCCTTTCCGACACCTTCGGCATGCCCGTGGAGGTCGAGCTGGTCCCGTTCGGAACGATCACCAGGTATCGCGAGATCCGGCAGAGCAAGCCGATTCTCAAAGTCGAAGACCGGCGCTCGACCTCGACGCAGGTCATTCCCGAGTATCTCTGACCCCCGCACGAGGAGGCGACGATGGAACAATCCCCGAAGCTCTGCCCGCGCTGCCAGCAGGCGAATTTTCCGATCGCCGAATACTGCCGCCACTGCGGGGAGCCGCTGTTCGAAATGGGATCCATCTCCCGCAGGTCGCTTCCCGGCCGTTTCATCGGCCACTGCGCGGACGGTATCCTCTGGGCCGTCGACGAGGTGTTCCGGTGGTGGGAGATCGGCAAACTGACCGTGCGCGCCAAATCCCTCCGACGCCGGCGGGCGGATCTGGTCGGGAAAAGCGGCGGCGATGCGGAAGGGGCCGCCCTGTCGGGGGAGCAGCGGGAGCGCCTGGTGACGCTTTCCGACGAGATCGCCCGGCTCGAGACGCATGAAGAGTTCCTGCGGAAGCGGGTCTGGGCGCTGACTCCCGAGATCCTGTTCCTGGCCATCGTGCTCCTGTTCATCGGCGGAATCCTCGTGCTGAAGCCCCGCACGGATCTCGCTCTGCCTGCCGCCGGCACGGGCATTCCGGCCGGAGTTGCGGGATCGATCGGCCGCACGGCCGAGTTCCGGATCGACGGCCACCGGGTCGTCACCACGGCCGCCTGGTGGCAGGGAAGCCTGTTCATCGGCGGCGACGGCGGCCTGACCCGGTTCGAGCCTGCGACCGGCCTGGCGACGCATGTTCCGGGCCTGCCGGCAGGAATGTTCGTGCGGCATCTCGCCGTGGAGGGAAACCGCCTGCTCATCGCCGGGTACGGCGGGGTGTTCGCCCTCGACGGCACCGGGCTGACGTCGGTTTACGAAGGGGCGGGACTGCCCGCCGACCTGGTGAACCGGATCGCGCCGACCAGCGACGGGGGCCACCTGCTGGGCACGATCGGCTATGGGCTGCTGAAGGGCCGCAACGGGGTCTCCGTGGTGCTGCTCGGCACCCAGGGGCTGACCCCGCGCGGCTTCGAGTGGCTCGACGGCGAATTGTGGGTCGCGCATGAACGCGGCCTGCTGCGCGGAGACGGTACCAGTTTTTCTCCCGTTCATCTCCAGGTGCTGGCCGGGCGCAACATCAACGCCCTGGCGGCCGATCGTTCGACGATCTACGTCGGCACCGACGACGGCCTGGTCGCTGGGTTCAAGAACATCCGCGACTGGGTCTGGACGCCGCTTTCCCCGGGAGAGCCCCGCGTCATCCGCGACCTTGCGATGCTGGGAGACTCGCTGCTGGTCTGCTCCGAAGAGGGATTGTTCCGGTATCGTGACGGCCGGTTCGAAAAGCTGACGGGTAGCATCGGCCAGAAGGCTCTTGCGCTCAACGGCGAGTTCGTCGCCACGGTCGGCCCGAACCGCGTCATCCTGCATACGTTTGCCGGAGTTCCGACCGTCCAGCCCGGCACGATGCCCGCCGCAACCCCCCAGGTGACGGCGCTGCCGCTGGCCGCCCCCGTGGCCGAGCCGGTTCAGCCGATTCTGCCGACGGTCGGCACGTATGTTCCGACCCCAGGCCCCGTCGCTGCTGCCCCGGCCACTCCGGCGCCTTCCCAACCGTCGGTTCCGGCTGCGACACCGGCACCCCTGCCCGTCGTGCAGTCCGCCCCCGCTCCAACAGCGGTTCCGGCCGCGCCCCAGCCGTCGGATCCGGTGTTCGGAACGACGCCTCTGCCGCCGTCCCTGCGTGGCCCGGCCGCTTCCTGCATCGCATGGGACGGCGCGCGCCTGTGGGTCGGCACGACCAATGACGGGGTCTGGTTTTTCGAGAATGGCACCTGGACCGTCCTGAACCGCTCCAATGGCGGTCTCGCCGATGATCAGGTCGTGGCCCTGTGGCGCCTGGGCGGGAAATCCTACCTGTACTCCTGGATCCTCGGGATCCTGTCGCTCGAGAACGGCCGCGCCGTGCCGCTGGTGAAGGCCGGCGACGTCGCCGACCTGGTGTCGGCAGCCGCTTCCGGAGGCGATCTCGTACTGTTGCTGAAGGCCGGACATCTGAAGCGCGTCGCCGCGAACGGCGCTCTCGAGACGGCCGGCCGGATTCCCGAGGACTTTTTCCGGGCGGCCCGGTTCGTCCAGGTCCTGCGCGGCCAGCCCGTGGTCGTCACGGATCAGGGCGTTCTCGAACAGGATCAATCCGGCCGGTGGGCCGTCACGTTTTACCCGGGGGAGCCCACGGTTGACGTGAAGGCGACCGCCTCTGTCGTCGGGGACGACGGGCGGCTGTATGTGGGCCTCTCGAACGGTTCGATCCATGCGTATGCCGACCGGCGCGCCGTGCGGGAGGGTTCGATTCCCGATGCGGTGCGTGTTCTCGCCTGGGACCAGGGACTCTGGCTCGCCGGGGGCACCACGGTGTATCGCACGCAGGCCGCCGGCGGCAGCCCCGTTCCCGCGGGCGGCCGGGCCGACTCCCGGATCCTCGGGATGCAGCCGATGGCGGCCAGAAATGCCGTCGTGGTCGTGACGTTGAACGGTCTGAAAACGATTCCGCTGAACCCCTGACGCTTCTTTTTCCTCAGAAATCGGCCCCAACAGGCCGATACAAGGTGTGGAACACCCTATGAGCGAAGAGTATCTGCCGGTATTTGCCGAAGAAATCTTCATCGTGAACCTGTACGGCACCGATGAGGAGATTGTTGAATTCAACCTGCTGATGCAGGATCCGGCCATCGAGCGCAACGTCATCTCGATGGCGCTGATCATCGAGGAAATCAAACGGCGCAACTTCCTCAAGATCACCTGGCACTGCTGCTGGCGCTGCAAATACTATCCCACCTGCAAGATCAACTGGTACCGGGGCGAGCGGTGCATGGACCGGCGCAACTGCTGCACCTACTGCCAGAACTTCTGGGAGTGCCACAAGCGCTTCCTCGAAGAGAATCAGAGCGGGCCGGGCGAAGAGAAGTGAGGGACATGCGCGCGAAGAGAACGCTCGTCCGGCTTCTGCTCGTGGCCGCCGCCGCGCTGTGTGCGGCTTTCGCCACTCCGGTCCACGCCGATCTGACGCTGCAGGGGCCGTCCGGCTACATCCAGGCGCCTTCGGGAACGACGATCCGGCAGGGCGGCGTCGAGCTGGCCGCCCACACACGCATGTACCGGATTCCCGGCACCGACCGAGAGCGTGCCCTGACGAACCTCGCGTTCGGCTTTTCGCCGCTGCGGGATGTCGAGATCGGCGTCCAGAAAGCGGTCGACACCCGCAACGAGGCGGGCGATGCAGACCCGGACGCGACGGTGAATTTCAAGTTCCGGCTGCCTGCGATGGGCTCGGGCGAGTTCTCCGAGGCTGCCGTGGGCATGGTGCTGGACACGAATCCGAACAATTATCACACGATGTATCTGACCTTCGGAGGTTTCGGCCTCGGCTGGAACTTCGGCGGGAACCCGGGGTCGGGCATCGCGAATTATGGCTCGTATGACCGCGGGAAACGCGAACCGAAGTCGCTCTGCCTGCTGGCGGGAACGGATTATCCGCCGATGAAGCCCGGGGAACGAGGGTATCGCGGCCATTTCCTGGCCGATTACAACGGCGACGTGTTCTCGCTCGGCTGGCGGTACAAGTCCCATCGGGGCTTCTGGGCGGATCTCGCCGTCCAGACCAAGAGCTCCTACGACGATTTCTACGACTGGAAACCTGTCATCATCGGTCTCGGCGCCATTTTCTGAGGGCCCCGCCGCCGCCGATTCCCTGATTCCCGGAGCGTGCTATACTGCCGCCACCTGAGAATGTGGAGGGGGCGTGATGCGGCTCGTTACGGCGTCTGAAATGCGGGAAATCGACCGGCATGCGATCGAGAACATCGGCATTCCCAGCCTGGTGCTGATGGAAAATGCCGGTCTCAAGGTGCTGTTCACCCTGGAAAAGGTCCTATCCGGGCTGAAGGGAAAGCGGTTCACCGTCGTCTGCGGCCGCGGCAACAACGGCGGTGACGGGCTGGTCGTCGCGCGGCACCTGGTCAATGCGGGCGTGCCGGTCGAGGTGTTTCTCGTCGCTCGCCCCGACGAAGTTTCCCGCGATGCCGCAATCAATCTCGCGATCCTGATGTCGTCGGGCACCCAGCCCGTCGTGATGGCCGATGTCGAGGATCTCGACCGGCTGCGCGTGGCGCTGAGCTTTTCCGACGTGGTCGTCGACGCCCTCTACGGGACGGGCTTCAACGGACGGATCGACGGGTACCAGCGCGAAGTGGTCCGGATCATCAACGACAGCCGTGTCTGGTGCGTGTCGATCGACGTTCCGTCGGGCCTCGACGGGACGACGGGGCGTGTTTCCGACCCGGCGGTGCGGGCGGGCGCCACGATCACGCTGGGTGCGCCGAAGCTCGGGATGTTCCTGTATCCCGGCCGGGACTACGTCGGGGAGGTTTGGGTGGCCGACATCGGCATCCCCCAGGTTTCGTTCGATGCGGCGCCCACCGGCCACCGGCTGATCACGGCGAACCTGGCCTCGGCGCTTCTGCCGGTGCGCCGCGAGTCGGCTCACAAGAACACGTTCGGCCACCTGCTCGTCCTGGGCGGGTCGGCGGCTTACCAGGGTGCCGGGGTGCTTGCCGCGCACGGGGGGCTTCGTTCGGGTGCCGGCCTGGTCACGCTTGGTCTCCCGTCGGGAATCGCCCGTCAGGTCACCTGTCCCGTGCCGCCCGAGGTGATCGTGCGGCCGTTTGCGGACCGGGACGGCGGAATCGCCATCGAAGCCGAGGAAGTGCGCGGCTTTGTCGGTCGCTATGCTGCCGTCGTCGCCGGGCCGGGGTGGGGGCGCTCCCCCTCGTCGCAGGCTTCGATGAAGGCGCTCGTCTCGGCCTGGGCCGGCGGCATCGTGCTGGATGCGGATGCGCTTCCCGACCCCGCCGATCTGGCCGCCCTGCGTGTGCACGGCCCCGATATGGTGCTGACCCCGCATGTCGGGGAGATGGCCCGCATGAGCGGGCGCACGATCACTTCGATCCAGGACGACATGATTGGTGCCGCCAAGGAGTTCGCCGAGCGGATGGCCTGCGTCGTCGTGCTGAAATCTTCCACCACGATCGTCGCGGGGCCGGACGGTCAGGTGTATATCTGCAGCCGGCCGAACTCGGGGCTTGCCCGGGGCGGCTCGGGGGATGTGCTGGCCGGTCTCATCGGCGGCCTCATCGCCCAGGGTCTGCCGGCGCTTCATGCGGCGATCGTCGGGGTGTTCATCCATTCCGAAGCCGCCGAAGCGGCGCGCAGTGAGCTCGGCGCCGATGCGATGAGCATCACCGACATCGTGAACGCGATTCCCCGCAGCTTCAGAAAACTGCGTGGCGACGAGGCCGCCTGAGTTCCGAAAAGTTCGGGAAGGTACTGGAAAAATCGGCGGAAACGGTGCATACTTCCCTGTGCCATGAAACGAAATCCGTGCCCCCGGTGCTGCCCATGATCGCCGTGACCTTTCTCGGCTCGGGAAGCCAGGGGAATGCCGCCGTGCTGGAGCTCGGGAGCCGCCGGTTCCTGCTCGATGCCGGCCTGAGCTGTCGCCGTATCACCCAGGGCCTCGATGCTCTGGGTATCAGCCTGGACGAACTGGACGGACTCTTCATCACCCACGACCACGAGGACCATCTCAAGGGGCTTCGCGTGCTGCTGGGCAAGCGCGAGGAGCTTCCCGTCTTCGCGACCCGGGGCACGCTTGCCGCGATCGAGCACAAGGGCGTCGAGATCGACCATGCGGTGCGGCTCCCGACGGATCGTGAGTTCGAGTTCGCCGGTCTGCGCGTCTGGGCGTTTCCGGTTCCGCACGATGCCGTCGAGCCGATCGGATTCCGGTTCGAACATGCCGGCCAGACCCTTTCGATCGCCACCGACCTCGGCCATGTGACGCCCGTCGTGATGGACCACCTGACGGATGCCGACATTCTCTGTCTCGAGAGCAACTACGACGAGGAGCTGCTCGCGAGCTGCACCTACCCGGACTGGCTGAAACGGCGGATCCGCGGCCGCAGCGGCCATCTTCCGAACACGGGAGTCCGCGGCGTGCTGACCCGGCTTCGGAAGCAATTGAAACATCTTGTGCTGGTGCACGTCAGTCAGGAGGCGAATTCCCCGCTGCTGGTCCGGAAAAACGTGGAGCCGCTGATGTCGCTCGCGAAGCTGGCGGGAACCGCGCTTACGGTCGCGGGCCAGGATGTGGCGACGGAGCGGTGCGTGTGCCGGCAGCCGGCGGCGCGCCGTGCCCCTGCGGGAGGGGCGGCGCCTGACGGCCCGACACCGAGCCAGAAGCGGTTCGAGTTTCTTGATGTGCCGGCCCGGGGCGGCTGAGATGCGCGTCGATATCCTGATGGTCGGCAAATACACCGACAAGCCCTACCAGGCCCTCGTTGAGGAGTATCTCGGCCGGTGCCGGGGGCGGTTTGCCGCCAGTATCGTGCACTGCCGCGACGAAGCCGAGATGCGGCGCCGGATCGAGGGAGCCGAGCGGGTCGTCGCCCTCGACGAACGGGGGAAGGTTCTCGACTCGATGAAGTTCGCCGGCTGGATCTCGGAGCTGCTGCGCTCGGGCCTGAACCGGGTGACGTTCTGTCTGGGCCCGTCGGCAGGCCTGGCGGCCGACATCAAGGCCGCGGCCCACGAGAAGCTGGCCCTTTCGCCGCTGACGTTGAATCACCAGCTCGCCCTGCTGGTTCTGGCCGAGCAGTTATACCGGGGTCTCAGCATTCTGGCCGGGGAGCCGTATCACAAGGCATGATCCGGATCACGCCGCAGCATCGCAACGCCCTGGCCGAGTTCGTGCGCGAGTATGCCGGCATCCTGCTGTCGCGTGTTTCCCCGCGGGGTCTGGACGGAAAAATCGCTCAGCATGCGGAAGAGCTGGGCTTCAAAACGATGGATGAGTATCTCGGCTTTCTCGAAAGCGGCATCGGCGCCCGGGCCCGGGATGAACTGATGTCGCGGATCACGGTCGGCGAGAGCTTTTTCTTTCGCAATCCGGGCCAGTTCCGGTATCTGGCGCGCACGTTCCTTCCGGAGGTCTACCGGGAAAAGCGCCGCCTGGGCCTCGACTCCATCCGCATCTGGAGCGCCGCCTGCGCCACCGGGGAGGAAGCCTACTCGCTGGCATACGTCGCCGACTGGTTTCGCACCCGGAACGAAGGGGTGGAGATCGAGGTGTTCGCGACGGATATCAACCAGCGGCTGCTCGAGCAGGCGAAGGCGGGAGAGTTCCGGGGCCGTTCGTTTCGGCGTCAGTCTCGCGAGATCCGGGATGAATTCGAGTTCCCTCTGCCCCCGGAGGCCGGGGAGGATGCCTGTTTCCATGTCGGAGACCGCATCCGGCGGCTCGTCCGGTTCCAGATCCAGAATCTCAAGGACGCGGGTGGGTTGAAAAGCCATGCCGGCTCGGATATCATCATGTGCCGGAACGTTCTGATCTACTTCGACGAAGAGTTTCGTCAGAGGCTGGTCACCGCCTTCCACGGGCTGCTGAATCCCGGCGGCATGCTGTTTCTCGGGGAAACCGAGAGTCTGCCGCCGATGCCCGGGGTATTCGAACTGCAGAGCTGCAACGGTGCCTACGGGTACCGGAAAATCACGACGGGAGCCTGAGAGCGACGAAATGAGCGCTGACAGCAAAATCAGGGTGCTGATCGTCGACGATTCGGCGTTCATGCGAACGGCGATCGAACGCATGTTGAAGGAAGATCCTCTCCTGGAGATCGTCGGCTCCGCCTCGAACGGCCAGGAGGCCGTCGAGAAGGTCCAGCGGCTGCGGCCGCAGGTCGTGACGATGGATATCGAAATGCCGATCATGGACGGCCTCCATGCACTTCGCGAAATCATGCGACTGTGTCCCGTGCCGGTCATCATGGTGAGCTCGATGACGCAGGCCGGTGCCAAGGTGACGCTCGACGCGCTGGATCTGGGCGCGTTCGATTATGTCGGCAAGCCCGGTTCCGGCTTCACTTCGAACATCCTGACCCTGAAGCAGGACCTGCTGGCCAAAATCCATGCCGCCGCCGACAGTCAGCCGCGCACGCCGCGCCTGACCGTGGTCGACCTCGTGCCGAAGCGGCCTCCTTCGCCTGGCGAAGGCAACACGGTGATCGACTGGGTGGTGGTGATCGGCTCATCCACCGGTGGGCCACCCGCCATCCAGCAGATTCTCGCCGGTCTGCCCGCGAATCTGCCGGCGCCCGTCGTGATCGCCCAGCACATGCCCGGGTCGTTCACCGGGGCTTTCGCGCAGCGGCTGAACCTGCTCTGCAACATTCGCGTCAAGGAAGCCGTCGACGGCGAGGTGCTGCAGCGGTCGGTCGCCTACATCTGTCCGGGGGATGCCCAGACCCGCTTCCGGCGCAGGGAGGACGGCCGATACCAGTTCGTCGTCACTTCGAACGAAACGGAAAAGGAACGATACGCGCCCTGTATCGACGTGTCGTTTTTTTCGGCGGCGGAAAACTTTGGAAGAAAAGCACTTGGTATTATATTGACTGGCATGGGTGAAGACGGCGTGCGGGGGTTGAAAAATCTCAAGCTGGTCGGCGGCCTGACGATCGGCCAGGATCGCTCCTCTTCCGTCGTCTACGGTATGCCGCGCGCGGCCCTCGAACAGGGCGCGGTCACCCGCATCCTCGCCCTCGCGGATATCGCGGGCGAGATCGAGCTGACGCTGCGGCGGTAGGCCGCCGAAGGGAGAACGGGGCATGGGGACGACCTTCCTGCCGGACGAACTGTTCGCCCTGGCCGATCAGATCGAGCGACGCGGCCGGCAGTTCTACGAGCGGATGAGCCGCCTTGCTCCGACCCCGCGTTCCCGGCAGTTGTTCGATCGTCTCGCCCGGGAAGAGGCGGAGCACGGCGGAGAGTTCGAACGGATCACCCGCGAAGCCCTGGCGCTCTCGTTCGAGATCCCCGACGGATACGCTTCACCCGAACTGCTTGCCTATCTCGAGGCCCTTCGTGAGGGGCGGGGTCTCCCGGAGGTCGCCGCGGTGACGGGGGCGGCCGCGCCGGACGAGCGGGAGCTGTTCCGGCTGGCCGTTGCCTACGAGAAGGACGCGATCCTCCTGCTCCACGAGATCTACGACGTGCTGCCCCCCTCGATTGCTGCCCGCCGCGCCGTCGGCGAGCTCATCCGCGCCGAAAAGGGACAGTTCGCCCGCATCTGCGGCCTGCTTTCCGGAAAGCTCCCATGACGGCGGAACGTCACGCGCGCCGGCGATTCGTGATCCGGCTCTCGCCGGGGGCCGAGTGGTTGTTCGGCATCCTGCTCGCCGTTCTCGATGCCGTGTTGCTGAACCTCGTGTTTCGGGGCGTGTTCAAATACTGGCTGTATGAAATCGCGGGGCGGATGATCTATATCAACGCCTATTTTGATGTCCGGTGGTATCTGTTCGGGATCTTCGTCGCGTTCGGGATCATGTTCGACGTGTTCCGCATCCGATCGCTGACGGCGGCATCGGATGTGTTTTCCCACACGGCGGCGACGCTGCTGTCGAGTTTCGTGGCGTTCAACCTGATGATCTCGATGTACCGTCCGATGGCGACGCTGGCTTACACCTTCCCGCGGCCCGTCATCCTCTTCACGACGGCCATCGGCATCGCCGTCCTGTTCGTCTCGCGCATCCTCCTGCTGCGATGGTTCCGGCCGCTTCCGCTGCTGCGCCGGGCCGTCATCATCGGCGACGAGGAGGAGGGGCGGCGGATCGTACGGCATTTCCACCGGCGCGGCGGCGTGCGGTATCGCATCATCTCCACGTTCACCCGGGACCAGGTGCGGGAACTGGCGGCGGAAGTCGTGTTCCGGAACATCCATGAGGTGCTCGTGACCGATGCCCATATCCGGCTCGACGCCTTCTGGGCCGAGATTTTCTACCATCGCAAGACCGAGCCGCACCCGTTTCTGGTGCGCATCTCCTACGATCCGACCACCGCCGCCGGCACGGCCGGCCTCCAGAGTCTCGAGGATCTGCCGCTGATCACGGTTTCATCCCTGCCTCTCACGCGGACGCAGCGGGCGGTCAAGCGCGCGTTCGACATCGGGTTTGCCCTGTTCGCCATCGTGATCACCTCTCCCCTGATGCTGCTGACGGCCATCCTGATGCGCCTCGACTCGCCCGGTCCGGTGTTCTACCGGCAGAAGCGGGTCGGCCGGTACGGCCGCGAATACGACGTGATCAAGTTCCGGTCGATGCGCACCGGCGCCGAGGCCGGCACCGGGCCCCAGATCTCGGGAGCCGACGATCCCCGGGTCACCCCGCTGGGCCGGTTCATCCGGCGCGTCGGACTCGACGAACTCCCCCAGTTCTTCCTCGTCCTGACGGGCGAGATGTCGGTCGTCGGCCCGCGCCCCGAACGCCCCTTCTTCGTGAACCAGCATCTCGAGTTCCAGGGCCGCCGCCTCTCCGTCCGGCCCGGCGTCACGGGCCTGGCGGCCGTCAACGCCCGCTACTACCTGAGATTGACGGACAAGGTCGGATACGATTATTACTATCTTGATCAATATAATATCGTTCTTGATATCAAGATCGTCTTCCAGACCGTCTGGGTGCTGCTGTTCGTCTCGGGGCAGGCGAAGGCTCTCGAAGACCGGCACCACTCGATGGACCACATGTCGACGCCGCCCGACGGCGAGTCGCAATGAATCCGAACCAACGAAAGGGTGTTTCCCATGGCTGAACAGATCACCTCCGACATGCTGATCGGCGACCTCCTCCGTGCCCGGCCCGAAGCGGCCCAGATCCTGATGCAGTTCGGCATGCACTGCCTGGGCTGCTCCGTCGCCGCCGGCGAAAGCCTCGGCCAGGCTGCCGACGCGCATGGCATCGCCATCGAAAAGCTTCTCTCCGCCCTCAACGCCAAATAGCCCGGGGCGTTTCGGCGCCCGCCCCTTCTGTGATATACTCGCCTTTCCGCCCCGATGAGGGTGGGTACGTCATAGCGTCATCGCGGAGGCAGGCATGGATCTCGACCAGATCCGTTCCCCGGAAGACCTGAAGGGGTTGTCCTACGATCAGCTTCGCCGGCTGAGCGAACAGATCCGGGAGCGGATCATCCAGGTCGTCGCCCGTAACGGCGGCCATCTGGCGAGCAATCTCGGCATCGTCGAACTGACGCTGGCCCTCCACCGCGTTTTTCACACCCCGGAAGACAAGATCATCTTCGACGTCGGCCACCAGTCCTACGTCCACAAGATGCTGACCGGGCGCATCCGCCAGTTTCCGACGCTGCGCACCCTGGGCGGGATGAGCGGCTTCCCGAAAATCACCGAGAGCGAGCACGACGCGTTCGACACCGGCCACAGTTCCACCTCGCTCTCGGCGGCGCTCGGCATGGCCATCGCCCGTGATCAGAGCTCCCAGCACCACAAGATCGTCGCGGTGATCGGCGACGGCGCGATGACCGGCGGCATGGCGTTCGAAGCCCTGAACCACGCCGGCCACCTGCATCCCGACATGGTCGTCATCCTCAACGACAACAACATGTCGATTTCGCCCAACGTCGGGGCGCTGTCGCATTACCTGCACTCCCTGCGCATGGAGCCCTACTTCACGACGCCGAAGGATTACATGGCGCACGTGGTGAAGCAGATTCCGGGAATCGGCTCGCGCATCTTCAGCATGCTCTCCCGCATCGAGGGAAGCCTCAAATACCTGCTGACGCCCGGCATGCTGTTTGAAGAATTCGGATTCAAATATATGGGTCCCATCGACGGCTACGACTTCGAGCGGCTCGAGAAAACCCTCGCCTGGGCGCGTGACCGCCACGGCCCCGTGCTCGTGCACGTGCTGACCGAGAAGGGCCGCGGCTACAAGCCCGCGATCGACCAACCGCCGCTGTTTCACGGGGTCGGTCCGTTCGAGATCTCGACCGGCGAAGTGAAGAAGACCAAGGCTCCCGCCACCTACACCGCCGTGTTCGGCCAGACCGCGATCGAGATGGCCTGCGAGGACGAACGCGTGGTGGCCATCACGGCCGCGATGAAAGAGGGAACCGGCCTCGCCGGCTTCGCGCATGATTTCCCCGAGCGATTTTTCGACGTCGGCATCGCCGAGGAACATGCCGTGACGTTCGCCGCCGGCCTTGCCCGCGGCGGAAAACGGCCGATGTTCGCGGTGTACTCGACCTTTCTCCAGCGCGCGATCGACCAGGTGATCCATGACGTGGCCCTGATGAACCTTCCCGTCCTGTTCGGTCTCGACCGGGCCGGCCTGGTCGGAGAGGACGGCCCGACGCACCATGGCGTGTTCGACATTCCGCTGCTGCGGCCGATTCCCAACCTCGTGGTGATGGCCCCGAAGGATGAAGTCGAGCTCGCATCGATGCTCAGGTTCACCGCGACGCTCGAGGGGCCCGTCAGTATCCGCTATCCGCGCGGCTCCGGTGTCGGCGAACTCCCCGGCATCCCGCAGGAACCGGTCGTGCTCGGTCGCGCCGAGTGCTGCCGCCAGGGCCCGGATCTGGCGATCTGGTGCTTCGGAACGACGCTGCATCCGGCTCTCGAGGCCGCCGGGACCCTCGCCCTGGCCGGGATCGACGCGACGGTCGTCAATGCCCGTTTCGTGAAACCCCTGGACCGTGAACTGCTCGAGCAGCATCTCGAACGTCGCATGCCGATCGTCACCGTCGAGGAAGGGGTTCTCGACGGCGGATTCGGCAGCGCCATCCTCGAGGCCGCGATGGATCTCGGATATGCCCCGAAGCTTCTTCGCATCGGCATCGCCGACGGTTTCGTGCCGCATGGCAAACAGTCCGAGCTGCGCGCCATGCTCGGCCTCGACGCCCCCGGCATCGCCCGCCGCATCCAGGAGTGGATGCCGGCCCGGCGGACGCTGAAGGCGGTTTCCTGATGCGTTCGCTGCTGCGGCTCCTCACTTCTCTCCGAACGGCAATCGTCCTGATCGGGCTGCTCTGCTTCGTTTCGATGCTCGGAACGGTCATTCCCCAGAGCCGCGAAGCCGCCGAGTATCTGCGTGCCTACCCGCGCGCCGGCCAGTGGATCCTCGATTCCGGCCTCGACGACGTGTACCACGGCTGGCTGTTTCAGGCACTGCTCTGGCTTCTTGCCGCCTCGTCCATCGTCTGCACCGCCACCCGTCTTCGTCTGACCCGGATCCGCCTCGGCTCCCGGTTGAGCCTCGCCTCGGCCGCCGAGATCGCTTCGATGCCGGTTCGGGCCGACTGGCCGGCGGACCGTCCCCAGCCCGAGCCCGCCGGCTGGCAGGTGAAGCCCCTCGGGGAGGGCGGGGAGCTGCGACTGCGCGTGAGCGGCAGTATCTCGCTGATCGGTGGCGTCCTGACCCATGTCGGTCTCGTCATCATCCTCGCCGGGGGCCTGTGGGGCTCGTTTGCCGGAGTCGAGATGGCGATCCGCGGAGTCGCCGGCGAAACCGCTGTCGTTCCCCCCGTCGAGGAGATCCGCGTGGCCGCGGCATCCGACCGTCTCCGGCGCCAGGCGCGCCTGATCCAGCAGCAGAATCCGGCTGATCCGCGTCTCGAGGAGATCCGGCGGCAGGTGGAGGCCATGGATGCCCGATTCCAGGCCGGTATGGCCAGCCCTGCCTGCCGGGTCACCTTCGAGGATCTCTGGGTCGAGTATTACAAATCGGCCGGTGCCGAACCCGTCGTCAAAGGCTGGAATTCGCGAGTTGCGATTTCGGGGCCCGGCGGGGAGCCCGCCAGCGGCGTCGTGCGGGTGAATCAGCCCCTCTCCTGGGGGCCGTTCACGTTCTACCAGGCCGACTGGTCGAAGAAATACAAGAGTGTCAACCTTCACGTCATGAAAGCCCTCGCGACCGACTCGGACTCCGGCCTCGTCGCGACGCTGACCCTCGAGCTGGGCAAACCTTACAAGCCCGACTGGAGCAACTACACGTTCGTCCTGATCGATTTTTTGCCCGACTTCCGGATCATGGGCGACCAGTTCGTGAGCCTTTCCGACGAGCTCCGCAACCCGGCCGGCCGCATCGTCGCCTACGGGGCCGACGGAAAGGTTGCCGGCCGCGCCTGGGCGTTTTCCCATGAGATGGCCGAGTTGGGCGGCCACTCGAGCAATCTTCCCTACCGGTTCGAGGTCGTGTCGGCCGCACCGATCTACGAGACCGGCCTCCAGGTCGCCAGCGACCCCGGCGTGCCGCTGGTCTGGGCGGGCTGCCTGCTGATGACCCTCGGCCTCTGTCTCACATTTTATATCTCATACTATGAAGAATGGGTGTGGGTCCGCCCCGACGGCACCGTTCTCGCCGCCGTCTCGGGCAACCGGCCGGCGATCATGCTGAAACCCGTTCTCGAACGGCTCACGGCCGGGTCGACGGCGCCGGCTGCCCCGCCCACCCCGCCCACGGATGCCACCCGCTCGGAGGAACAGGCTTGAACCTGGAAACCGGTTGCTTCACCCTCGCTATGGTCCTGTATCTGGCCGCCTTCATCGGCCATGCTGTCGCCGCAACGCTGGACCGCCGCAGTCTTTACGCGCCGGCCCGGTGGGCATCGATCGCCGCCGCCGCCGTCGCCACCCTTGCCCTCGCGCTGCGCTGGCACGGGGCCGGCCACCCGCCGCTGTCGAACATGTACGAATCGCTCGTGACGCTGTCGACCCTGCTTGCCTGGGTCTCGATCGGCTTCACCCGGGTGAATCCCCTGCCGCTGGCCGAAGCCGGCTCGTCGGTGCTGGCCGTCCTGATGATCGGCATCGCATCGGTGTTTGCGCGGGAAGCCCAACCCCTGATTCCGGCCCTCCAATCCTACTGGCTGTATCTGCACGTCGCTCTTGCCTTCGTCGGCGAAGCCTGTTTCGCGCTGGCCTTCGTGCTCAGTTTCCTGTTCTGCCTTCGCCGGCTCATCGAGGGGCGGGGCGGCGCCGCCCAGGACCCCGACGAACCCCCGCCCGCGGAGGGCGGCGAGAAGGCCATCTGCGGCATCACCGTCATCGGCCTGCCGGCCGCCTTCCTCGTTCTCATGAGCTGGCTGGCCTGGCGGTATTACGAGCGCGGCACACCCGGCGAGGAGGGGCGCACGCTCATGATCTGGGTTGTCCTGCCGGTTCTGCTGTGTCTCGCCATCCTCGTCTTCATGACCTACCTGTACCGCGGCGTCGTTGGCCGCGCCGTCGACCGGTGCCTGCCTTCGGGAGCCACCCTCGACGAGCTGACCTACCGTGCGATCGCCCTCGGATACCCGCTGTTCACGGTCGGGGCGATCATCTTCGGCATGGTCTGGGCCAACAAGGCCTGGGGCCGCTACTGGGGCTGGGACCCGAAGGAAACCTGGGCCCTCATCACCTTCCTCGTCTACTCGCTCTACCTGCACGTGCGTCTCACGCGCGGCTGGCGCGGAACCTGGACGGCGATCCTTTCGATCATGGGCTTTCTCGTGACCCTCTTCACGCTGTTCGGCGTGAATCTGCTCCTGTCCGGCCTCCACTCCTACGCGAGCATGTGACCGGCTTCTAGACGGGAAACTCGCCTTCCGGGGAATCGCTTTCCCCGTCGTCGTCTCCAGTCTCTGCGTCCGCGTCTCCGGATTCTTCGGGAACAGCGCTGTCGGAGGCTTTGCGGCCGCACTCGAGATTCAGTTGATCCGCGAACTCCTCGATGACCATGGCGATCGCCGTCTCCCGGGCTTCCGGAGACGTCGGGCCGGCCCAGGGAATCCGCTCGGGACTCATCGCCGCCAGAAGATCGTGGGACGGCGGCAGGTGCGGAACCATCGCGGAATCCGCATCCCATAACCGTTCGAGGGCCAGGAGGGCCGCGTGCATCGGTTCGACCTCCTCGACCGCGGCCGGCGGAAGCGGCAGTTCGACCCTCGGATGCAGCCGTGCCGCGGTGGGCATCACGGCAACCATCAGGTGATCCTCGAGCGCCATTCGCAGCAGCTCCGGCCAGGCATCATACTCGACGCGCGCGATACCCTGCTTCAACGCGGCGAGCCGCTCGTTCAGCCCCGCGTCGCGCATTCCCGAAACAGCTTCGAGCCGCGCCCGGAGGACGGAGAAGGGGACGTGCAGCATTCGGGGCCCGAGAAGGATCTGAAGGCCGGGCTGTTCCCCGTAATCCCAGAATTTGTTGAAGCCGCGCGCCGGATAGAACAGCCGGCAGCCGTACAATCCGACCGCTCCGGACGACTGGATCAGCCCGAACAGCCTATCCTCGACCGATGGATCGCCGGCCAGGATCGCATCGATCAGCCTCCGGCGGGTGTCGCGATCTATATGCGGCTGTATATGATCGTAGACGCTCAGCAGGGCGTGGTTGCGGCTTCGGCGCGGCTCATCCCGGTGCCGGGCGAGAAAGCCCAGGAACGAGAGGAGATGCGGCACGCGGCCGAGTTTCCCGGCGGCGATCCGCGTGTGCTTGATCGAGTGGCCGAGCACCGCATACCGGTGTTCGGCCCACAGATGCTCGTATGCCCCGCGGTGCGCGTGTCTCATCCTGTCCCTGCCCTCGCGTGATGTAGCCGCAGTATACCAGCTCCCCCCCGCCGCATCCACGAATTGAGAGACGATTCCCAGGGATACGAAGACCGCTTCACCACAGAGACACCGAGGCACAGAGATACGGGATGATATTCACCACGAAGACACGAAAGAGAAGGGATTCCAAAGATACTCCGTTGATATACACCCGGGCTTCAGGACCGCATCCGCAGATGGAGGGCAGATGACGCAGATGAAAACAGAGAGGAGCGAATGCCTGGGGTCACCCGACGAGAACGAAGAAGGGTCCTTCATTTAGCATGCCGTTCATCTGCGACATCTGTGCCATCTGCGGATGCGGTTCTCGTTCTTCATTGCACATCCCAGGCACGGAGAAACGGAGGAGGACGAGCTACAGAAAAAGCGCTCATCACGGAGAACACGAAGAACACAGAGGCCACACAGAGAAAGATCCGATTCTCCGTGGGTTCTCTGTGTCCGCTGTGTTCTCTGTGCTGAAGGCGTTCTTCGGGGTCCCTGAGAATGCCGCGTGGAGAGGTGGTTCTGTGGTATCTTCACGGCGCCATGACGACGAACAGGAGCACCGGTGCCGGGGTCGCGGCGGGAATCGCCGCCTACGCGCTGTGGGGCTTTCTGCCCTTCTACTGGAAAGCCGTCGAGCAGGTGCCACCCCTGGAGATCCTCTGCCACCGCATCATCTGGTCGGTAATCTTCCTGCTGCCCTTCGCCGGCGGCTTCGCGGGCCTCCTCCGGCTGCGCGCGCTACTCGATACGCGCACCCTGCGCGTGTTCATCCCCTCCGCGCTGCTCCTCGGCGCGAACTGGCTGACCTACATCTACGCCGTCAACACCGGCCGGATCATCGAATCCAGCCTGGGCTACTTCCTGACCCCGTTCGTGAGCATGTTTCTCGGCAGGCTCCTGCTGGGCGAAACCCTCCGGCCGGTCCAGAAAGGCGCGGTCGGCATCGCCGCGGCCGGCGTCGGCTGGATGGTCGTCCGGGCCGGCGGCTTTCCGGGAATCGCCCTCTTTCTCGCCGTGACCTTCGGCATCTACGGTCTGCTGCGCAAGATCGCCCCGCTCGGCTCGATCGACGGGCTGATGCTCGAAACGCTGCTGCTCGCCCCGGCCGCCCTCGGCTGGGTGCTCGTGATCGCCGCGAAGGGCACGGGAGCGTTCGGCGGGCCGTCCCTGAGCGTGACGCTCCTGCTCGTCGGCGCGGGTGCCGTCACCTCCCTCCCGCTGCTGCTGTTCGGGGCATCGGCGCGGCGCGTGTCCCTGACGGCCCAGGGTTTCATGCAATATATATCACCAACAATACAATTTTTCCTCGGATGGCTCCGGTTCGGGGAGCCCCTGTCACCGGACAAGTTCGCCGGCTTCCTGCTCATCTGGGCCGCACTGGCCCTGTTCACCGTGGATTCCCTCCGCGCCGCGCACCATCGTTGACGCCGATGGCGGGGGACCCTAGAATGATAGAGAAGACGGATGGCGGAAGAGGAGATACGGTGAAGGCAGCCCGCCGGGGAATGATTCTTCCCCTGATGATCGTCCTGGTGTCGCTGATGATGACACTGGGCATCGCGTTCATGAGCTCGACCGTCCAGTCGAAGAACATCTTCCAGGTCTTCTACCGCGACGATCTCGCACGGCTGATCGCCCAGAGCGCGATCGACGAGTGGCGCGCCGGGTTCCAGGAAAAACTGCGCACGAACGTGAAGCTCCAGGCTTTGATCGCGAATCCGGAAACGCCCGCGGCGCCTCTTCCCGTCGCGATCGCCGAGCTTCCGGCCACGGCCGGCCTGATCGGGAGAGTCGCGGGGGGAAACGCCACGATCGATTGCCTCGTGCGGGTGAGCGACGTCGATGCCGCGCTGATCGAGGAGTTCGGCGGAACGACGAAGCGCAGCGCCTACAAGGGCGAATACCAGGCGACCCTCGCCGTGAGCGTCGCCGTGACGCTGCGTTCGGGCGGCTCGAGCCGCTCCTCGGTGTTCGTCGAGGAGTTCGATCTCAAGCGCCTCTGCATGCGCAGCAATCCGTCCGAGCGTGCCGGAAAGGGCTACACCTCGACCGCATCCAACGATTACGTGCTGTTCGTGCGCGACTGCCTCGGCGAGTTCGACCAGTTCAACGGCCGGTCCATGAACAACAACGATCGGATGCTGCTGATCTCGCATGCCGATCCGGCCCGCCGCGGAAAGATCTTTCTGGGCTGCGCCCGCCCTTCGGCAACCGACCGGGAGCAGAAATACGTGTATCTGAACGTCGACGAACGCATGCAGTCGCTGATTCCCGCGCCGCCGCCGCCCCTCGAGATTCCCTGGGCGACGCTGAAACAGGCGGACATGATGCCGAAATTCACCGCCGAGATCGAGAAGATCATCGACGAAGCGCGCGAGAAGGCCGATGGCGAGATCGAACTCTCTCCCGATCGCATCAAGACCACGATCTCCGTCGATTTCAAGCCGCTTCCGGGCAAGGGAAACGCCCTCCAGATCCTCTGGGCCCGGATCGTCGCCCTGTTCAATCATTTCTTCGACCGGAAGAGCAACACCCGCGACGGCAACAAGGACGAAGCCGTGCGGCTGATGGGCGACCAGAACACCGACATCGCGATGTGCAACCTCATCGAGGGCAACGTGCGCCAGAGGTTCTGGCAGACCGCCACGTTCAAGGTCGATCTGACGCAGATCACCGACAATGCCGAGGTGCGGGAAGAGATCCGCAAACAGTGCGAAGGCAAGATGGACATCGACCTGAAGTATTTCACCCCCGAAGAGATAAACCTGATGCAGTCCACAGGCGGCAACGAAAAGGCCGCCGAGGTCTACCGGGTGGTGAAGCAGTTCCAGGAGCGCGACAAGACCCTGCTGATGTCGATGCCCAACGACCTGTATCCGCTCAAGACGGGCGCGAGCTACGGCGACCGGAACGGCACGGGCAAGGACCCCGAGCCGCCCTTCCACGGCCGCACCGGGGCGGTTGATTTCGTTGGCTTCATGCCGTATTCCGCGTTCCTGACCCGGTCCTACCGGTTCGCCACCAGCGACGATCTGTATGCCAGCCCGTTTTACGACGCTCGACAGAACGTGCTGAAGCTCAACGGCGTGTTCATGATCGCCGACGAGGCCGGCGGGCTGACGATCAGAAAAGGGCTGCAGTATGAGGGAACCGGTGTTCTGCTTTCGTACGGAAACATCACCGTCGAGGGCGCGTTCACGAAAAAGTCGCCCGATGCCGGCCCGTGCGCCCTGTTCACCTACGACGGCATCATCAAGGCCAACGCCGTCGAGCAGGGCCGGATCGAGGCTTCGCTGATCGCGCTGAACTACCGGTTCGATCCGGCGGCACCCTCGAGCCCCCGCAGCTTCGTCGATTTTTCTGGCCGGCGGGCCGATGTGCTCGGAAACCTCGTCGTCGATCGGATCAACATCGATTCGATGGCGCAGAACGAAACGAACCGCATCGAGTATGACAGCGGAACCCTTTCCGGGGCGACCCGGTATGAGGTGACCCTGGGCGGCCGGCTGCGAACCCTGAGAATGGTGTACAACGATGCCGCGAACTGAGCCGCGCAGCGGGTTTTCCTTTCTCGAGGTCCTGGCGGCCATCATCTTCCTCATGGTCTGCCTGACGTTCCTGTATTCCACGCTCTCTTCGTCGCAGCGCGGCACGACGGATTCCTACCGGGAAACGATCGCCTACACGCTCGCCGGGGAAGCCGTGGAGTGGGTCGCGGGGCTCGGCTACGAGCGGCTGTGCGAGATCGCCCGAACACCGGGAAACGTGGTCGAGACGCGCCTCGGGCTCGGCTCGTTCCGCAATGTTGCGGCGGTGGCCTACGATGACGGTTCGACGGCCACGTATCACGAGGATTACACGCCGTTCGAACGCAAAATCGAAGTGATGCCCGACACGGCGGCCCGGCTGGTGCTGGTGCGCGTCACGGTCCAGGCGCGCGAGTTCGGGTTCATCCGGCGCCACGGGATCGTCCTGGAACGGATCGTGGGGGCCGACTACTGATGAGACGCGGCGTCACGCTGGTCGAGATGATGATCGTCACGGTCATCGGCATCCTGCTGCTGATCCCGACGATCGATTTCCTGGTGATGTCGCGGAAATCCGCCTATCAGGGCCTCGAACGCCTCGACACGCTGGCTTCGGCCCGCCTCGTGCTCGAGCAGATTCAGCGCGACGTGAAGTCGCTGTGCTTCAACGACTCCTACGGCTACTCGGTCGCGCAGGCGGCCGACAAGACCGTCTGGCAGTTTCCCGTCTTCCCGGCCGGAGATCTGAAAGCCCGGCCGCCGGGCGGCGAGAATTATGCCTGCTGGGTGCGGTACATCTACGAGCCGGCGAAGCGCACGATCGTCCGGCAGGAAGTGCGGCATCCGGCACTCCATGCCCCCGAGGCGCAGGTGAGCCGGGTGCTGGCAACCAACGTGGGGGCGTTTTCCTTCGAGCGGAAGCCGATGTTCGGTCTCGATGCCTTCGACATCGACATCACCTGCATACCGGCCCACCCTGGGCGGCAGCAGGTCCGGACGCGGCTGCGGACCGCGGTGCGCTCGGAATTTCTCGCCCGGCTCGAACGAAACCCGGCCCAGATCACCAACCGGCGCTCTCCGGTCGACATCGCGGCCCCCTGAAACCCGGCTGCCGGGCTCGTCGCAGGGGACAGTTGCGCATTGGGGCTTCGAGAGATTATTCTTGTAAGAGATTTTTATCAGGAGGATAACCATGAAACTGCGCAATCTGTTCCGGGGTTCCCTGTTCATCGTCCTTGCGTTGATCGTCTCGATCAACCTGACCGGCTGCGATATGGCCCAGATCGGCGATTTCATCACCAAGGTCGCCGACATCGTGACCAAGGTCGGCACGGCGCTGAAGGATTTCGGGGCCAGCATCAAGAGCCAGGCCTCCTCGACCGACTCGACGGCCTCGTCCACGGCCCAGACGCCGACGGTGACGACAACGCCAACAACCACCACCACGACGACGACCCCGGCAACGGCCACGACGACGCAAAGCGTCGGCCAGACCGAAGCGACCACCTCGAAGGATACGCCCGGCCAGTAAGCCCGATTCGGCACCAACGCGAAACCGCCCCGAAACAAGCTGTTCGGGGCGGTTTTCTGTCTGCGGCGATCAGTTGTTGTGCATGAACACCTTCCACTCGCCATCCTTGAACCGGCTGACGCTGCCGCCGACCGTCGCGACCCAGAGGGTGTCGCCGGTCACGGTCAGCGACTGGACGCTGTTCTCATGCATGCCTGACGTGCTGTCGTAGGTCTTCCAGGCTTCGCCGTCGAAGCTGGCGACGCCGGAAGGAGTGCCGACCCAGACGAGGCCCTTCTCGTCGACGGCCACGTCGCGGATCACGTCGTTGGGAAGGCCGTTTTTCGCAGTGAAGCGTTTCCACTCGGCCCCTTCGAGGTTGCAGGAGCTGAGTCCCTCGTTCGTGCCGATCCAGACGCGGCCGCCGCGCTCGTCGACGGCGAGGGTGGTGATGCAGTCGGAGATCAGCCCGTCGCTCAGCTCGGGAGCCGACTTGGTGTTCTTCATGTTGAAATTCTTCGTGTTGGCGCCGTCGTAGACCACGATGCCGTCGCCCCAGGTGCCGACCCACAGCCGGTCGCCCTGGACGGCATAGGCGCGCATATAGGTGTTCAGCAGGGTGTCTTTGCGAAAGTATTTCATCCAGTTCGTCGCCGCGTCGGCGCGGATGGGGGCCGCGAACAGCGCGATCAGGCCGAACAGGGTGAGCAGCAGCGGAATGCGCCGGGTGTCGTTCATGGGTGTGCCTCCCCTTCGATTCTGAGTCTGTGAGGGTTCTATCAACTCATCGGCCGGCAAGGGGGGAAACCTGAGGACTATTCGAAGAACGGCATCTCGATCGCCAGGGTGCCGGTGCCGGTCTTGACGTTCAGCAGCTCCGATACCGACGGCATGGCCGGAAGCCCGGGCAGATACGGCAGGATCGGGGGCGCCGACGCCGGGGCTCTCTCCTGGAATCGGCTGCCCCGGCTGAAGGTGTGCTGGATCAGGGTTTTTTCGCCCGATCGCAGCCCGACGTGAGGAAAACAGACCCGCCGGATGCTCCGCACGAGGCCGAACAGGCGCTTGAATTTCATCTCGACCTCGATCCGGAACACACCCGGGGCGAGGTCGCGCAGGTCGGTATGATACCGGGCGGTATAATCGAACCCGAGGCCGGAGGAGTGGCCTGTGTCGATGCTCGTGCGACGCGCCTCGCGCTCGGTCTGTTCGATGTTTCCGCGATACCTGCCATTGATGTATAGTTTGCCATACTCGGGAAGCCGGTCCGGCCGGTCGCCGGTATACAGGATGTCGATCGCCAGACTGGCCTTCAGGCCCCTGCGCTGCTGGTTTTGCGGGGTGTGCAGCGGGGCTTTGCAGAAGGGGCAGTACATCGCGAGCCCCGAGAGGCCTTTGGCCCCGCATTCACCGCAGTCGAGCGCCGTCGCGGAGTCCGGGCAAAGCAGCAGCCCGGCCAGCAGCAGGCAGAGAAGGGTGAACGTGCGCATGCCGGGCAGTATACCGTTTGGGCGCGTTTCCGTAAACGGTTCCCCATTCGACGGAAGCGACCGATCCGCAGATGGCGCAGATGACACAGATGGCCCACACAGCCGGCCACGTCTCGAGGGTGAGCTTTTCTCGGGGCGAATGCTCAGGAAATTTCGGGAGTATGCCGATAGCAGGTTGTGTCCGGAGATCTATCTCATCCTAAGGAGAGACGGTTCACATGAAGCAGAAATCGGTGCTCTCTCCCCTGATTCGGGCGTATTCCGACTCCCTGATGGGCTTCATCCGTTTCCTGCGGGACCGGTTTCCGCTGGTGACGACGAATGGGGCCATCGCGCCGTTGGAAGAGCTCGAAGACGACTCGAATCGCTGAATCACGTCGCACGAACGATCACGCCAGCCGCCTTTTCCCTCGCCGGAAAAGGCGGTTCGATCTTTCTCCGCCGGAATAGTTGCATTCTCTCCGGGAGTCGGCTAAGATAAAGAAAAATTTATCCCGGCCGGGAAAGTGCTGCACGCATGCCGTTCGATACGAAGTTCGAGTTCATTCTGCAATTCGAGAAGATTCTCGGGGAAATGAAGAAAAAGAACCCCGAGACGTATCAGCGTAATATCCAGTTTCTGAGCGCAGAACAGATGCAGACCATCGTGCCGGTCCTGCAGAAGTTTTTCCCATCTGACAAGACGCTGATCGACACGCTGACCCGCAAAGACATCGATCTGATGCTGATGCGGATCATGCGTTCCGAGGTCGTGACCCTCCAGGGCGAGGGCGAGAGGCTGGTCGGAAAGGCCCGCAGCGTGGTCCACCAGTTCGGCTTTCTGCCGCCCGTCGCATTTTTCTACGCCTTCAACGGGGCAGAGATCTTCGACGCGATGGTCGAGCGCATCTATGCCGACCTGAAGAAGCGGGGCAAGCCCCAGAGCCTGTCGGATATCTGGAAGCATTTTTCCGCGCCGCTCGAGGCGAGTTTCGAGCTGAAGAGCGTGTTCACGAAGGATCTGCTGTTCAAGATCCGGCAGCGGCTCAAGAACTTCCTCGAAAAAGACCGCCGGTTCATCATCGATGCCCCCAGCCCGAAAAAGCTCGTCCTGCGGCTCGCCGAGTGGGGGGACACCGGAGTTCCCACCCTGTGAGCGAGGAGTGCGGAGACAGGTCCGCTTCCCGCCTCATGCAGGGCGGGTCAGGGCGGATCACGATCCGCTCCTACGATATCCGAGCCAATTCAACGACTGGACGGATCACGATTCGCCCCTACGATATCGGAGGGCGGCGATGACGCATGGCGTTCGCTCCCGAACCACGCTGTTCGGGCTATACGGCATGCCCCGCAGCGGGGAGTTGATGCGCACCGTGCTGTTCGGTCTCGGCTGGGCGGTGGCTCTCGGCATCGTGCTGGCCCGCTCCGACAACCCCGTGCTCTGGACCGGCGCCGCGCTCTACCTGATCCTGGCCCTGATCCTGACGGCCCGTTCGTGGCTGATCTACCGGCGGGAAGTCCAGTTCCTGCGCGAGTTCCAGCACCTCTCCCAGACCCTCGACGACATCCGGGAGCTGGATGCCGAACGGCCGTTCGACCACATGCTGCATGCGGTGCTGCGGATCATCGGATTCGACCGGTCCGTGCTGTTCCTGGAGGACGAGTCGAAGCAGGTGCTGCGCGCGATTCAGGCGGTCGATCTGGATGAGGCGCGCCGCTCCGAGCTCGTGTTCCCCAGGAGCGAGGAGTCGCTGCTGTGGAAGCTGATGAAAAGCTCCGAAGCCTGCATCGTCACGGTCTCGCCCTGGAATGCGCCCGAGATGCGCCGTCTGCTGGAGCTGCTGAAAACCGACACGATCGCCCTTGCGCCGATCGCCCGCGGCGGCAAATGCTGGGGGTTGATGCTGGTCGATCGTCACATCGACCAGGAGCCGATCACCGACGACGATCTGCTCCAGTTGCAGGTGCTGGCCGACCAGATCGGCATCACCTTCCAGAACCACTCGCTCAACGAGGAACTCAGCCGCCGCGCCGCCCTGCTCACGGCACAGAACGAACGATACCGGCGTGAGGTGCAGCTCGCGAAACTCGTGCAGGACGGCGTCCTGCCGCGCACCGCGCCAGCCTGGCCGGGACTGGTGCCGGCGGTCTGTCTGCGCTCGGCCCACGTCATTGGCGGCGACTTCTTCACCTACCTCGAAACCTGCCGCAGAGGCCGTCAGGCCTGCAATCTTCCCGCATGCGACATCCGGTGCCCGGACCGGCTTCCGGGGATGCTGGTGGGGGATGTCTGCGGCAAGGGGATTCCCGCGGCCCTCGTGATGGCCGTCGTCAACTGCCTCTTCCGGGAGAAGGTTGGGGGATGCGCCGATCCGGCCTGTCTCCTGACCGAGGTGAATGTTTCCCTCAAGGATTTCCTGGGTGCCGAGTCGCGTCTCCATTCGAGCGCGTTCGTCGGCTTCTTCGACATGGCGGCCAACCGGTTTGCCTACGCGAATGCCGGCCACGACTTCCCCTTCATCTGGCGCGCCGCAACGCACCGACTCGAGCCGCTCGAATCGACCGGGACGCTGATCGGCATCTTCCGCGAAAGCACGTTCGAGACCCGAACCGTCGATCTCGCGCCGGGGGATACGGTGTTCCTCTACACCGACGGCCTCACCGAGTTCTTCGAGCGGGAACGGGGCGCCGATGACGGATACGAGATGCTCCAGTCGTGGCTGCTCGAGCGGTTGCCGCGCTCACCGGCCGAGGTGATCGCCGAGATCGAGAAGATGGTCGATGCCTCACCGTCGGAAGTGTCCGACGATGTGACGGCCGCCATGATCACCTACCGGAGCTGACGGATGCCTTGCCGAACGGCCCGTTGCGTCTGGCTTTTCGGCATGCTGACCCTTCTTTTCACTGCCGTGCCCGGCCTGGTCCGTGCCGGCGGCGTGGCGGCCGACGGCAGTTTTCGGGTCCGGGCGGCCCGGCCCGCTGCCGAAGCCGAACTGACGATGCAGATGGCCGCCCGCCCGGCCGTGGCGGCTGCCGCCCTGCGCCGCTCGATGGCCTTGCGGACCGGCCGCCCGTCGCTTCGCACGACCGAGGAGTTTCTCGTCTACAACTTCGCGACCAGGCGGTATGAATCCCGCTCCGCCCTGCTCCGTACGACGGGCGCCCACTGCCATATCTACGTGGCGCGTGACTCGGAAACCCTGCTCGGCAGCGATTCTCAGAAGATGATCCTCCAGATCCGGGATACGTTCGACGACGTCATCTACCCGCTCATCACCGGCTGGTTTGGGGACGTCGCACTCGCTCCCGGGCTCGGCCTTCCCGACGAGCGGATCTACATCCACCTCTGCGATGTGCGCGATGAGCTCGAGAGCGGGTACGTCGCCGGCTACTTCGACTCCCGCGATCTCGAATCCGCCGCGTATCCGCCCGGCAACTTCAAGCCGGTCTTCCACATGGATCTGAGCCCGGGAAGCCCGGGGGACCCGGCTGATAAATATAATTTGTTTTATAGAACGCTGGCCCACGAGTTCCAGCACATGATCAACTTCATGCGCCACCAGCGGCTTGGGGCGGGGGCCGAGGATCGCTGGCTCGAGGAGGGGCTGTCGGGCTTCGCGGAGTATCTGTATGCCGCGCGGCTCGATGGCGGCGGGCGTGGACTACCGCCGGATCCGCATCTTTCACGGTTTCTCGAAAACCCCGACATCTGCCTGACCGCGAACGACGAGCGCGAGTGGTTCGACGAATCGACCCTGTTCCGGCATTACGGCGCCTCGTTTCTGTTCGTCTACTATCTCCAGGAAAAATTCGGGCGCACCCCCGAGAGGGCGCGATCGTTCGTGCGCTCGCTCGTCGACAGCGGTACGACGGGGCCCCAAAGCGTCGATGCGGCCCTCGCGGGGCAGACTCCGCCCATGACCTTCGAAGAAGCCCTCCGGCACTGGTTCGTGGCCAATCATCTGAACCGACCCGACTTGCGCGACGGCTTCTGGGGCTATGCGGAAAAGGCCGCCCGGCTCGGGGAAGAGGCGCGCGGACTGCCGATCCCCGGCACGCTGCACCGGTATGTCCAGGGCGGGGATGCCTTCGTCGGCGGCGAGGGGCGCGTGCGTCTCAATGCCGCCCATCATGATGTCCTGACCGGCTCCGGCCGCGTCACCCTCCGGTTCGATGCCGATTCCCCGGCGATGACGCCGCTCCTCGTCGTCCCAGGTGAGCCGGGCAGCGAGTCCTGGGTGCCCCTCGACCTCGACGCTTCGGGGTCGGCCGAAACGGCACTCGATTTCGACGAACATCCTTCGTATCTCCTGGTGCCGGCCCTCGCCACCACCTCGGCGACGCCGGGGCCGACCACGCTTGCCTACCGGTTCCTGCTCGCCCCTGCCCGGGTGGCGCTGTATCCCATCCCGCATCCGGCGTTCCCCGGTGAGTTCATCATCGTCGTCGCCTCGCGCGACGGCGCGCCGATCGCCACGCCGACGGCGATGGTCAAGTTCTCCAATCTCGAGACGGCCGTTTCCATGTCCCCAACGGATCCGGCATCGCGAACGGTGTATATTGGAAACTATAGCGTTCCCGGCACGGGGGAGGGCCAGGTGATCGCCGACCTGCCGGGCGGGAATCGGAGCAGTTTCTCCTTCTTCAGCCTTGTGACACGAATGGGAACGACTTCCCGCCTCGCTCTGCGAGGAGCTGAACTGAGCATCGCGGCCGGAACCGAGGGCGCGGGCGTTTCCCTGTTCGAATCGGATGTCGAGGAGGTGCCCGCGGGGCTGACGCGACTCTCCCGGCCGTATCTCGTGATTCTTCCCGAGACGGGGGTGGCGGAAACGCGCCTGCGGATCGTTCCGCCGGCCGGATTCGCGGGGGAGGCCCGGCGCCTCGCCTTCTGGTCACCCGATGGCGTGTCGGGCCGTTGGAACCCTGTCAGCCGTGGAGAAAACGAGTGTTTCAGCGATCTTCGGACGGGAGGAACCTACCTGCTGGTATCGGACGATGCCGGGCCCCGGATTCTGGATGCCCACATCGAGGAGGCCGGGGGACCCCCGGTTCTTCAGGCCCGTCTCTCGGACGACGGCTCGGGAGTCGATCCCGGCTCGATCCGGATCGATGCTGACGGAGTCGCGATTCCCCATCGATTCGATGCCGGAACCGGGATCGTGACGGCCGATCTCGGGCGTATCGCCGCCGGCCGCCGGACGATCCGGATCGAGACGGCGGATCTCGCAGGCAACACGGTTCAGGCGGCGGTTGCGGGAAATCTCGCCGGGCCGTTGCGCATCGTCCAGGCTATCTCCTGGCCCAACCCGGCCCGCGGCCCCCTGACGATCGCCGTGATGCTGTCCGGTGACGGCGCGGATGACCCGCTCATCGAGGGCGAGGCGCGGGTGCTGGATGTGGCAGGACGGACCGTCGCTACCCTGCCCCTTTCGGCAAGCGGCAACCGCACCCTCACGGCCCGCTGGGACGGCCGGAACGACACGGGCACCGCGGTCGCCAACGGCGTGTATGTCTTCCGGGCCAGGATCGGGTACCGGGGCGAGAGACTCAAGGCCACCGGCAAGATCGCCATCCTTCGGTGACCTCCGTTTGTGCTATCCTGCCCGGGAGAGGGCATGCGCCGATAGTGATTGCGCGCCGACAGCTTTTGAGGCGGTGATGGTGTGAACCTAGGAATGATCCTGTCCCTGATCCACAATGCTTCCCTCCTGTTGACGCTCGTTCTGCTCCATGACGTTGTCGTCTCGACCCCCCGGCGCACCCCGTCGACCGGCAGGCTTGTATTTAGCGGTATAATACTTGGAAGTATTGGCATTGTCCTCGCGATGACGCCGCTTCATCTGCTGCCCGGGATCATCTATGACACCCGCTCCGTCCTGATCAGCGTCTGCGGCTTGTTTCTCGGCACCATCCCGACGCTGCTGACAATGCTCGGCACGGCGCTCTACAGGCTGTTCGTGGTGGGCGGCGTCGGGGCCCCGACCGGCACCCTCGTGATCTTTGTCTCGGGCGGCATCGGTCTCGCCTGGCGCCGGTTCCGGAACGATTCCCTCGATACGATGACCTGGCGCGAGCTGTTTCTGTTCGGCGTGACGGTTCACATCTTCATGCTGCTCCTCATGCTCACGCTTCCCGGCGGTCTCGGCTGGACGGTTCTTGAAGTGGTTGCCTTGCCCGTCATCATCATCTACCCGACGATCACGACCCTCCTGGGGGCCCTGCTGGTCAACCGCCTCTGCCAGAAAGACGCCCGCCTCGCTCTCCAGGCCAGCGAGGAGCGGCTGCGCGCGACCCTGTACAGCATCGGCGATGCCGTCGTGACGACCGACTGTGCCGGGATGATCCTCCAGATGAATCCCGTCGCGGAGGAGTTGCTGGGATGGAAAGAAACCGAAGCCCGGGGGGCTCGCCTCGCGGATGTCTTCCGAATCATCGGCGAAGAGTCCCGACTTCCGCTGGAAAATCCCGTCGCAGTCGTGTTGCGCAGTCCGGCCGCGCACGACGCCGCCTCTGATCCATCGCGATGCGCCCCCACACATTGTACGTCCGACAACAAGGTCGTAGGGGCGGATCGCGATCCGCCCGGACCCGACCCGCAGGATGCGGGAAGTGGGCCGGCGGCGCCCGGATGGCGCGGTCCAGCCGGACCTGCCCTCCTCATCTCGAGAGACGGCCGCGAGATTCCCGTTTCCAGCAGTGCCGCGCCAATCCTGGATGAGCAGGAAACGACCATCGGCGTGGTCCTGGTGTTTCGCAGCCAGGCGGTCGAGCGTGCCCTGGAGCGGGAACGCCTGATGCTGACCGAGACGATCCGCTCCAGCTTGAACGAGATCTACATCTTCGACGCAACCACGCTTCGATTCCGGTTCGTGAATCAGGGGGCTCTGAACAATCTCGGCTACAGCACGGATCAGATTCGTGAAATGACGTTGTTGTCGATGAATCCGACGTTTTCCAGAGAGCGGTTCATGAGTTTTGCAGAGCCGCTCTTCGATGGAACCACGCGCCAGCTCGTCG
Source organism: Candidatus Ozemibacteraceae bacterium (assembly GCA_035388825.1). Classification (GTDB taxonomy): domain Bacteria; phylum Muiribacteriota; class Ozemobacteria; order Ozemobacterales; family Ozemobacteraceae; genus MWAR01. Next base: position 89,312 of record DAOOQQ010000009.1, read on the forward strand.
CCGAAACCGAGTTTGTCAGGGCCGATGGGAGCCGCTACCCGGTCGAAGCCCATCTCCAGTTCATCGATTACAGGGGCGATCGGGTGTTTCTTTCGATCAATCAGGATCTCACCACCAAACGGAAGGCCGAGGAGCAGGCCCGCCTCGCGACCGCCGAAGCGGCCAACCTGCAGGAGCAACTGTTCCACGCCCAGAAAATGGAGTCGGTCGGCCGTCTGGCAGGTGGCGTAGCCCATGATTTCAACAACATGCTGGGCGTGATCATCGGTCATACCGATCTCGCGATGGCGAAACTCGCCCCGGCCGATCCCGTGATCGGGAACATGCGTGAAATCCGGCGTGCGGCCGAGCACTCGGCCGACCTGACGAAGCAACTGCTTGCCTTCGCCCGCAAGCAGACAATCCATCCGTGTCCCATGGACCTCAACGCCACGGTTCCCCAGGCGTTGAAAATGTTGCGGCGTCTGATCGGCGAAAGCATCCAGCTCCTCTTCACTCCCGAAGCCGGGCTCTGGACCGTCCAGATGGACCCGGCCCAGCTTGACCAGATTCTTGCCAATCTTGCCGTGAACGCCCGCGACGCGATCGCGGGAGCCGGGACGATCACCATCGCCACCTCGAACGTCGTGCTCGATGAAGAGTTTGCGGCGAGTCATCCGACGGCGCGCACCGGGGAGTTCGTCCTCCTCTCGGTGACCGATACCGGCTGTGGAATGGATCCCGAGACCCTGTCGCACCTGTTCGAGCCGTTTTTCACGACGAAGCGCCTCGGGGAGGGAACGGGCCTCGGGCTTGCCACGATCTACGGCATCGTCAGCCAGAACCGCGGCTTCATCCTCGTCTCCAGCCATGTCGGCCGCGGCTCCGAATTCCGGGTATACATGCCGCGATGTGCCTCCAAATCGGACCAGAAGGGCGAAGAGCTGGCAAAGAGCGATCTCCGGGGAACCGAGACGCTCCTCATCGTCGAGGATGAGCCCGAGCTCCTCCTGCTCGCGAAGACGGTGATGAGCGGCTGCGGCTACCGGGTGCTGACCGCCGGCTCCCCGGAAGAGGCTCTCCGGATCGTCGAATCCGACGCATCACGCATCGACCTGCTGGTCACCGATGTCGTGATGCCCGCTATGAATGGCCGCGAGCTGAGTGAACGGATCGGCGCGATGCGGCCGGATATCCGGGTGCTCTATATTTCCGGGTATACTGCCGACATCATCGCCCGGCAGGGGATCGTCCCGGAGGATGTGATGCTCCTGGAAAAGCCGTTTTCCCCGCAGGAGTTCGCCGCGAAAGTCCGGGCCGTGCTCGACGGCCCGGAGAAATCTCACTTCTTGTAGGCGCCCAGGGCCCGGCGATACCGTTCACGCTCCTGCACGAAGGTGTTGAGCAGCGAAGTGGCCTGCTGCTGATTGCCCGCCGTGACCGCCTCGACGTAGCGCTTGTAGGCGGCTTCGTAATCATCCTTGACCGCCCGCAGGTTCGGATGCATGCTCCCGTAGGGAATGCTGTCGATCGTGGTGTCGAGCCGGACCGACGCCCAGGGGTCGCTCTCTTTGGGGGTGATCTTCGTGAGGGGGGCCGACTCCACATCCTGGAGCATGGCCTGGGGCGGCATCGGGACGCTCGCCGGCGGTGTCGCCGTCTTCGCTTTCTTGTCCCGGCCGAACAGCTTCGCGATGCCCGTGAACAGCTTCTCGCCGAGGAAACCGCCGATCATGCCGCCCAGCATGGGCCCGATGACGGGGACCGGGATCATCGCCCCCAGCATCGCCCCGATCGTGGAACCGGCCGCCTGGCCGGCGATGGCGACGAAGTCGAGACTCTTGAGCGCCTGCTTGAAGCTCATGCCGGCTCCGAGGTTCCCGCCGAACTGGCCGCCGACGAGCGAGGTCAGGGTCGGCAGCAGCGTGCCGGCGAGCGTTCCGACCACGGGGATCGGGACGAACGTCTGGATCAGGGGCGCGACCAGGTGACCCGCCGCGGCGCCCATCGAGCTGCCGACGACGTTGCCCACGAACTGCATCGAGGCGATCGCCGACAGGGCTTTCTTGAGGCTCGGTTTTTCGCCCGTGGCGATCTGGCTGACCAGGTTGACGGCGATCGACGTGCCGGCCGTCATCGCGACGCTCTTGATGCTGAACGACTGCTTGATCGAGTCGGCGGCCTTCTCGAGGCCGACGCCGAGGGCCTTTTTGCCCTTCAGAAGGGTTTCGCTGAGTTTGACCTGCCGGTACTGCTTCGCGGTCTCGTCCGAGTAGGCCAGCACCGTTCCGCCATCCACGGCGCGATCGATCTTCCCGTCGACGACCGTCTGCTGGTAGGCCTGGTCCTTCCAGGCGTTGTATTCGGCGAGCTGTTGCCGGTAACTGGCCTCGAGAGCCGGCTTCTGGTCGGCGGAGGCGCTCAGGTAGGCCTGTTCCGCGTCATGCAGGGCTTTGTACCGGGTCGTCGCGGTCGAATCGACGGTCGTGTATTTCGTGTCTTCGAGGAAATTCCGGACGACCTGGCTGCGGTCTTCCGGATACTTCTCGATATAGGATTTCAAAAAGTCGCGGTAGGTCTGGGGTTTCGAGCTCTCGAACACGTCCAGCACCTTCTGATACGAGGACTGGATGCGGTTGTCGGTGAGCATCTTGTAGAACAGCGACGCATTGACGCCTTCGGTCGAGAGCTGCTCGGCGCCCGTCTTGAGAAGACCGTCGTTCGCGCCCGTGACGACCCCCTGGTTCTTGAAGATGAATTTATTCTCGGCGATATTCTTCTGGCTCTGGATGCGCCACGAGCTCGAGTCGTTGAGCCGATCCTTGTTCGCGAGCGTCTCGACGGCCTCGGCCCAGCCTTCGGAGTAGGCGAAGCCCTCGTCGGTGACCGAGTTCTTCGAGTGGGCGCCGGCATACTTCGTCTTCGGATAATTGGCCGTCTCGTAGGTCTGGTCCATGATCATGTGGCCGACTTCGTGGGCCATGACCGAGGCGGCCGACGAGTCGTTCATGCCGCCCTGGAACGCTTCGCTGTCGGTGGGAATGACGAGCCGGTTCGCGCTTCCGTTGTCGCGGTAGGAGACCTGGCCGTTCGCATCCTTTTCGGCGAGGATGAACCCCTTGGCGTCATGATAGATCGAGCCGGAGTCGCCGACTTCGAGATAGACCGGCTTCTTCAGGTCGCTGACGAGCCACTGGGCGAGCTCCGGGTTGCGGGTGCCCTGGCTGATTTCCTGCTGAAGCCGCTCGATCTTCATATTGCGGGCTTCGAGCTGCATCGCAACCGTGTTGCGCAGGCCCGGGTCGTTGTCGATGTAGCTCTTCAGCTGCTGATACCGGGGATCGCCGGCGGAAAGCTCGCGCAGCACCGGCACCGAGTTGCCGAGGAAGTCGCGGCTCCGGACGCTGTGGGAATTCCCCTCGACCGGCGCCACGATCTTGATCTGGGCCATCGACGCCTCGGACGTCAGCGCCTGCTGGGCGACGACCCGGTTCGACGTGTCGGTGACATAGTAGTTGCCGGACCCGGTGTCATACCGCGGCTTGACCGATTGGACGATCTGGCCGGAATCGTCCCGGACGACATACCGCACGCCCTCCGTCGTCAGCTCGAACGTGGCCCCCGCGAACACGGGAAGAGCCAGGAGCAGGGCAAACATCACCAGGAAGAACAGGCGATGATCCGGTATGCGTTTCATAGGTAAACCTCCGGCCAGCAGGGTAGATTCCGACGATTTTCTCAAATTATACCAACCCCTCCCGGGGGGTCACAAGGGTACCGTTCCATGAAAATTTCGTCCGACTTGCAGTTTGCTCCAAATCACGGTGATCTTTTACCTCGCTTCCTGAGCGATTTTCGATGTTTCTGACAAGCCTATGTGTATTTCATAAAATTTTATCTGAAGCGTGTTATATTGTGCTGCCTTTATTGGTAGAGATAACTTCGATGAGAAACGATGTTCGAGAACGGTAGAATGTGGGTTAAGTATGGGGGCAAATAATAACCATTGACTTCCCAACGTCGAAAAGATAATATCGATACTAGGTATCGAATAGAATATAGAATCGAAATGAGGCTTGCTTCATATTCTCAGTAATGGAGGTCATGAGATGGTTGGACTGCTCAGATCCGGATTCTTTCTTTCTGCGCTGATTGTGGCCCGACTGATAGCCCGTAACAGAGGCCACATCTAGATCTTATCCCCCCCGGTAGTGCTCCGGGAGATGCTAGATGATTCGTTTTTCCAGATTTTATCTCCATCACTCGTCTATTTTCTAATTCGAAAATTCTTGATACGGTGACATAATGATGGCATTCCCAGTCAGCCAGCCAACCAAGGCCCAATGGCCCATTTGGTTCTTTCTTGTGGGTCTTTACTTTTTGCTTTTTTTCCACTTGCTGTTTCAGCAGGGTATGTTTATGGATGGCATTCTCTATGCAACAGTAAGCAGAAATTTCGCCCAGTCACACGGGGCGTGGTTTGACTTCATTTATAATGCCAAGCCTTTTTACGACCAGCCGCCTTTGGCTCTTTGGCTTCAGAGCGTCCTTTTCACTCTTTTCGGGGATTCAATTTATGTTGAAAGAATCTATTCCTTTTTTTGTGGCCTTATTGCAGTATGTTTTCTGATTTTAATTTGGCGAAGAGTTCATTCAAATAATGAATTGGCCAACTTTTTGTGGGTTCCAATTTTTTTCTTCTGCTCCGTTCCTCTAATCTTTTGGTCCTACTCTAACAATATGTTGGAGAATACTCTCTCTGTTTTTGTATTGGCTTCTGTATATTTTCAGCTTTTGTGCATTGCAAATAATTATTCATTGTTTTTCCTTTGCCTTTCGAGTTGTTCTGTTTTCTTGGCTTTTCTCTCGAAAGGCTTAGTTGGGCTCTTTCCTCTTGTGTTCTTTCTTTTTCATTGGCTGATTTTCCGCTCCGTAAAAATCAGCAAAATGATAGCAATGTCTTTTCTATTGCTGGTTATAACAGGTATTTGTTGTTACACATTCTTCTCCTTGGTCCCCGGCTCAAGGGAATACTTTCAAACGCAGTTCAGCGCACAGGTTATCAATAGTCTTTCTGGGAATGTTAACTTATCTTTGCGACCTTTTCTTGTCCCTAGAAGGCTGTTTCAGGAACTTTTGCCAGCCATTATTTTTGGCCTGATCTTTTGGGTGATCGCTTATCGCAGGGGCTACTACTCTTGGTTGAGCCACAAACAAACTTTATCTCAAGCAATTTTGTTCCTGCTGCTGGGCCTTTCGGCGTCTTTGCCTATCATGATGAGTTATAAGCAAAGAGGCTATTATCTAGTTCCGTCGCTTCATTTCTTTGTGTTATCAGTTTCAATTTTTATGGGACCTATTCTCAAATCAATATTTGATCGCGTAGAAATTTCTGATGTTATTTCCAAGTGGGTAAAATCGAGCATTGTAATCTTTCTTGCTGTCAGCCTGATTTTCTCATTTTCAACTATTGGCAAAATAGGTCGCAATCAAGACAAAATAGCTGACGTTGTCGCTTTGGGTAATATCATTGGCAGAGGCCAAAAGATCACCATTGCTAAAAACCTCGCAGAGGACTGGTATTTGTTGGGCTACTTTCAAAGGTTCTTTGATATCTCTCTGGAACCTTATGATGGCAATGAAAGGTTTCTGTATTTTTTGGCTGACCTTGAAACTTCTCATATACCAGGCTCTTTTGTTAAAGAAAAAATCCCCCTCAAGAGACTTGTTCTATATCGTCGCTCTGGTTAGCGATTGTATAATCACATACCCCCCCCTCGGCGAAAAGCCGCTTGACGAACCTTCTTCAGCCAGTCATTGTTGATCTTTGGCTTCAACCGAAGATGGGTTTCTGATGGAGACTGTCAGTTCCAGCTTTCCCGGGCCCTGGGCGATCTTCCGTCCCCGCCATGAATTTGCCTCTAGGCCACCTGCCCGGTTTCTCCGAATCCGAAAAGCTGATTCGCGGCGGCTGGCAGATCACCTTCGAACGAGAGTTTCGCCTGTAGAGGCCCCATTTGACATCCTGCAACCGTTGCAGTACATTATCCCTGTGCCTGTCATCAAGCGCTTCGCGAATTGTACGTTGCGGTCATACGGATTCGGATAAGGACTGAAAACCTGAGATGAAGCTATTGTCAGGCATTC
>DAOOQQ010000010.1:0-95140 GCA_035388825.1 Candidatus Ozemibacteraceae bacterium
GACCGGCATCGGCGGCGTGAAGGAAGTCGTCTTCTCGGTGCAGGGCGCCGGGGCGTTCGGCCGGCTCAAGTTCGAGAGCGGCGTTCACCGCGTTCAGCGCGTGCCCGCGACCGAGGCGTCGGGGCGCATCCACACCTCGACCGTCACCGTCGCCGTGCTGCCCGAGGCGGAAGAAGTCGACGTGAAAATCGACGAGCGGGAGCTGCGGATCGACGTGTTCCGTTCCTCCGGACCCGGCGGCCAGAGCGTGAATACGACCGACTCGGCCGTGCGCGTCACGCATATCCCCACCGGCATCGTCATCAGCTGCCAGGACGAGAAGAGCCAGCACAAGAACAAGGCCAAGGCCCTCCGCATCCTGCGTTCGAAGCTGCTCGACAACGCCCGGGCCGAGCAGGACAAGGCCCGCGCCGAGGACCGGCGATCCCAGGTGGGCACCGGAGACCGCTCGGAGCGGGTCAGAACCTATAACTTCCCCCAGCAGCGGCTCACCGACCACCGGATCGGCCTGACGCTGCACCGGCTCACCGAGATCGTCGAGGGCGACCTCGACGAGGTGGTCGATGCGCTGATCGAGGCCGACAACCTGCGCAAGCTCGAAGCCGAAGGCGCAGCCGCCGTCTGAACGCCTGATGCTGACGGTTCGCGATCTGATGCGGGAAATGGTCGCCCGCCTCGAGGAGGCCGGCGTGTCCGAACCCCGGCCCGGCGCTTCGCTGCTGCTTTCTGCGATCCTGCGCGTCGAGCGCGGCTTCCTGCCTCTCGTGTATGCCGACCCGGTGACCGAGGAGCAGACGCGTATCGCCCGCGACTGGACGGCCCGACGGTGCCGCCACGAGCCGGTGCAGTATGTCCTGGGACTCTGGGAGTTCACCGGGCGGATGCTGCATGTCGGTCCGGGGGCGCTGATTCCGCGGCCCGAGACGGAGGAGTGGCTGGATCGTCTTGCAGATATTATATCAGACAGAATACATGTGGAGTGGCCCTGGACGTTCGCGGATATCGGCACGGGAACAGGTGCCATCGGGTTGAGCCTGGCCTCCCGGTTCGCCAACGCGTTCGGCCTGCTCACGGATCTCTCTCCTGATGCGCTCGGGTGGGCGAAGCGGAATCTCGGGGTGTTTCCCGAAGCCGCCGGCCGTGTGGCCCTCGTGCAGGGGGACCTGACGACGATGCTGCGAGAAGGCGCACTCGACCTGCTCGTCTCGAATCCCCCCTACATATCCCGGGATGAGATGGCCGGCCTGATGCCGGATGTGAGGGACTGGGAACCCGCTCTTGCCCTCGACGGGGGAATCGGCGGGCTCGAGCCCTACCGGCTGCTGCTGGCCGATGCCCTTCGCGTGGTGCGGCACGGCGGCCTGGTTGCGGTCGAGCACGGCCACGGGCAGCGCCGGGCTCTCCTGGATCTTGCCGAACCCGCGCTCGAGCCCATCGAGATCTTCAGCGACGTGGCGGGCCTGGAACGATGCCTCGTCTGGAGACGAAGATGATATGAAGCAAACGACAAGGACGATTCCCGAACTCCTCGCCGAGCCGGCCCTCTGGGCGGCCTTTGTCGCGGATATGCAGAGCGGCGGCGTGGCGGTGCTGCCAACGGACACGCTGTATGGGCTTGCGGCGGATGCCGGGAGCCCGGCCGGGGTGCGGGCGATCTACGACGCGAAGGGGAGGGGGGAGGAAAAGCCCCTGATCCTTTTCCTGCCCGATGCCGAAGGTCTCTCCAGGCTCGGCATTACCCCGGAACCGCGTGTGCGGCGGCTTCTCGACCGCCACTGGCCAGGGGGATTCACGGCGGTGTTCGCCCTGTCAGGGCGTCCGCTGCCGGCGTTCGAGTTTCCCAGCCTCGGTGTCCGCGTGCCGAACCATCCGGAGTTGCTCCAATTGCTGCGCAGATACCCGGGCGGCCTGTTGACGACGAGCGCGAACAAATCCGGGCTGCCGCCGCTTCCGGATGCCGCTTCCATCATCGAGACGTTCGGGCCGGCCGTGGCCTGGGTGCTGGATGGCGGTCGTCTCGAACCATCGCCGCCATCCACCGTTGCCGACGTGTCCGTCTGGCCCCCCCGCATTCTCCGGCAGGGAAAGATTCTGCTGGATCTTTCCTGATTTTCCACCGCTCCGGTCCGGGTATGGTAGAATGAGCGCCGCCGAACAGCCATGAACAAGATTCCGCTTCAGACGAGACTCATCATCCTGCTCGTGATCGCCCTGCTGATCCCGATCGCGGGGGCGAACATGATCCTCTGGAAAGCGCGCCAGGTGACCGACCAGCGCAGCGTCGTCCTCGCCATCAAAGCGCTTCCCGGACAGGCCGAATCGAAACTCGATATCATCGAATACGTCGATTCCTCCCAGAACAAGCTGCGACTGCTCGATGAAGGCCTCGAGCGGCTTGCATGGTGGTCGCGGGTGTATCTGATCGGATCGATCGTCTTCCTGCCTCTCGCCGTGATGGCTTTCCTGGGCTTCGTTTCCGTCGTCCTCGGGCCCCTGCGGGACGTCCTCGACCGACTGTCCCAGTTCCGGAACGACGGCACCCCGGCGAAGGAGGTCGACCTCCTCGCCTGCGCCTCCGAGTTCGATCGGTTCCTGGTGACGGCTCGCAACGTCCTCAGCGAGACGCGGTCGATCGCTTCGGAGCTGCGGATCAAGCTCGAACCGCTGACGAACATGGTTGTGTTTTCCGACGAGAACGTGAGCGCCTTCTTCACGGATGTCCAGGAAATATCGCGTAGTTCTAATTATATAGCAAACACTCTTGAATCTACAACGGCGAGCATCCAGGAAGTCTCGACGTCCGCGCAGACGATCGCCGATCGTTCCCAGAAAGCGGCCCAGGACAGCGGTGAGGCGTCGAAGGTCGCTTCGTCCGGAGGCTCCGCCGTCACCGAGACGATCGGCACGATGGAGGCGGTCAAGGACGAGGTGCTCGCCCTCGAGGATGTCATCGAAAATCTGAACTCGGCCAGCAAGCAGATCGGCGAGATCGTCAACACGATCACGAACATCGCCTACCAGACGAACCTGCTCGCCCTGAACGCCGCCATCGAGGCGGCCCGCGCGGGGGAGCACGGCCAGGGCTTCACCGTCGTCGCCGAGGAGGTTCGCAAGCTGGCCGAAGAGTCGGGCGAGGCGGCCGAGGATATCGGCAAGAAGGTCAAGGGGATGCTCGAGAAGACCGGCATCGCCGTCCAGACGATCAACAAGGGCACGACGAAGGTCATCGACGGCGTCAACGTGGCCAACGTGGCCGGCAACAACCTCACCCTGATCGTCTCCTCGGTCACGAACGTCAACCGCATGATCCAGGAGATCAGCAACGCCAGCCGGGAGCAGTCGGCCAATATCGACTCCCTGCGCCACAGTATCGAAAGCATCTCGGGCGCGACGAAAATCACGTCCGAAGGCACGAAACGCGTCGCGAGCGCCGTCAACGAGCAACTCAATTATATTCGCCAATATGTAGCCACGACGAAGGAGCTGCTGACCCTCGTCCAGCTCATGGGCGACATGCTCGACAAGTTCAACTTCCGCTGACCCCCGCACCGGAACCGCGCATCCCCCTATCTCGCATAGGCACAATGGGCGCGGGTGTCGTTCCGTCACCCTCCGCGTCCAGGGCAACCTGAGGAGCTGGATGGGTCGGAAACTCCAGCAAAAGGAGAGTATCTGGATTTCATCTGCGCCATCTGCGTCATCTGCGGATCGGTTCTCGTCGCGAAATGCGTGTCGTCCTGCGGTGATTCGTTTCTTCCGGCTCCCGGGAGGTGTTTTTTCGATCGGGGGTCAGGGTTTGGCTGCAATCTGCCGATGATCTGACTGGAGGCTCATCATGTCCCAGCGTCCCTTACTGTCCCTTTCACTCGAAGAATTCTCCGCCGAACTCGAGACCATCGGTCTGGAGCCGTTCCGCGCCCGTCAGGTGTGGGAATGGATCTTCCAGAAACAGGTGTTCGAGTTCGATGCCATGACCAACCTGTCGAAGGATGCCCGGGCGAAGCTCACCGAGCGGTTTCCCTCGATCCTGCCCCGCGAGGCCCAGCGGCTCGTCGATCCCGACGGCACCGTCAAGATCGCGGCGGCCCTCGCCGACGGCGAACGGGTCGAGGCGGTCGCGCTTCCCGGCGACGAGGAAGAAGGACTGACCTTCTGTCTTTCGACCCAGGCCGGCTGCCCGATCGGCTGCGCCTTCTGTCGGACGGGGGCGGGCGGGTTCCGCCGCCACCTGACGCGGGACGAGATCCTGCTCCAGGTGCTCATGCTGATCCGCGCCATGCGCCGCAAGCCCACGAATATCGTGTTCATGGGCATGGGCGAACCATTCCTCAACCGCGTCGCCCTGTTCGGGGCGATCGACGTGATGACCAATCCCAAGGGACTCGGTCTCGCCACGCGCCGGATCACGATCTCGACGGCCGGCGTCGTCGACGGCATCCGGGAACTGGCCGAGCGACCCGGTGAAGTGAACCTCGCCGTATCGCTGCATGTGGCCGACGACAAGACGCGCGACCGGCTCGTTCCGATCAACCGCAAGTATCCGCTCGCGAAGTTGCGGGCCGCCGTCGCCGGGTATATCGAGCGCACGGGCCGCCGCGTGACCTTCGAGGTCGTGTTGCTGAAGCAGGAGAACGACCAGCTCAACGACGCTCTCAACCTGGCCGCCTTCTGCGAGGGGCTGACCTGCCACGTGAATCTGTTGCGGTTCAACGCGTTTCCGGGTTCACCCTTCAAGCCCTCCGACGAGGCGACGGAAAAAGAGTTCAGGAAAGTGCTCAAGAAAGCCGGTATCCCGGTGACGGTGCGCCGTTCCCGCGGTCAGACGATCCTGGCGGCCTGCGGCCAGCTTTCTGGAAAAACGGGGAAGTAACCGATGGCGAAGAAAGAATCCTGCCTGCTGATCCTGGTCAAGATGGTGCTGTTGATGGCCCTTCTCGTGGCCGGTGTCATCGCGGGCGTTTTCTACGCGAAGGACCGGCTCAACGAGTTCTTCAACCGCGGCGACAACGTCGAGGTGCCGGATTTCCGCGGCAAGCACCTCCTGACCGTGTTCAAGGAAAAGCCGGCCGAGCTGATCATCGAGAAGCGCGATGAGAAGTTCGATCCGCGCTATCCCAAGGACTATGTCATCGCGCAGTATCCCGATCCGGGAACGCGCGTGAAGCCGAACAAAAAAGTGTTGCTCACGATCTCGATGGGCAGCAAGATGGTTGCGGTGCCCGATCTGGTCGACAAGAGCCCGCGTGAGGCCGAACTGGCGCTGCTCAATGCACAGCTCAAGGAAGGAAATCGCTCCTACATCGCCACTTCGCGCGTTCGCCGGGATCGCATCGTCGCCCAGTCTCCGCTTCCCTCGAACGAGCGTGAAACGCAGGGCAACGTCGATCTGCTGGTCAGCCTCGGAACCGGCCAGTCCCGTTCCCCGCTGCCGAGCCTGATCGGAAAGACCCTTCCCGACGCGAAGACCAATCTCCAGGGGTGGGGGCTCCGTGAAGGGAAGATCCTGTTCCGGCGCGATCCGAACCGGCCGAAAATGCAGGTCATCGCCACCCGACCTACGCCATACGAGCAGGTTGCCGAAGGGACGCCCGTGGACCTGTTGGTTTCGAACGGCAGTGACCCCGACACCGGCTCTGCCGAGGAGTTCAAGCGGTTCGAGTTCGTCGATGCGGCGCCCATCCAGAGTGAGTCGGCTGAGCCGGCGGCAAAAACGGCGGACAAGCCCGCTGCCAAGCCCGCAAAGCCTGCCGACGTGCCGCCGCCCCCGCGCATCCTGCTGGCCGACGAACCGGAGCCGGAAGTGCCGCCCCAGGTTCTTCCCCCGGTGCCCGAGCCGGCCGCCGAAACACCCGCTCCGGCAGCCGTTCCCAAGGCGACGGTGACTTTCGTGATGCCCGACGGGTTCATGCCCAAGGAAGTCAAATTCTTCCAGGTGTCTCCGCAGGGCCGCCAGCAGGTGTATGCCGGCACCCACAAGCCGCTCGATCAGATCCGGGTCGACGTGCCGCGGATTCCCGACAGCAAGGTGCAGATCTACATCAACGACGTGCCGATCGAAGATCGGCCGGTCCAGTGACGAAGCGCCCGCGGCCAACCGCGAGAGACGTGGGGAGGCAGATGCCATCATGATTGGAACGATCATCAACGACAAATTCGAGATCAAGCAGACGCTCGCCGAGAGCCACATGTACGATGTCTACCAGGCGGTCGAGCGCGAGACCGGCATGCCGGTCGCCGTCAAGCTGCTTCATGCCGAAATGGCCGAGAGCCAGGAGCGGGTGAAGGCGTTCAGCGAGGAAGTGCGCATGATCGCCGGCCTGAACCACCCCTCCCTCGCCCAGGTGCTCGATTTCGACGTCCACGACGGCCGCCCCTACTGCGTCACCGAGTTCATCGAAGGGAAGGATCTGCGCGACGGGATTCGCGGGGACCGGCCGATCTCCTTCTTCGACGCCTGCCGTGCGATCCAGCAGCTTGCCGTGCTGCTCCAGCACGCGTGCGATCAGAAACTGGCCGTGCGGACGATCAAGTTGTCGAACATCCTGCGCACGAACACCGGCCTGGTCAAAGTGCTCTCTTTCTCGCTGCCCCGGCTGCGGCTGGTTGGCGGTGCCGGCGACGAGACTGGCGGTATCCAGTCCGATCTCTTCTTCCTCGGAACCACGCTGTTCGAGCTTCTTGCCGGGGAATCTCCGATGCGAAAGCGCGGCGGCATCAACGAAATATGGGATGACAAGCTACGGCAGGCACTCCGGATCCGGCACTCTCAGTTGACCCCCGAACAGATCGACATGGTCGTCGCGTTCGTCGAGCGCACGCTGACCCGCGAAGTGAAGAACCGGTTTTCGGATCACGCGGCTTTCCTGATCGGCCTGTCAGATCTGATGCACGTTTCGGGCGATGCCGAGCGCAACGAGCGCGATCTGAAGCGCCGACGCCTTTCCAACGCCTCGGACGTCGTCGATGCCTTCAACGGCCGGATGGCCCAGACAACGGCCGCCGCCGTCGGGGCGGTTCCAGCCCCCGCGCTCCAGGCGGCGAACGAGGGTGGATCGATGGCCGCCGCGGCCCGCCGCACGGGCGGGGCAAAGGTGGTTCCTCTCACCAGATCCGCGACAGCCACCGCTTCGACGGCCGGGACCGGCGTCGGCTTCGTCGGCTCCGCCGCGCTGGCCGTCGCTGCCGAGACCGAGCCCTCTCCCGCTTCGACTCTCTGTCCGGCCGAGGAGATGCAGCTTCGCGGAGATCGCGAGGGGGCGGCGAAACCCGTTCTGCGGCTCTTGAACTCGGCCAAAGATCGGGCCGAAGCGGCTTCTCCGACGGGAAAAATATGGCAGAATATTGAAGAGCAGCCGTGGGTCCGTCATCCCTACGCCACGATCGGCATCGGCGGCTTCCTGCTCGTCGTGTTCGTGCTGCTCCTGATCTTCTGGTGAGCCGTCGATGAAACGACCGATCCTGATCGCCCCCTCGGTTCTTTCCGCGGATTTCGCCCGGCTTCACGAAGGTCTCGCCGCAATCGAGACGTCGGGAGCCCACTGGGTGCATCTCGACGTGATGGACGGCCACTTCGTGCCGAATCTCACCTTCGGCCCGCCCGTCATCGCCGCTCTGCGGCCGCATTCCCGGCTGCCGTTCGACGTGCATCTGATGATCGAAACCCCGCAGGAGTGGCTGTCGGCGTATCGGGATGCCGGTGCCGATCGTATCACGTTCCATCTCGAGGCGTGTCGCCATTCCCAGCGGTACCTGACGCGTGTCCGTGAACTCGGAGCGGCTTCGGGCATCAGCCTCAATCCGCAGACGTCGCTCGATGGCCTGGAATACCTGCTCGATGTGTGCGACCAGGTGCTGATCATGACCGTGAATCCGGGATTCGGCGGACAGGCGATGATCGAGCCGGTGCTCGGGAAGATTGCCCGGCTCCGCGAGATGATCGACCGTCTGGGCACGAAGACCCTGATCGAAGTTGACGGCGGCATCGACCGGAAATCCGCGCGAAAGATTATCGATGCCGGTGCCGATGTATTGGTTATGGGTTCTGCGTTTTTCCGAGATCAGGATAAATCCGGACTTGTGAGGGACGTCACGGCGCTCGCCACCTGAACGCCCCCGGAGGTGTGATGCTGGAACGACCGAAGGCTCTGCCCGAACTGCTCTCCTCGCTGGAGGAGCAGTGTCGTCTTGCGCCCGGGGATCTCGGTCTTCTTCAGAAGCTTGGCCGGCTGTATGTGCGGCAGGGAGCGTTCACCGAGGCGGCCGCGACGTATCGCCAGCTTCTGGCGATCGATCCGGCCCAGGTGACGGCGCTGGTCGAGCTGGGCATCTGTCTTGCCCGCCTTGGCTGTCATGATGAGGCGACCTTCTCGCTCGAACGGGCGCTGGAGATTCAGCCGCAGTCCTACTATGTCCTGCTTGCCTTCGCCAAGCTCAGCGAGCTGGCGGGAAACATCGAACGGCAACTCACCTTCCTGATGCGGGCCGCGAATGCCGCACCCGACAGGGCCGACATCCGTCTCGCCCTGGGGGAGTTGCTGCGTCGCCACGGGGATTTCGCGGGGGCGGCGACCCAGTATGAAAAAGCGATCGAGATCACTCCCGATCTCGAAGCGGCCAGGTTCGGCCTCGCGGTTCTTCACATGCGCCGTGACCGCTTGAACGAGGCGATGGAGCAGTTCCGCCAGATCGTTGCCCGCAACCCCAGCGCCCACGATGCGCAGTTCAACCTTGGCCAGTGCCTGTATCGACAGGGAAAGTATGCTCTCGCGGCCGTTTCGCTCACGGCGGCGATGCGGGGGATGCCGGAACATCCGGCGGCGATGCTGATGCTGGCCCGCTGCCGGTATCAGCTTGGCGATGCCGACCGGGCTCTCGTGATGATGGAGCGGCTGACCGAGCTCCAGCCTCAGAATCTCGAGCTGCTCGAGGAGCTGGGCCGTCTGTACCGCCAGGTCGGTGAAACCGACGCCGCGCGCGACGTGTATGCCCGGCTGGTCCGGCGTCATCCCGAGCGGGCCGCGTATGCCGTCACCCTGGCCGAGATCCTGAAAGAATCACGCAAATACGCCGAGGCGGCCGAAATACTCGAGGAGATGTTCCGGCATCATCCCGGCCATCTGGAAGGGCATCGGCTGCTCGGGGACGTCCTGTTCGAGCGCGGCCGTCTCAAGTCGGCCCTCGAGGAATACCGCAAAACCCTGATGGTGCGCGAGACCTTCGAGCCGGGCCTGCGCGGCGCCGCGCTGGTGCTGCGCGCGCTTGGGGACCGGAAGGCCGAATACGAGATGCTCACCCGCCTGATGACCTGCGGCGAGTTGCTGCCTGCCGACCTGTTCCGGCTCGGTCAGCTCGAGCGCGAGCTCGGGAACCCGACCAGCCTCGACCGGTTCCGCCGGGTCGCGGAACTCGCTCCCGAAACGGATCTGGCGCGCGAAGCCGAATACTACATCAGGCACAATACCAAGGCCGCCTGATTCGTACGGTTCCCCGTCTGCGGCCTGGTGGCGCTGCGTTTCACACAGAGGCACCAAGACACGAAAGGTTGACGAACCACAGAGGCACCGGGACACAGAGAAAACGCTTCTTCCCAACTCTGTGTCTGGTATGTGGGTTTCGTCACAAGAACCGATCCGCAGATGAAATCCTGAGCATCTTCAGCAATGGAGTTTGCGGCGCATACGGAAAATCAGGTGGTTCCAGGTATATGCTCCAGACAATTCTTCCGTTGCTCTTCGTCTGCGGATGCGGTCCCGGGATCTGCAATTTCAGCGGAAATTCGTGGGAAGGATGGTTCGTGATCAGCGTGTTTCGGCGTGGCGGCAGGGGTGGAGAAGGCCGGACATCAGGAGCTGGTCGGCCAGGACGCAAGCGGCCATCGCCTCGGCGATCGGGATGACGCGGGGGGTGAAGTTCCGGTCGAACCGGCCCTGGTAGGCCATGGTGACCGGCTCCCGACGCCCGGCATGAACCGTCCGCTGGGGCGTCAGGATGGTCGGGGTGGGTTTGACGGCCAGCCGGAACACCAGCTCGCCCCCCGTCGATATCCCCCCGAGCACGCCCCCGCAATTATTGCCATCAGTATATATCTTGCCGTCTTCATCGCAGCCGAACGGGTCGTTGTGTTCGCTGCCGGTCATGCGGGCGGCCTCGAAGCCTCGTCCCGTCTCGACCCCCTTGACGCCGCCGATCGAGAGGAAGGCCCGGCCCAGATCCGCGTGCAGTTTGCCGAACACGGGACGGCCGATGCCTGCCGGGACGCCGGTGATCCGGAGCTCGATGATGCCGCCGGTGCTTTCCCCGCGCTCGCCTAGCTCAAGGGCTTTGCTCCGTGCGGCTTCGAGCGAGGCGGCATCCGTCACGGGCAGACCGGCGAGCTCCAGGATGCGGCCGTCGAACCGGATGCCGAGGTCATGGATCAGTTTCCGGGCAACGGCTCCGGCCGCGAGCCGGGCGATGCATTCGCGGCCCGAAGAACGGGAGCCGCCCCGGTAATCGGTGTGACCGAACCGGGCGAGCCAGGTGAAATCGGCATGGCCCGGCCGGAGCGTGTCGCGGCCGGCCTCGTAGGAGAGGGGGCGGGCATCGTTATTCCAGATGATGATCGAGATCGGCGTGCCGATCGTTTTCCCTTCGAACAGCCCCGAGAGGATCTCGAACCGGTTGGTCTCGCCTCGGGGCGTTCCGAGGTCGTGATCGGGGACATCCCGGTCGAGCTGGGCGCGGATGTCGGAAGGTTCGAGGCTCAGCCCCGCGGGGCAGCCGTCGATGACGGCACCCAGAGCCGGTCCGTGTGATTCCCCCCAGGTCGTGATCCTGAACAAGGTTCCGAAACTGTTCGACATGGCTGCTGCTTTCCCGGCTGCGAACGGCTGCCGACACATGCTAGAATGATTCGCGACGATTGTAGCAGATCCCATCCGGTCTCCGAAAGGGTCCCTCATGAATCCGCAGGACGAGCGCCGACTCGAGACGATTCTCGCCGAGGCCCGGGCTGTTGGCCGGCTTCCCGACGACGCCCGCCCCCTCATCCGGGAGATGTTTGAGCGCAGCCTGACCGAGAACATCCCCGACTGGCTCCTGGATGGCCTTGCGGCGCTTCCCGGCGAAGTCGGGTTCATCCGGGACTGCCTCGCGGCGCAGGAAGAGGCCATCCGCCGGGAAATGGCGCAGGTGTGCGCGCCGGACAACGGCCCGTTTCTCGAGCTCCTTCGCCGGATAGGCGAGTTCCAGGCGTCAGGGGAAGTGGAGTCGGTGCTGGAGCGATCCCGGGCGGTCGACCCCGCTCTTCGTGGAGCGGCTCTGCTCCGCCTGGGGGAATGCCGCGCCGAAGGGGTCGGCCAGCGGATTCTCGAGGGATTCCTCGATCCCGAGCCGTACGTACGGAAGTGCGCGGTCGAAGCCGTGTTTTTGAGTCTCGGCGGCCGGGGCGTGAACGCGTTCGAGCGGTTGCTCGAAACGGAGCGGGATCCCGAGGTGCGTCAGGCGGCCGTGATCAGCCTCGTGCGCTCCGGGCCGGTGGGGCAGCGCGTGCTCGAGCGCATCAGGCCGTCGCTGACCCGAAGCGAGCAGAATTATACCATGAGAAATATATCGGTCTGATTACCAGCCGAATCCGCCGGTCCAGACACAGGCGGCGATCCCCGCGAGATTCCAGAAAAACATCGCCGTCACGGCTGCGTTTCGTGCGGTTGCGCCCGTTTTCAGGGCGGGCAGAAGGGCAAGGGCGAGGAGGAGCGGGAACAGGCCCCCGAGGTGAAAGGTGCTCACGAGTCCCGCCGTGGCCGCTCCGAACCAGGTCAGCGGCTGAAGTTGGGGGTGCCGAAGCCGGATGATCATTCCGGCGACGACTCCGCCTGCCAGGGCGACGCCCCAGGCTGCTGCGTTCACCGGAGCCACGAGGAGGCCGAGCAGGAGACGGTAGCCGAGAGGCCAGAGGAAGGGGCTTGGCGAGACGGCTTCCTGCCGCAGGTGCATGATCGAGACGATGAGCCAGATGAGCGACCAGGCGGCGGTGGCGACGAACGCCGGCGACAGGCCGTGGTGGGCGAACGCGCTTCCCGTCAGTGCCGCGGCGGTCGCCTCGACGAGCGGATACTGGATCGAGATCGGGGCGCGGCAGTACCGGCACCGGCCCAGCAGGAGCACCCAGCCGAAAACGGGGATCAGATCGAGCGGTGACAGCTGGTGCTTGCAGTGGGGGCAGCAGGAGGGCGGGAATACGACGGACCGGCCCTCGGCCATGCGCAGGATGACGACATTGCTGAAACTGCCCAACAGGCTTCCGAGCATCGTGAAGAAGACGGTCAGGAATGGCTGGAGCAGATCGGGGGCGAGGGGCGCGGATTCCGGCATGTGCCAAGGCTAGCAGGAAGCGGGAACCGCGTCAAAAGAAAAAAGGGCGAAATTGCTTTCGCCCTTCTTCACCCAAAGAAACAGTTACCTGTTGTCTTCGACCCAGCCGTGGACCGTGCAGTAGATACGACCCTGACCGGTAAGGTCAGCGCCGTTGTAGCTGCAGTTGGTTTCAGGCTTGGAGATGCCGCCCTTCAGGTAGTTGTTCGTGGACAGCTTGGAAATGACGGCGTCGCTCATGGTGCTTTCCATATTCGAGTTGTCCATGTTGTACATCTCGATGGCGCCCAGGAGAACGCGGATGTTGGCGTAGCACGCCTTTTCGCGAGCCTGCTCACGAGCCTTCCGGAAGTTCGGGATGGCGATGGCCGCCAGAATACCGATAATGGCAATAACGATCATAAGTTCAATCAGGGTGAAACCACGTCGCTTCATCATAGTTTTCACCTCCTTTCTTTTCATCTTTCCCATCTCAAGAGTACTGATGGTTGCTGCGGGTGTCAAGGTACCCCGTGGGCCGGCGCGGGAAGGGCTTCGTCAGCCCTTGAGCATGCGCTCGAGCTCCTTCGGGTGCATCGTGTGGATCATGGCTTCCTCGAGGGTGATGTCGCCGCGCATGTAGAGGTCGCGCAGGGACTGCTCGAAGGTGATCATGCCTTCGTTCTGGCTGGTCTGCATGATGGTGTAGAGGCCGGAGATCTTCTGTTCACGGATACAGTTCGCCACGGCGGGGTTGCCGGTCAGCACCTCGCAGCAGACGACTCGGCCCTTGCCGCTCGCGATCGGGAGGAGCTGCTGGGCGACGACGGCTCGCAGGGTGAACGAGAGCTGGGACCGGATCTGCGGCTGTTGGTGGGGCGGGAAGATGTCGATGATGCGGTTGATCGTCTGGGCGGCATCCGTCGTGTGCAGGGTGCCGAAGACGAGGTGGCCCGTTTCGGCCATCGTCAGGGCCGTGCTGACGGTTTCGAGATCGCGCATTTCGCCGACGAGGATGACGTCGGGGTCTTCGCGCAGCACGTGGCGCAGGGCCTCGCTGAACGAGTGGGTGTCGATGCCCAGCTCGCGCTGGTTGACCACCGACCGCTTGTGGTAATGCAGATACTCGATCGGGTCCTCGACCGTGATGATGTGGCACCGCTGCTCTTCGTTGATGATGTTGATCAGCGAGGCGAGCGAGGTCGATTTGCCCGACCCCGTGGGGCCGGTGAACAGCACCAGGCCCTTGTGCAGTTTCGTGAACTCGCGGATCTTCGCGGGGAGGCGCAGCTCCTCGATCGTGGGGATCTTGGTCGGGATGACGCGGAACGCCGCCCCGATGCAGCCGCGCTGTTTGTAGACGTTGACGCGGAATCGGCCGAAGCCGTGGACCGAGTAGGAGAGATCGAGTTCGAACTTCTCCTCGAACTCCTTCTGCTGCTCGGCGGTCAGCATGTTGTAGATCAGAGATCGCGTATCCATCGGCGTCAGCACGTCGAGATCCGTGGGGACCAGTTCGCCGTCGACGCGGATGACGGGAGGAGTGCCGACGGTGATGTGGAGATCCGAGGCCTCGTTTTCGATGACCAGATTCAGTAGATCGTTGAGGACGAACATTCCCTGACACTCCTGTTCAGAACAGCTTCTTTGTTATATATCTCTAACAATTTGTAATGGCGATCAGTGCTCGCCCATCGTGACGCGGACGACTTCCTCGATCGAGGTGACCCCGAGCAGGGCCTTGCGCAGAGCCGATTCGCGCAGGGACAGCATGCCTTCGTCGATGGCCTGCTTGCGGATGTCATCCGTCGAACCGCCGTTCAGGATGATGTCGCGGAGGCGCTCGGACATGATCATGACTTCGTAGACGCCGACGCGGCCTTTGTTCCCTGAATTGTTACAGGTCTCGCAGCCTTTGCCCTTGTAGAACAGCATGTTCTTGTCGTTGATGTGGGGCAGTTCGAGGCGGCGCAACAGTTCGGCGGTGATGCCGAACTGGGAGATCTGTTCGGCGCGCGGCTTGATCTCGTATTTGCAGTCCTTGCAGATCTTGCGCACGAGACGCTGGGCCTGGACGAGCAGAACCGAGGTGGTGACCATGAACGGCTCGATCCCCATGTTGCAGATGCGGCCGATCGTCGACGGCGCGTCGTTCGTATGCAGCGTCGAAAGCACGAGATGGCCCGTCATCGATGCCTTGATGGCGATTTCCGCCGTTTCGAAGTCGCGGATCTCGCCGACCATGATGATATTCGGATCCTGGCGCAGGAAGGAGCGCAGCGCGGCCGCGAAGTTCAGCCCGATTTCGGGTTTGCACTGCACCTGATTGATACCGGGCAGCATGTATTCGACGGGGTCTTCGGCCGTCATGATGTTGCGGTCGATCGTGTTGAGCGAGGTGAGGGCCGAGTAGAGGGTCGTCGTCTTGCCGGAACCCGTCGGGCCCGTGACCAGGGCGATGCCGTAGGGCGAGGCGATGCCCGCCCGGAACCGTTTCAGCGTCTCGGGTTCGAAGCCCAGATCCTCGAGATTGACGCGCAGCGAGGTCTGGTCGAGAATGCGCATGACGATCTTTTCGCCCCAGATGACCGGCAGGATCGAGACGCGAAGGTCGATCATGCGGTTGGCGACCTTGATCTTGATGCGGCCGTCCTGGGGAAGGCGCTTCTCGGCGATGTTCAGCGACGACATGATCTTGATACGCGACGTGATGGCCGCGGTCGCCTTCTTGGGCGGGGACATGGCGGTGAACAGGACGCCGTCCTGGCGATACCGGATGCGGAGCTCTTTTTCGAAGGGCTCGATATGGATGTCGGAAACGCCGTTCTGAACGGCCTGCGAAATCACGAGGTTGCACAGCCGGATGATCGGGGCGTCGTTTTCGCCGAGCTCACCGAGCTGGTCGAGATCATCGCCGCCGCCGCCGGCCTCGCCCTCCTTGCCGATGTCGTCGAGTTCGCCCATCAGCTTGTCCTGCTGGGCGACCGCTCCGTAGGCATCCTGGAGGGCTTTGTTGATGTCGCTCTGCGTGGCGACGACCGGCTTGACCATCAGGCCCGTCATCAGCTGGATGTCGTCGATCGCGATGATGTTCAGCGGATCGACCATCGCGACGGTCAGCTTGTTGCCGACCTTGTTGATCGGGATCAGCATGTGCCGCTTGGCGATGTGCTCGGGGACGAGCTTGGCGATGACCGGGTCGATCAGGTAGTTCGAAAGATCGATGTAGGGGATCTTGAGCTGCTTGGAAAGGATCTGGACGATGTCATGCTCGGTGACGAGATGCATCTCGACCAGCACGGCGCCCAGGCGCTTGCCGCTCTTCTTCTGGAGCGCCAGGGCCTGTTGAAGCTGTTCTTCATTGATGAGGCCTTCGGCGATGAGGGCATCGCCCAGGCGCATCTTCTTCGCCGCATGCTGGATGTCAGTCATTCCTGCAAGTTCCTTCCTATGCGCGGATGAGGGTGGCCACGGCCTGGCGCATCGCGCCTTCGGGAGCCGGCCGCCCCGTGAGAAGGGCATACGCCGCGACACCCTGCCGGATCAGGAGTTCGGTCCCGTCGATGACACGGCCGCCGGCCGCCCGCGCCGCTTGCAGCAGGCGGGAGGTGGGTGCGTAGTTCATGTCGATGTACACGGTCCGGGCTCCGTTCAGTTCGTTCAACGCGTCGAGGCGATCGTCCGGATGCCACCCCAGAGAGGTGGCATTCACAATCATATCGGCATGACGCAGGACATCCGAGAGAGGGCTCTCTTCCCAGGAGGTCGGGATGATACGGGTCGTTCCCGTGGGGAAGGGCGTTTTCAGGCGATCCCGACTCCTATTCGCCCAATATACCACGGGAGTTTCTCTTTGGCAAAGAGACCAGAGAACGGCCAGCGCGGCCCCGCCGGCGCCCAGAAGAACCGGTCGGGAAGGCCGGGGAAGCGTTTTCAGCAGGTCGAGAAATCCCTCTGCATCCGTATTCGCACCGGCCATACCGCCGTCTTCGGGAAACCAGAGCGTGTTCACGGCCTGGATTGCCGTCGCCGCCCCGCAAGGTTTCGTACAAAGCCGGAACGCGGCTTCCTTGTGAGGGCGCGTCACGTTCAGGCCCGCCGCCCCGATGGCCTGGAGACCGTGCAGAGCCGCTTCCAGACCGGTCGGCGGAACGCGCAGCGCAAGATACACGGCATCGATCCCGTCCATCCCGAAGGCGGCATTCCACATGGCAGGGCTCAGGGAATGCCCGACGGGATCGCCGAGAAGGCCGTACAGACGTGTGCGGGGGGTGATGTCCATCGACACGAAGGCCCCGGATCGTCACCGGGGCCCGCTTTCGTTCAGGAAAAGCTCTTGACCGCTTCTTCTTCGGTTTCGAAAATCTCGAACACCTTGGTCAGTCGGGTCAGCTCGAACAGCTCCTGGACGGCCGGCGAAAGCTGGATCAGCTTCAGATCGCCCTTGGATTTTTTGACCTTCTTGAGCGTTGCGGCGACGACGCCGAGGCCCATGCTGTTCAGGTAATTCACTTCCTTGAAATCCATGATCAGCTTGGACTGCCCTTCGGCGACGATCTGGTCGATCTTGTCCTTGAAATCGTTGACGGTCTCGGTGCCGATTTCGCCACGGAGGACGATCAGCACGATGCCGTCCGCTTTGGGTTTCAGGTCGATCTTCAGTTCCATATATCCTCCCGGGGTGCTCCATGGTTGAGCGAATCCAACGATATCGTATTTTCCCCCCCGTTGCAAGACGGTCGGAAACGCCGCTTCACCCGCGGTTTGTCGGGTGACTGCCGCGGGTGAAACGGGGAAAGGAGAACGGGATCAGAACTGCTTGGAAGCAGACATCCGGTGGGCTTCGCCCAGCGTCTCGTCGACATACGAGTAATCGAACCGCCACGTGTCGAGCTTGAAGCTTGCGCCCAGGGTCAGATCGCCGGCCTGGCTGCCCATGCGGACGGCGGCATTGTCGTTCAGCCAGAACTCGGTGCCGGCGCGGAACTTCGCATCGAGATGCTCGACCTTGTTCAGATCGACGGCAACCGTCATGCGGTCCGACGTCTTGTACGAGGCGCCGAAGGTCGTGGTGACCGGCACGCGGTCGGAGTGGCCGCTATCGGTGTCCCACTTCAGGCTTTCGCCGATGTCGCGGATCGACAGGCCCAGCATGCCGCGATCGGACGACTTGTACAGGAAGCCCAGATCCAGACCCCAGCTGTCGGCCGAGTTGGTGAACAGATCCTGGTTCAGCCGCTTCACGTTCACGCCGCCGTACAGCCGCTCGCCCAGTTTGCGGGCATACGTGCCGAACGTCGCCGTTTCGGTGTCGTCGAAATAGCTGAAGATATACACAGGGGCCCCGGCCGTGTAGCCGCCGTTCTGGTCCGTCATCGGGTTGCCATCGGGCCTCACACGGGTTTCGGGGATGCCGTCGATCCCGAACCGGATGTGGGAAAGGGCGACCGTGTATTTTTTCTTCCCCGCCTCGTCCTTCATCACGTGGGCGTAGTTCAGGAAGTTGTACGTGCGGTCGAGGGTCAGGTTGGCGTGCATGAAGGAGGCTTCGGACTTTTCGAGCGTCGCGAGGCCGGCGGGGTTCCAGAACGCCGCCGTCGAGTCGTCGGCGATGGCGGTGAACGCACTGCCCATGCCGAGGGCGCGCGCACCGACGCCCATCTTCAGAAACGCTCCGGCCTGGCCGGCCGAATCCGCTGAGACGGGCACGGCGGACGCGACGACCAGCGCGGCGAGGAGGAGAAGGTTGCGGATCTTACTCATGTGATTCCCCCTTGGAAAACGATGAGACTGCTCATCAACCCCTTTCGGCCGAAACCGCAGTTTCCCGAATGGTTTTTCGAAAATATTTTCCTGTTTTCCCTTTTCTTTCTTCCGTCAACCTCCTCGTGCGGTTGTAGGGGCGGGTTTGAAACCCGCCCCTACAGAGGC
Organism: Candidatus Ozemibacteraceae bacterium; assembly: GCA_035388825.1. Classification (GTDB taxonomy): domain Bacteria; phylum Muiribacteriota; class Ozemobacteria; order Ozemobacterales; family Ozemobacteraceae; genus MWAR01. Next base: position 18,262 of record DAOOQQ010000010.1, read on the forward strand.
ACCTGGGATGGCCCATATCCCGGAAATCGTCCGCTGCGCAAAGACGCCCCGGCTAAGCCGGGGCGTCTTTGTATGGCTTTTGTTGTATATCAGTTCGTTGAATACACCCCAAGCCGAAGGAGCGTCTGGTAGATCTGGTCGGTCGGACTGCCCGAGGCGGGGTCTTCCTGGTGGGCGACGGTCAGGTGCGAGGCGGCACTCGTCTTGTCGCCGGTCCAGAAGTAGCAGAAGGCCAGCATGGCATGCACTTCGGCGTTGCTGATCCCGATCGGATGATCGACACGCGGGGTGAACTTCGAGCTGGTGCTCACGATGCCGGCATCCCGGATCGCCTTGATCGCGTTCGGCAGACTGTTGGCTTCTCCGCGCTGGATGAGCGAGGCCGCGAGGCCGATGCGGGCCTCGTTGCTCAGAGAAGCGCCTTGCGTGAACGCAGAGATCGCCGAACTCACCCCCGACGACTTCGTCAGGGACCAGCCGAGTCCGTTATATGCCTCGGCCTTCTGCGTCTCGGTCACCCCGGTCAGGGCGAGCACCTGGTTGAACTTGCCGATGGCGCTGCTGTATGCGCCGAACTTGTAATCCTCCCAGGCCGAGGCGATCAGGGAGTCGGGGTCGGTTTCGGTCGTGCCGCCGCCCGTGCCCGTGCCGGTTCCCGTGCCCGTGCCGGTCGTCGGGATCTCGCCGGGCAGGGTGTACCGGCCGCTTCCGCCGCCGCCGCCCCCGCACCCGCTCGCCACGAAGATGATCACACCGATTGTCATCAGGACCATGAGTTTTCTGTTCATCGCGATTCTCCCGGTTACCTCAACACGGCGATCTTGTGCGTGACCTTGGTGGTTTTGCCCGTATCAGGATCGCGGAGCTTGATCTTGGCGAGATACACCCCGTTGGCGACGCTCCGGCCGTCGTGATTGCGCAGATCCCAGGCCATGTCGACCACGCGCCGGCCGCCGTCGAGACGTTTGAAGAAGTTCAGCTCGCCTTCGCCCGCGACCTTGTCACCCGAGATGTCGTAGATGTCCACGTCGATCTCGTCGGGATCGATGTCGTCGCGGTTCGTTGCGATCCGCATCGTCGCACGACTCCGGGCAGGGTTCGGGAACTGGACGATCTCGAACACCTGCAGGGCCGGCTGGATCGCGAACCGCACGGCGGGCAGGACACGTTCGTTTCCGGCGCGATCCTTCACCTTCATCACGAGCTCGTGACTGCCGTCCACGAGCCGCTCGAGCGGAGTGAACGACGCCTTGCCGCCCTCAAGAACCACGCGGCCGGCCGTCTCGGCGCCGTCGATCACGACCTTCACGCCGTCCTCCGTCAGGCCCGAGCCCTCCTCGACGACGCTCCACTCGAACGTCGGCCGTTCGCTGCGCAGCGCCGTGCCGGCCTCGATTCTCGTCACCAGGCTGGCGCGCGGCGCCAGGGTGTCACGCAGCAGGGCGAAGGTGCCGGCGCTCGAGACCGTGGCCAGGATGCGCCCTTCCTTCACCGCTCCGGTGACGGCCACCCAGCCGTCGTTCATCGCCTGATACAACCCCGCACCGGCAGGCAGGGCACCGCCCGGCAGGGCCATCGAGACCAGGTAGGAGTTCGCCAGTTGACCGGTCGGGATCGTCACGGTATACCCGGTCTCGACCGGGCTCAGCTCTTCGGAAGCATCCCCGCCGACCGTCGCGAACCGCAGCGCCTGTTTCTCTGCCGCGTTGATCCCGGCCAGGAACGAGGGCCGGATCCCGCCGCGGACGGAAGCCGTCTTGGCCTGCTTCTGGAGCGGGGTCGGAATGACGGCCACGATGCTGTCCTGCTTCAGGCTGCCCGGAGCGAACTGGGCGATGAACGCCTTGTCCGGTGTGCTGACCGAGGCGAGCACCGACGCGTTCACGTAGGCCGTGGCGAAGCTGACGGTCTCGGTCGCCTTGTTCCCCGTCATGTCGGTCGCCGTCACCTTGATCGAGGCCGTGCCGGCCTTGGCCAGGTGCACGCCGCCCATGAAGAGCTTCGGGTTGCTGCCGCTGGCCTGGAGCTTGATCGTCTGGGCCGTGCCGCCATCCTGGCTGACCGCGGCCGTCGGGGCCTCGGACAGCGATTCGTTGCTCTGGACCACGATCGTGATGTCGAGCGGGTTGGCGGGACTGCTGAAGACAAAGATGTTGTCCTTGATCGCCGGCGGGGTCACGTCGCGGCCCTCGAACTCGACCGACTGGGTCGTGACCGTGTTGCCGATCGTGTCGCGGATGTTCTTCGCCGTCAGGGAGTACAGGATCCCTTCCTTGATATGGGCGGTCGTGAGGGACTTCAACCGAACCGACCGGTTGTCGGCCCGCAGGAAGATCCGTGTCGGGTCGAGATCGACGACCGAGCCCGAGGCGGTCAGCGTATAGTTCGACAGGGTGGTCGCCGAGGAGGCGTTCACGACCTCGTCGAACACGACATTGAACTCCTGGGCGTTCGCCACGCCGTCGAAGGTGATCTGCGCGATCTGCGGCCCCTGCGCGTCGGCGGTGAACGTCTGGACCTGCGGGGTCGTGAACATGTCGCCGTCGATGCTGGTGAAGCCGTTCATCACCTTCATGGTATAGCTGTGATTATGTTCGAATGCCTGGTCGAACGTCAGGGTCACGCTCTTCCCGTCGACGGTGACGTATTCAGGCTGGGCGCCGGTGAGATCCCCGGGGTTGAGCAGGAGCAGGAACCGGTTCACCAGTTGCAGAGCCTCGATCTGCGGATCGACATCGTGGCTGAAGGTGAGCAGCAGGGTCTGGGAGCCCGTCTGCTTGACCGCCGTGAAGTCGAAGCCCGAGGTGATGATGTCGAGGGTCGTCGTATAGACTGCGCTATTGTTCATGCCCTGGTTTTCCGCGCGGTCGATCACGGTGATCTGATACTGGCCTTCACCGACGTATTCGGTGCTCGGCGGGGCCTTCTTGCCGTCCCAGGTGACGCTGTAGTTGGAGCCGTTCGGGACGGGCAGTTCGAGATCGCGGATCACGGTCGAACCCTGCTTGATCCGGATATACGCCGGGCCGCTGCTGACGTCGGGGATGTCGTCCGTCGTGACCGAGATCACGAGGCTGTCGACGCGGGGATTGTACCGGGTCGTGATCGGAGCGCCGCCCGTCAGGGCCATGCTCAGGCTGGCGATATTCGGCCCGACCGTATCGATGAACAGGCGGCCGTAGGGGGTGGCCAGCACGTTGCCGGCGCCATCGACCAGGTTCAGCCAATACTCTCCGTCGAGCAGGAACGCGCTGTTGTCGGTGGTGCGGCCGCTGAACGAGAGGGTTTTGCCGCTCGGCGTCAGGGGGGACATCGCATAGGTCTGGGTTGCCGTGCTCAGTGCCGAATTCAGCGGGATCGTGCGGAGATACACGGCGCCGCCGTCGCTGGCGCCGATGGCATCGATCTTCACATAGGAATGGATCTGCGGGTTGAAGAAAGTCATCGTGTCGCCGGTCCGGACCGGACCGCCATGGCTGATTTTCCACTGGGACATCTGGGGCGCCTTCGAGTCGTAAACCAGGGTGCTGCGGATGCTGCCTTCGTTGAAGAAGTTGTCATATACGCGCAGCTCGTAGGAATACCGGCCGTCGATCGGCGCGAGATCGGTGAACTTCTGTTTCCCATCCCAGAGAACATTGCCGACCAGGCCGTCGCCGGTGATCGCGGGGATGAAGGAGCGGCTGGCGATCGTCGATCCGTTCTGGACGAGATGCAGCCAGTAGGTCTCGCCCGCGCTTCCGGTCGTGAAGAAGACGCTGATCGTCGCCAGGTTCGTCGGCAGGCCGGTCAGGGTGGCAAACGGGCTGTAATCCATGTTCAGAGCCGACTTGCCCGTCGTCTCCTGCGTCGAGCGGATCTCATACTTGGACAGGACGGGGCCTTTCGCCCGGATGGTGATCGTGCCGGTGGCCGTCGTATCGGCGTAGGCGTTTCCGGCCTCGTCGAGGGCCGACGAGACGACGAAGTTGAAGGTGCCTTCGATACCGCTGATGGCCTGCGTGTTCACGAACCGGAACGTGCGGTTTGCGGGCGAGTCGGTCGAGCCGGTGCACCTCAGGGTGATGGCCGTGCCGCCGCTCTTGAGGTAGGCGCTGGGCAGATACCCGACCTGGGCATTCATCGCTTCGTCGAAGGTCAGCGTGAACGAGGCCGCCTCGGCCGGCGTGATGCCGATCGTGACGTTGTCCGGCGCAACTCGGGCCAGTTTCGGCGCCTGGTTGTCGACCACGAGCGTTTTGCTGGCCGGCTCGGAGAAGCCGCTGGCCGCCGTCGACTTCGTGGTCAGATCATAGACCTGGGTGGCATTCTCGGTGTGGGTCACCCCGGTGAGTTCGAACAGATCGCGGAAGTTCGAGACGACGACCGTGCACGAGGCCCGCTGCAGGGCGCCGTTGGCGAAGGCATTCGAGTTCTGGAACTGGGCCACTGTGCGGGTCACGGAGTCCATCTGGTGGCTCGTCCAGCCGAGGAAGGTTGCCTGGTCGATCAGGCCGTTGGTCTGGGTGTCGCGCAGTTCGAGTTTCGGCGTGACGCTCTGGTCGATCGGGAGCCGCAGGTTGTTGCTGATCGTCGCCGTTTCGAAGGCGACCTCATACGTCAGACCTGCCGCGGCCGGCCCCTTCACGAGCTGAATGTTCGTGTCGCTCGGGTGATTCGAGACGACGGGGGCGACGGCGACCGAGAAGATGCGCGGCGGCTGCGCCGAGGTGCCGGTCGGATCGAAGTTCAACGGTTTGGCCGTGCCGTCGGCATTCCGGTAGGTCACGGACTGGTTGCCCCACATGTCGACGAGGGCCCCCTGCTCGCAGGCGATGTAGATCTGCCGGTTGCCCCACGAGAGAATCGTCTGGAGAGCACTCTCGTTGAGCGGGATCCGGATCGTCGTCGAGGCATACTGGGGATTCAGCGCGTTGAACTGGGTGTAATCGACATACGCCGTCGTCAGCGGGAACGAACCGCCGCTCATGTTCGCCGCTTTCGCCAGGTAGATCTTCTGGAAGCTGACCGGAGAAGTGCAGGGCAGGATGACCTGGTTCGCGCTCGAAGTGAAGAAGTCGGTATACAGCCTCGCGCGGCGCGAGGTGGCGGCATTCAGATCGACCGTCAGGAGGACCTGCGTCCCACTCGACGTGAGGGTGAAGTCGTTGATCGTGAACTGGGAATTGAGCGGAACCAGCGTGGCCTGCGTGGCATTCGCCGGAACGATTCCCTGCACCCGGTTTCCGAGCTGGTCGCGGATCAGCGGAGGAATAGTGTTCGGAATATTGAAATTGGCATTCGTCGGCAGCGGATCGTTCACGGCGAGGTTGATGAACGGCGAGGTCCGCGTATACTGCAGGGCGAGCCAGTCGATCGTCGGCTGGGAGAGCTGGATAGCGACAGTCTTCGAGTTCGAGTTGTTGTAGTCGACCCAGTCTGCGCTCACGCTCTGGCGGAACCGGAACCGGTTGAGATAGTTCTCACTTGCATCGCCGCGGTTCTTCCAGATGGCGAGCTGTTCCAGCGTCGTGTCCGTGATCGTGTTGATGTAGTTCATGTCCCGATCGAAGTTCAGATACAGGACGGCCTGGTTTTCATCCGACACGACGCAGGAGCCGCCGGCCAGCTTCGGCCGGATGGCATACGGGGTCGTGACGGTGACCTTCGTGAACGAGGCCCGCGGAAGCGGGGTGATCCAGTTGCCGGCGAGGTCGCGGCCGATATACCCCGTCGTGTCGTTGGTCGGAGCTTCGCCGGAGACAAGATCCGCGTCCGTCAGATGCCCCATCGCGATCCAGAGCGTCGAACTGCCCCAATCAGCGATGATGGCCTGGGTCGAGGAGGACAGGAGAATATCGACGACATCGGAATCCGTCATGGTCATGACGAAATCCTGGTCCGTCAGGTTGACGGCGGAGGGCGGATTGCCCGAAACGCTCTGATCCGTCAGGTTGTTGGTGCTTCCGAGCCGCACGAGCGTCTGGTCGAAGGTGTTCGGGTCCAGCCGAATCATTTCGTCGAACTGGAGGGAAAGCACCGTTCCGTCATAACGTGCACTCGCCAGCGACGGCCGGACCGTGTCGATGGCGACCTGAACGGTGGTGTATGCGCGGTTGCCGGCGGCATCGCGCACCCAGACGTTGAATGTCGGGGTGGCCAGATCCGACGAGAGCGTGGCGATCGAATACCCGGTTGAATTGTAGAAGATATTCAACCAGTCCCCGGTCGTTGCCGTCAGCTCGAAGGTCGAGGTGCCCAGGATGGGGGAAAGATCGATCCAGGCCTTCACCCCGCCCGACGGCGGAGTGACGGTGACCGATGCGACGAGACCGTCGGCAGGGATGCCGTCGCCTGTATTCTCGTATCCGTCACCGACATTTGCGATCCAGGCTTCGTCCTGGTTCGGGGAAACGCGGGTGTTGGTGACCGTGAGAGCCGCAGCTTCGATCACCGGGGGAACGTTGTCGACCGTGAAGGTCGAGGGTTGCGACAAATGGGCGTAGTTCAAGGCATCGTCGTTCACCACGATCGTGGTGTTGATGCCCTGGTTTGCCAGTGCCGGCCATACCGAGACGGTCGCGGTTCCGATCGCAAAATTCCCGGACCAGATCTGGGAAGTCCCCGAGCGGGCGAGGGGCACCGTCAGGAACGTCGTTCCGCCGTTCGAGATCAGGGCCGACACCGAGGCCGGGGCATAGTAGTCCGGGATATCCGAAATTTCGGCCCAGGCATTCAGCACGTCGCCGATGTTGAGGGTTGCCGAGGAGACGTTGTCACCATTCTCGGAAACGACCGTGAGTCCCATCTGCTGGACGACGGGAATCTGGCTGTCGATGCCGAATTTCGACAACGGGTTGCACTGCATCTGGGTGGTAGCCATGACGATCGAGTTGACATCGGGATGCAGAACACGGACCGGGAAACTGGCCGTCACGATGTCATACAGGCCGGCCTCGACGGTATATGAAGCGCTATAGACATAGTTGCCGCCTCCACTGATCGAGGTCCGGTAGGTCAGCGGATACCAGTAGGTGTTGAAATCGCCATCGGCATACAGTTGGTCCGAGTCGTCATCCGTGCTGCTGACGATCGAACGGATGTCGACGAGAACCGTCGCTGCCGGTGAGTTGGTCGTGTTGTAAACGGAGCTGAGCACGGCCGTGAAGGTGAGTTCGTCCCCGGCCGGCGCATTGTAGGCGTTGGGCGGATTGGCGATACGGTTCGGATACCCCTGAGGCACGATATCCTTCGACAGCTCGACGCGCGTCGACGGATACGCCTTGAACGTCGGGATGCGGGACAGGAAGCGGATGGCCTCGGAGTAGCCGACGGACATGTTCTTCGAGATGTCGTAGGCCAGGATCGTGATCGGGGAGGTCGTTCCAAGGCCGGACGGAACGGTCCAGTCGTAGGAATACTCGTTCGGGCCGCCCGTCGGCGGGAAGAGGGTCGGGCTGGGCGCCGAGAGACCGTTGTCGAGATACAGCTTCTCGAAATCGATCATCGGCAGGATGCCGTCGTGGTTGGTCACGCGGACCTTGATCCGGATCACGTCCCCTTCGTTCGCCTCGCCGACGCGGCCGTTGTCGACCACGAAGCTGATCGGATACACGATGATCGAGGGGGCCAGGTTGTCGATCGTGAGAGCCTGGGCACTCTGGGTCCAGGTCTGGTTGCCGTTCACGTCCGTCAGGGTCGCCGAAAACTTCGTCGCGACGCCGTTCAGGGTGCCGGGGCGGAGGGTGAACTCCTCGGTGTAGCTCCGGCCGCCGCTGATCGGGCTCCAGTTCAGCAGCTCATACGCCGTGTTCTGGATGCCCAGCGGGGTCAGGTCGACCGTCAGGGAGCCCGGATCGGTCGAGCCGCTCGGCACATTGATCGTGAGTTTCACCACGTCGGTGGCGATGATCGGATACGTCGTGAAGACGCCGTCGAGGTCGACGACCGAGTTGCCGTTGTTGTCGTAGCTCTGCGAGGCGACGAACGAGGAGATGCTCAGCGGCTGGTTGTCGACGAAGACCGTCTCGGGCGCCGCGGCCTGGGTGCGGTTGCCCGCATCGTCGACGAGTTCAACGAGGAAGCTCGTCACAACCCCGTTCGTGGAACCGGCCGCGACGGTCTGGGTGAACCCGAAGGTTCCGTCTCCGGCCCCGCCGTCGTCATGCGCGCCGTCGTCATACAAGGGCTGGGCGGCCGCTCCGCCGATCGAGGTGAGATTCACCTTGGGCGTTCCGTTGTCGAGGCGGGTCAATTCGATATCTGCCGTTATTGTTATTTTGTCGCCCACGTTGGCGCAGGCCGGGTTCCCGACGAGGTCCTGGAACCGGGCCGATGCCGAGTAGATGACGGGCATGACGCAGTCGACGGTCTTGGCCGAGGCGAGCGAACTCATCGTGTTGCCGGCCTTGTCGGTGACGAGGGCCCGGAACACGTAGCCGACCTGTTCGATCGAGGCGCCGGACGCGGTCACGGTGGTGTAATACCGCTTCAGCGAGGGGTCGTATTCCATCAGCGAGAGCGAGGAGCTGCCGAGCAGCGTCAGGTCGATCGTGCATCGGCCGGCATCCGGGTCGTCGCAGGGAACGCCGAACTCGTACGTGTCGCCGACGTTCATGACGCCGACCTTGTTGACGTCGGTCAGGGGCGTGATGGTCATCGGCCCGACGACGGGGCTGTAGTTGTCGATCGGGATGCTGACGTTGCGGGCATCCGCGTTGTCCGCGTTGTCCTTCGCCGTGAAGGTGAACGACTTGAGGTTGTTCACCGTGCCGGCCGGGACGGTCATCTGATAACTGTAGACGCCGCCGTCGAAGGTGAGCACCTGGTTCGCCGAGCCGCCGAGGGCCGTCAGATTCATCGTGACGGTCTCGGCATCGTGGGGCGTCGAGAGGCTCGATCCGGCCAGGGTCGCCTGGAACGTCAGGATGTCGTTGGCGCGCACGTAGGGGTGCGAGGAGGAAAGATCGGGCTGGACCGTCCAGGTGGCCAGCGTGAAGACCGGGGGCTCGTTGTCCATGGGCAGCGAGGGCGTCGTGATCTGGGCGACGTTGCCGGCATTATCCTTCGCGCGGATCACGAACGTGCGGGAGGAGTCTATGGCGGGGAAGCCGGGAATGGGTGCCAGGACGGTTTTTTCGAGCCGGTAGGTCGATCCGCCGCTGCTGGTAAGCGTGTCGGAAGCCAGACCGCCGATGTTCTGGAAATCCACCCAGACCTCGCCGCCGTCGATGTTCACGACATTCGCCTGGACGGCGATCGAGTCGTTCAGTTTCGCCGTGGCCAGGCCTCCCGAAATCTTGGACAACTGAGGACTCGAGAGCACCGGGGGCTGATTGTCGACGTATTTGACCGGCATCGCGATCTGGTAAACGGTGTTTCCGCCGTTATCCTTCGCGGTGATCGTGAAGGCGCGAGGGGTGTAATCCTCCGACGTGCCCTGGAACACCTTGAAATCGAGACTGAAGCTGGTCGTCGCCGGGGAGGTCGGAATGATCTGGTTGCTCACGCCGCCGATTCCCGAGAGGTCGACGGTCAACGTCACGTCGGTCGGCAGGCTGGTCAGATTGCCGGTGAACCGCAGGGTGTCGTCGATGATCGCGATGTTGGAGGGTTTGATACCTCCGGTTGTATTGTCGATGATATCGATTTGGGCGGTCTGGAACCCCGGGGGGAGGGTGTCGTAGGCGAGGGCGTTCGACCAGCCTTCGACCTGGTTGCCCGCATCGTCGGTCGCATAGACCTGGAACTGGATCCAGCTCGTATCCTCGAGGTTCGTGCCGGAGGTGACGGTGAACAGATACTCGAAGGTCGCCGAGGAGCCGGTCGTGCCGCTCTTCTTGGTCAGGACGGGCTTGTTCGTGCCGAACAGGATGCTCTGCGAGGCGGTGACCTTGTCGTTGTCGTAATTCGAGATGACGACGGACAGCTTGACCTGGTCGCCGATCTTGACCACCGAGCCGCCCGAGACGTTCGTCGCGGTCACGGATTCGATTTCGGGCTCGCGCGTGTCATAACTGATGGCGCCGGCGAAGGTCTGCTTGTTTCCGGCATCGTCGACGGCCAGGACCGAGAAGGTGTCCGCATTGCGTTCCCGGCCGGCGGGCAGCAGCTGGTTGAAGGTGTAGACGCCCAGGCCGGTCGGCCCGGTCAGCGGGACGTTGGTTCCGAGGCCGAGGGTCGAAAGATCGGCGAATACGTTGAGCCGGCCGCCGCCGGCAAGGCCGTCGGCATCGGTGAAGGTGAGCGTGAAATGGAAGGTGTCGCCTTTCTTGTAAATACCGCCGGTTCCGTTGGCGTAGCTGCTCTGGATCGTGATTCCCATCGGGCAGATCGGGGGCTGGACATCGATCGGAACGCCCGTGGTGGACTGCGCCTGGCCGGTGTTGTCGGTGAAGATCGGCTTGAAGCTGTTCGTGTCGAGCGTCCCCTTGGCCAGGGGGCCATAGATAGAACTATAATACGTCGTCACGATGTTGGCGAGGGTGAAATGAGCGTTGCCGAGCTGATTGGCATCGACGTAGGGAGTGTCGCCCTCGGTGACGTTGGAGCTGCGGCAGGACATGGTGATCGTATCGCCGATGCCGGCAATGCCGTCTCCGTTCACATCGGACGTGAGGGTGAGGTTGGGATTCACCGGCGTGCCGAAGACCGTGCCGGTGACGGCCAGCAGGACCAACAGCGCCGGCACCCACCTGAAGTTTGCTTTGCCTCGTCGATTATTTCTCATGTTCCAGCCCCTCCACGGTAAAAAACCGCGAAAATAGGATTATCCGGGTCAAATCATCGGCATCTTCAAGAGAAAGTTAGAGTGGCCGGCAAGAAAAAAAGAGAAAACACAACAGCTTCAGCACGGAGAACGCAGAGCACACCGAGGATTCACAGAGAATTTTTCAAGAAGAAGAATCTCTGTGAAAACTCTGTGCTCTTCGTGTCCTTTGTGCTGAAGCTGTTGTGTCTTTCGGGGTTACGGGTTCACGCCGGGGGTGCCGAGGGTGACGAGCAGGGAGTGGATCTGGCCGACCGGCGAGGCGGCCGGTGTCGAAGAGGTCCAGACGGCGTTGATCTGGGCGGCGGCCGAGGCCGTGTTGCCCGTCATGGCCAGGGCGTAGGCATACGTCGCATGGATCTCGCCGGACGTGATACCGAGAGAGGCGTGGGGAAGCGTGATGACGTTCGTCGGCGTGTCGGCCCCGGCCGCCGAGAAATACGTGAGTGACTGGGTGTATCCCGCCCCGGTCGAGAGCTGGACATACGCGAAGGCCAGGCCGACCAGCGCTTCGGGGAGATTGCCGGCCTGCTGGAACTCACTGATGCCCGAACCCATGCCGTAGGCCTTGGCGCGTGCCCAGCCCAGGCCGTTGTAGGCCTCTGCCACCTGGGCCGCCGTCGAGGTGGAGGAGTTGATCACCGTCTGGAACTTGTCCGCGGCGCTCGTGTAGTTCGTGTAGCCCATGTCGATCCAGCCGTCTGCGAGGTTCTCCGCGGGCGTTCTCACGACGGGAGTCGTGTCGGTCGCGGTGCCTGTACCCGTGCCCGTGCCCGTTCCTGTGCCGGTCCCGGCTCCCGGGCCGAGAGGGTTCTCGCCGGGCAGCACCTGGCGGCCGTCTCCGCCCCCGCCTCCGCCGCAGCCCGACGCGATGAACAGGGCCACGATGAATACCGCAGTGATGATCTGTTTCATGGATGTTCTCCTGGTCGCCCCGTCAGCGCAGAACCGCGATCTTGTGGGTCTTCTTGACCTTGCGGCCCGGGTCGTCGGGGTCTCGGATCACGATCTTCGCCAGATACACGCCGTTCGCGACCCTCTCGTCGTCGGCATTCGTCAGATCCCAGACAACGTCGTAGAGATACCGGGCCGAGGCGCCTGCGGCCTCGCGGACAGCGGCCACACCCGAGAGTTTCACGACATGATGGCCGGCCACATCATAGATATGCACGTCGATCAGGTCGGGATCGACATCCCGCCGGTTCGCGCCGATGCGGATCGTCGAACGGATGCGGGCCGGGTTCGGATAGATCGAGATCTCCTGGATGGCGAGCGGTACCTGGACGGCAAACCGGATCGCCGGAAGAACGGTCCGGTTTCCGGCCAGATCCTCGCTTTCGAAGACGATCTCGTGCGCGCCCCCGGTGAGATCCTCGATCGGCTCGAACCGGATCGCGCCGGCCTCGAGCACCGTCACCGGCTGCGTCGACTCGCCGTCGATCCGGGCGACGACGCTCTCGAGGTTCAGGCCCGAACCATACTCCTCGATATGGCCTTCGAACTTCGGCCGGGCGCTCGTCAGGGGCTTGTCGGGCGACACCTTCGTCGTGATCGAGAACCGCGGGGCGCGGGTATCCCGCAGCAGGGCGAACAGACCGGGGGCCTGGCCGCCCGAAACGATCGTGCCCGAGGCGATCTTCCCGGGAAGGGCCTGCCACGACTGGTCGTCAGCCTGCCGGAACAGCGCCAGACCGGTCCTCGTTGCGCCCGCCGGCAGCTTCGCCGTAACGTCGAAGCCGCTTCCGAGGGCTGCGTGCGCGAAACTGATCTCGTAGGCGCGGCCCACGGGCACGAGCTCGGATGCCTGGCTGGCGAGCTTCGCGACGGATGAGGCCGCGGAGCGACGGACGGCGGCCGAGAGATGCGGTCGGATGCCCGCCAGAGCCGTGGTCGGGGTGGCGAGCTGCTCCAGATCGTGGGGCAGCATCTTCACGAAGGCCGTGTTTTTCAGACTTCCGCGCGGGAAGCCGGCGGTCATCATCCCGTCCGCCGAGATCAGGCGGGCCGCGATGTTCGCGTTCACCGTCGCGATCGTGAAGGTGAGGTTCTTCGTGGCGGTGTTCCCGGCGGCATCGGTGGCGGAGACCGAGATGATCACCGAGCCGGTGTTCGCGTCGAGATGGTATCCGGCCGTCCAGGTCAGAGGCTGTGTGAGATTCATGCCCACCGAGACGGCCGAGCCGGTGCTCGGGGTGACCGTCAGGGAGGGAGAACCGCCGTTCAGGAGGGCTTCGCTCGATTTGACCGCGATCAGGATGTCGCGCTCGTTGCCGGGATTCGAGAACGCGGCGAGGGTGATCGTCGGGGCCGTTACGTCGGCACCCCAGAAGGTGAACGAGGCGAGGGCCGCCGTGCTCCGGTTCCGGTATCCGTCCTCGACGCCCGTCACCGTCAGGGTGTATTCCGAGTTCTCGGCGAGGGTTTCCGAGGCGGATGCCGTGACCGAGAAGCCGTCGGCGAGCAGGGTGACGTTCGAGAGGGTGATGGTGCGGCCCGGGGTCGTCAGGGCGTAGTTCGAGACGGTCTCGGCGGTCGTTTCGGTGACCTGCTCGTCGAACACGGCCTTGAAGTAGTTCGGGCCGGCCAGCCCGGCCAGGAGCACGTCCAAAACGATTGGGCCGCGCGCGTCGACGGCGGTGACGGTGGCCACGTTCCCGGGAGCCGCGATCGGGGCGAAATCGTCGCTGGTGATCGAGCCCACGTTGACCGTAACGGGAACGTCGGTGCCGTGCGTCATGCCGGTATTGAGCGTCAGCCGGAGTCGAGTGGCTTCCTCGAGCGAGAAGGAGGCGACGGCCAGGCCCGGAATCGCGAAGTCGGCGTTCTGGACGCTCGCCCCGCGCACCGGGAGGCTGAACCGCAGATCGATCGTGCCGCTCGTGATCTCGGCCGCGCTCAGGAGACGGAACCCGGCGGTGGAGGCGAACACCTTCGCCGTTTTTGCCGCGCGATTGCCGGCGTAATCAGTAGCTGTAAATATATATTCATCGTCATTCACCAGGGCTCCGGCCGCAGTCGTGCCGTCCCAGAACGCCTGGAACGCCGTCCCGGTGGCGACCAGCGGGAGACGCTTCACGAGCCGGCTCCACCGGTCGGTGACATCGATCCAGAAAATGCCGGTTTCTGACAGGGTCGTGCCGGGTGCGGTCACTTCGATGGTCAGGCTTGCCGCCGCCGGGGAGAACCGGGTGACGGGGACGCCGGCGAGCTTGAGGGTGTAGGTGCCGACGGCCGGCGCGGCGGAGTCGACCACGATCCGGCAGGACCAGGTGGCGAGGCCCGTCGTCGGGGTGCCGACGTTGCCGGCGGCATCGACGATATCGGCGAGGTAGATCCCGTCCGTCGCCTTCAGGGTGATGTCACGGCTGTGATACAGGTTCCATGCGCCGCTCCAGAGATTCGTGCCGGAGGTGGCGGTCATGGCATACGTGTCGGTGGCGTTCGCCGAGCGCACCCGGAGCCGTGGGGCGAGGGGTTCGGCTGCCTTGAACCGGAACGTCAGGGTCGAATTCGTGTAGGTGGTTCCCGAGGCGGTGCGGCCGCCGAAGACATCCGGCGTGGCGAGCACGGCCGGGGCCGTCGCGTCCATCGTCCAGGTGCCTGTTTCCAGGGCGGGATTTCCGAACCGGTCGACCAGGCGCAGCGTGTAGGGCGAGCCGGTGACCGGGATCGGGCCGGTGGCGGTGTCCCAGGTGAACGTGCCGACGGTCGCGGGATCGGCCCAGGCGAGGGTCACCGAGGCGATCGTCGCTCCGGCCGCGTCGATGAAGTGCAGGAACGTGTCGGTGCCGGATGCGGTCGCGAGGGTGACGGTCAGGGTCGCGGCATTCGGTCCGACGAGGTGGCTGAACGGCTGATTGATCAGGATTTCCGTGCCGCTGGCCGTCGAATACTGCCGGGACCGGGTGGTGTAGGCGGTCACGGTCGGGCCGCGGGACTGGATCTCGATCTGGAGATCGCTTCGGGTGACGCCCGGGTTTCCGGCGTAATCCCGGCCGCCGCCGACCGTGTAGGCATACAGGCCCTGCGGCATCGTCGCGACGATGGCCTGGGTGTTCACGAACCGGCAGGTGTCGGAGCTGATCCAGCAGCTCCCCGCCGTCGAAGAGGCGACGAGCGACGTCGAGTAGGCGCCATTGGTGAGGGTGACGGTCGGGGTTGCAAGGTCCGGGTTCATCGGCTCAGAGAACCGAACGGTGAAGATCTGGGCGCCGGCTGCCATCGTGTGAAGCGGCGAGCCGCTCGTGAGCGTCGAAGGGGTGATCTCGAGAACGACGGGCTGGGAGGCATCGACCCGGACGATCTGGGTGCAGGCCGGGCCGGTCGCGAAGTTGCCGGCGGGGTCGGCGGCCGTGAAGGTGTAGAGACCTTCCGCAAGCCCGCTTCCGGTCGCGATCGTGTGGATGGCCGGGGACGACTGGGCCAGCGGAGTGATCCAGGTGGCCACGCCGGAGGTGATGATCAGCCTCTGCGTGTCGGTGGCATCCGTCGTCAGCGTGATCGTCGTGTTTCCCGAAACGGCCGGGGAATAGTATCTGATGCCGCCGCTGGCGATCCCGATGTCGCCGAATGTGAAGGCGGTAACCGAGGCGGGCTTGCTGTCGTAGGTCATCGATGCGGTGGCGCCGCCGGAGGAGAGAAGATCGGCCGACAGATTCCCATGCCCGTCGACGAGTCGGAAGGTGAAGACGGCCGGCCCGGTCGCTTCGGCGACGCCGGGAGCCGTCGTCCAGGACGCGATGTCGAGGGACAGCGGAATCTCGGCATCGACGTTCGCGGGCACGGTATACGTGGCGACCTGGATCCCGCCGGCGTTGTACATGCGCAGTTCATGCGGGAGGTTGAAAGGGCCGGCGGCGTAGTGGAACGTCAGGCTTGCCGCGCCGCTGACCGGGTAGCTGAAGGGGGCGTTGGTGAGCGGCTGCGTTCCCGTCAGGGGAGGCTGATGCGTGCGGACATCGAGCGTAGCAGCCGGGGCCTTGGAGTAGATGCTGATCTGGAGGGACGAAACCGCGGGGTTGCCGGCGTAGTCGAGGGCATTCGACACCACGTAGTCATACCCGCCCTGAGGCGACAGGTTCGAGGGGACGGCAGCGGTGTTGGTGAACTGGCAGGTGGTCGAGCTGAGCCAGCAGCCTGCGGCATCGGGCGTGGGTTCGAGGGCGATGCTCATGCCGGTGGTTGCGAGGAGGACGGTGGGGGTCGTGGCCGTCTGCATCGGCTCGTCGAAGATGAGGGTGAACGTGGCGGCCCGGGCCGCCAGGGCACCGATCGAGACCGGCGTCGCACTGGCGAGCTGCGGGGCTGTATTGTCGACGATGACGTGCGTGATCGCGGCGTTGCCGCTGGCGATGTTCCCGGCCAGATCGGCGAAGAAGAAGGTGTAGCTGCCCGGCGCCATGCCGGAGCCGGTCGCCACGGTGTGGGCATTCGGCACTGGGTTGTTGGCGGTCATGAGAACGACGCTCGTGGCGAGACTGGTCTCATCGATGATGACGAGCCGCTGCGGGTCGGTCGCGATCGTCGTCGAGGCGGTCAGGGTGAAGTTGCCCAGGGAGGAGTAATACTGGTATCCGCCCGTCGCGATGCCCTGGATGCCGCTGAAAGCGACCGAGGTGACGGTCGCGGGAAGCGAGTCGTAGACGAAGGGAACGGGGCCGCTGGTCGGCAGGTCGGCCGAGATGTTGCCGGCACTGTCGCGCAGTCGCAGCCAGTAGCTCAGGGGGCCGACGTTCCCGGAGGGAACGGCCGCCGGAGCCCAGTCGAGGAGGGTCGCCGTAACCGTGACGCTGGCGAGGCCGAGAACCGGGGTGATGCCGGTATAGGTGGCGATATAATTGCCGTTGCTGTCCACGAGGAGCAGATCGTGCGGCGTGTTGGAGGGGGTGCCGTTGTAATTGAGGGAGATCGTCGCGACGCCAGGGCCGCCCGGCAGGTTCGGGTTGAACGAGAGGCCGGAGAAGAGCTGTGCCGAAAGCAGCGGCTGGTAGGTCCAGACGAGGGGGGTGGCGGCGGGGCCTTGCGACTGGACGTCGAGGGTGAAGGCGCCCGCGGTGAACGAGGCGGAGTTGCCGGCCAGGTCGATACCGCCCGCCACCTGGTAGGTGTAGGTGCCGGCGGGATACGTCGAGCCGATGGCATTCGTGTTTGTATATTGAGCCGTATTCGATGCCGTCCAGGACTGGAAGGTGAAGGGAATCGTGTAGCCGCTGGTGGCGAGGGTCAGCGTCGGCGCCGACGCGGGAGCGCCGTTCATCGGCCCATCGAACGTCACGACGGCGGTGACCGCGTTTGCCAGGCTGTTTCCAACCGTGCCGTTCGGCGTGATGGCCGTCACCTGGGGCCGGGTCGTGTCGACCCGGAGCCGGATGGGAGCGATGCCGGTGTGGAGGTTGCCGGCCATGTCGCTGAGGCCGAGCAGGTAATCTCCGCCCGAGAACTGGCTTGCGATGACGGTTGTATAGGTTCCCATCTCCGACGAGGTGAGGGCGAATGTGTCGGTGCCGTTCGTGGTCGGCCAGACGGTCAGATACTGGCCGTCCGTGGCATTCGTCGCATGAGCCCGAGCCGTGATCGCGGTGGTGGTTGCCGTGTAGTAGATTCCGTTCACGAAGCTGCCGATGCCGGCTCCCGAAAGATCGAACAGGTCGAGGGCGGCGGCGTTCGCGTCGTAGACGAAGGTGGCGACGTCACTTGTGTTGCCCTCGGCATCGAAGATCTGGGCGAGATACGAGGCGGGGCCGACATTGCCGGGGTTGCCGAACACGGCGGCGGTGATGGTCGCCATGCCGAACACCCCGGTCAGGTCGATGCCGGTCGTCCAGGAGGCGCCGGAGGAGTTGATGAGGCGCAGGGTGTGGGGCGGGTTCAGCGGGGTGTCCGCATACAGGATGCCGACCGTTCCGCTTCCATTGGTGAGCCCGGTGGGCGTGATCTGGCTGAACGGGAGATTCTGGGGCTGTTCGACCAGCGGGGCCGGCGAAAGGAAGCCGCGGGTGAGGGAAAGCTGGATCGAATTCACGGACGGCGCGTTGGTGCGGATATTCGCGCTCTGGGTCGTATCGCCGGCGAAGGTGTTCGAGGCGAGATCGGCTCCGACGGCAGTCAGTTTGTAGTTCCAGGAGCCCTGGACGAGGGCGTCGCTGATCGCCGTGTCGTTCGAGTAGGTGGCGATCCGACCGTCGGCACTCCAGCCGCGGTGGGTGAAGTTCAGGGTCGTTGCGCCGGTCGCGAGGGTGAGTTTGGGTGCGCCGGCAGTCGTGTTCATGCGCTCGCTGAAAGTGACCGTGAATACGCCGGCTCCGGCCCCGAGCCGGGAGACCAACGTGGGAGTGATCGAGGCCGTCGGGGGCAGGGTGTCGATCGCGAGAAGACTCGTGCCGCTCGAAAAACCACGCGCATCCGTCGTGCTGCGGAGATTCAGATCATACACGGTGTCGGTTGCGCCCGGGCTTGCCTGCGTGAAGAGGCTCTGGCCGAAGGCGTCACTGACTCCCCAGATTTCCAGATGGCCGTCGATGTCCTGGATGTTGGGAGCGAGAAGCTCGGTCTGGTTGGTAAAGCGAGCCGTATATCTCGTTTTCCCGGCGATCGTGCGGGTCGTCCAGCTCACGAAGGTGCCGGTGGCGAGCGTCTCGCCGGCGGCGCTCGCGATGCGGGCGGTCGGCGCCGCGGACGAAAGCGGGACGGGCACGTTGCCGATGAAATGCGGTTCGATATCGAACTCGAAGAACAGGGTTCCGGCGGCGGCGTTTTTCGTGCGCGGCGGATCCGAAATCGCCGCGGCGGCAAGGCGCGCCGAGCCGGTCGTGGCGGGAGGAATCAGGGTCATGCCGCCGGGGTTGCCCGAGGGGAGGAACAACTGGCTGGGCTGATCCCACCAGTTGCCGAAGGCGCCGGCATCGACGCGCATGCCCCACACCGGGGCGGGATTGTTGCGGAACATCTTGATGACGTTCGCGGTGTCGGCATCGGTGAGACGCAGATGCACCGTCTTGCTCGAAACGTCGGAATTGGTGCCCGTCGCGAGCGGCTGGAGCGTCAGACGGGTGAACGTCGCCGGGTCGGCGCCGGTGTCATACAGCACGAACTTCGAGTGGAACCGGGTCGTGCGTTTCGCATAGGTCGGCGTGGCGATGCCCAGAGCCGGATCCAGGCCGTCGAACGTGTAGAAACCGTTCGTATACAGCAATGCACGGTCGGAAAGCACGACATCGAGCGTTCCGCTGGCGAGATTCAGCGTGATGTTGCCCGGAGGATCCAGGACGATGAAGGAGCCCGCCGCCGGCCGGGCGATCGCGGAGGAAGCGAACGGCGCGCTCGTCGGATATACGGTGGCGGGCTTGCCGAGGGTGTCGCGAACGAAGACCGAGGCCGGGGATCGGTTCGCGAACCGGAGGAGGGCGGTTCCCGAGCCGAGCATGCGTGCCACCCAGTCCCGGCCGGTTTCGGCAAGTTCGATGTGGAGCTGCGTGTCGGAGATCCACTTCGAAGACGCCATGTCAGCCTTCTGGAAAACATAGCCTGCGGTATAATCGATGTTCAGGAAATCGTAGCCAAGCGGCGAGACGAGAAGCACGGCGTTGGAGGCGATGAGCGTATCCGTCGCCATGGCCCGGTCGAAGAGCAGGTCGAGGCTGATCGTGCCGATTCCCGAGGCGGGGTTCCAGTTCGTGGTGTCGACGACGAAGTTGGTGAGCTTGGCCGGCGTCCGCCACGTCGAGTCGGTGATCGTGATGGGGAAGCGCGCATAGCCCGGCAGCCAGTTGCCGGCGAAGTCCTTGATCGGGGCCGTCGCGTTCGAGGTCACCTCGAGATACAGCGGCGTCGAGGCCCAGTCGGCGATCAGGGTTTTCGCGTTCAGGCCGAGGGTCGCGTCGAGATCGGTGACAAGAGCGGAGGGGGAAAAGGTGGTGTCGTAGGTCAGTGACATCGAGGCGAGAAGCCCCGACGACATGCTGCCGATCAGGCGCCATTGAGAGGCCTCCAGGCTCGCTTCCTGGTAATCCTCCGAGAACTGGACGTTGAGATTCGTTCCGTCGAACGTCACGCCGAGGATGGCCGGCCGCTTCGTGTCGACGTAGAGGCGGGTGCCGGTGCTGACGGTGTTGCCGGCCTCGTCGCGGAGGGTGAGGGTGATGGTTGCCAGGGTCCAGTCGGTGAGGGGGTATTTCGAAAGATCGATGCTCGCCGTTCCGGCCGAGTCGCCGGCAACGGTCAGCGCAAGCGCCGCCGGGGCGCCCGGAATCAGGGACAGGTCGAGAATGCCGCTCGTGACGCGATCTCCGAGGGCGAGGGAGGCGGAGGCCGTCAGCTTGTCGATGGTGCCTGTTCCGACGTTCAGCACCGGATACGTGGCAACTGGGTCGGGGCTCAGTTCGAACAGGCTCTGGTTGGGGCTCAGGGTGAACGCGGCCGCGGCGATCGTGGGAAGCTTGTTCTTGACCTTGAACGCGGAAAGGGCGGCCGAGGTCCAGGAGGCGTTGCCGACGTTGTCCGTCGCGGTCGCCTGGAACGTGAGGGGAACGTAGGAGAGGTCCCAGATGCCGCTTCCCGCCGGGATCGTGAAGGTGGCTTCATGCCTGTTGCGGGCCGGGACATAGGTCATCAAGCTCGTGTCGAGCGTTACGCTGCCCGAAGAGATCGTGGCGGTGGCAACCATGTCGAGGGAGTTCGTGATGCTTGCATACACCGTCACGATATCCCCGGCATTGGCCACGGTGCTGACGGGGTTGTCGCCGTTGTTCTGAGAGATGAGGATGCCGCAGCTCGCGAAGCCCGGACTGAGGCAGTCGACTTCGGCGATCGCGGAGGAGGTGAGCGTGACGACGTTCCCGTTCTTGTCCGTCACCCGGGCCGTGAAGACGTAGTTTGTATATTCAGAAGTATAAGCCAGCGTCTGCGGAACCGAGACGGAGTGGCTGCCGTTGGCAAAGGTCATCTGCTCCGCGGCCGCACCGCCGATGGCAGACAGATCGATCGTGGCCGTTCCGGGCGCGTCGCCCGCGCCAAGCTTGATCGTGAAGGAGGCGGCGTGGCCCAGGCTGATGCGGCCGTCGGCAAGGAGATCGGTCCAGGAGACCTGGAGAACGCCTGCCTGCGGCGGCCGGTTGTCGATCTCGATCGGGGCCGTGAAGCTGGAGACCTTGTTGCCGCGGGAATCGGAAATCGTGATGAGCCACGAGGCGTTGGTGGCTTCCCAGCTTCCCGAGGGAACCGTGGCCTGCCAGGTGTAGAGACTGCCCCCTGCCGAGGTCAGTTGCTGGTCGGCCGCTCCGCCAAGCCCGGTCAGATCGACGGTCGGGGCCAGGCTGTCGTTCCCGGTGACCGAGGCTTTGAACAGGATCTGGCTTCCGATCGTGGCGATCCCGCCGCCGACCACTTCCGCGCTGAGACTCCCGATCGCGGGCGGGATGCAGTCGACGACATACGAGGTGGCCGTCGTGGTGGCGATCGTGTTGCCGGCCTTGTCGGTCATCGTCGCGATGAATGTATAGGCCGAACTATCGAGAAGGACGCCGGGCGAGGCCGCCGTCAGGAACGAGCCATACGAGGCCGTCGGAACGGCGCCCCAGAGCATCGGATCCGCCGCGCCGCTTCCGACGAGGGAAAGATCGATCTTGCAGTCGCCTTCATCCCGGCCGCCCGACTCGACGGGCCAGCCGAACGCGAGGCTCCGGTTCAGGTTGATGACCGTCAGCGGGAAAGCGTCTCCGGCCGGGTCTATCCGGGCTGCCGTGAGGTTCAGGCGGCCGGTCGGCTGGGGCGGCAACTGGTCGAACAGCGGTATCCGCATCTCCGGCTGGGCGATCTGCGCCAGACCGGGAAGATAGGCGATGTTGCCGGCGTCGTCGGTGATGACGATCGGCAGCGTTGCCCCGTCGTCCTGCGGCCCCTGGGCAACGGTGAAGGTGAGGGCATAGGTGGCGACGAGGCCGTTGTCGCTGAGTTTGGCGAGGGTGGGGGTGACCGAGCCGATGCTCGTCAGGTCGGCTTTCACCGTCAGCGTGTCCGGGGCGAGATCGCCGCACACCTGGAACGTGAGCTGGTCTCCGATGCGCACATACGGATGGTCCGTGGGGTTGCGCGTCCAGATCGCCGTCTGGAACACCGGGGGCTGGGTGTCGATCGTGAGAAGCGCCGATTCGGCCGAGGCGATGTTGTTCAGATCGTCGTTCGCGACGACGCGGATCGCATGGACCGCATCATCGATGAGCACCGGCCCTGTCGAAACCGTGAGAACCTTCTGCCAGAGGTTGCCCGACACGTTCGTCAGGCTGGTGGCGGACGTCGTTGCCCCGAACAGGCGCAGATCCGCCGTCACGCTTCCGACCGCAAACGCTCCCGACTCGACGCCCGTCACCGTTGCACTCACCGTGACCGAGTCGCCGAGCCTGATCGTTCCGGCCCCCGCCGCCCGCGTCACCGCGACGCCGGATACCGTGGGTGGGTTGCTGTCGATCCGGATTACGGGAGTGGTGGAACGGTAAATCGTGTTCAGGCCGCTGTCCTGCGCCGTGACCTGGAAGGTGTAGGTGGGGCCGTTTTCGAGAGAGCCGGCAGGGATTATATAGTCGGCTTCATAGGTCGCGCTTCCGTTGATGAAAATGCCGACCATCTGCAACGGGGCTGCCACACCGAGGGCAGAGATATTGACGGATACGGAAGCCGGAAGCGTCGAGTCGATTTTCGACGAGAAGTGCAGAATGCTGGAAATACTCGCCAGTTGTGCTTGGGCTGACACGGAAGAGTCGGAATTGAGGATGGTGACGGTCGTTGTCTGGGGATCCGGGGGATCCAGGCTGATGGCACTCAGGGAAACCGTTCGCGACGAGGTGTTCCCGCCGTTGTCCGTGGCGTACACCGTGAAGGGGAAGTTCGTTCCCTCGATTCCGTCGACCTGGGGCAGGGTGTATTCGCCTTCGAACCGCGTCGCAGGAGACGTTTGTGACAGGGAAATGCTCCCGAGAGTGATGGGGGAGAGATCGACCGTGACCAGGTCCCCGTCATACTCGGCGAGGTCGACCGTGAAGTGGATGACATGTCCGGGTTGGGCCGGGATGTTCCCTGCATTGTTCGTGACCTTGCTCGTCGCCTGAATGCTCGGGGCCTTCGTGTCGATCGGCATCGAGAAATCGTTGTAAACGGAAGAGTTCCCGCGAGCGTCACGGATCGTGATGGGAAAGGCGAAGGTCGAGTCCAGGTTGGGCGGGAGGGGAGTGCTGACGGTGAGCGGATTGCCGGTCATCAGATTGGATGCAGGCTTTCCGATGGAGGAGAGATCCAGATTGCCGATTGCGCCGGTGGCGTCGCTCCCAGAGACGGATTGTGTGAATGTGGCCGTCTGCCCGTTCTTCCCAGGATTGGGGGAGACGGTCATGATAGAGACCCGGGTCGGAATCTTGTTGTCGAATTTGAAGCCCGTGATACTGCCGGCCAGATTTCCGGACGTATTGGAGAAGGAATACTGCGGATCGAGGTTGGAATTGTCAGCGGTGCCGGCCGTGACCGTCCAGTTGCAGGTGCCGTTATACTGGCCCGTTGTTGCATTCACGAGGGTCAGGGCGACTGGGAGGACAGGGCCGCCAACAGGCGTGAAGCTCAGACTCGAACCTGACAGCGCCGGGGTTGCGATGAGGTCGAACTGGGCGGTGACCGTATCTCCGATTGCAGCGATCCCGTCGCTGTTCAGGTCCGTTGAAAGCAGAAGTTGGCCAGAATTCAGCGTGGGAACGGCGGCTGATGCCCCCTGTGCACAGATTCCGAAAAGGAATGCGAGCAGGAGGGAACACAGAAGCGGCGTATTCCCGGCAAATGGCCGGTTCCATGACGCCACCTGCCGGAAATGGCTATTGGTGGCGGTTTTGTTGCTCCTGAACATCTCTATTATCTCCCAAGGACGGCTTTGGGCAGAATACGGTCTGATCTCATCTATCGGCTTATGGGGGCTGAGGGGTTACAAAAAAATACCGGCGGGGTTGTGATACAATTTCCGGCAATGAACGCGAAAGAGCGGCTGTTCGGGCGGGTGTGTGGTGTCGATCCGCGGCTTGTCGATGACGTGCCGGCGGCGGGGGGGCTTTCTCTGCGCAGCCGGAGTTCGGACGCCCTCCGATTTTTCACGGCCGACAACCGGCTGGTCTCGCTCGTTTCGGGTGCGCATGGCCGGGAACCGGATGCCATCGTTGTCGAGCGCATACCCGAGCTCTCCCGGCCGCTCCCGCCGGGGAACTGGAGTCTCCGCGAGGGAACCCTGACCGTTCCCGGCATCGAGCCTCTGGATCTTCGCACCGCCCCGGCGCAACCGTCGGATGTCCTGCCGTCGGTCCGGGACTACCCGGGTCATGTGCGCACCGCCCTCAACCGCGCTCTGCGCAAGGGGGACCGGGTGCTCGAACTGCCGGTGACCGAGTTGGCTCGCGGCCTGAAGACATCGTATGCCGAGGCTGCGGAGCAGCCGGTCCTGGCGCTGGCCGGCCGGGGCGAGGGGCCGCTGCCCGCCGGAGACATGGTCCTGTGCGGCTTTCTCCTGACCGGCCGGGCCTGCGAGACGGGAACCCGGCTGCGGGCCGATTGGCACGGACGGCTGGCCATGGAAGTCCGGCGGGTGCTCCATCGGACGACCCCGTTTGCCGCCGCCTGGCTCCGGTTTGCTCTCGAAGGGCGGACGAGCGCGCGTCAGGAGCGGCTTTTCGACGCCATGGCCCGTGATGTCGAAACGGCGGCGGATGCCGCCGTCGATGAACTGATGGCAGATCCGGCTCTGCCGGGCGCCCCCTTTCTGGCCGGAGTCGCGGCCGCTCTCGATCTCGTACGATCCGATCTCCAGCCGGATGCGGTCAGTCGGTATCGTATCATTTGACACTCTTTGCAAGAGGCACCCATGAACCTTTCTCCGAAACAGCGCAAGTTTCTCGAAACCCTGGCCCATGAGCTCGAGCCGGCCGTCCGGATCGGCAAGGGCGGGGTGACCCCGACGCTCATCCAGAGCGTCATCGATAACCTGAAGACGCAGGAGCTGATCAAGGTCAAGATCCTCGACAACTCGAGCGCCGAGAAGGACGACGTCGCCGAGATCCTCGTCGAGCACGCCGACTGCACCCTGGTGCGCATTATCGGCCGCGTCCTGATCCTCTTCCGCCCGAAGGACGAGGTGAAAAAACGCCGCATCCAGCTTCCCGGCACGGCCCAGGAAGAAGAGAACGACGAACCGGAAAGCAGTGGCGACTCCGAACGGGTTTCCAAAAAAAAGATTTCCCGAAAGCCGGTTGCCAGAAAGCCTGCGAGGATACGCAGGGCACGATCGGGCCGGTGAGGTCGGATCGGCAATCCGGGTTCCGGCTTCGACGTTGTATCCGATGCCCCTTGCGCCCCGCGCGGGGGATGAGTACCATGACCACCGGAGAAGAGATCTCCGAACACGAAGGGGGAGAGTAACCGTATGAAGAAGTTGTTCATTGCGATCATCGCCATTCTGGCTCTCGTTGCGATGCCGGCGCTGGTCTCGGCCGCCGAAGAGGGATGGCTCGAGAACATCGACAAGGGCATCGAGCAGGGCGCTGCTGATTCCAAGCTTGTCATGGTCGATTTCACGGCCACCTGGTGCGGCTGGTGCACCAAGCTGAAGGACGAGGTGTTCTCGACCGACGAGTTCAAGAAGGCCGCGGGGGAGAAGCTCGTTCTCGTCGCGATCGATGCGGATCAGAACCGCGAAATGGTCGACAAATACAAGGTCGAGGGCTTCCCGACGATCCTGTTTCTCGACACCGACGGCCGGGAAGTGAACCGCATCGTCGGCTTCAAGCCGCTCCCCGGCTTCCTCGAGGAGATCGCCAAGCTGCCGGCCCCCACCGCCGCCAAGCCCGCCGCCACCGAAGAAAAGAAGGAAGAGAAGAAATAAGATAGGCACAACAATAAAAACCGCGAATCCCAACCGGGGTTCGCGGTTTTGTCATCGGAAGAAATGATGGTCTCCGGCAGCTCGTAAACACGATACGAAGCACGAGATCTGACTCGCGATTCCCTCGGAGTTTTATTCGAGGGATGTTTTCAAACGCTCGACGGTATCGACGGGCAGGCCGGTCATTTTTGCGATGAATGGGACATCGATGCCCTCTGCCAGCATCCTCCGGGCAACATGTTCTCGGCCCTCTTCGCGCCCTTTCTTTTCGGCAGCGTCGAGTTCGGTTTTTCTGGTGCGTTCTTCCTTGTCGCGCTGTTCGAGGATGGCGCGCATTTTTTCGTCGGCGTTCACGAGTTCCAGCTCCTTGAGAACCCTGACCATGATCTCGTCGGTTCGAAGTTCATCCGGCAGAGACTTGTTCCTTGTATACTCCTCGCCGAATCTCAGAACATGTAACCATTTTTCCAACCGCGACCGCAAGTGCCTGGGCTTCGGTTTGAATTTCGGAAGCTCGAGGAAATGAAGTTCGAGCAGGTCGGGCAGAACCAGCCCTGTCTTCTTTTCCTGGAATTGAAACGCCGACTGAAACTGCTCGAAGCCGTCGAACATCACGTAATCGAGGATTGCGATTCCGTAGGAGGGATGAAGCTTCTCGAAACTTTCGCCTTCACGAAGCTGGCCGGTGTAGAGCAACGCGAGGTAGTAGGCCATTCTTTTGGCGAAGCTGGGGAGTTCCCTGACCTGCATCTCGATCGTGAAGCGGCGGCCGGCCAGGTCGGTTGCCTTGACATCGACGATCGTGAACTTGTCGTCATGAAACTCCTTGAGATCCAGCGGGCTGAGCAGGGTCAGTTCCGCGATGCACCGATCGCCGGTGAAGTGGAGCAGGGCATCGATCAACTTCGCCAGGATCTCTTCGTTCCCCTCTTTGCCGAAAACCAGCTTGAACACGAAATCATTTCGTAACGGATAGATTTTCGGGGCGTCCATTCCAGACTCCTTCTGCTGATGATTCGAAGCAAAAGATCTCGCTTCTTACAGACATCAGCCGAACTTCTGGCTTGGGGAAAAATTGAAATACCTGCTTCTCGGTTTCACCTCGAAAGAACAGTGCGCGCAATCGGTGACCGAATTCCAAGGCCGGCCAGCTTCGGATGCAATCATATCTGGATTCAATTCCCGATTTGGTGGGGTTGGTGATTGGATAAAGGATATTCCGCGTATCGAACGGCTGGCTACACGTGTTTCAATCCCCGATTTGGTGGGGTTGGTGATTGGATATGCGACTCTCGCCAGTGTGACCGATGCCGCGAAGCCGTTTCAATCCCCGATTTGGTGGGGTTGGTGATTGGATGCCTCGAGGAAACGAAAACCTCTCAGGACTTTTCCGATGTTTCAATCCCCGATTTGGTGGGGTTGGTGATTGGATGCTCTGAAAACGGCTGGTGATGCAACGTTCCTAGCTCTGTTTCAATCCCCGATTTGGTGGGGTTGGTGATTGGATTGATTGCTTCCGGCCGGAACTGGCCGACGCGATCTGGCTTGTTTCAATCCCCGATTTGGTGGGGTTGGTGATTGGATCCGACGGCCCGTGCTGTTGCGAAGATTGCGCAGAGCGTGTTTCAATCCCCGATTTGGTGGGGTTGGTGATTGGATCTCGAAAAGATCATCACCGTAAATCGCGGAGATCTCGCTGTTTCAATCCCCGATTTGGTGGGGTTGGTGATTGGATTATGGGTTTTTCCCTTATCTACGAGTTGGGGATGGTTGTTTCAATCCCCGATTTGGTGGGGTTGGTGATTGGATGCGAGGAGGCGGATCATTAGCCTGGAGGACGACGCCCGGGTTTCAATCCCCGATTTGGTGGGGTTGGTGATTGGATACTACCGGGCATTCTCCGGAAAGCATTACGGGAATGGGTTTCAATCCCCGATTTGGTGGGGTTGGTGATTGGATCAGCCTCGTGGATGGCCGCGAGTCGGTCGAGATCGAGTTTCAATCCCCGATTTGGTGGGGTTGGTGATTGGATATCGCCTCGGAGATCGCGAAGTCGATCGGCGGACGCGTGTTTCAATCCCCGATTTGGTGGGGTTGGTGATTGGATGCATAGACGCTCTGCAAGCCGGTTCGCGGTACGGGCGCGTTTCAATCCCCGATTTGGTGGGGTTGGTGATTGGATAAACAAAAGCTGCGGGCTGCACGTCCATCTGGACGCTGTTTCAATCCCCGATTTGGTGGGGTTGGTGATTGGATCCGAGCGTCTACAACGGCGAGTCTGCCGGACCGTGGGAGGTTTCAATCCCCGATTTGGTGGGGTTGGTGATTGGATTTGGAGACTATACATACTGTTGCGAGCGGTGCGCTAGTTTCAATCCCCGATTTGGTGGGGTTGGTGATTGGATCTGCTACGAATACCGGCACAGCAACCATGACTTCCAAGAGTTTCAATCCCCGATTTGGTGGGGTTGGTGATTGGATTATCGACGCGAGGAGGGAGAGAAATGAACATCCGCCTGGTTTCAATCCCCGATTTGGTGGGGTTGGTGATTGGATCCGGGGGAAGTTGCCCCCACAAGGAGCCCTACCATGTTGGTTTCAATCCCCGATTTGGTGGGGTTGGTGATTGGATAACGGGAACGGGAACAGGAATAGGACCCCCGCCCTTGGTTTCAATCCCCGATTTGGTGGGGTTGGTGATTGGATGCGGCGTGATCTTCGCGGCTTGCGAGTTCGAGCAGACGGTGTTTCAATCCCCGATTTGGTGGGGTTGGTGATTGGATCCGATGGCGCAGGAAAGAGAGGGAAGAAGCCGAGAAGTTTCAATCCCCGATTTGGTGGGGTTGGTGATTGGATCCGGCTCGGGCTCGACCACGAGATGGTCATCGTTGTCACGTTTCAATCCCCGATTTGGTGGGGTTGGTGATTGGATCAATTCAGGCAGAAGGAATACAAACCGACCCCGAAGAGTTTCAATCCCCGATTTGGTGGGGTTGGTGATTGGATATGCAAGACATGCTACGCCAGGTACGGAATGGCGAGCATGGTTTCAATCCCCGATTTGGTGGGGTTGGTGATTGGATGATCTCAGGACCACGCGTGACGTGGTAAAGGTGGCCTCGGTTTCAATCCCCGATTTGGTGGGGTTGGTGATTGGATACGAGGCAACCAACGGTTACAGTGATGCCTTCTTCTCCTGTTTCAATCCCCGATTTGGTGGGGTTGGTGATTGGATGCCATGGAGAAGAAGATGGAAGCAATCGCCATTATCAAGTTTCAATCCCCGATTTGGTGGGGTTGGTGATTGGATCCGATGTATCCTACGGAGCAACGGCTCGACGATCCCCCGCGTTTCAATCCCCGATTTGGTGGGGTTGGTGATTGGATCGCTATCCATGAGATAGAATTGACATTGTCAGGTATCGTTTCAATCCCCGATTTGGTGGGGTTGGTGATTGGATGAAGCGATGGAAAAATATATCTATGGGATGGGCAAAACGTTTCAATCCCCGATTTGGTGGGGTTGGTGATTGGATTATATGGAATCTTTTTCGAAGTAATTTTCAGGTCGTAAGTTTCAATCCCCGATTTGGTGGGGTTGGTGATTGGATTCGAAGGCTACTCCTTTGCCGGGGGCGATCCGGAAGTTAGTTTCAATCCCCGATTTGGTGGGGTTGGTGATTGGATAACACGACCGAAGTAAAAAGGGTTCTCTTCGAGAATCTGAGTTTCAATCCCCGATTTGGTGGGGTTGGTGATTGGATAATATATAACTGCGATCGAATATTCATCAAAATATTGTTTCAATCCCCGATTTGGTGGGGTTGGTGATTGGATCCGAAAACATCACCTGTATGCTTGCGTCCTCAACAAATGTTTCAATCCCCGATTTGGTGGGGTTGGTGATTGGATTACATATATGCAGAAAATACAGTTAGAATCCCCGCTTCTTGTTTCAATCCCCGATTTGGTGGGGTTGGTGATTGGATTACCGGAAAAAATACGGATTATTTGTCTAAACCCCTGTTTCAATCCCCGATTTGGTGGGGTTGGTGATTGGATAAGACAAATCTGTTTGTCTCTAGTATTGTAAAGATGCCGGTTTCAATCCCCGATTTGGTGGGGTTGGTGATTGGATACGAACGTTCATGCAAGGAAAAGGATAAGGATAGGATAAGTTTCAATCCCCGATTTGGTGGGGTTGGTGATTGGATATGATGGATTCATTCTACCTGAATTGATCATGGATCATCGGTTTCAATCCCCGATTTGGTGGGGTTGGTGATTGGATCCTGGCTTTTGGAAGGCTGATTGGGAGAGGGCGGGCGGGGCGGTTTCCGAGCCCCCCCCCGAAAATGGTGCTGAAAATTCAGCCGGACCCCCCGGGGGTCTCGAAAAGCCGCATTGGAAGCGGGTTCTGTTTTCCGAGTATCTCGACGAAAACAGCGGGTTTGACGAGGGGGGTGGAGGTGCTCGGAAAATCGACGGGGGGATGTCCCCGAAATTGTCTCCCCGATTCCAGTTCGCTTTTCAAAGAACTTCCTCCGATTTTACTCCATGATGAACCGCCTGACAATGGCTGACCATGGGGAGCCGAAGGGCGGTTCCGACGGCATGACCAGCTCGATGCCCTTGTCGAGAAACTGCCGGGAGATCTTCCGCCGGCAGGCGCACCAGGTTGCAAAGTGCTCGCAATTATTACGAAGCAAATGATATCCGCCGAAGTCGGTGCCGAGCAGCGAGCGGGCCCGCCGCACCGCCGCCGCTTTCCCTTCGGGAAACTCCACCCGCTCATCCGCGTGAATGCCCGAACCGCCCGTGGCGATCCCGTCGAGAAACGTGCCCTTCTCGAACTCCGTGAGCGAGGTGAGGCGGATCCGGGCTGCGGAAGGAGTGTCGCCGGTGAAGTGAATCACCTGGCCACGGCCGGCATAGACCCCATAATGGCGATACCGCTCGAGACGGACGAGCTTGCTCAGATCGGGGAAGGGACCGGATTCTCCGAAGAAGAGATCGATTGTGGCCGAGAGAACACCCTTCGCCGTCGGAAGAGCCGCACTCCGCCTGGGGATGGCGGTTTCCACGAGTCTGGCCGTCATGCTGCGAAACACGTATATCACGGTGCCGGGCTGGATCTTCATGGGTGCCTCCTTGTCTGGCTATGCGTCGGGCGGCGGAATCAGTTCGCGATCCCCGTCGGGGCCGGGGCGATGCGATGATCGAGGCGGGCGAGCCCGGCGCAGGCCGTTTCGAACCAGGCCCGGATCTCGGGCGAGAGGGGGTCGTTTCTGCGAGGCGCGGGGCAGTCGAGGGTGAGAAGGATTCTGATGCTGGGCCCGTTCCGATGCATGCCGTCCCTGACGGTCAGTTCCTGATGGAGCCTGATCCGCGTGGCTGCCATTCCGGGAAGGGCGACGAACTCTCGGGAGAGGTCGAGCAGAAGCGGGTTCCAGAACGGATCGGCGCCGGGCCCTGAGCCGAGGTGCGCGCCCAGTTGCACGACGATGTGCGCGGGTTGTTCCCGGCGGCCATTTCTCCCTGGGTGGCCTGCGCAGATGCTGGTCAGCCGCATGCCCGACAGGTGGTTGAGCGCCTCGAGCCAGCCGTCATCGAGCTCTTTGTCGACCAGCAGACCGCGCCACTCTTTTTCCCAGGCAGTCGGGGAACGGCCGGGCCGGCCGGCTCCCGTTCCTCGCCCGGAGCGTGTCGGCCCGGCAGGTGTGCGGGGGTGGGGTGTGGATGTGGTTCGGGTCTTCATGGGGACCTCCTCGTTCAGTGCGCGGCTGATGAGCAGCCAGCCAGGGGCAGGCATGCGGCGTCCAGGAGATGGATCCAGCGGCAGGCTTTCAGGAACCAGTCCCAGGCGGCCTGCGGCGTGAGAGCATCCTTTTTGGTTCCGGAGAGGCGGATCTCCATCGCTTTGGTCGTGGCGATCATTGTGCCGGTGACCGAGAGCGTGCGCGAGATTTCCACGCACAGGGCGATCCCGTCGGCAACGGCCCGGCCTTCCCAATCGAGCAGAGTCGTCTGGAGCGAACCCCAATCATCGAGGTCGAGGAGGCAGTCGGCCAGATCGTTCCGAAGCCGGATCGCCACCATGGGGACGCAGCTCCGCCCTGGTCCGACCCCGACGCAAGTAACCGGCCTGAACGCTCCGAGGGCCGAGAACGCGCGCTTCCAGAGGGGAAGGGGCATGCACTCATTGCACTCGAAATCGTTGGCCTCGAGGCTGGTTTGCAGGATCGTTGCCGTTGGTTGGGCATTGCGGGTTTCGACGTTCGGTACCATCTTCTTCGCCTCCCATTTCGCGCTGACGCGCCTTGTCCCATCCCCGGTCAGAAGTTGTCTGCGATGGTGAGCGCAAACGAACAATCCGGGTGTGTTGCCTGCCATCAGGTTCAAGGCGGCCGAAGGGGGCGAGTTCAAAAAACGGATGGATTCGCGGCGATGTGTGGAATATGGCGAACGATATTTTGAACCGGCGTCATGCCGGTGTCTTTTCCGTGGTGAGCAGCGGTGCCGCGGATCATTTCGAGAAGGGCAGGAGGCGGATATGACGAACGTGAACGCGGGGGCGATCGGCAAGGTGCTCGACTGGGCGTATGAACTGGCCCTGGACCCGGGCGTTCCGGGGGTGGAGTCGGCGTATGACCTTGCGCGGGATTATGCCGGGGGCTCAGGCACGCTGTGCGAGAACGTCGATTCGCTGATTCGCTGGCAGAACACCAAGGCCGGCACCTCGGGGTTCTTGAGCGGTCTTGGCGGAATTCTCACCCTTCCCATTGCCATACCGGCAAATATATCGAGCGTCATCTACGTCCAGGTCAGGATGATTGCCGCGATAGCGATCATGGGCGGCCTCGATCCGCGCCAGGACCAGGTGAAGTCGCTGGTGTTCGCCTGCCTTTGCGGGGCTGAAGCCGCGCAGCTTCTCAAGCAGGCGGGCATCAGGATCGGGAAAAAGCTGACCGAGCAGGTGATCCGCGGGCTGTCCCGTGAGCTCCTGAAGCAGATCAATCGCGCCGTGGGCTTTCGCCTGGTCACGAAGTTCGGCAGCAAAGGCTTCATCAGCCTCGTGAAGGCCGTTCCCCTGATCGGCGGCGTCATCGGCGGGATGGCCGACCTGGTCTCGACGGACGTCATTGGCGGGGCGGCGAAAGCGGCGTTCATTCCGTCCGCGTATTCCTGTTCGTTCGCCTGCTGAATCGTTACGACGTGTAGCACCCGACACCCCTGGCTGGCGTGAAACCCGGCCGGGGGTGCGTTCTATTCAAGCGGCTTGGGGGGTCGGGAAAGAGACAAAAATATAGGAAACAAAATATATGGAATATGACAAACCGCGGACGGCCTGTGTGGGCCGCCCGCGGTTTGTGTGGATGCCGTGCCGGGCTTCAGAGATACTTTTCGAAACGAACCCGCACGCCGGCCTTTTTGGAGGCTTCCTGTACCAGGAACATCGCCGAACCGGCCCGGGTGATTGCCTGGGGGTTGGAGATGGTGATCGGTCGGGCCTCGCCCGGGAATGTCACCTGCCATTTGCCGATCTCTCCCGTGATCGTGCCGGTGGGGGTTTGATTCCTTTCGAGAAGGACGACGGTGGTAACGGTCTTTGCAGCAGGGGCTATCGCTGGGCTGGGGCTTGCATCCACGGGTGTGGGGCCAGCCATTCTGGCGGAAGTCGTCGGCTTTTCCTCGATTTTCGGCGGTGGGAAGGCCACGCCCTCATCGACAAGTTCGAGCAAGGCCCAGCCGAAGGGTTTGCTGGTGGAAGGCGTTGCCCTCAACCTGTCGGAATATAACCACACTGTGGTGGCGTTTTTCTGGTAAGGCGGCTGGCCGCGCATGATCTTGATGCTGCGGTAGCCGTCCAGAGTGACGGATTCCGCACCTGAATGGCGGCCGATGCGGACGAAAAAGGCTTTGCCCGAATCACGCATCGCGAGAATCGGTGCAAGACTCTTGGGATAGCTCAGGCCGCCGAGAAGCTCCTGATCTTCCTTGAATCTGGCCCGATAAAACCGAAAAACGGCTTCGAAAAGAGCTTTCAGGGTGATCGGTCTATCGATACGTCTCTCGCTGGGTGACGGTGTCAGGCTGATCCTGCCGGTGAAAACGGAACCGGGTTGAATGATCTCGAGGATCTGATACGGCCCTTTGCCCTGGGCCATATCCGTCGTGCCCGGTTGTTTCCGCTTTTTCCAGTTCATGGCATACCCGATGCTCGATTCTGCCTGAAGAGGCTGAAGATCCCCGATCTTGAGCAGGGAAAACGGGTCCGACGCATAGTCCCCATGAAGTAGATCCTTTTCCAGCCATTTGCCACTTTGAGCGGTTACTCGTGGGCTTTGGCCTGCGACCAGGTTGAGATACGCCGTTCGCAGGGACCCTTTGAGCGAGGAACCGGGAATGAGCGGACGGCTCGTGAACGCTTCGAAGCTGGTTCTGGCCAGCGTGAATTTGTTGATCTCGCTGTCCGTCGGTGCGTTGCCGGCCCCGAAAAAGGTTCTTCGATAGTGCTGGACAAGATCTTTGCTGATTCCTACGGGCCGGCCCCTCAAACGCGCGGCATGCGAGCCGATGAACCGGTAGATCTCTGCAAGTTTCCCATCCATGCAGATCTTTTCGAACCGGGCGCGCGACTCCCCATCGAGAAGGGAGACGAAAGATATCGGATCGAATACCACCAGCGTGCCATCCTGGCCGTCGGGGATCACGAACTCGGTCGGTTCATACACCTGGTCACATCCGATATGGATCGGGGAGAGAACGTGCAGACGGATGTTGAGATGGGTGGTTCGCAGTTCAGGCATGGGCGACCTCCATTTGAACAGGTATATAAAGGCTGAAGCCCTGGCCGACGGTCCGGGGCTCGATGCTCGAGAGACCGCGAAGGGCTTTCCCAACCCAGGGGCGCGAAGGGTCATGCTTCGGAAGCGGGTAGACCGCGGCTTCGTCGGCCATCAGACAGGGATTCTTGAACGGGTGTGGGGAAACGGCGAGTTCATCGCCATGCCGACCGTACCGAACGAACGGGGTGAACCAGGGCTGTTCATCCGTCGGAGCGGGTACGGATGGGCCGAGACAGTATGCGGCATTCGGGGTGGGCGAGCCGAAGAGACCAAGGTCGATGGGGGCGAGATCGATGACCTCGAACTTCCCGAGGCCGGTTGATGCATCACGACCGAAACCAAGGGTGCCGATGCGGGTCATGGCGACCCTGAGGGCATCTACGGAGAGGCCGTCATCGATGCCGAAGATGCATGAAAGCTGAATCCGCGGCAGGTAGTAGGTTTCATTGTTCATGAAGGGGGCGAACCCCCCCTCTCCGGTAGCTCCGGTGAGCCGGTTGATCGAGTTGTGCCAGTGCTCGGCATTGCGCATGAGACGGGCATCGGCCGTTCGGAGCCGTTTCTTCGTTTCGATCGGGAGGAGGATTTCAAACTGGCGAAAAACTTCCTCATCATCCAGAAACGAGGCTTTTTCCAGATATGCCGAGGGCTGGTCGGGTGAGGTCAGGAACCAGGTCTTTTTCTTGAGCTCCTTGAGCCGCCCCTTTTTGTCGCTTTTATCCGCCGGTTGTTCGGGGAAAAGCCGCTGGAAGGGGAGAGCGGGGCGTTTCAGAACGAGTCGCGGCGTCCCCGGCTTTCCGAGGTCGATGGCCGCCGAAGAGGCGATCAGGAATGGGGTTCGATCGTAATCGGCGAGAAGGTCGTCCAGGGTTTTGCCGAACAGAGCGGGATCCCGGGCGATCTGCCAGCAGAGGTGTCCGAAGATCGTGTCGCCCTTGAGCGTCGTTCCAAAGCCCGATGTCGGCCGAATGGTGCAGATCAGGGTCTTCATGAGACCTCCCGCGCTCAAAGCGCTTTGATGGCGTCG
Organism: Candidatus Ozemibacteraceae bacterium; assembly: GCA_035388825.1. Lineage (GTDB taxonomy): Bacteria > Muiribacteriota > Ozemobacteria > Ozemobacterales > Ozemobacteraceae > MWAR01. Next base: position 53,784 of record DAOOQQ010000010.1, read on the forward strand.
AACTTCTCCATGTAATCCGAACCGTCGAGCCGGAGCTCGGCAAAGCGGATCCGACCGTAGCCGCGACTTCCGCCCCCGCCGATCGCGTCAAGCTCCAGGAGCTTGAGGCCGGTCACGAGCTTCTCGAAGAAAGCTTCATCCTCGTCGGTCAGTATTTTGAATGTGATACTGAAGCGAAACTCGGCGCCGGCGGGGATGCGTTCGGTTATGCGAAGACTTCCAGGCTTTGCTGTTCCTGCAATTCGATCAATAGCAGTCTCAGACTTTTCCTCAGTAAAAGACCATCCATTTTCCAGAGCTTTCTTTTTCCACGCATCATCAAGATGGCAATCTGAAAATGAAGCCCGTGTCGGCCCAAATGGGCTTCCTTCTTGTTGATCTGAACCGCTGCACCCGAATGTCGAAAGGATGGCCTTCGCGGCAAGAGCCTGTTCCTTTGCATCCTTCACGGCTTCGTAGGTTTTGAGAGAAACCAGGCCCCCGTTGCTTTGATGGTGTGAAGCCAGGCCACTCGCAAGCTCCAGAAGGGAGCGGGTTTTGCCCTTGAGCGACGATCCCGGAATATAAGGTTCATACGTGTGCGGATGCCGGAGGACCGGGTTGTCGGTACCACCGATGTGCATCGCATCGTTCCCGGCGCCGATATGCAAGCCGCTCTTCAGAACGATTTTTCCTTCGAGCTTTTTGATGGCTTTGAGTTTGAGTTCCATGGTTTATCGACCTCCCCGTGTGCCGTGATTGCGGGCTTCGCGTGCGCTGTTTTCCCGTTCCTTGTCGAAATACTTGTAATACCCCATGAACGCCTCGAACAGCGTGTGGAAAACCTTGAAATCATCGAGATCATTGAGTTGTTTCAGTGAAACGCCGATGAAATCCTTGAACTCGGGAGAGATGAGGTCCCTGGCCCTGGCATAGGCGACCTTGGCGTTCAGCATTTTCAGGTAGGGGAGAGAGCGGTCAAATTCTTCTCTCTGTTTCTCTTCGGGTAGCTCCTTGAGACGGCTCTCGAAGGTCAGAACATCATCGAAGAAACGCCTCAACTGCGTGGACTTGTTGAGCTTTTCGGACGCTTCGTTTGAAACGGCTTTTGCAATCTTTTCAGCGGTTTCAGAGAACAGATCGGGATTCACGAGTTTTTTCGTCTTGTCTTTCCAGAATTTTATTTCCTGCATAGAACCTCCTTCCAGATTGTGCTTTAGCGATGACGGTAGAGAACCTGCCAGAGCGGAATGTTCATGTCGCCGCCGAAACTGCTGAGCCAGGTTGCGGCTTCCAGCACGGTTTCGATGGCCTTTTCACGTTCATCCCAGGTGCCGAGCTTTGAAACGTTTCGAACGACCGCGTATTTGAATTTGGCCCGCCAGGAAAGGCTTTCGAGGTCGCCTGCGGTCAGCGGGAACTCGCCAGATCGTAGAAGCGCTTCCTGCCTCGCCAGTTCAGAAAATTTCGTGAATCGGTAGAGCATGCCGGTGGAAAGCCACCGCTTTGCGAGCCAGGATTCGAGGTGATCGCGAATTTCCTGCAAGCGGGCGAACCCGGTCCAGGTGACGGTTCGGTCGAAAAGCGTGATCCGGTCTCGGCCGGCATTCTTTGAGGCATGGACGCCTTCCTCGGCTTTTTCCGCCATCGCGCGAATCGAATCGCCGGATTTGTGCACGCTGATTCCCGCTGACAACGTCACTTCCGGGTTGCTTCCGACGAACCGGCGGAATTCATGGGCAAGGGTTGGGGCAAATTCGACGATCCGGTTCCACGGGCCGATAACGAAAAGATCGTCACCGCCGGAAAAGACCGTGTAGATGTTTTGAAATCGCGTATCCGTGCGCATCAGCCAGGGAAGGTAGCCGGCAAAGAAAAAGTCCAACTGGCGGCTGAGCGTCGCTGTTCGGGAGACGGTCATGCGCTCGGGGGGGAGCGCGCTGCCGAAGATCAGGCCGAGGTTGTCCACGTCCGCCTTCAGTACCCCCATGGCTTCGATGCCCTCACATGCGCCAGGCTTCCCCTCGATGGGCGTCAATGCCCCCTTGGCGATATGGGCGAAGGTTTTCACTGCCCGTTCTTTCATCATATCGATCAATTCGAGTCGCTTTTCTTCGGAACCCCTGCCGCACAGATAGCGGTCGTCGTGCTGATCCGCCTCTTCGAAGCGAGGCACGTGGCCATTGATGAAGCGATGTGTGATCGGCTTGGCGAAGTTGCCGTCGGCGGGGATTTCGAGATCCCAGTAGTGATGAAGATGACCGACCCGAGCAAGATCTCCGAGACGGCCAGAAACGTCGAATCCGAGCTGGAAGCGGCCGTAGATCGGGCATTTTAGCCTATCCCCGCGGAGATCGGCCTCGGCGGCGGTCACCGCGAACCTCGGTTCCTTCACCAGGTTTTCACCGATGAGATACTGATCGTGGCAGGGGCCGCAGGCGGGTGTCTTTTCGGCCCCGATGCCGATGGCCGCGTCGGCTCGGGCCGGTCTCTTGCCGCAGAACGGGCACAGGCCCTTCCCCTGACGGGTGAACTCTTCCAGGTAGGCGGTATGGACCCCGCCTGTGGTGCGCAGGTCGAACCGGCGGAACTTTTTTCCCTCTGCTGCGGCGGTGAGACGGGCCCACATCGCGGCGTAGCCTTTCCCGAGAAAATCTTTCCCGGAGGCTGTGAGGTGGCAGATGCCGAAGCCGACCTGGCCGTGGAACTGCTCGAGAAGCCAGGCATTTATCGCCTTCTCGCTCTCGCCGAGAACGGTGCGGTTTTTGTCGGTGTTCGGCGCGAGTATCGTGAACTTTCCCGCCGCGTTCAGCAGAATGCTGAGACTGGTTAGACCGAGTTCGCGGGCCACCAGGCTCGCTGCGGTTTCGGCGAGGAGGGAAACATAGAAGGACCGCCCCCGGATAAGTTTTCCCGAAGCTTTGTTGGTGCTTCCTCCGTTGGAAAAGATGAAGTCCTGGATGCCGTAAAAATTACCCTGGATGACGAGAATGGCTGGGGTGTCGTAGTTTTGTACGGCTTCCGGCGTCAATGTCCCGTGATCCCGATGGTAGCCGTAAATCGCCGCGGCCAGGGCAGCCGTTGCCCGGGAGTGGTCGTAGAGGGAAACGTCCGGGATGTAGTTGCCGACGGTGACGGCGGGAATCTGGGCGAGGTAGAGTCGGCAGAGGCTGTCGAAATGCTCGAGCCACAAGTGCGGAATGCTGCGATGTTCGAGCTTGTCGAGGTCGAAGACGAACTGTTCGAATAGTTCTCGATATTCTTTTCCGGCCCCGCCATTGTCGGCCGGAACGACGTCTTTTGTTTTTGCGGGAAAAGCCGAGTCCGGAGCCAGTTTTTTCAGCGGAAGGCGGCACCGGAACTCGTCAGCGCTCGTAGGCATTTTTTTCCCCGAGAGAACGAGCCCTTCGAAAATCGGCATCAGGCGTGTTTTCCGGAATCCCTCTTCACCGGTGGCACAGCGGTTGTATGTGTCGAACGAGTCGCGGTCGAAGCCGCTGCTGATGCGATCACCCATGGCAATCGCCCATTGGCCGGCCGTTGTGGGGCAATGGTGAGCCGCGGCCAGTGAAAGAAAGGCATCGCCTTCTCCCCAATCCGAACGTTCGAAGACGGAAGGGAGAATCTTCTGGAGATGATCCAGGAAGGCTGCGGTGAAGACGGCGTGCTGGTGGGTGAATTTCCCGTCATGAGAAGGGAGATACAGGGTCGAGTGACGATCGATGAAATTCCGATCGGGGAAGAAGCCCGTTCCGAGGTCTCCATCCGAGCCTGCAGCACCGGCGGCCCGTTGGGCAAACTTGCCGATATCGTGCAGAAACCCTGCCAGTGCGACTTTCAACAATGTTTCATCCATCGTGGTCATCCTTTCGGTTGCGGCGGGATTACTCTTTCAGATCAGGAAAGGGGCGAAGGGAGGGGCGGTTCAAATATTTATTGGTCTATTTCGATCAGTTCGCCCAGGACGAACGGGTTCTGTTGTTGTTCGACTGTCGGGCGGCGGTCGACGAAGGCGACGCGGCGGACCGGCAGGCCGAGTTCGCGGGCGCGTTCGTAGACGGCCTGCATCACCCACTGCATGCAGGTGGTGCCGCCGGTGAGATTGATCACGATCTCGCTTGCCCCGAGAAGATGCGGCTCGATATTCTTGACGAGAGCGGCCGTTTCGTCGAATCCGGTGAAGACCTCCTTCAACAACCGCGTTTCGAACTTGTCGGGGGTGACGACGCCGGCCCGGTCGCAGATTTCAGGAATACGCTCCTGTGCCTGGCTGCTGGTGAGGATCACCGCTCGATCCGGCGCGGTGAGGCGAAGCGCCGTATACAGGAGGCCGGCCGATGAACCAAGGCCGCTCACGAGCAGTTTCCCAGATGTTTTGGGCAGCTCGGGAATTATCCACCAGGCATCGTCGTGAAGATGCTCGCGACAGATGTCGAACTTCTCTCGAGCCAGGTTCAGCCGATCGCCGACCTTGACGTTGTCCTTGCGAAAACCGGCATGGGCGAACTCGTTTCGCCTGTCGCCCAAAAGCTTGTACAAGAGGCCCGCGGGAAATATATTTTTATCTATAACCAAGGAGGCCCGATACAGGCGGTTTTCGATCATTGTTTGCCGGTCGCGAGACGCCAGCCACTCCCCTTCGGGTTTCATCGAAAGCCAGATACGATTGATCACCCATTCCCGCAGCAGCATCAATGCCTGTGCCGTGTCGTGCTGAACCAGCTTGTCCTCGATGAAGTTCAGTTGCCGTTCGAGTTCGGCATGATCGAGAATAAGCCCTTTTTTCCAGGCGCCGCTGCCCTTCCGCAGCGCAACCTTTTCGAGCGAACCGCGGAGTTTTTCCGCGAGTTCCCGGCCGGCGACGAATTGATTGTTTTCGGTGATCAGGCTCGGGAACATCTCAAGCAGCGCCTGAGCATGGTTCCCCGCTTCGAGTGACAAACCCGAAGCCTGCATCGGATGATACTCCTTGAGCTTTTTGTCGAAATGGCGTCCGGCGCGTTCATCGAAGCCGGGCATTTCCTGGAGGAACTCGCCGAGGGTTTCGACCCCGCCTGTTTCCATGAAGGTTTTGACGGCAAAAGAACCCTTGACCAGCGCCGTCAGAGGCGAAAGGTCGAAGATGGGGGTTCGGTTCGCAATCTGGTCGCGGTTCTCGTAAGCCCCGTAGAAGATCCCGCCCAGCTCGGCTTTGTGCGTTGCTTCGAGGTAGGAAAGCGAGGCGAAGAACAACAACGGCAGGTGGCGGAAGCTGTTTGTGATGTCGAGAAAGACGCGGTGCGGGGTGACGGCGGTCGACAGCCGCTGGATGATCCGGTCGAAGACGCTCCAGACCTCGTCGATGGTCTTCCCCTCCGAAATGTCCAGAATTTCACAGGTGACGCCGAGAGCTGCAGCTTCATCGATGAGATGCTTCCTGTGCTTTTCCGATGCGGCAGTGGTGAGCAGGGCCAGTAGAAGATTGACGGGTGATTCGAGCGTTCGCGACAAGGCAAGGCTGCAGAACCGGCTCGAATGAGCGCGATCCCCCAGGTAATACGAGGTCTCGGTGAGGAGCGAGGTGCCCAGAGCCGTGAGAATGAGGTCGCTCATGATGCTCCTCCAATCAGCAGGCGTTTCAGGGCGGCTTCGAGGTTCGGCAGGTCGTGGCGGTCGATCAAATCGATGCGCATAATGCGAGCCTTGGTTCTGACCTCGAGCTTTTTCGAGAGGTCGGCGTTGGTGACGAGGATCCTGCGCGCGAGCGCGCCCCCCAGAGCGCGGGCGGTGGCGTCGATCGAGAGCAGCTCCTTCGAGAGGGTGAAATCCTTGCCGGCCTGGCCGTCGCATTTGCAGGAGACGTAAGAAAGCCTGTTTTCATGGGCGATCAGCACGTCGGCCTCGGTCTTGGGAGAGTCCTGGAGCGGTTGACGCGTGGCGGGGTCGCGCTCCCAGGTGAGCTGGCACTGGGACGCGACGCCGGCGGCCCCGAAGACACGCCTGGCGACATCGGTGACGTAGATTTCGAGCCAGGCGCCCAGCGTGTGTTTACCCCAAAAATCTTCGTCGATGATCTTGATTTGGGGAACTTGCGACCCCTTCACCCACGTCGTGCGCAACAGGCCGAGCTTTTCCATCGCCTGTAACAGCAGCTCGGCGTCGGCGACTGCTTGCCGGTCGTTGTGATCCGAAAGATTGGTCACCCGCTGGCCGTGCGCATGACACTTGATCCATGACGCAAGAATCGATGCCGCTGCCGGCTTGCTGCCGAGCCGACGCGCTGCTTCGACCTGGTTCGCCGTCGGAACGCGTTGCCGGATCGTGGTGTCGGCATACTTTCCGTATGCCAGCAGCAGTTCGTGGGGTGACAACCGGGGGATCGACAGCCCTTCTTGGGAAAGCGGCGTTTCCGGATTCAGGGAATACAACCGGTCACCCCGGTAGTAAATGACGGCCTGGCCGGCCTTGCCCGCGAAGGTGAAGGCGCCCAGCGACATGAGCTTGGTGCCCCCGGTGACATTGACGACTCCCCGGGGTCGGCCTTCGGCAACCCAGGCATCATGCAGTGCCCGGGAAATGGCGTCGGGTGAGAACGGGTCGACCCGGATGGGCTTGACCATCGGGTTGGCGCCTTTGTGATACTCCCTCCAGAAGTGGGTGATCCAACGGATTTCCTGCTGCATGAATCGGTCTTCGGAGTAGACGAACCACCAGACTCGGGGCTTGACCGCCAGCGCCGGCAGGAGATTCGGCAGGGTCTGTTCCCCGATCAGGGCGACGTAGAAGTCGCTGGGGTTCGTCATGACAAGGACGCCTCCCGACGTGCGGCCGGGGCGTGAGAAGCGGGTGCGCACGCATGTTCCGGCGGGGTGACCGACGCGATGCGGTAGCGGCCCTGGCCGAAGATCGTTCCGCGGCCGATGCGAAGGAGCTCTCCGGCCCGGAGAAGCGACAGGAAGGGGCGGATATCGCCGCGGTAGAGCGCGGTTCCGACCGTGCCGCCCCAGGTTGCGCGCTGATTCTGGCGACTGGAGACGCGTTCCCAGAACACGGTCGACAGAGATTTGGAGGTGAGGGAAACCTGCATGGCCCGATCGATGATATCGCGGAAATTCCAGGGCGGCCCGGCGGTGAGGTCGTCCGGGGCGATGGCCGTGATGCGCCGGAGGATGGAGCGGATGATCCGGTGGAACTCGGGCTGATTCACGATTTTCCCGGAGGTTTTATCCTTGAAGGCGGTCGGGGTCTCGAAGGTGAGACTCAGTTCGAGCGGCTCGCCGCCCCAGCCGGCCGGCTGCTCGATCGACACCGTCTCGGGCGTGTAGGGGGCGAGCGTGTGGGTCGCGGGGTCATAGAGGCGGGTGCCCGTGCCGGCCTGGTTCATCGCGACCAGGTCGCAGGGGATGCGATCGCGACCGAGGCCGCCCGTGGCGGCTTCGCGCAGGGCCTGGGTGAGGAACGGGAGCGTATCCACCGCCCGTCCGAAGAGGGTGAGCCGGAAGCGGGCTGTCTCGGGCGGCCGGAACAGACGGGGGCCCTGAAAGTCGGCGTTGAGGACGAAGGGATGCGGGGCATCGCCACCGCCGCCCGTCGTCGCATTCGAGGAAGGAGATGTCGCGGTTTCGAAGGTGATGGCATAGGCGCAGCTATGCTCGGCGAGACAGCCCCGGCAGACGTTATCCGGCCGGTTGCGCTGGAAACAGACGATCCGTTTGAGCTGGTATCCCAGCGCCCCGCGCAGGGTGTTGACGGGATTCGGCGGAAACGACAGGGCAGCCTGCGGCCGCAGTTCGACGATGAGCTCGAGGTATCTCATGAGTCTTCCTCTCGATGTGCCGGGCGCGCCGATTTCTCGGCGTGCCGTGGAGCGTTTTCCGTGTCGGTGTCTTCAGCCGATCCTGTGACGGGAAACCCGGTCGTCGAAAGAAGAAATAGCATAAACGCCGCTACGGTTCAAGAAATTATCAGAATCGGTATGTATCGGACCGTTTCATTCGAGGTTCATCGGCATCGTCAGGCGACCTCGCTCTCGTCGGCGTCGTCGTCGGGCTCGGCCGGGGCGGCGTCGAGTCCGCGGTGACCGTCCGTGACGATGAAATGGTCGGGGTCTTCGAGCAGGCCGGGGAGGCCGAACACGTGCATGCGGCGCTGGGCGTCGCGGGTCATCGCGTAGATGCGCACGCTGTCCACGGCGGGGTCGATCAGGGGGCTCACGCGGCGGAGCAGCTCGTCGAAGCGGGGGCCTTCGAGGAACGTTTCGAAGACGCTTTCCTGCACCGGCACGGCGTAGTTTTTCAGCATCTTGTGCAGCTTGCGGCGCCGCTTGTCGGACGGAGTGTCATAGCAAATGATATAAAACATGCCGCTCATTTCATCACCACCGGGAGATACGCGTTCCGTTCGCCGAGCACGAGGCTTTTGTACTGCCAGGCCTGCCTCACGATCAGATCGGCGTAGGCATACGAGCGGCCGTCGGTCGGGCAGACACAGGTGTCGGCGAGCCGCGCCTGGAGCTTCTTCACGAACCGGCCGATCGTCTCCTCGCTCATCCTCACGCCTTTCCCCTCTTCGAGGCGAAAGCCGGTCACGTCGATCTCGAGCCGGTTGATCATGCCGCACACGACCGGGTCGACGACGGTCACGCGGAACTCCTCCATCAGATCGAGAGCGAGCGACGGCCGCCGGTCCTCGATCGCGTGCAGATTCGACAGCATGGGGTCGAGCCCCGCCTGTTCGACGGCCGACCAGACCCGGTTGAACAGGAGCGTGTAGCCGAAACTCAGCAGCGCGTTCACCGGGTCGGGCGGCGGCCGGGTCGCCCTGCCCGAGAAGCCCAGCTCCTGTTTCAGGATTGCCCTGATTCCCTGGAAGTGGCATCTCGCGCCGTTTCCCTCGATGCCCATGAGCTCGTCGACCGTCTCGGCGCTATCGACGGCCCTCAGGGCATCCGTCACCCCGAGAACGCCTTTGGCGAGGGCGTCGTCGTGCGCCCGGTTCTGACGCATCAGCCAGACCCGGCTCGAAGTCAGCTTTCCCCGCACGAGCGTCTTCGCCGTTTCGAGCCGGAACGCCGCATCGGACGCGCGCTCATACTGCTTCATGCGGCACCGGACGGCGCGCGGCTGGAGGTTCGAGAGGCGGCCCTTGAACCGGCCGTTCACGGTCAGCAGCGCCACGTCGATATCCCGCTTCAGCAGCGCCGTCAGCGCCGAGTGGCCGATTTCCACCGTTCCCAGACAGACGACCTGCCGAAGCCGGAAAAACGGAACATCCTGGAGGATGCGGCCTTCGCGGCTGCGCACGACGAGCCGCTCGCCGATCCGGCCCAGCCGGCTTCCCTGGGCGGTCACATACAGGGTGGCCTCTTCCATGGCGTCGGTCTCCTTCAGCCCTCCCCGGGCTCGTCGGCCGGCTCCGGTGCCGGGAGACGCGCGTATTCGCCGATCTTCGTGACGATGCGATCGGTGCCGGCCTTGTCGAACAGCGTGTTGATGCCGCACCGGAGCTGCTTCAGCCGAGCGTTCAGGCGGTTCACCGTCTCCCGCACCTCGAGATACTCCCGCATCATCCGGTCGATGCCGCCGCTCGCCCCGACGAACTCCTCGCCCCGGGAAAGCGCCACGGGGGCCGGCAGGGCGGCGGAAATCCCGGAACCGCAGCCGGGCACGAAGCCGGCCAGGACGACGGGCGACGGGTAGCACCCCTCGGGAACCCGGAACTGGCAGTCGCAGCCGACTTCCGACGCGAGCACGGGAAGCAGCCGCCGGGTTTTTCCGCAACTCATCGGATTCGGCGGCACGGCGCGGATCTCCCGGTTCACCCCGTTCGGGTCGTAGCCGGGCTGGCGGTTCAGCATCTGGTGGAGGCAGATCCGGCCGTCGTCGCCCAGGGGCGCGAGAAGATAGACGAGCACGTGACGCTCGGCGCCGTTCAGCGTCGCCCCGCTCAGGACGCGGCTGACGACGGTGCCGAGCAGCCGGCAGCCGGCGAACATCGCCTCGATCGGCTCAGGAAACCTCTTGGGCAGGGGAATGACGATCTCGAGCGAGAGGGCCGGATCGCGGCGGTCGTCGTCGCCTTCGGCCGAGCGGGGGAGCTCTTCGCCGGTAACGTTCGCAGGGGGTGAGGGTTCCGCGTCCATGGCCGGAAGCTCCGCCCCTTCGCCGGCAAGGGTCATCCGGCCGAGGATCTCGCCGAGGGCCGCCCGGTCGAGTCGGCGGTGGGAGAGGAAGGCGCGGGCCTGATCATCGGCCGGCCGGAAGCTTCCCGGGTCGAGGAACAGCGCGCGTTTCATCGTCCGGCGGTGGATGCCGAGCGGGAGTTTCACGAGGTTGCCCAGCCCGTCGGGGTCCACGTGGTCCTGTTTGGGAAACAGCTCCCAGTGCAGCTCACCCGCCCCGCATGAGACGGAATGCGGTCCGGCGGCGCCCGGGTGGGGCAGCCCAGCCAGGCCCGAGGGGGGCGGAACGCGGTCGAGGAGCCAGCGGCCGACGGCGCGCAGGATGCGGGCGGGCACCGGCTCATCGGTGAACAGCCAGAAGTGGAGGCCCTTGTGGCCCGACCATTCGGGAAGCAGCGGAATCCCGGCTTCCGTGGCGGCGGCGAGGAGGCGTTTTCCCTCTTCGACGAGTTTCAGCTTGAGGCGGCGCCGCTCGGCCGGGTCGGCGTCGAACCGGCGCAGGGCCGGTTTCGCGATGTCGAGATCGAAGGCCAGGAGGCAGGTCGTGTCGTCGCGCCGCACGAGGTAGGTGCCGAGGGTGGTGTCGCCGGCCAGGTGTTTCGTGGCGAGCCGGGTATCGAGCGGCTCTTTGACGGGCCGGTAGCCCCAGGCGCCCTTTTCGCCCTTCGTCTGGACGGCATGGACGCCTTCCCGGCCGGCGAACTGGCGGACGAACGCCTCGAGGAACTCCCGATCGAAGGGAATGGCGGGCTGGGCGGTCGTCGTATCGCGGCGGATCTCGGCGAGTTCGGCATCGAGGGCGCGCCGCTTGGCGGCGCAGGCGAGAATGGAGGCAGCGCGTTCGAGCAGGCCGGGGTCGTCGGGGAGCCGTTCGAGGAGGGTTCCGAGGAGGGCTTCGGCCGCGAGGGCGTCGCCGGCGAGTTCGGCGAGATCGAGAGCGAGGGCCGCGAGATGCGTGTCGTCGGGGCTGAGGGCGCGGAGATCGGCGAGGGCCTCGGCCGCTTCCCGGTACCGGCCAGCCTCCATCAGGAGCCCGATTCTGGCGCGGTGGGACTCCTGTTCGTCGGGGCGGGCGGCGATGCGTGCGTCGAGGATCCGCATGGCTGCTTCGAACGAGTCGGTCTGGCCGACGGCCCGGGCGAACAGGGCGAAGGCGGCGGCGGGCGGCTGGGCGCTTGCGACGGCCGGGGCGAGGAGGTCGCGGGCGCGGGCTGGTTCGCCGCGGCCGAGCAGGCGTTCGGCTTCGGTGATGAGGTTGGTGGTTCCGGTCTGTTCCATGGCGCACCCCCTTGGAATTCGGGTCGATATACCCGATCAAAGGCGGCAGATGTGCGCCGGTTCAATTCTGGGTGGCGCGAACTCGGGAAGCCAGGCTCATACCCGGGCTGAAGGCCGAATCGGGGGGGCTATGCAACTTCATTTTCCTGGAAATCCAATGCATCATCGCCCGGCTTGCCTGACAGGGTGATAGAGGCCAAAGGGCGATGAAATCAGGCAGCTTTCTCAACGTCGACCAGCAGATGCATGCCGAGGGCGGCAAGCGCCTGCTCAATGTGATCGAGGCGGGAATGGTGGTTCAGGTCGAGAAGCCGATCGACCTGGGGTGGGTGCCCGCCGATCCGTCTGGCCAGTTCTCGTTTGCTCACGCCCTGGTCTAGCATCGCGTTGTAAAGAAGGATCTTCGTGGACGAGAGAGCCGGAAGCGCAATCGTCGCCCGGCCCTTCGGTTGAGACGGCATGGGGATGGGGCGCTTGTCATCCATGTAGGCCATGAACATGGTTTCAAGTGCGTCGATGGCATGATGAAGCGCTTCTTCGCGCGTATCGCCGTAGGTTACGGCCTCCGGCACGTCGGGAAACGTCACGAGAATCGTGTCGTTATCGTCGGGAACCAGATCAACAGGATATATCAACATTTCGGACCTCCCTTACCTCAGCCCGAGGTCTTTCTTGATTTTGTTCACGAGGCCTGTTCCAAGCTCTTTGTCGGAACCATGCATAGGTAACTCCGAAGAGAGCTTTCCCAGCCTGACGATCAGATGACCGGACCCACCGCGCTTGGTTTCGAAGGTGCATCCCTGCTTCTTCAGCCATCTTTTCATCTCGCTGCTGTTCATGAGACGAATATACAACAAAACCGTTGTCGTGTCAGCGGAAGTATTGTCGGGAGTTTCCCGGTCGGACGCTCACGTCTGCGGCCGTGCAAGTCAGGATGGGCTCTTGTCGAGCGTTTACGGGGCCTTTGCTTCAATCCCCGATTTGGTGGGGTTGGTGATTGGATCAGCACTCAAAAAACTGTGGGATACGCACGAGCTGATTCGTTTCAATCCCCGATTTGGTGGGGTTGGTGATTGGATTCGGGAGGGCATGAAGCTTTACAAGATGCTTATGAAATAAGTTTCAATCCCCGATTTGGTGGGGTTGGTGATTGGATCCCTCGACGACACCGAAGGCACCCCCGAGTGCTGGCACGTTTCAATCCCCGATTTGGTGGGGTTGGTGATTGGATATTCAGGGTTGCATGTGCGGGATCGTGCGGCCATAACACGTTTCAATCCCCGATTTGGTGGGGTTGGTGATTGGATGCCCCGAGCGTCGAACCGCGCTGAAAAAACTGTGGGGCACTGTTTCAATCCCCGATTTGGTGGGGTTGGTGATTGGATGCTGTATGCCCACGCGCCCACCCGCGCGGCCAAGGCCAGTTTCAATCCCCGATTTGGTGGGGTTGGTGATTGGATGCCCTGAGCGCCGGGCGGCGTTGAGAAAGTTATGGGAGTTTCAATCCCCGATTTGGTGGGGTTGGTGATTGGATGGCACCATGAAATTTTCCGCGTGGAATCATCCGGCAAGTTTCAATCCCCGATTTGGTGGGGTTGGTGATTGGATCCTAGATGTACACTTCGCTGCGCTGTTGCACGCCCTTGTTTCAATCCCCGATTTGGTGGGGTTGGTGATTGGATGCGAACATGACCAATGTCGCCGTGAACCTCCGCGAGAAGTTTCAATCCCCGATTTGGTGGGGTTGGTGATTGGATGTGCGGAGAAAGACCATGCCCAGAGGCGGGTTCACAGGGTTTCAATCCCCGATTTGGTGGGGTTGGTGATTGGATCTCTGAACAAGTTCCGCGCTGCCCTACGGCGGGAGTGGGTTTCAATCCCCGATTTGGTGGGGTTGGTGATTGGATGCGGAAAGGCTGTTTGAAAATTAAAGATCAAGTGGGGGTTTCAATCCCCGATTTGGTGGGGTTGGTGATTGGATGCGGTCCCACAGACGGCCGGATGATCCTAGACGTCCATTGTTTCAATCCCCGATTTGGTGGGGTTGGTGATTGGATCCGAAACCGTCCAGACCGTTACCGTTCTTCCTCCGGTGGTTTCAATCCCCGATTTGGTGGGGTTGGTGATTGGATATGGACAAGGCTAGCATGGCACAGGCAGCAGAAGACGCGTTTCAATCCCCGATTTGGTGGGGTTGGTGATTGGATATTATTATGTGGACGGCCTGATCCATCCTCATTTCACGTTTCAATCCCCGATTTGGTGGGGTTGGTGATTGGATATAGAAGCGTTGCGGGCGGGTTCCCGGTACGGTCGCGCTCGTTTCAATCCCCGATTTGGTGGGGTTGGTGATTGGATAAACGGGGAAACGGGAGCGTGTTCTTTGCGTTCCCAAGTTTCAATCCCCGATTTGGTGGGGTTGGTGATTGGATAGGCCAGAGCATGGCCCAGTTCGCCAACAAAAAGACACGGTTTCAATCCCCGATTTGGTGGGGTTGGTGATTGGATTGGAGGAGGAATATAACCTATGGGTAAGTCAAAGAAGTTTCAATCCCCGATTTGGTGGGGTTGGTGATTGGATTACGGGATGCCCTTCGGTATCAAATGGGGCTTGATCTGGTTTCAATCCCCGATTTGGTGGGGTTGGTGATTGGATATCTTTCCTTCAAGATCGGCAAGAATTGCAAAGGCGTTAGTTTCAATCCCCGATTTGGTGGGGTTGGTGATTGGATCAATGCAGGTATTAGAATCTGCAACGCCGTTCTGAACTGTTTCAATCCCCGATTTGGTGGGGTTGGTGATTGGATGCGAATCATGCCCTGATCGTGCTTACCGGACACCTGGGAGTTTCAATCCCCGATTTGGTGGGGTTGGTGATTGGATGTGAGTTTAGGAAATGTCCTTAACCTAGAACAAAAGATGTTTCAATCCCCGATTTGGTGGGGTTGGTGATTGGATCATCCGAGAGGGAGAGTTGCAAGATATCTCCGGCCTAGGTTTCAATCCCCGATTTGGTGGGGTTGGTGATTGGATGAACAAAATTCAACCGGCCGCCGAAGAAAGGGGAACAAGTTTCAATCCCCGATTTGGTGGGGTTGGTGATTGGATGGATATGGGCGTGGCTCTAGTCTATGAGCTGGGTATGGTTTCAATCCCCGATTTGGTGGGGTTGGTGATTGGATCCTGGCTTGGGGGAGGTTGATTGGGAGAGGGCGGGCGGGGCGGTTTCCGAGCACCTCCCCGAAAAAGGTGCTGAAAATTCAGCCGGGGCTTCGAGCCTGGGCGCAAAACCGCGCGGGGAGCGGATTTCATTTTCCGAGTACCTCGACGAAAACAGCGGGTTTGCGGGCACCCTGCCTGGTGCTCGGAAAACTGCTTCGTGGGATGGATGAATCGAAAGGTTTCGGATCAGCTATCCAGGATGCATTTTTCAATGACCGGGGGAAATCACAATCTCTCCGATCTCAAGTATAGCAGATTCATTCTTTCGAAGAAACCCCCTTGATCAGGGCAATCGCGCCCACCAGGAGAATCATTCCGGCTTCTGCCGGTATGAGGGAAAGCGGTTGGTGCTTACCCGACCGCGTGGGCCGGTTCTCGGGCGGTTCACGAACCGCCCCTACGGCAGAGGTGATCGCTGAGGCAGGCGGGCCGTCGTCGGGTTCGAAAAGAATTCATTCGTTCCACTTTTGAACCGGTGCCGTGGGTGCGGCTTTGTCGAGTTGAAGATACAACGCGAACGGAGGTGGCCCATGCAACGTCTCGAGGAGATCCTTTCGTGGAAGAAGGCCGAGGATGCCCGGCGCAGCGGTCGGCTGGAGGAAGCGCTCGCCCTGTTCACGGCGGAATACGAGGCGGCGCCGTCCGGTGCCGCGGGATGGCGGCGGCTGTTCTGCCTGCGCCGGCTCGGTCGGCTTGCCGAGGCGGAAGCGCTGGGCGCGGCGCTCGCGGCGATCCACCCCGACGATGCCCAGATCGGGGGTGAGCTCGCCTGGCTGGTTCACGAGACCGTCGTGAAGCCGGCGAAGGGGGCGGGCGATCATGCGGCGATGCTGGCAGGGGCTCGCCGGATGGCGGAGCTGGCCCGGGGCGGCGTCGCGTTCGAGACGGCGGCGTTCGCCGCGATCGAGGCGGCCAAATCGCTGTCGGCATGGGAGGAGATGCTGGGCTGGTGCGACCGGATCGACCCGGCGACGCTCGCCGCCCAGCCCCGCGTGATGAACGGGCGGCGGTTGCCGTCCAGGCGGGAGATGTGGTGGTTTGCCCGGTGCCGCGCCTTGTTCCAGCTCGAGCAGTTCGAGGAGTGCCGGCGTGCCTCGCTCGAGGCGTTCAAGCAGTTCGGCCACCGGCTGGATTTCTCTCGCTGGGCGGCGTTGTCCCTCGAACGACTGGGAAACCGGGACGCGGCGATCGAGGAGATGCAGTGCCTTTCCCGTCACCGGAACGCCCAGTGGTATTACCAGCAGGACCTGGCCCGGATGGAACTGGCTGCCGGCCGGCCGGGTGAAGCCTGGGAGCATATCCGGCAGGGGGCCCGGATGCCGGGGGAGGCGCAGGCCAAGGTGAATCTGTATGCCGTGGGCGCCGAGGTTCTGGAGCTGCTCGGTCGCAAGGAGGAAGCGGGCGGGCACGCCCTCCTCGCGGCCCTGCTGCGGCAGGAACAGAACTGGCATCTTCCGGGCAAGCTTGAGGAGCTGCTTTTCCGACTTCCCGTGCCCGTGCCGACGCCGTCGCTCGCCGAGATCGAGAAGCGGTGCCGGGCGGCGTGGGCCGGTCAGGACGCCGTGACGCCCGGGCGGGCCGTCGAGGGGAAAGCGGCTCCAGCGGAGGACGCGGGAGAGGTTCTGGCCGAGGAGTGCCGGGGAACGGTGCGGCTGAAGGACGAAAAGGCGGCGTTCGGTTTCATCCGGGCCAACGACTTCGACAGCCTCGTCTTCGTGTTGATGAAGGATCTTCCCGAGTCGTGCCGGTTCGACGGCAGCCCCGTGCGGTTCACGGCCGTGCGCAGCTTCGACGCGAAAAAGAACCGCGAAGGCGTCCGTGCCATAGCGGTAACTATGGCCGCCTGAGTTTCTGAGGTCTCACAACCGCGGGCAGCTCTGCCGTTCGGCAGCGTTGCCCGCGGTTTCGCCTCGTCGGATTCGAAGAGCCGAAAATCCGTTGTTCTCATGGCGGGATTTCGGGTATCGTGTGTCGACACCGATGATGAGAGGGAGCATATGACGGTCAGGGTGGGCGAAAAGGCACAATGGTTTTTCGAGCGGTCGGCGAGCGGCACCGCACGGACGTTCGCGGCACGACTGGGTGAGGTCTGGCGTGTGAAGAACCCTGTGTGGAGCAGACTCCCGGCCCTTTCGCATCTTCGCGACCGCGAAGGGTTCCATCCGGGGTTGTGCATCCGGCCGCGGGCCAGGTTGATGGCCTTCGGCACGTCGAAGCTCGGCCAGACCAGACGGTCGAAGAGCCGGGTCTTCGAGGTGCCGGCCCATTCGTATCCCGGCGGCGAACTCGACGGCGCCTTCCTGCTGGATTATGCTGTCCCGACGAGCTGGGAGGACTGTTCCCTGACAAGGCCGCCCGCCCTTCTTCCCGAAGCTTTGCGGAACGAGCTGTCGCAGCTTCTGGGGGCGGGCACCGCCGATGAGTGATATGATAGCACAACATATATATGAGGGCGCCGACGGCCGGCCCGGCGGTCGCAGATCGGCATTGGGTGAGGCTCTGGAAACGTGGTGGATCTCTCCGACGGAGCACGCCTGGCGGATGCTGCTGCCGGCCCTGTATGACGTGATTGCCCGGACGGCCGTGTCGTGGGGGCGCAAACATGGCCTGAACGAAGGTACCCGCCTCACCCCGGAAGATCTCGCCCAGACCTCTTTCAGCCGATTCATGGAGGAGTTTCAGCAGGGGGCGGAGCCCGATCCGGCCCCTGACGTTTCAGGGCGGGCCACCCGGCCTCTGACGAGGCAGAGTCTTGCCGACATGCGCCTGACCTACACGTCCGAGCAGGTCGTCTCGTATCTGAAGAGGCGGTCCATGAACCAATTCAAAAGCCAGTTCGACCGTCTGAAAAAGCGGGATAAACGGGTGACCTCGATGATGCAGACAGGAGACGACGGGGAGCTGCACCAGATGGAGATCGAGGATCGGAGCGCCCCGGACCCCTGGGACCGGGCATCGCCGCGGGTTGTGACCGCAGCCGAAGATCGCGAGGCGGACCGGCATATCGAGATCATCTGGGTATCGGCACCCAAGAAAAAGCAGATCCAGGCCTACCTGCTTCAACAGGCCCTCCGGCATGCGGAGGTCATGGCGGAGCTGGGTGTTCCCGAGAGTGTCTTCCGTCATCTCAATGCCTGTGAAAAGATGGAAAACAAGCGCACGATCCGGGTCGGGATGCGGAACGAGATGGCCGGCTCATCCGATGCGATCCAGTCGACGATCCTGGGCCGGTTTTTGAACCTGGGCCGGTCGACTGCCTTGGAACAGGTGAAGGCCTTCGACCGATATCTCATCAATCGGGTCAAACCGGCATGTGATGCCGGTGGTCTTGAGTTTTCCGCGGTCGTCGGTTGCCTGCTGCGGAAAGCCGTTTCTCGGCTGGTGAGTGAGCGCGTTCCGTTCTGGGGCGATGAGGCCCTGTCACCCGGCCCCGACCTGGAAGAAGAGGAATGAAGCCATGAAATGCCTGAACGGTGCTTCCCTGGAAGCCCATATCGAATCTCTTCGCTTCGGCAGGCCCGATCCGAAGATCGAAGCCCATCTGGCAACCTGCCGGCGGTGCGCCCTCCTCGTGGAGCATGCTGCCAGGCCGATGCCTGCCGGTCTGGCGGCACGGGCCGAACAGATCGGGCGGCTCCTCCGAACGAAGCGGCCCGAGACGATCGAGCCTGGTCAGATCTGGCGGTTGCGAGAGCAAATACAGAGTGAACACTATTTCATCGGAGTCGTCACGCGCGGGCCGGAGATGTCGATCGATCCCAACCATCCCGATGTCCGGATGGCGATGGCAAGTCTCGATGCGAATGAAAGCGACGTACAGGTCGGCGACATCGTCGTCGAACACGACGAATCCCCCCTTGGGCTGCGCTACCTGATCGAGCATTGGAACGAACGGCCGGTGCCGGCCGCCGAACTCGAGATCTGCCTCGGACGCCTCGCTGAGGCTGCCTGGAAGCGGCTCGAGGCCGCCCTTTGCGATCTCGGGGAAGAGGAGGAGCTATCCGAGGCCGTCCGTGCATATCGCACGAGGCGGATCCGCGAGACGGCCGCCCTTTCCCACAAGTCGCTGGAACGGGCTGCCCGCGCGATGTCGGAGGACCAGGGGAGTGAGCCGGCGGCGCCCGGATGGCGCGGTTCAGCCGGACCCCTCTTCTTCGAGTTTGCGGCCAACGAGTTTCTTCGGGCGGTTGCCGCTGACAAAGATCTCACACCTTTTCGTATATTTGGAAGAATATTCCTCGGCAAACTGCGTGCACTGCCGTCGGATCTCGGCTTGGCCGGCCGTGAAACGCCGAAGGGCTTCCGATTCAGGCTGCGCGACCCGAGGCTGCGCATGGTCATGGAGATTTTCGGACCGAAAGGGGAGATTCTCACGTCGGCCGACTTCTCCGAAGGCATCCTCCAACTGACCGAAGAGATGATCCCGGACTGGAAGAGCGTCTCCGGCGTCAACTTCCTGACGGGCACCAGGAATGACGGCTGATCAAGCCCGCACGAGGCGGGACGTGGGCCGGCCGCACCCGGATGGCGCGGCCCGGCCGGTCCCGTCGGGGGCTCTGCGAGCGATTTGCGCGCATTTTCAGGCGCGTCTCCGTCTTCTCCAATACCCCGGTCGGGCTACTGACCGCGTGGTGGAATCGGCATTTCCCAGGGAACCCATTTCGGGCACTCCAGAACTGTCGGCCATCGTGCGGTTCGGCCGGACGCTTCCTCTTCCGATGCGGTTTCTCCCAAGGTCATCGGAAGCCCTCTGGAGCCTCGGTTATCAGGCACTCGGCGTGATGGATATGGAGTTGGATAAGGCTTGGGAAGGGGGCTGCGCCCGGATTCCAATGCTTCCAGAGGATCTTCGCGATATGGCCGGCAAGATCCGCAGCGCATTTCCCGGGGAGGACGAGTTTGCGGAGCGCCTGTTGGCGATTGCCGATCAAAAGGAGAAGCTCCTGCATGGCGGGGTGTTGGCCGCGCGCGAGGCGCCTGGGCATCTTCCCGGGCTGGCGTTTCCGGTCATTCTCGACGGGAAAGGGCCACCCACCGTCGTCTGGGAAGCGGTGTTCACGGGAAATCTTGCGGGTGTCTTCCGGCCAAGCAGGAGCCGTGCAGGATCGAGCTTCGCCGAAGGGATCGAACGGGCCGGCGGCCTGATCCGGAACCGGTTCGGTGATTCCGTCGATACGAGGCTGCTTTGTCCGGCCACACACCTGTTCGGCCTGAAAACAGACGGATTTTCCGGCAGTCTGGCGATGTGGGCGGCTCTGTGGCTGGCCGCAATGGGGGTCCGTGTGCCGGGCGGCGCGTTGGCGGTGACGGGGAAGCTGAGCGATACCGGCCGGGTGGAAAGCGTGGCGCATACCGAGGTGAAGGCGAAAATTGCCTTGTCCTGCGGCTTCCCCTACGTGGTCGTCCCCTCGGAAGATCTCGAGGAAGGCCCAGATTGGATGCGGCGGGACGGTCGGATCGTCGGGATCCGGGATTGCGACCAGTTCCATGAATGGCTGTTGCTTGCCGATCCCGAGTATTCGATTCGCGGAAAGCTGTTTCATATTGCCCGCGGCGTCCGTTCCCCAAAGCTTCTGCCGGCCGAAGAATCGATTCGTCCGGTGATCGCTGCCGATCTCGAGGCCGGAACGTGGGCGGACACCTGGCAGAATCTTCGTCGCGTTGCGCGGGAAAGCCCGCGCAGCGGGGGCGAGAAACGATGGCGGGCGGTGGTCGGCACGTGTCGAAAGGCTCTGGCAGGCCTTTTGCGCGAAAACCAGAGCGCCAGGATTCCGCGACAGCGCTGGTTTGGCTTGTTCCGGGCGATCGTGCCGGAGTCGGTTTTCCTGCTTCATCTCCCGTTGCTTCTGGAACGGTACGGGCGACACGAGCGCGCGCTCGCGGACCAGCTGTATGCGCGGCTCGGGCACCGTCTTGCCGACCAGGATCTCCAGCTCGACCTCGCCCTCAAATGGGGAAGCGGCTTATTCCTGTCGCCAGAGGTCAGTCCCTGGGCCAGAGACAGGGAGTTCCGCGAGCGGTATCCCCTCCTTTGCTGGCTGCTGTTTTCCGATCCCTTCGTGGCTCTCGAGGCGATGTCGGGGTGGCAGCCCCTCACATCTCTGGAAGAGCAGTGGCGGCGAAGAATATTTCGAGGTTTACAACAGCTCGAGCCTGGCGAGCTGGCCAATCCCGAAAATGAAAACCAGCGGGGGGTCCGGCGCATCCTGGCGTTCGCCGCCCGGTCCGGGTCTCCTGCCGGCGATGGCCGACTGTGCGAAAATTCCCTTGGGGTGTGGGAATTCAGGCCTGCGGTAGCCAACGTGACCCCCATCGACCACCGACCGAAACGGATGCTCCAGATTCTACTCCTCTCGGAGCGGTTGACACGAGCGGAACGTCAGACGTTGAGTCGGCATTTTCGAGCTCACGTCGAATGTCGCCGGCCAACCCCTGATGACCGGCTTCTCGTCGAGGACCTCCTGCGCTGTCGACCAACCGATGAGGACGAGCGGTGGCGGCTTGCCCGGAGGTGCGGAAGTTCCGCTCTCCAGATGTTAAAAAACTGTGAAGCCGTTCTCAAACCGCGTGGGAAACAGAGGGGGCGCAGGTCGCACAACTGGATCGAATTGTTGCGGGATGCCTGGCGGGTTGAAGGCGAGCCGGAAGTTGCGGAGAACGAACGGAGAGAGCGGATTCGGAGTCTCGACAACGCCCTGACGCGCGCCCTCGGAAACCTGTTCGATGGAACGATTGGCGATGTGAAGGAACAAGCCTTTCAGTGTCTCGTCAACCCGGCGCTCGTTTTGGCAAGGCTCTCTCTCTCCTTCGAGGCTGCCGGACGCGTCTCTGATGGGATCGGCGCACATCTGGACCGTTGGTATGCGTTCATCGTCGAAAAGCCGCTTCCCGGGCTGGGCTATCGGTCGGACCTGGTTCGGGAGTGCTTGTTGCACTGGGCGGGCCGGCTAACCGGCGAGGGCCATCTTCCCGAGCCGCGATGGTCGAGACGCCGGAGTCTGGGGTTGAGTTTCTGGAGCGGTTTTCATGGTGTCGGGGGAAAAACGGGAAAACCGGTTTCCGGTGAGGAGTGGCTGAAGTGGATTCTCTGCGCCGTTCGCAACGGTGAGCCTTCCGTGATCTGGCTGCCGGTCATGGAAGCCATTCTCTCGCAACAGGAGTGGAGCCTGTTGGAAACGGAGCTTGACCGGCATCGTGCGACTCTCGTGGCGCGAACCGATGGCACGGACTTGGAAATGAACCTTCTGGGCTTGAGATTGTGCCGGGCGGCTTGGCCAAAGCGGGCGATCTGGAAATCATTTCCCTCCGAGTGGTTCCTTTCGGCAAACGAGTGGGTCCGGGGCATGCACGACAAAGCTCATCGAGTTCGCACCACGGAAGAGGGACTCGCTCCGCTCGGGATTGGCTGGCTGAGGGGGGAGGTCCCCTGGGGGCTGGGCCGGAGACTTGCCGGAAGCCGGGGGTTCACGCCGGTCGCTCCGGCCTGTCAGGAACTTTTCTCCCCTCGAGGTCGGCGGTCTTTCGGTGCGCTGCTGCGGCTTCTTGGGGTGCCAGGGCTGTGGCAGGTGGAGTGGGAGCGAAATATATTTATTTCAATATATATTCTGCAATGCCGGCATGCCGGCCGCTCGAGCTTGGTCGGGAAAACGATGGCCTGGGACGGCTGTGATCCGGCCAATACGTTCCTGGGGGCCGATCTGTCGGAGGGAACGTCGTTGCCGAGGTGAAAAAAAGCCCCTCTTCGTGGGGACGAAGAGGGGTGCAAGAGTAAAGGAGGATTTCAGTAAAAAGGAGAAGAGGGAGAGGAAGAATCAGAGGGTCAGGGCTTTGTCGACACGTTTGATCGTGTTGAGGGTCGTCTGGAAGTAGATCTCTTCGGGGGTTCGGGGCGCGGGGCCGGCTTCGCGGGTGGGGAGGCCGTCGTCCGCTTTCTGCGAGTCGAGTTCGGACCAGACCTGCTCGACCTGTTCCCAGAAGGCGTCGATCTGGCCGGTCGGTTTGTTCTGAAGGGAAGGGTGATTGCGGACCATCTTCTGGATGGCATCCAGTTCGGAGCCGCTGAAACGCTCTTTCAGATTGGCGAGGAACGGGCGGGCTTCGCTGCTGATGCCGTTCTGGCCGGCCTGGGAGGCGAGAACGGTCGCGGCGAACGACATCTGATCCTGGCGGGGCATGCGCTGCGTCAGGTTCCAGAAGTCCTGGAGCATGTTCGGCACCTGGAAGGAGGAGTGCTCCATCCGGCGCTCGGTGTTGTCGAAGATGATGGCCGGTTCGTTGGTGCGGCTGCGGGCGGCCGGGGATTCGAGCCGCGGCATCCGGGAGTTGAGGGTTCCGACGTTCATGTGGTGCCTCCATGCGACGTTTGATCTTTTCTACGAGGGATATCGGCAGTTTGCCGCTCATGCATGAGCCGGATTTTTGAAAAAGTTTTGAACGGCTTCTGCGACACTGCGGGAGATGCTCCGTTGAAATTTCCCTCGGATTCAAGAACGCATCCGCAGATGGAGGGCAGATGAACGCAGATGAAAAACCAGAGAGGAACGAACGCCTGGCCCCCCCTTGTTTCCAGGATGCGACGCAAACTCGATGGTTGAAGACGCTCAGGATTTCATCTGCGTCATCTGTGCCATCTGTGGATCGGTCCTTTTGACGAAACCCACATACCAGGATCCGATCCTCCGTGAAAACTCTGTGTCCTCTGTGTTCTCCGTGATGAAGCCGTTTTCCGGGGTGTCTCTTTCGGCTGCCAACGAGGGTGGATATGTGGGAGGAACCACCCATGCCAGGGCGCCGTTCGGCCAACCGGTGAAGAGGGTCGGGAATGTTGCCGATCGGGGAGGGTGAAAGAAGGGCGTATCGTGCCGCATACGTGAGTCCAGAAAATATTCCGGGGTCTCAGGACCGCTCAGCTTGCAGAAACGGCTTGAATCCACGGATCCGGTATGCCGATGTTTTCCCGTGCGAAATTTTTATACAATTTTCAGGACTCCCCTTGTGGGATGAGATTCTGGATGCTATAAGGAGTTGACGCTCGCGATGGAAGTTCTTCCGGATGCTCCAGAAAGAGCAGCGGAGCGGGCGCAGAAGAGAAAGCGACAAAGGCAGGCAGACAAGCTTCCATGACTGGTGACGAACCCTCATCGCTGATTTCACGGCGCCGCCGACTGAGGCGACGCATCGTGGAAATTCCGGTTAGAATCAAGCAATCACGCTTCCCCGCTGCGGGAGGCTTTTTTCTTTGTCCGGAATTCCGTGGCCAGGCGGTCACCCAGGGAGGCCAAGCGGCGTAGGGTTGCGGGTTGACGCGAGTGCGGAGCCGCGAGGCTCAAGGGACTCCACGACGCCTGGCGAGGGCGGGTGGAGGGTCGGTCGGGAGGCCGGCCTTATAACAAAATGACATGGATCAAGAAACCCCTGGGAGTACGAATGCAGGATCGCTGAAGCTCGATACCACCTCCGGAAACGAGAACAAGGCGGAGGTGCTGTGATGAGAGTGGCACTTGCAGTGAACAGAAGCGACAGGTATCAGAGCGGATTCAGTGGTCCTGATGATGAATATGAGGAGTTTGACTCTCCCGAGACCGCGGCTGCTATAGCGAATACAATAGAAAGTTTCGGCCATACGGTCGACGTGCTCGAGGCCGATGCGACCTTCCCCGAGACGCTGGCCCGCGGAAAATACGATTTCGTTTTCAACATTGCCGAAGGGCTGCGCGGCCGGTGCCGCGAATCCCAGGTTCCGGCCGTTTCCGAAATGCTGGGGATCGCGTATTCCGGTTCGGATGCGGTGACCCTGGGCGTGACGCTCGACAAGGAGCTCGCGAAGCGCGTCGTGGGGGGCCGCGTGCCCACCGCCGGCGGCAAGCTGTTCAAGACGGCCCGGAGCATCGATCTGCGCGGGCTGAAGTTCCCGCTGCTGATCAAGCCGAATGCCGAGGGCTCCAGCAAGGGGATCACCAACGCCTCGCGGATCACCGAGGCCGAGGGGGCGAAGGAGCGGATCGCCGCTCTGATCGATGCCTACAACGGCCCCGTTCTCGCCGAGGAGTTCCTGCCCGGCCTCGAGTGCACGGTCGGCGTGGTCGGCAACGAGATGCCGCGCGTCGTCGGGGCGATGGAGATCTCGCCCCGCAACGTGCCGCTCGAAGAGTTCGTCTACTCGCTCGAGACCAAGCGCGACTACCTCAACCAGGTCGATTACCACATCCCGCCGCGCGTTTCCCCCGAAACGCTGAAGCAGATCTACAAAGTCGCGATCGAGGCCTACAAAGCCCTCGAGTGCCGCGATTTCGCCCGCGTCGACGTGCGGCTCGACTCGGCCGGCAAGCCCCGGTTCATCGAGTGCAACCCGCTCCCCGGCCTCTCGCCCGTGAAAGGTGATCTCGTCATCCTGGCGAAGGCGTCGGGAATGACCTATCGCGAGCTGATCGGCGAGATTCTCGATGCCTCGATGTCCCGCCAGGGGCTGCTGATCCAGCAGAGAGCCGAACTCAAATGCGCGTCCTGATCCTCGTCAACGCCCCGGCCGTCGTCGAACGCTGGGAAGGCGAAGCCGCCTCGGATCGCGGTGTCGAACATGCCGCCACGGCGGTGCGCTCGGCTCTGGAACGCCGCGGCCACGAGGTCGCGCCCCTGCTCGTGGGGGCCGACCCCGGGCCGCTGCTCCGCGCCGTCCGCGAGTTCCATCCGGATGCCGTCTTCAACCTGTGCGAGACGATCGGCGGGAACAGCCGCCTCGAGGCCGCCGTGCCCTTCCTGCTGCGCTGGCTCAAGGTGCCCTGTACGGGGAATCCGCCCGAAGCGCTGGTGCTGCTTCTCGACAAGATCTGCACCAAGCGCCTCCTGCGCGATGTCGGCATGCCGACCCCGACGTTCGCGGCCCTCTATGACGAGCGCGGGATCGAAGGCTGGAGCGACTGGCCGGCGATCCTCAAGCCCTCGACCGAGGATGCCTCGCTGGGCATCGATTACGGCAGCGTGGTGTATGACGCGGCTGCCGCGAAAGAGCGGTTCGAGCTGTTGTATGACCGGTTCGGCCTGCCCGTCCTGATCGAGCGGTTCATCGACGGCCGCGAGCTGAACGTCGCCATCCTCGACACCGAGGACGGCCTGAAGTTCGGCATCAACGAGATCGACTACTCTCAGCTTCCGCCCGGCCGGCCCAAGATCCTGACCTACGATGCGAAGTGGAGCGAGAGTTCGGAAGAGTTCATGAAAACGCCGGTCAAGGCTCCCGCCGAGCTCACCCCCGAGCTCGATGCCGAGGTTCGGCGGCTCGCGGCAAGCGCTTTCAAGGCTCTCGATCTGCGCGGGTATGCCCGCCTCGATCTGCGGGTCGATGCCGAAGGCAGGCCCTGGATCCTCGAACTGAACCCGAATCCCGACATCAGCCCCGACACCGGCTTCGTCAAATCGCTTCCCCAGATGGGCCTCGCGTATGACGAAGCGGTCGAGCAGATCGCCCGGATGGCGATCCGGCCGCGATGAAACCGGTCATTCGGGAGCTGCGGCCCGGCGATCGGGCCGCCATCGAGTCCATGGTGCGCGCGACGGGCTTCTTTTCGGAAGAAGAGGTCGTCGTTGCGCTCGAACTGGTCGATGTCGCGCTCGGAAGCGAGAACCAGACGGATTACTATTTCGCCGTGGCCGAGCTTGACGGCCGCCCGGTCGGCTATGCCTGCCACGGTCTTCGTCCCCTGACCCTGGGAACCTGGGATCTGTACTGGATCGTCGTCGATCCGCGCGTGCAGCGCTCCGGGGCCGGGTCGGCGCTCCTCGCCTGGAGCGAAGCTGACGTCCGGCGGCGGGGGGCGCGCATGCTCGTCGCCGAGACCTCGGGAAAGCCCCTCTACGAGCCGACCCGGAACTTCTATCTCGGCCGGGGCTACACCGAGGATGCGCGGATCCGGGATTTCTACAAGCCCGGCGACGATCTCGTGATGTATATCAAAAGATTTATATGATTCGCTCTCTTTCGAGGGAGTATCCCTCCCGGTATGGCGTGCCGGTCCTGCGGCGTGTCGATACCGAGATTTTCGAACGGCGCGTCTTCGGAACCTGCATGGATTGCGGGCATTGCGCCGATTCGTGCTGCTTTTACGGGGTAGACGTGGATGTCCTGAACGTCGGGCGCATCCTGCAGGCGGCCGACCGGATCACGGCGTTCACGGGAATCCGCTCCGAAGATTTTTTCCTGAAGCAGACCACCCCGGATCCGGAGTTCCCGGGAGGGGCCTTCGTCCGGACGAACACCGTGGATGGCCGGTGCGTTTTTCTCGATACCGGCCCGGGGCGAAGGGGATGCCGGCTGCATGCCTACTGTCTTCAGAGCGGGATCGATTATCACGAGCTGAAACCGATGGTGAGCAGCCTGTTCCCCGTGACGTTCGATGACGGCCTGCTCCATGCGATGGACGAGGTGACCGAAGGCTCGCTGGCCTGTCTCGGCGACGGGCCGACCCTGTACCGGAGCACCCGGGAGGAGTTGCACTACTACTTCGGCGCAGCGCTGGTCGAGGAGCTGGATGCTCTCGAGCGATCATCTTCACCGGCGGTGAAGTAAACGAACCGCAAATAACGACGGCGGCCCGATCGATCACCGATCGGGCCGCCGTCGTTTTTGGGCAGAGTGGTTCGCTCAGCCGGTGAGCCAGGACCTGATTCTTGCGGGGGCATCCCCCGTCGGAGTCGTGGCCTGTTCCCCCGTCGTGAGGTTCTTGAGGGTGATGTTTCCCGCCTGGACCTCCGAAGCGCCGAGGATGGCGGCGATGCGCGCACCCGCGGATTCGGCGTAGGCAAGCTGTTTTCCGAGTTTGGGCGTTTCGGGATACACCTCGACGTTCAGACCCGCGTCACGAAGCCCGTGAGCGATTTTCAGGGCTTCGGCGGGCGCGACATCCTCGAAGCGGCAGAGCATGACTTCCGGCCCGGCGGCGAGCTTGCCGAACAGGCCCTTCTCTTCCATGACGAGGACGAGCCGTTCGAACCCGATCGAGAAGCCGACGGCCGGGATCGTCTGGCCGCGGAACATACCGATGAGATTGTCGTACCGGCCACCCCCGCCGAGGCTTCCCCCGAACAGTGCCGAACGGATCTCGAAGATCGGGCCCGTGTAGTACCCGAGGCCGCGGGCCAGTGTCGCGTCGATGCGCAGGTGGCTGCCGGCCGGCGTGTGGGTCGAGATGGCGAGCAGCTCCCGAAGCTGGGCGATGTGTGCTGATGCCCCTTCGATGCCGCTCAGGCGGGTTTCGAGCCGGGCAAGTTCCCCGGCTTCGTCGAGACCTTCCGGCCGGCGGAGCAGCTCGAGCAGCAGGGACGCCGATGCTTCCGGGATTCCCCGCGTCTGGAGCTCCTTGAGCACGCCGTCTTCGCCGATCTTGTCCATCTTGTCTACGGCGACGAGGGCGGTTTCTTCCTGATCCGGGCGCAGGCCGGCCGCGGAAATCAGGCACCGGAGAAGCTGACGGTGGTTGAGATGGATCTGGAACTCTTTGAAGCCAAGTTCGAGCAGGACTTTCGCGACGGCGGCGCAGACCTCGGCTTCGGCGACCAGCGAGGTGGTGCCGGTGATGTCGACGTCGCACTGCTGGAACTCGCGGAACCGGCCCCGGCCGGGCCGGTCGGCACGCCAGACGAGCTGGATCTGGTACCGCTTGAAGAAGCGCGGCAAATCCTTGCTGTTCGCGATGAGCCGGGCGAGCGGGACGGTGAGGTCGTAGCGCAGGCCCATTTCGGCGAGGTCTTTCTCCTCGACGGGGCTGTGCTGAAGAGCTCGGGCGAGCTTGTCGCGGCGATGCAGAATGCGGAACAGCAGTTGATCGCCTTCTTCTCCGTATTTTCCGAGAAGGGTCGTCAGATTCTCGATGGCGGGCGTTTCGACGGGCACGAAGCCGAACGACTCGTACACACGCCGGATCACGCTTTCGACATACCGCCTGCGGGTCAGTTCGGCAGGCAGGAAGTCGCGCATGCCGCTGGGGGGAAGCGTGCTGATGGCCATGGCGTCAGTCTGTCGGGGGGGATCAGCGCGCGCGAACCCAGCCGGCGCGGGCTGCGGGACGGGAATCGTGACCCCGGCGGTGCGGGTCGGACGAAGGGTCGGAGCACTGGAGCGAGCCGTCGGGGGCCATGATGAAGGGGGGGCGGACGGTATTCATACGTTTCTCCTGCCGGGAATCGATTGGTTACAGTACCCATCGGCTGAAACCGGCCCGGTCATGAGCCGTCTCGCGCTCGAGGCCCGCAGAAGAGGTTCAGGAGCGGTCAAGGAGATGCCTGACCCGCTCCTTGAATGATTCGTTGAAGGGGCCCCAGACCGACTGGCCGCCGATCTCGGCCACCGGGACGATATCCACGCCGCCGGTCAGGGCCAGGGCTTCCTGCCAGGCCGCATCGTCGAAATCGACGTCGTGATCGAGATAGGCGATGCGCGACTCGTCGAGCCAGGCTTTGAAGCGGATGCAATGGGGACACCAGGTGACGGTGTAGATGCGAATCGGGGGCTTCATCCGTCGAATCTCCGCGTGATCCGGCCGATGACGGTTCCGATGGCGGCGAGAACGGCTGCGACCACCAGCGGCACCCAGAGCGGAACCGTGAACCGGCGGTCGAGGTCGACGCTGATGACGGCGTCGGCGTTGACCGTTCGCGTAATGTCCGATGGAAGGAGGCGGGCCAGAACGAGGGTCCGGTCGTCCCCGTCGTAGCGGGCGGAGGCTTTCGCGAACAAGCCGTTGACGAGCCGCTCGGGGTCGTCGCTGACGAGCGGCATCAGCGGTTGCATCTCGCCGAGCGGCTGCGAAGCCAGAAGTCCCTGGGATGCCGCAAGAATCCAGTCGCCGACGGTCACGGGAAGCGGGTCGAGAAAGAGCGTTTCAGCTTCTTCGGGAGAAGGGGCCTTCGCGATTTCGGCCTGATGCGCGTCGGCACTCTGTGCCGAGATCGCAGCCAGGGTCGGCAGGCGCTGGGGCTCGAGCCGGTGGACCCGGCCGCCGATGCTTGCCATGAGGCCGATTTTTCCCGAGGTTGCCGCGTGGAGACACCCCTGCCGAACCCACGCGACGGCAAGGTGAACGCTGGAGGCAGAGCCGCCGGGCAGGGAAACCCGCGCATGCGCGATTTCCTGGTGAACGGCGCCGAGCAGTTCCCGAAGGGGAGCGCCTGCGATCCGGCTTCCCCCGGCATGAGGCATGCGCGCCCGTCTCCCGATGGCCGCGATGGCGAGATCCGCGAGATCACGACCGACCGGGCCGTCCCCGTCGGCAAGCGCAAGAAGGCCGAGCTGTTCGTCGAGGTGCCATCGCTCCTGGTTGGACTCCCGGATCGTTCCTGCCCCCGACTGGTGCCAAATCAGCATCGTTCGTTTCCTCCTGTCGCGTGTTTCCGGCATGATACCGCAGAACGGAGAGCGGCTGCTCCGGACAAAAAAACAGGCGCCCATTCAGGCGCCCGTTTCGGGAAATCGTGATTCAGAAGGGAAGACCGCCGCCGGAACCGTCGGGATCGCTCCCGCCGCTGTAGCCGCCGTCGCTTCCGCCGCCACCGCAGCCGCCGTCGTCATGCGTGTCGTCCGGACCGCCGTTGCCGTTGTCGTGGCCGCCGCCACCGCCGCAACCGCCGTCGTCATCGGGATTGTCGGGGTCACAGGTGTCGGGCGTCGTGGAGGAAGTGTGTTTCTTCAGCAGCATCTGATGCGAGCCATCGTCCTGCATGGCATAGGAAGCG
The DNA here is from genome assembly GCA_035388825.1 of Candidatus Ozemibacteraceae bacterium. Classification (GTDB taxonomy): domain Bacteria; phylum Muiribacteriota; class Ozemobacteria; order Ozemobacterales; family Ozemobacteraceae; genus MWAR01. The sequence goes on from DAOOQQ010000010.1 coordinate 84,145, forward strand.
GGGGTGGAGACGAGCAGGCCGAGGACGAGAGCGCCGAGAACCAGTCTGGTCGAAAAATTCACCGTTCATTCCTCCTGGTAATTGGTTGTTGATTTCGATGCGGAAAGAAAAGCAATTCGCGTACCAATGTACAGAGTCTGATGTGAAGCTGTTTTTGAGAAATCCCGGCCGCCGGATGCCGGGTTTCCGGCAATGGCGATGCCAAAAACCTGCCACCCGGTCCGGCTTGACCTGTCCGTCGACCGAATGTTGGTGCAAAATTTCCCGGGAGTCGTATAATGCCTCCATCAACCGGGAACCCCCGGCCGTACCCCCGGAAAAAGGGAAAATACGTTTGAATCAGGGAATGGAGGTTGCAGAGAATGAAGAAGGTGGCTATTGCCAGTCCGGTCCGGACCCCGATCGGCTCTTTTGGTGGCGCCCTGGCGCCCCTGTCCGCCTCTGAAATCGGCGCCAAGGCCATCGCGGCCGTTCTCGAACGCAGCGGCGTGGCAGCCGACGCGATCGAGGAAGTGTATCTGGGCAACGTCCTGCAAGCGACCAACGGCCAGAATCCGGCCCGTCAGGCTGCGATGAAGGGCGGCATTCCGCAGCAGATTCCCGCCACGACCATCAACACCGTTTGCGGCTCTGGCCTGCATGCGGTCGGGCTCGCATTCAACGCGATTCGCGCCGGACAGATCGAGCTCGCGCTCGCGGGCGGCATGGAAAGCATGTCGAATGCCCCTTATGCGATGAAAGGCGCCCGCAACGGCCTGCGCCTCGGCCACGGGGAAATCCTCGATACGATGGTGCTCGACGGTTTGACCTGCCCGTTCAACAACTATCACATGGGCATTACCGCCGAGAACGTCGCCGAGGAGTTCAACGTCTCGCGCCAGGAGCAGGACGAGTTCTCCTGCCAGAGCCAGCAGAAAGCCGCCGCTGCCCGCCAGGCCGGCCGGTTCGCCGATGAAATAGTACCCGTTATCATCAAGAACAAGAAGGGCGACATCACCTTCAAGGACGACGAGTTCATCCGGCCCGACACCTCGCTCGAAAAGCTCGCGGGGCTCCGGCCCGCCTTCAAGAAGGACGGCACCGTCACGGCCGGCAACGCCTCCGGCATCAACGACGGCGGCGCCGCGATGCTCGTCGTATCCGAAGAGAAGTGCAAAGCCCTGAAGCTGGCCCCGATGGCCTATATCCGCGGCTACAGCCTGGTCGGTCTTCGGCCCGAGATCATGGGCATGGGGCCCGTCTACGCCGTCCGCAAGCTGCTCGAGGCCCAGAACCTGACCGTCGCCGACATCGACCTGTTCGAGCTGAACGAGGCGTTTGCCTCCCAGTCGATCGCGGTTCGCAAAGAGCTCGGCATCAGCCCCGACAAGATCAACGTGAACGGCGGCGCGATCGCGCTCGGCCACCCGATCGGCGCCAGCGGCGCGCGTATCCTGATCTCGCTTCTGTATGAGATGAAGCGCGGCAAGAAAAAGCTCGGTATCGCCTCGCTCTGCATCGGCACCGGCATGGGCATCGCCATGCTCGTCGAAAACGCGAACGTCTGACGCGTCGAACGGAGAGCCACATCATGAAAGAAGCACCCCATCTGAAACTCGACAAGAGCCTCTCGGAGTTCGAGCTGGCCAAGACCCTGGTCCCTGGCGGCGTCGCCGGGATCCGCCGCCCCTACAACTTCGTCGAGGGCGAGTATCCGATCTACTTCACCGACGGCCAGGGCTGCCGCGTGCGCGACGTCGACGGGAACGAGTACATCGACTATCTGTGCGCCTACGGCCCGATCATCCTCGGCTACCGCGAGAAGGAAGTCGACGACGCCGTCATCCGGCAGATCCAGGAGCACGGCTTCTGTTTCTCGCTCACCCAGCCGATCCAGAACCAGCTCGTCCAGAAGCTGCGCGAACTGATCCCGAGCTGCGAGATGGCCTCGTTCGTCAAAACCGGCTCCGACGCCACGACCCTCGCGACCCGCGTCGCCCGCTGTTACACCGGCCGCACGAAGATCCTGCGGTGCGGCTACCATGGCTGGCACGACTGGTGCGTCGAGGTGAAGGGCGGCATCCCCGCGAAGCTGTACGAGGATATCCACGAGTTCCATTACAACCGTCTCGACGAGCTCGAGGCCCTGCTGAAACAGCACGGCGGCGACACGGCCGGCATCATCGTCACCCCGTTCGGCCACCCGCTGGCCCTCCCCCTGCAGGAGCCGAAGCCCGGCTTCCTCGAAGGCGTTCGTAAATTGGCTGATACATATGGCTGCGTATTGATCTTCGACGAGATCCGGTCCGGTTTCCGCGTCTCGATCGGCGGCGCGCAGAAGCATTACGGCGTCACGCCCGACCTTTCCTGCTTCGGAAAGGCGCTCGCGAACGGCTACGAGATCGGCGCGCTCGTCGGCAAGACCCCGTTCATGAAGAAGCTCGAGAAGGAGGCGTTCGTCTCCTCGACGTTCTTCCCGAACAGTCTGGCGATGGTCGCGGCCCTCAAGACGATCGAGATCATGCAGCGCGACAAGGTGCTCGACACGATGTGGAAGAAGGGCGAGAAGTTCATCGCCGACATGCGGAAGGTCGTCGCCGACGCCGACTGCGGCGCCGAGGTTTCCGGCATCCCGATGATGCAGTTCATCACCTTCGCCAAGGACGAGACCGGCGCTTACAAGAAAAAGCGGCACGATTTCTACGCACAGCTGATCCGGCGCGGCGTGTTCATGCAGCCGTATCACCACGGCTACATCTGCCACCGCCACACCGAGGCCGATCTGAAGCACACGATCGACATGATCGCCGAGTCGCTCGCATACGTGCGGGCGAAGTATTGAGCGCGCTGAGGTATAGTGGCAACTATGGATAAACTGATCATCACCGCCGCTATCTGCGGCGCCGAAGTGACCAAGGAACACAATCCCGCCGTTCCCTACACCATCGCCGAGATCGCCCGCGAGGCGAAGGCGGCGCGTGATGCCGGGGCCTCGATCATCCACCTGCACGTGCGCGAGGACGACGGCAAGCCGACCCAGTCGGCGAAACGGTTCGAGGCCGCCATCAAGGCGATCCGCGAGGCCTGCCCCGACGTCATCATCCAGCCCTCGACGGGCGGGGCCGTCGGCATGTCGAACGAGGAGCGGATGCAGCCGCTCCAGCTGAAGCCCGAGATGGCCACGCTCGACTGCGGCACCGTGAACTTCGGCGGCGACGAGATCTTCGTCAACACCGAGAACACGATCATCGAGTTCGCGGCCCGGATGAAGGCGAGCGGCATCAAGCCCGAGATCGAGGTGTTCGACAAGGGAATGATAGACCTCGCTATACGCTTGAACCGCAAGGGCCACATTCCCGGCCCGATGCACTTCAACTTCGTCCTCGGCACCTCGTGCGCCATTGCCGCCGAGCCCCGCGACCTGCTCTACATGGCCCAGAGCATCCCGGCCGGCAGCACCTTCACGGCGAGCGGCATCGGCCGCAACGCCTTCACGACGGCCGCCGTCGCGATCGTTCTCGGCGGCCACGTGCGCGTGGGCTTCGAGGACAACGTGAACCTGGCGAAAGGCATGCCGGCGAAGTCCAACGGCGAGCTCGTGGCGAAAGTCGCCCGCATCGCCCATGAACTGGGCCGCGAGGTCGCGAGCCCGGCCGAGGCGCGCGCGATTCTCGGCCTGACCGGAGGAAAAGCATGAACAAGCTCACGCGAAGAGAAGACCTGAAGCATCTGTTCAAGGACGGCCAGACCATCATGGTCGGCGGGTTCATGACCTGCGGCACCCCCGAGGGGCTGGTCGACCTGCTGGTCGAGATGAACGTGCGCGACCTGACGATCGTCTGCAACGATGCTGGCCTGCCCGGAAAGGGCGTCGGCAAGCTGCTGAAAAACAACCAGATCAAGAAGCTGATCGCCTCGCACATCGGCCTGAACCCCGAGGCGGGCCAGCAGATGAACGACGGCGTCATGGAAGTCCAGCTCGTGCCGCAGGGAACCCTCGCCGAGCGGATCCGGGCGGGCGGCGCCGGCCTGGGCGGTATCCTGACGCACGTGGGCGTGGGCACGATCGTCGAGGAGGAGAAGCAGAAGATCGTCGTGGATGGCCACGAGTATCTGCTGGAGCTTCCCCTCAAGGCCGACGTGACGCTGCTGTATGCCAGCATCGCCGACAAGGCCGGAAACGTGTTCTACAAGGGCACGACCCGCAACTTCAACCCCGTCATGGCGATGGCCGCAGCCACGGTCGTCTGCGAGGCCGACGAGGTCGTCGAGATCGGGAAGCTCGCTCCCGAGCATGCGATCACCCCCGGCGTGCTGGTTGATCATGTCGTGGCGAAGGGAGGCTCGAAATGATTCCGAATCCCGAACAGGCGAAAACCATCATCGCGAAACGCATCGCGGCAGAGCTGAAGGACGGCTGGCTGGTGAACCTCGGCATCGGGCTTCCCACGCTGGTCGCGAATTATATTCCCGATGGTGTGCATGTCACCTTCCAGGCCGAGAACGGCATGACCGGCATGGGGCCGGCTCCCGAGCCCGGCAAGGAAAACCTGCAGATCCAGAACGCAGGCGGCCAGAACGTTTCGATCCTGCCCGGCGGCTCGTTCTTCGACAGTCTGACCTCGTTTTCCCTGATCCGCGGCGGCCACGTCGATGCGACGATTCTCGGCACGCTCGAGGTCGACCAGGAGGGCAACCTGGCGAACTGGATCATCCCCGGCAAGAAGGTGCCGGGAATGGGCGGCGCGATGGATCTCGTCTCCGGCGCGAACCTGGTGATCGTCGCGACGCTGCACACCGAGAAGGGGCGGCCGAAGATCCTGAAGAAGTGCAAGCTGCCCTTGACCGCGCACCACGAGGTCAATATGATCGTCACCGAACTTGCCGTCATCGACGTGCGCCCGGGCGGTCTCGTCCTGCGGGAACACCACCCCGACGTCACGGTCGAAGAGATCAAGTCCATGACCGAGGCTGACCTGTTCGTTTCCGAGCATCTCAAGCCCATGGCCATCTGAGTTACAACGTAGAACGACAAGGAGAAGAGAATGAAGACCGGCTGCAAATACGGAACCCATCGCGTCATCGAGCCCAAGGGCGTGCTTCCGCAGGCTGCGGATGTCGTTTCCAACGACATGAACATCTTCGACAACGAGATTTTGATCGACGTCGAAGCGCTGAACATCGATTCGGCCAGTTTTCATCAGCTGAAGGAAGCCGCGGGCGGCGACGAGGAGAAGCTCAAAGCCAGCATCTGCGAGATCGTGCGCCAGAAGGGCAAGATGAAGAACCCGGTCACCGGCTCGGGCGGCGTTCTGATCGGCAAGGTCGCCAAGATCGGCCCGAAGCTGGAAAAGAAGATCGCCCTCAAGCCCGGCGACAAGATCGTGACGCTGGTGTCGCTCTCCCAGACGCCGCTGCGCATCGACGCGATCAACAAGGTCCACATGAAGATCGACCGCGTCGACATCAAGGGCCAGGCGATCCTGTTCGAGACCGGCCTGTATGCAAAGATACCGACCGATATACCGGAAGCGGCCGCGATGGCGGCTCTCGACGTCGCCGGCGCCCCGGCCCAGACCGCGAAGCTCGTCCGCCCCGGCCAGAAGGTCCTGATCCTCGGCGGAACCGGCAAGTCCGGCATCCTGTGCGCGTATGAAGCCCGCAAGCGCGTCGGCCCGACCGGCCTCGTCGTCGGCATCGGCCAGAGCGAGAAGAACATCCAGCGCCTGAAAGACCTCGGCTTCTGCCACCACGTCATCAAGGCCAACGCCCAGGATCCGATGGACGTGCTGACCAAGGCGATGGAAGCCTCGGGCGGCGCCGAGTATGACATCACGATCAACTGCCTGAACGTGCCGAATTCCGAGATGTCCTGCATTCTGCCCGTGCGCGACGGCGGCATCGTCTACTTCTTCTCGATGGCGACGAGCTTCACCAAGGCTGCGCTGGGCGCAGAAGGCGTCGGCAAGGACGTCGACATGATCATCGGAAACGGGTACACGAAGGACCATGCCGAAATCACTCTTCAGCTGCTGCGCGAGAGCCCGGCCCTGATGAAGCTGTTCCGCGAATCCTACACGGCCTGACGGGGAGCGGAGAATGGCAGTCAATCGCAGAAAGATCCTGTTCAAGGATGCCACCGACGAACAGTGGAACGACTGGCGCTGGCAGCTCGCGAACCGGGTGACGGATGTCGAGTCGCTGAAAAAGTACATTACTCTGACCAAATCAGAGGAAGAGGGCATCCAGAAATGCCTGCAGTCCCTCCGCATGTCGATTACGCCGTATTATCTCTCGAAGATCGATCCCGATAATCCGGCGTGTCCGATCCGCAAGCAGGCGATCCCGACGGTCGACGAGTTGTACAAGTCCGAATCCGATCTCGTCGACCCCCTGCACGAGGACGGGGATTCGCCGGTGCCGGGCCTGACGCACCGGTATCCCGACCGCGCGCTGCTGCTGATCACCGACCAGTGCGCGATGTACTGTCGGCACTGCACGCGGCGCCGGTTTGCGGGCCAGACCGACCTGCCCCTGCCGATGGCCCAGATCGATGCGGCCATCGAGTACATCCGGAACACGCCGCAGATCCGCGACGTGCTCCTGTCGGGCGGCGATCCGCTGCTGTATTCGGAAGACAAGCTCGAGATCATCATCAAGAAGCTGCGGGCGATTCCCCACGTCGAGATCGTGCGGCTGGGCTCGCGCACGCCGGTCGTCATGCCCCAGCGCATCACCCCCGCCCTGGTCGAAATGCTGAAAAAATATCATCCGATATGGCTCAACACGCACTTCAACCATCCCGACGAGCTGAGTGAAGAGTCGGTGCGGGCCTGCGAGATGCTGGCGAATGCCGGCATTCCGCTCGGGAACCAGTCGGTGCTGCTGCGCGGCATCAACGACTGCGTGCACGTGATGCGGCGCCTGGTGCATGGCCTCGTCAAGGCCCGGGTGCGGCCGTATTACATCTACCAGTGCGATCTTTCGGTGGGCCTCTCCCACTTCCGGACGCCGGTGGCGGTCGGGATCGACATCATCGAAGGGCTGCGGGGCCACACCTCGGGCTTCTGCGTGCCGACCTTCGTCGTCGACGCGCCGGGCGGCGGCGGGAAGATCCCCGTCATGCCCGACTACGCGATCTCGCACGGCTACAACAAGGTGATCCTGCGCAACTTCGAAGGCGTCATCTCCTGCTACGAGGAGCCGAGCAACTACAAGCCCGGCTGCCGGTGCGACGTGTGCCGCGGTGAGCGGGAAGTGAAGCTCGAAGGCATCGCGGGGCTGTCCCATCGCAAGATCGCCCTCGAACCCGAGGTCACCCAGCGCAAGCTGCGCGGCAAGAAGCGCAAGGCCGGAAACGACCATTGACCGTCCGGTTCGGGCGCACCCTCGGGTGCGCCCGAACTTCTTCGGCCATCTCCTTTGCCCCCGGTAGGACACGGATGAATCCGCAGATGACGCAGATGTCACAGATACCGGAGGATGGAACGATCGGGAACGACGCATATCCATGCATCATGGGGGCGGGTTTGAAACCCGCCCCTACAGGAACGGGATACGCGAATATAATATATAATTATATATAATATGGATGGGATCCGGAACGTGGTGAGGTGCATCGAACGGCTGTCGGCGGCGGAGCTTCGGGCGAAGCTCCGGGGGTTGTCATCGGATCATGCAACTCTTGCTTTCGTCGGGACGGGCCAGGGGACGGGCAAGACGACGGCGTTGCAGGCGTTTCTCGATGCCCATGCCGGCGGCGAGCCGGTGGGGGTGACATCGGTCGGCGTCGACGGGGCGGAGCTGAACGGAGCCGCCGAGCGGAGCCGGGCCGTGCTGACCGTGCCGCCGGGGAGCATTCTCGCGACCGCCTCGGGCTGCCTGGCCCACGGGGACATCACCAGGGAAATCCTTGCGGATACGGGCGTTCACACCCCGCTGGGCGAGGTGCTGATCGTGAAGGCGCGCAGCGGCGGCTGGATCGAGCTCGCCGGGCCCTCCGTCGTGGCGGATCTGATGCGCGTCTGCCGGCTGCTGGAAACGCACGGCGCCCGCCGGGTGTTCGTCGACGGTGCCCAGGGCCGCCTGAGTCTCGCCGCGCCGTCGGGCAGCGGTGCCGCCGTGTTCACGGTCAGGCTCGATCCGGCCAGATCCGTCGAAAACTGCGTCGCGGATGCGGCTCGTGTGCTTGGGCAACTCACCCTTGCTGCGGCTCCGGCGGACGTCTGCCGCCAGTATCTCGTTCCAGAACGCGGTGAGCGGCCGGCGAAGCTTCTCGTCATCGACCGTGACGCCGGGAAGTCCCGTGGTTTTGCATCAGCCGAGATGGGACGCGAGACGGTCGATGCGATCCGTGCCTCGACGGTGGCGATCGGCATCCGCGGGGCGGTGACGAACGAGTTCGTCGACCGGCTCCTCGGGCAAAAGCCGGAGGCGCGCGAGAGCGGCTGGGCGGGACTGATGCTCGTCGTCGAGGATGGCACCCGCCTGTTCGTCGATGACCGCCGTCGGGAACGGCTGCGCGCCGCCGGCATCGCCGTGCGGGCCGCGCGCCCCCTCACCGTCGCCTGCGTCGCGATGCATCCCGGCCCGGCCTTGGCCGGCCCGGATGCCGCCCCCGTCGTCATGAAAGCCCTGTCTGCGGCCGTTCCTCTGCCGCTCGTGGATGTGATCGGAGGCTGGTATGCTGCCGGGATTTAGGCGGGAACAGGAAGAGCGGATCGGGTTTTCCTGGGTGATGGGGCGTTGTGCGCCGCTCACGCCGTTCGGCCGTGAACGCAAGAAGGCGGTTGCGCCGTTTCCCGCGACGGAGCTGGCGGCGCTGAACCGGGAACTGGATGCGGTGGGGCGGCTGCTGGACTGGTGCTGCGCGAACCGGACCTGGATCGAAGATGCCCGGCTGGTGCTGGAGCGGTTCAAGGAGATCCGGGGGACGCTCGGGCGGCTCGGGGAAGAAGGCCGCATCCTCGATGAGGTCGACCTGTTCGAGCTGAAGAACTTCGCCATCAATGCCGGCGATCTCCGGCCCCTGACAGCTGCCTGTGTCCTTTCCGATGCGCGGACGGAGCTTCCCGACGTGTCGGCGGTGGTGACAGCCCTGAATCCCGATCCGCCGGTGACACGGTCGTTCTTCCTCGCCGATGCGTATGCGCCGGAACTGGCCGCCATCCGCGCGGAAAAGCAGCGCATCGAACGGGAACTGCTGAGTGGAGTGGCCGGTGAAAGCCCGGATAGCCGGGAAACACGGGTGGAGAGGCGCCGCGAGCTCGTGGTCCGGGAGCGGGAGGCCGAGGAGCAGGTGCGCCGCACCCTGACGGCCCGGCTGCGCGCTTCCCTGCCGGCGCTCGAAGCCTGCGTTGCCGCCGTCGGAACGTTCGACTTCCTGCTGGCGAAGGTTCTCCTCGCTCTCGAACTGAACGCCGTCCGGCCGGAACTCCGTGACAATACGAAAGAATATCTCTTGGAAGACGCCGTCAACCCGATGGTGGCCGCCGAGCTTGCCGGGCGGGGGAGGGCGTTCGTCCCGGTCTCGATCGAGCTGGGATCGGGGGCGAACGTCATCACCGGGGCGAACATGGGCGGGAAGAGCGTCGTGCTGGCCACGGTGACGCTTCACGCAGCGCTGGCAATGTGCGGATTTTTCGTGCCCGCCGCGCGGCTCGTGATGCCTCCGCTGGCGTATCTGTTCTATTTGTCCGACGATTTGCAGTCGGTTCAGCAGGGGCTGAGCACGTTCGGTGCCGAGGTGGCCGAAGTCCAGCGTCTGCTCGGCCTGATGCGGCATGGCACGGGCCTGGCGGCACTCGACGAGTTCGCGCGCGGGACGAACCCCGAGGAAGGCGAGGCGCTCATGAGGGCATTGCTCGAGTACGTCTCGCGGTATAATGGCTTCTGTCTCGCCTCGACCCATTACGGCAACGTGGTGGGGAAGGGAATGAGGCATTTTCAGGTGATCGGTTTGAAGCGGGCCGACTTCGAGGAGCTTCGAAGCAGGCTCGATATCCAGAAGGAGCGGAGTTTCGACCAGTTGCAGGAATACATGAATTACCGTCTCGAGCGGGTCGAGTGGTACAACCCGCCGCCGCGCGATGCGGTGCGGGTGGCCGAACTGCTCGGTCTCGACGGGGAGCTCCTCGAACTGGCTCGGGAAAAGCTTCGCGGCTGAACACGGAAGGAAAGGGTGCATCGGATGTCACAAAGCAAATTGAATCTCGATCCGAAGCGGGTTGACGAGGCGCGCGAGCTTGCCCACAAGATCGCCCTCGACACCCAGAAGTTCATCGACCGGCACACGACGGTGACCGTCGAGCGTGCCGTCCTGCGCCTCCTGGGCGTTGACGGCATCGACGCCGAAGAGGTGCCGTTGCCGAACGTCGTGGTCGCCCACCTCCAGAAAGCCGGGAAGCTGGCTCTGGGAGCCGCGAATGCGATCGGCAATGCCGTCCTGAAAACCGGTCTGACGCCTCAGCAGATCGCCGAGCGCACGGCGAAGGGCGAACTCGACCTGGCCGCTCTGCCGATGGGCGATCTGTTCGAGATCCGGGCGAAGGTGACGGAGCTTGCCCGTACGACCGTCGAGCGGATCCGTTCGAACCGGGCGCGGCGCGAGGACCGGCTGGGCACCGTCGGCGACAAGACGGGGCCGCTCCTGTACGTCATCGTCGCCACCGGAAATATTCATGAAGATATTGTTCAGGCCCGCGCCGCGGCGAAACAGGGGGCCGACGTCATCGCCGTCATCCGCACCACCGGCCAGAGCCTGCTCGACTACGTGCCGTTCGGCGCCACGACCGAAGGGTTCGGCGGCACCTACGCCACGCAGGAGAACTTCCGGCTGATGCGCGCCGCCCTCGACGAGGAAGGCGAAAAACTCGGCCGGTACATCCGGCTCTGCAACTACTGTTCCGGCCTGTGCATGCCCGAGATCGCCGCGATGGGCGCTCTCGAGCGGCTCGACGTCATGCTCAACGACGCGCTGTACGGCATCCTGTTCCGCGACATCAACATGCAGCGCACG